>CANSUS010000050.1 GCA_947650155.1 uncultured Lachnospiraceae bacterium
CAATTATAGGTGAAATTTGAGGATTAGAATATCCGCTGGAATATTTGGCGCTTACTGTAGGATAACCAGTTTTCGCGACTTTTTCAGATATTATAATACTAATCTTGATTCCTATGATATCTTTGTTCTCGGTCAAGCTATGAACTCTTCAGTTTACAGATTTAGGCTGAAAAAAATACCGTTTGATTTTATGCTTTTTTCAGGCTCTTCTTTTGAGTTTGAGCAGAATATTCTTGGTGCACTTGGTGTTAATTATGAGATAAAAAAATTTGGCGATGATTACAAAAAGGTGGTAAAAAGCTTCATAGATAAGAATATACCGTTGATTTTTGAATTTGATATAAGAAAAATTTCTGACATAGTTTCGCCGGAAAAAAAAATTGATATTCACTGTGTGTCAGATTCAATAATATGTGGATATGATTTTTCAAATGAAGTTTTGGCAATAAGCCTCAAAAGTAAAAATGATGTTGCTCTTAAATATGTAACATCAAAAAAGTTTGAACAATGCATTGAAGGGAACACTTTTCCGCTTGATTTGAAAAGACGTTACTATATTATTGAAAGTAGCAGTATACCCTCCACATATATTAATATGAACAAGAAAGATATACTAAGAAAAAAATTGTCAGATTATTGTATTGATCTTATGAAGGGAAGATCTTATAAGATTGATAACAAGTATGAAAATAATGAGATAATCACAGGTTCTCAAGTATTTGATATGATAATTAAAAATAATACAGTAATAAGACAGTTTTTATGCAATGGGTATGAAAATTCTGAGGTGAATAAAAGGTTATTTACATTGTATTATCTTTCTCTCAGGGACATGCTTACACCTGGTAGTGATTATTGTTATCGCAAAGAGTTTTCTAAGGTGCTGTCCTCAATGGCAGATAAGCTTGGTTTAAATGAGTTGAGAACTTCGGCAGATGAATTTTTGGTCATTTCAGAATTGTGGCGTAATCTAACCAGAAAATTGTTTGCTTGTTCAGGAGTTAAAAATACCACAGAAGCAGTTGACTTTCTTGAAATAATTGACAGTATGCTGTCTGAAATTAATGAGGTTGAACAAGCTGAGTTTGAGAAAATATTTAACATACTAAATAGTTGATTGTAGAGGAATATGTAATGCAAAAGAGTTACCATGTATTTAAAGAAGATGAAATGAAGATTATGTATGATATTAAGAGTGGAAACTTTATTGAAATAAAGTGTGCTGTCAAGGATTATGACATCTTTTATGAAACGAACCTCAAAAATATCCCAGAAAAGAGAGACAGTTTTGCTTGTGAGGGAAAAAGGCTTGGCAGAATTAGTTTTGTTACTACAGAGTGTTGTAACCTTAGTTGCAAGTATTGTTTTGCTGAAAGCGGGACATATCATTCCACTGAAAGGAAGGTGATGTCAGTTGATACTATGAAGAAGTCTTTTGAATATGTTTGTTCAAAATATGAAAATGGTGTTAACTTGGTACACTTTTTTGGCGGCGAACCTATGTTAGGGTATGAAAGCATTAGGGAATTTATTATGTGGTGTAATAGATATTGCAAAGAAAACGGTATTGTAGCACCTAATTATTCAATTGTTACAAATGGCACTATAATGAATGAGAATATGTTTGATTTCTTGAATGCCTATAAAGTCAATTTGGTAGTGAGTATAGACGGAACAAAAGAACTAAATGATTATGCAAGAGTATCCAATACGTTCAAAAGCGTTTACGATAAAATATATGAGAATTTCAAAAACTTGCCTGTAGAAAGGAATTTCAAAATAGGGTGTGAAATTACTCTTAATCATATACATATCTTAAAATTCAAAAAAGGGATTGTAAGAGAATGGCTTGATGAGCTGTGTAGTATTGGTTTTAATTACGCTACAATAGGTGTTGCCGAAACACCTGTACAGGAATGTCATATCAGTGCTGATGAAAAGGAGATACTACAAAGTATTGAGAAAGAGATAATTGACTACTTTTTTCAACGGTATAGAAGTAGTAATGATTTCATTTCAGTTGAGATAATGAGTCTTATTCGTCAGATGGCACAAAAAGGAAAGTCTCTTACTTGTGGTGCTGGTTATCACTCAATAAGCGTTATGCCTGACGGAAAAATACTGCCCTGTTATCAGTTCTATCATGACGATAATTTTGTTATGGGTGATATAAATGGCGGAAACAGCGAATGCTTTGAAGAAATAAGAGAGCTGTTTAAGAAAGATTATAGGGCGGATATTAAAGAATGCAGAGATTGCTGGCTTAGAAATCAATGTACTGTACACTGCAAAGGATTTAGCTATAATTCAACAGGTAAATTAGATAGCATTGCCAAAACAAGATGTTGGTTGGTAGAAGCAGCAATGCAGAGGCTTATGTTCAATATTCTTAAGCTCAAAAAGGAAAAGGAAGAATATAATAACTTCGTTATTAACCTGTATGCTTTAAATAAGGAATATTCTTATAATAAATAAATTCAGGAGATAAATATGAACGAAGTAAATGAGAGTTTTTTAACACCAGAGTGCTTGCCTGACATTTCGTCATGGTTACTATGGAAGAAGAATAACATTAATATCTATAGTGTAGGAAGTATAGATGCAGATAAGTATATAATGGTGCCGGAAGACAAGTTGGAGATAGTACTTTTTGCAATTGAATTAATGGATGGTGAGCATACACTTGATGATATTGCTGGTAAAGTATATAAAAAGTTTCAAAGACAGATTGACATGTACAGTATCTTAAACAAGATGAATAAAGCAGGTCTTATTTGTGGAGATAGAGAAGAGATAAGTGAAATTACGACATTTTCCCAAAAGTTAATTCACCATACTTTTCCAGAATTCTCCGTGATAAAGAAAAAATTAATAATAATACTGTATAATATATGGTTTATACTGTCAATTTTCTTTATTGTCAGTACTGTAGTGAGCATAATAAAAAGATCTGGCGAGGGAATGATATTTTTATCTGAAAGTTTGAAATTCAGGGATTCATATTTTCTTGGGGCGATCATGACAGCATTATCTTCAATAATAAATATAATTCTCCATGAATTATCGCATATTTTGGCAGCTGTAAAATTTGGACTACAACCCTCTGAGTTTACAATGAACCTATACGGTGGTTTTAAATTGGTATGGGTAGTAAGAATAAAGGGAATGTACAGTGTTGAAAGGTATAAACGTATTATAATAATGGCAGCGGGTATATTTACTAATATTTCTGTTGGTGCTTTTGCATACCTTTTATGTATGTACGTTTGCAAAGACGGGATAGTGATGGAACTGATTAGTAAGGTAATGCTGAACAATATATTTATGATAATGGCGTGCAGTATGCCATTTAATTTATCTGACGGATACTATATATTTACGCAAATAGCCAAACGTCAGAATATGAGAAAAAGGATGTTTGGACTTATTGGATTTAGTAAAGAGGCAATTGCTAAAGCCGATATCTGGGATTTGTTATATTCAGCTATTGCAATTGGATTTATTATTTATGGATTTGTTCTGTCAGGAGGATGGGCTTATAGAATGGCATTAGAGTTCCACAGTATTACATTTGATAAAACGGCGATACCCATATTATCTATAGCGATAGGATTACTTCCATTGTTATTTATATTTTGGATAAATGGTTTATTCATCATCAGATTTATTAAATTGATAAAATATAATAGATGAGTAACTGAAACTAAACACTTTGCTGCATCTTGAAATGTGGTATATACTTGCATTAATGTATAGCCAAAAGGAGGTGATAACAGTGGAAAATATGAAAGGAGAGATCATCTCATTGAATGAGCTTGAAGAACTGGAAGACATGGTTTGTCTTGGAGATGGAGGTACATACTCATGCTGTAATGGTCGTGATGGCAATTCAAGTAATTCAGCAAATGTAAATGTAGGGTAAGAATATATAAAGTTAGATTGGAGGTGACAAATAATGGAGTACATGAATGGAGAGATCATTTCATTGAATGAACTTGAAGAACTGGAAGACATGGTTTGCCTTGGGGATGGAGGTACATACTCATGCTGTAATGGTCGTGATGGCAATTCAAGTAATTCAGCAAATGTAAATGTAGGGTAAGAATATATAAAGTTAGATTGGAGGTGACAAATAATGGAGTACATGAATGGAGAGATCATTTCATTGAATGAACTTGAAGAACTGGAAGACATGGTTTGCCTTGGGGATGGAGGTACATACTCATGCTGTAACGGTCGTGATGGTAATTCAGGCAATTCTGCGACTGTAAAGATAGGCTAATTTAGAATCTGTAGGTATATGCTATTTCATTTCAAGTTGTAGCAAAGTGTTTAGTTGATTATTTAAGCCATCCTGAAAAGTGAATTATGTTAAAAGGGGTATTTAAATGGACAGTTTTATTAAAAAAAACGTTATAGAAAATTTAAAAATAAATATCTTTCAGATGGTTATGATAGCTGTTTCTGTCACATTTTTTATATCAATACTGATGTTAAAAAGTACAGTATTAAACAGGCTTAATAATGTTTCAGAACAGATGAAGCAAAATTATTCCGCTTCGTTTCTGTCATCAGAGTCATATGATGAAGATACGTATGAAAAAATAAGGAATATTGATACAGTAAAGGATGTTATTCCTTTTATAGCTTATGATGCGGAACTGCATATTGGGGGAAAAGTAAGATATTTTCTATTCTCAGGTGCACAGCCACAAGATCTCGAAAATAAGGCAGTAATTATTACTGAAGGAAGGAATGTAACACAGGGTAGCAGAGAGATATTGATAAGCGAAAAGGTAGCATTAAAAGATAATATTAAAGTTGGCGATACTGTACAGCTTGTAATAAATAATGAAATTACTACACTGACGGTTGTCGGCTTATACAAAAAGACTATGCACCAAATAGCGGCGTACTATGAGATGTATGGTGATGCAGACTTTGTAAGGAATGTATACGGTGAAAATGCAATGTATAACTCGATGATGATTTCAATGACTGATACAAGTCCTGATAATATGTCTAATGTGTTGACAAAGATACACTCATATATTCCGGGTGCGGAGTTTGAAAATGTATATGATTTGCAGAACGCATCTGCTAGAGATTATAATTCTTTTTCAATGTTATTATGGTCAATTCTTGCCATATTTATTTTGCTTTCAATCTATCTAATTTATAGTTTTACAATAATTAAGACTGAACAGGCAGTCTCTACTATTTTGACTATGAAGATGCTAGGAGCAAAAGATCAATTTGTGAAGAAAGTATATTTTAAAGAAAATGTTTTGGTTGGAATAGCAGGTATTATTATTGGCATAATTCTAGCTCCGGCGGGTGGATTATTACTGAGCTATTTTTATGCAAATGGTGATATAGCTGATATCAGACCATATTTTATCAGCAAGCTTTCGTTTGCAGTAATAGGTGGTTTGATAGGTATTTTAATTCCCCTTTTTGCAACATTCATTTCCCTCAAAGGACTGTCAGGGGACTCGTTGATCAGCATGATGAGAAAAAATGTATCATCAGAGGTCAGGCAGATTTCTACAAGAAAAAAGACAATAAGTTTTATGATGGGAGTTATTCTTATAATTGGAATATACTTGTGTGCGAATATGTTTGTTTATATTGCAGATGACATACTAATATATGCGCTAATGGTAACGTCAGGGGCCATATTAGTGGTGGCGGTATTCCTAATTACTCCTTTAATAACTGATATTTTATGTGTGCTGTTGGATAGGATCTGCTCTGATAATAGTATGAGTTTTTTTCTGGCAATTAAGAACACTGTTTCAGGTAACAATAATGCCCAGAAAATAATTGCGTTCGTGAGCATCAGTGTAATGATTGTTTCTGCACTTATGGGTACTTTTTCAAGTGCTGAAAAGTCAGTGGGATTATATGTTGATACGGCATATGCTCATGATTATATTATTGACATTCCTGAGGCATCAATTGAAAACTGTACCAAAATAGTAAAAGAGATAAATAATTCCTCTGTTTCTGCTGGATGTACATGGTTACCAGTATATAACTATAATCAAAATGACAAGAAGTTTCGTATATTTGCAATTGATACGGAATATTATGATAAATTTTGCAATTTAAAAATAATTGGTGCAGACAGCTTTTCAGTTCTTGAAAAAGGAAATTGTTATATAAGTAAGCAGATTGCAATAGATAATCATTATAAGATTGGTGACATTATTCAGATACCATATAAGGAAAAAATGTTACACTTGAAAATACAAGGTATATTTAGCAGCATTGTAAATGATGGACGTTTGATCTTTGCAGATAGAGATGAGATACTTGATCTTATAAAAGATGATTTTGATGCAATAGTATTTGCTAATAAATTAGAGAATGTAGATTTTGATATTTATGAAAGGACCATAGCAGAAAAATGTTCTTTTACAGAACTGGACTTTCTTCGAGTGGCAGATTATAAGGTATCATGGATAAATAGTATTTTTAATGGGACAGAGATATTCTATGTACTCTTTGTGATTATTTCATTTCTTGTACTGCTCATGGTAATAGGAAATTATCTTACTTCAGTACGAAAAAGAAAGAAAGATATTGCTATTTTGTATGCCATTGGCAGCAACAGCAGATTGATAAATAAAGAGTTTGTAATGGAGACATTGATAATTGTGATTTTATCAACAATTGTAGGGTTAATAGGTTCATTTTCACTTCTCAGTGTTTTTGTAAAGAGTTTTTCTGCAATATTCAATGCAGATTTAACGGTGTTTTTCCCGTGGAAAATATCAATGAGTGTTCTTGGATTTTTTATTTTTGTTTTAGTTATTGTTAATATGGTGATTATAAAGAAAGTAGGAGGAGAAGATAAAAACAGGTATATTAAGACTCACATGATGTAAAACATAAAGTTATGAAAAGCCAATGAAGGAAAAGGTGGTATTATGAGCTTACTTGATTTAATAAATATAAATTTGTCATATGGAAAAGAATATAGTTCACAAATTTTAAGAAATGTTAATGTGAGCATTGAACGGTCTGAACTTGTTGCGATAATGGGCCCTTCGGGTGCGGGTAAAAGTTCATTGCTTTATGTGATGAGTGGGCTGGAAACTCCTAATTCTGGAAAAGTCATTTTTAATGGTAATGATATTACTGCATTGTCATCTGATAAACAGGCAGATCTTAGAATAAACAATTTTGGATTTATTTATCAGTTCTTTAACCTTATACCAATTCTTACAGCAGAAGAGAATATAGTTCTCCCATTGAAGATAGCCAATAAGAATGTCAATGATTATACGCAGAAGATAGATAAAATAATCGAGGATGTAGGTCTGACGGATAAACGGCATTTGAAGCCATCTCAATTATCAGGGGGACAGCAACAAAGAGTTGCAATTGCACGTGCGTTAATTAACAATCCGAAAATTATTTTTGCTGATGAACCTACAGGCAGTTTAGACCGAAAAAATTCTGTGGAAATAATGCAACTCCTTACTAAGCTCAGCAAATGTAACAATACAGCGGTTGTTATGGTGACTCATAATCCGGAACTCTGTAAATATACAACACGTGTCATTAATATGATTGATGGACAAGTGAAATAAGTTTGAATTAAAGATATTGTATTGTTGTATTTGAATTTTGCTAAGTATTCTCTCTTTAACTAAAAATATTTTATTAAATGAATAGATTTATAAATAGAAATAACGTAAACGATAGATAGTGTATACCTATACAAAATTGGAGCAAACCTGTATGCTGAAAACAGATTTGCTCCTGTTTTATTTGTCTTTAATCCTATCGGGCTTTCAACAGATTGCAGTCAGAAGGGAGCAGATTATCC
The DNA here is from genome assembly GCA_947650155.1 of uncultured Lachnospiraceae bacterium. Lineage (GTDB taxonomy): Bacteria > Bacillota > Clostridia > Lachnospirales > Lachnospiraceae > RGIG3002. Next base: position 7,841 of record CANSUS010000050.1, read on the forward strand.
AAAAAATTCAGTCAGTATCATCTAGGTATTTTGGTATCTCAATGAACAAAAAAGTAATCATACGATTCCCGGAGAGAGACAGAATTTTTTTTTTCGGAAGTAACAATTGGATGATTGTTTTCCTGTTAAAGCTGTTTGGTTTTTCTTCCATATATCTGAAAGCCATGCTGATGCCTCTGGTATTTTAGCAACCTTATTATAACAGAAATCCTCTGAATTCATAAACCGGATTTTATTCTTCATTCGTCATAGTGTCTATACTTCCTGTATTTGTATCTTTACATTTAATTGTGGAGAGACAGAAAAAAATATGTTAAAATGATAAATATTCTAAATACTTAATAAAGAATCTGCATATAGAGGGGAACAAATATGGCAATACACTATGAAAAATTAACAAAAAAAGAACTGGATACTTTTATTGAAATGCGAATTGCCCAATTGCGTGAAGAAGGAGCGACAGAGCAGATAGATTTAAAACCCGCTTTAATGGATTATTATAATCGTCATATGGCGGAAGGCACTTTTGTATCATGGCTGGCGGTTGATGGTGAGCGGATTGTCGGTACAAGCGGGATGTCGTTTATAGAGAAACCGCCATATTTTGGATGCCCTAACGGAAAGATAGGATTGCTTTCCAGTATGTTTACGAATAAAGACTACCGCCGTCAGGGAATTGCAAAGGAATTGTTAACAAGGGTGGTTAACGAGGCGAAAGAGTATGGATGTAACGTGGTCCAAATTACGGCGTCAGATATGGGTGTTTTATTGTACACTGATTTTGGATTTGTGAAAAATGGAAATTTCATGCAATATAAATTTGAAAAATGAAAGATTAACGTTAAAATAAGTAAAGAATAGAATGCGCAGAATAGATAAATGGAATTAAAAGCAGCGCGGAAATGGAGCAAATATGAATAATTTTAGATTTCATGCCTATACGGATATTCGTTTTGGAGAAGGATGTATCAAAGATCTGAACAGTGCAATGCTGCCTTTTGGAAAAAAGGTATTGTTGGTTTACGGCGGCGGGAGCATTAAAAAATCAGGACTTTATGACAAGGTGAAGGAGCTGTTAAGTGATTTTGAAATTACGGAGCTTGCGGGAATTGAACCAAATCCCAAAATTGAATCTGTCAGGGCAGGAGTAAAGCTTTGTAAGGAAAACGGCGTTCAGGCGGTACTGGCAGCAGGCGGCGGAAGTACGATCGACGCGGCAAAGGTCATTGCGGCAGGAGCCTGTTATGATGGGGATGCGTGGGATCTGGTAGTTGATCCGGCGAAGATTGGAGAGGTATTGCCGATTATTACGATATTGACGATTTGTGCAACCGGTTCAGAGATGAATAAAAATGCTGTGATCAGTAATATGGAAAACAATGAAAAGCTGGGGACTTCTTCTCATGATATGATACCCCGGGTATCTTTTTGTGACCCGACTTATCTTTATACGCTTCCGGCAATGCAGACAGCGGCAGGAACTGCAGATATTATGTCCCATGTATTTGAACAGTATTTTCAAAAGAATACAGGTGCGTTTTTAACAGACTGTATATCGGAAAGTATTTTAAAAACCTGTATTCAATATTGTCCGGTTGCGCTGCGTGAACCGAACAACTATGAAGCAAGGGCAAATTTAAGCTGGGCAAGCACTCTTGCGCTAAATGGGCTTCCTACGGCAGGGAAGGGCGGCGCATGGACCTGTCATCCTATTGAACACGAATTGAGCGCTTACTATGATATTACCCACGGGGTGGGACTTGCCATTGTAACGCCCCGATGGATGCGTTATATATTAAATGAAAAAACGGTGGATCAATTTTGTCAATATGCCGAGAATGTGTGGAAAATAGAAAAGATGGAAGATAAGTTCTGCATGGCCCAAAAGGCGATTGACCGTACGGAAAAGTTTTTTAAAGACTGCGGGATACCGATGACTTTGTCAGAACTTGGAATCGATGAAATATATTTTGACAAAATGGCGGAGAAAGCGGTTTGCTTTGGCGGCCTTGAGAATGCATATATTGCGTTAACGAAAGAGGATGTAAAGAAAATTTTGAAAATGTGTCTGTAGATTTGATGCGCATCGAAAGAAAAGCATGAATGGAAGCAGGTGATAAAGCGCTATGGACATGCAAGAATTAAAACAGTTAATTTATAAAGGTGAAAAAGTGGATGTAGAATGCAAAAAAGCAGAAAGCAATGTACCAAAGTCTGTATATGAATCTTTTTCTGCATTTGCAAATACCAAGGGAGGCTATATTATTCTCGGTGTGGATGAGAATAAAAAGAAAACAAAGCCAGAAGAACGTTATATTATTCAAGGAATAGAAAATTCTTTTAAACAATTGGAAGATTTTTGGAACACTATTAATTCTGATAAAGTAAATATCAATATCCTAAAGGATGAAGATGTATTTCAGGTATCAGAAAACGAGATTACTCTCATAGTGATTCATGTTCCACGAGCTAATTTTCAGGTTCGTCCGGTATACATTGGAATGAATCCTTTTACAGGAACATTTAAGAGGAACCATGAGGGAGATTACCATTGTACGAATGCAGAGATTCGGGCAATGTTCCGTGACCAGAATGCAGAGGGTGCAGATGATATAGTAATGGAACATTATTCAATGGATGATGTGGATGTCAATACGCTTCGTGCATATCGTATGAGATTTCAAAACGAAAATGGAGAGCATATTTGGAATACCTATGATGATAAGCATTTTTTGGAGATGCTTGGAGGATATAAACAAGACAGGGACAAAGGCATTGAGGGATTGACATTGGCGGGACTTATGATGTTCGGGAACGGGTTGGCAGTTCGGGATGTATTTGACAATATTTTTATGGATTATAGGGATGAATCTCACAAAACAGATGATATTCGTTGGAATGACCGTATCACATATGACGGTACATGGGAAAACAATGTATTCAATTTCCTTGGAAAGGTGCTTCCCAAACTCACAGCGGAATTACCAAGGCCTTTTAAACTAAAAGGATATGTCAGAGAAGATGATACTCCATTGCATAAAGCAGTCAGGGAATCTTGTGTAAATATGATTATTCATGCAGATTATATGTTGGAAGGGACACTAAAGGTAATTAAGACGGAAGAAGGATTTGAAATTACCAATCCTGGAGTATTAAAAATACCAAAAGAGCAAATTTTTCGAGGAGGAAATTCAAAAGCCAGGAATCCGAGAATGCAATCAATGCTTCGTATGGTAGGGTATGGAGATAATGTTGGTTCAGGATTCCCTACAATATTAAATGCTTGGGAGGAGCAAGGTTGGGAGACACCAGAGTTAATTGAAGATACAATTTTAAATCAGGTTACTTTGATTTTAAAAATGAAGCAGAAAAAGGCGGCGAAAAAAAATGGCGAAAAAAAAGTGGCGAAAAAAAATGGCGAAAAAAAGATAACGAAAAAAACTTTAGAAAATCAGATGTTGATTTTGAACAGTATGCAGCATGGTGTGTGGTATAAAGCATCGGACTTTGAAAAGGTAGTTTCTGTTAAAGAATCTCGCATTAAAGAATTGTTGAAAGATTTAACAGAACAGGGAAAGTTAGAACCAACGGGAAGTACAAAAGGGAAGATGTATAGAAAGCATTAAAAAGATTTTGTGAATAATTGGAAAGAGTATTTCATGACTCCGCCAGAAGGCGGACAGACGGGAGCAAGGTTGAAAGAAAAACGCTTTCAACTATTGATTTTGAGTCCGCTGAAGCGGACATGGGGTATAAAAATGAAAACACTTTATGTTACAGATTTGGACGGAACTTTATTGAATACGCATGAAAAGATTAACGAGTACAGCAAAGAGGTTATTAACAGACTTGTAGAAGAAGGAATGCTGTTTACTTATGCAACGGCACGATCCAGTATTTCTGCGGCGGCTGCCACAGAAGGACTTTCTACAAAGGTTCCGATTATTGCATATAACGGTGCTTTTATTATTGAACCTTCTGACGGGAAACTATTGTTATCTGCATATTTTACGGAAGAACAGAAAAAACATATCAGGAATGTCTTTGAGGAAAATCAGGTTTCTCCACTTGTCTATGCATATGTTAACGGAATTGAGAAGGTGACGTGGAGAACGATTACGGAAAATGAGGGGATACGGGATTATTTAAGCCGCAGAAAAGGGGATAAAAGGATGAATCCACTGACAGAAGAAAGGGCGGACGAGCTTTATTTGGGCGATACATTTTATTATACCTGTATTGGCAGCAGAGAGGAACTTTTGCCGGTTTATGAGGCATTAAAAGACAATGAAGAGTATAACTGCCTTTTTCATCCCGAGATCTACAGGGAAGAATACTGGTGTGAGGTTCTTCCGAGAAAAGCAACGAAAGCCAATGCGATTATGGAACTGAAAAAGCTTTGGAAATGTGACAGGATTGTTTCATTTGGAGATGCCGTCAATGATTTACCGATGTTTGAGATCTCAGACGAATGCTATGCTGTGGCAAATGCAGTGGAGGAGTTAAAAAAAGCAGCGACGGGAATAATAGAAAGCAATGAAAACGATGGAGTTGCAAAATGGCTGTTGGAGAATGCTCAAATAGAGAAAAATAAAGGATGACTGCACAGTCTTCCGCAAAAATATTTTGAGGTAGGAAGTTGATGATGTTAGTCAGAGTGGCGATCGTAGAAGATGAGGCAGAATTGCATGATTATTATAGAAAAATGATAGAAGCGTGGGGAGATGCCAGGAACATTAAACTCATCACTACATTTGTTAAGAGTTCAGAGGAATATCTGTTTAAATATGACAGACAGAACCAATTTGACATCATTTTTCTTGATGTCTGCATGAATGGAATGAATGGCATGGAACTGGCCCATGAAATAAGAAAATTTGACCGGAATGTACAAATTGCGTTTTTAACCGGAAAATCAGAGTATGTATTTGAAGGATATGAGATAGGCGCGGTCAGGTACTTGATAAAACCGGTTGAAGAAAGTGAACTTATCAAAGTCCTGGACGCGTGCATGGAAAAACTTGGGAGCAGCAAAGAGGATTATCTCACGATTAAGTATCATGGGGAGAACCTGAGGCTGTCAAGAAATGAAATTCTATTTGTAAAGGTAGAGGGACATTATCTGCAAATGCAGACAGTAAACAGGGCTTATGAGTGGAAGGCCAGCCTCAAGGAGATGCTGGCCAAACTTGATTCCGCCAGATTTGTCATGGTCAACCGGTCGGTTGTTGTAAATCTTGAATTTGTCAATAAAATTACCCGTGAAGAATGCATCCTTGAGAACGGGGAAGCAATCCCGGTCAGCCGTGGTGCATATGGACCGTTGAATGATGCGTTCATGAAATACTTTTTTAAATAATAGGTATGGGGAACAGACCGGAACCAGGAGGTGTGAGATGTTTCATTTTGGCGATCGAAAATATCTGGATTATCAGGTTAAAGTGATGTCCAGGCAGGTTGAAGAAGTGAATGAGATATATATGACAATGCGGGGTTGGCGGCATGATTACCACAATCATCTTCAGAAGATTAAGGCACATCTTGCTATGGGACAGGTTGAGGAGGCTGAAAAGTATCTGAATGAGCTGGAGGGAGAACTTGATGGTATCAAGGTAAAATATACCACAGGCAATATCAGTCTGGATGCAATATTAAACAGTAAGCTGAGTATTGCCGAAAGGGAGAAAATTCGTATTAACTGCAAGGCAGAAACCGGGGAAAATCTGGGAATTGGGGATATTGACCTGTGTGTTATTATAGGGAACCTGATTGATAATGCAATTGAGTCCTGCAGAAAAATTCCCCCGGAGGCAGAGCGGTTCCTGCGAATTTATTTATGCATTCGCAAACGGCAGCTGTATATTGCCGTTACCAATTCCACTTGTGAAGTAATCAGGAAGCTTGATGAGGAGTATATATCAAACAAACGCGGAGACCACGGACATGGGCTAAAGCGTATTGATCTTGTTGTGGAAAAATATAATGGATATATCAGACGAGCTAATGAGCCGGGGGTATTTTCAACAGAGATCATGCTGCCGTTGTGAAAGCGTTGAGTTTAAAGCGGCATAGCCGTCCGGTTTGCCAGAAACCATACTCGTGCACGAAAAATAACAATTCGTGCACGATTTTTTTATATATCAGGAAGGCATGATAATATAAATACATGAACTGATGCATATCAGGAAAGATAGGGCAGTGAATGTTTTGTGCAATAGGAGAGAGCGTATGAAAGAAAAAGAGAAGAAGTATACATTATTCAGTAACGTGCGGTATGTATATAAAATATTGTATGAAGTAAAATCCATAATGAGATTCGGAGTATACGGCACGATTTTTTTCTATCTTGCGGGGGGTGTGGTTGGTACGGTTACACTTACCGCAGCCGTTGCAAGTATTACTGAAAAGGGTAAGATAGGGCACTATCTGATGGTTATGCTCATTATGCTGGCTCTGTATTTGTTCTGTCAGATTGGGAGTCAGTACGTCAGAGAGTGGAGTGACTTTTATTACGAGACTGCGCAAAACAAAGAATTTCTTATGAGGCTGGTTCAAAAAAGTCTGCATGCAGACTATGAAAATGTGGAGTCTCCTGCACAACAGCGGCTTTTGACCCGGGCTACTCATGCCGTCAATTTGTACAGAGAGGGTGTAAACTCGATGTATACTCATTATCCGTTGATTGTAGCTGCAATTTTGGGAATTTTTCTTTATTCATTGACAATATCGTTTTTTGACTGGCGGATTATATTGATCATAGCAGCAATGTTTGTTGTAAGTTCGCTGCTGGAAGCGCGTTCCCGTAAATTTAGAGCTCAGAATATGGATGACCAGTACAGAATATGGGGAAGGTTTTACTATTTGAAGCAGCAGACGACATCTGTGGATAATGGCAAGGATATCCGAATTTACAATATGGCTGATTGGTTTCGTTCAGGGTTTGACAGGCTTGAAGACAGAAACAGGGCATTAATAACAGGAGACTGCAAATACAAGTATGCGGTTAATGTTTCCGACACCCTTTTTTCTGCAGCAAGGGATCTTCTGGCATATGGAATTTTGGTCAACGGGGTGTTAAACGGAACTTTGAGTATAGCGGAATTTACGCTGGGACTTGCAGTAGTTGCCGAGCTTTCCAAATGGTTCGGGATGATGCGCTATCATATCAGTTTTTTGTTAGAGGGAAATCGGATGATATGTGAGTATCGCAGAATGATGGACTATCCGAATAAATTCATGCGCGAAGAAGGTATGAGCATTCCTCCTGCGTGGTATAAACAACTTCCGGAAATTGAATTCAAAAATGTATCTTTCAGGTATGAAGAGGAAGGAGAGGACATACTGAAAAAAATATCATTTTCCATTAAGCCGGGGGAGAGGATAGCACTTGTAGGAAACAACGGAGCAGGGAAGACCACTCTTGTGAAACTGCTATGCGGATTCTATCATCCTACGGGCGGAGAAATTTTGATTGGCGGACGTTCTATTGAGACGCTGAATCTGGACGAATACCATGAGCTTCTGGCAGTTATTTTTCAGGATATTAATACAGTACCTATTTCTATTGCCAGTAATGTATCGGGGTGTGTAGAAGAGGAAACGGATATGGAGAGAGTCCGTGAATGTCTGCACCATGCAGGTCTATGGAAGGATGTTGAGGCTCTTGAACGGAAGGAACTGACGAATTTAACCCAAACCTTTGACCCCGACGGAATCCAGTTGTCAGGGGGCATGATGCAAAAACTCATGCTTGCCAGATGCTTGTATAAGGATGCCCCTATGCTGATACTTGATGAACCCACGGCCGCATTGGATCCGATTGCAGAAAGCAATATGTATGAGGAGTATAAAGCGGCTACAAAGGGAAAATCAGCGTTGTTTATTTCCCACAGACTTGCGAGTACAAAGTTCTGTGATAAAATACTTTTCCTTGAGAATGGAAGAGTCATGGAAACAGGAACACACGATGAACTGCTTGAAAAGAAGGGAAAGTATGCGGAGGTGTTTGAGGTGCAGAGTCAGTATTATACAAAAGGAGATGGAGAAAATCATGAAGAAGAATAATATGGATGCTCAGATTAACAGACTTCCTTTTTTTAAGTGTTTTAAGAAAAATGTGGGATATGTATATAACCTTTGTCCTTCGTATATTCCTACCGCAGTTCTGTTTACGCTCATAGATCGGTTCATGCCGTTTCTATCCATGATTTTGGGCGCGCAAATCGTGGATATGCTTGTGAACAAAGCGGATAAAGAAGAAATTATGACAGTTGTGGTAATTATGGTGGTTAGCTGGATGCTGCTGGAATTAATTCTTCGTGCACTGGCATATCTTTTACAAATTCACTGGCAGCTGGTATCCCACCGCAAAAACAGAGATATCGGTTTCAAGGCAATGAGTATGGACTATGATATTTTGGAAAGAAACAGTACATTGGAATTAATTGCGCAGGCAGATGGTAATACGGATAAGATGGGAGGAATGGGTGAATATTTAATGAGATCGCTGAATTTGTTTGGCGTTGTGTTTTCCAGCATTGGGGCAGTTGCTGCAATGGCAGGGCTTTTTATACCCGCTCCCTATCATGGCGAAGGTATGGTATATGCGTTTTTTGCGTCTCCGGTCAGTTATATTCTGCTTCTTGGATTGCTGGCAGTCAGTATTTATATTGGAAGCAAATGTGAGGCAAAGCGGGGGCGGATTTGTTACAGCTGTGATCAGATAGAGGTAAGAAACGGAAGAATTTACTGGTTTTTTTTTCATTTGATTAATAATTATTCCTTGGGAAAGGATATTAGAATCTTCAAAATGTTTGACGTGATTCAGAAAAAAGCCATGAAAGCCCGTGGCGATATTGAGAGTGCACAAAAGCAGGCGATCAGGGGTATTCTGAAAGTAGGGGCGAAAGCACAGCTTGCACAAAATATATTTATTTTAGCGGTTTTTGCATATGTGGGAATCAAGGCTATTTATGGTATGATTACCATTGGGGAAGTGACAAAATATATCAGTGCAATTACACTTCTTCAGTCCCAGATAAGCGTTGTATTTTCACTGCTTATCAGCATCAACACACAGAATATTTACATGGAAAGCTATAATAAACTGATGGACGTCAAAAACGAAAAATATGAGGGAATGCTCCCGGTGGAGAAACGTCTTGATAATGAGTATGACCTGGAGTTTCGGAACGTCAGTTTCCATTATCCCAACAGTAACAGGATGGTTTTAAATCATGTGTCCTTTCACTTAAAGATAGGACGGAAATTAGCAATTGTAGGCGCCAATGGAGCCGGTAAGACAACCTTTATCAAGCTTTTATGCAGGTTATATGACCCAACGGAAGGAGAAATTCTTTTAAATGGAATTGATATCCGTAAATATGATTATAATGAATATATCCGGCTTTTTTCCATAGTGTTTCAGGATTACAAGATATTCTCATTTTCGGTAGCGGAAAATGTGGCGGCAGGTCCCGAGTTTGACAGGGAGAGGGTTATAAAAAGTCTGCAGGACGCCGGGATCTATACAAGGGTACAGAACATGAAGAGTGGAATTGATTCCAGACTGTTAAAGGATCAGCAGGATGGTGATGAAGAAGGAATTGAAATATCTGGCGGCGAAAAGCAGAAGATAGCGCTTGCCAGAGCGTTGTACCGGGACGCTCCGATGGTAATACTTGACGAACCCACAAGCGCACTGGACCCTATTGCTGAGCAGGATATTTATGTACGCTTTAATGATATGGTGAAAGAAAAGACCGCAGTGTTTATATCACATCGAATGAGCAGCTGCCGCTTTTGTGACGAAATTGTCGTGTTTGATCAGGGGCAGATTGTTCAAATCGGCACCCATAACGAGCTTGTGACAGATGAGGAAGGAGTATACTACAGAATGTGGGAGGCCCAGGCCCAGTATTATGTTTAAGCCTGCAGAGTCATAGTAAGATAAGCAAATATAGAAAGATAATCCCTTTTATTAGATTTTATTATTGGTCTAACAAAAGGGATTATCTTTTAATTAAGGCATGGATATTTTATAAAATTATATTGTTTAAGGATTTTTTAATAATTTTTGATGTAAACTCTTTTTAAGCTTAAGCCAAATTTAAAAGCAGGAAAGGAAAAAAGGTATGTTTTTTCGTATATTAAAAAAAGATTTAAAGCGGAAAAAGACAATGAATGTAATATTGCTGTTGTTTATTATTCTGGCAGCTATGTTTCTTTCGAGCAGTGTGGATAATTTAATTGCAGTAAACGGAGCGATCGATCATTTCTTAGAAATTTCCAAGACGCCGGATTTCTTTACGATTGCGCTGACAGAAGGGAAAACGGATGAAATTGCGGAATTTTTAGAAGATAATGAAAATGTTTCGGAATACGAAATTATTAGTACTTTTAATTTGATTAATGAAAATGTTACCATCACGAAATGTCAGGAAGAACCGGAACGTACCAGGTATGAAAGAACAAATACATTATGTCTTGAAGCAGTACCTGAAAATTTCATGAAGGTTTTTCAAATGGATGGAAGCGCCCTGTCTTTAAAATCCGGTGAAATTGCTTTTACTAAGTTGGAGGCAGAGCAAAATCATTTACAGGTGGGTGATAAGGTATCAATAAAAATCGGAGAGCTGGAACGGGAATTTACAATTGCAGCAGTGGTAAAGGATGCGGTATTTGGAAGTTCCATGATGGGTTTTAAGAGATTACTTGTTTCAGAGGAGGATTTTGCAAAATTTGCAGAGCAGGAAGATTTGGTCCATACTCAGATCTATAACGTTAATTATGCGGATGAAGAAAAATTTAAAGAGCAATGGCAGAGCCGTAATTTTATGGTAATCAGTACTATAGAGGGAAAAAATACGATACGCATGTGTTATGTTATGGATATGCTGATTGCGGCAATTCTGATTATAGTAAGTGTGTGCCTGATCCTGCTGGCTTTCTTAGTGCTTCGTTTTACGATTGTATTTACCTTACAGGAAGACTATAAAGAAATCGGTATTATGAAGGCAATCGGCATAAAGGATATGGGGATCAAAGGATTATATCTGATCAAGTATCTTGGCGTTTCCATAGCGGGGGCAGTAATAGGATTTTTACTTGGTTTTCCGTTTGGAAAGATCATTTTAAATCAGGCAATTGTAAATATTGTGGTAGATCAGGCAGAGCAGAATTTTGTAATAAATTTAGTTTGTGCAGCAGCCGTTGTTCTAATTGTACTTCTTTTTTGTTATCTGAGTACAAATAAGCTGAAGAAAATATCTGCAATAGAAGCAATAAGAAACGGTTCTAACGGGGAGAGATACCGGGTAAAAAATCATTTGAAGCTTTGGAAGCGTACAAAGATGAAACCCTATTTTTATATAGCGGTTAATGATATTATGAGCAGTTTAAGACGTTTTGGGATTTTGTTTGTCACTTTTTGTCTGGGAACGCTGTTGATTTTACTTCCTCTAAGCGCGACAAATACTTTGAAAAGTGACGGTATTATTGGATCTTTTGGTTTATGCCCTTCGGATGCTTATGTGGATACAGGTAAAGGGGAAACCTATACGGTTGATATGGATCTTATGTTTCGGGACATGGAGGAAATAGAAGAAAAATTAAGAGAGAATGGGATGACGGCAAAAACCGGAGCTGATATGGGTTATATGATTCCCTGCTATACAGACGATCCCGAAGATAGTGTGACATATTATATTTTGCAGGCAAAAGGCGGATGGGACAGACATTATACGCTGCTGTCCGGAAACGAACCGGAACTTTCCAACGAAATCATGATTACGGAGATTACTGCAAAGGAATTAGGGGTAGGAATAGGAGATACCATTCATTTTGTTACTTCAGGGAAAACAGAAGAATTTATTATTACAGGAACATATCAATCCATGATGAATATGGGACAGGGCTATCGTGTGAGCAGCAGCGCCAGACTGGATGAAAAATATGCTGCCGGAATGCTGTGTCTTCAGGTAGAAATAGAAGGGATGGAAAGTGAAGAAGCATGCGAAAAGCTAAAGGAAATTTTTCCGGAATATAAAGTTATGAATGTAGAAGGTTTTTTAAATATAATGATAGGCGGCGTTATAGAGCAGATTAATACAATGATGATTTTTATTGTAGGGATTGTGCTTGTGATCAATAGTCTGATAACGATTTTGATGATGAAAACAATTATGACAAAAGAAAGAGGGGACATCGCGCTTTTAAAGAGTATCGGATTTACGGATCATTCTCTCAGGGCGTGGCAGATTTCAAGAACCTTACTTGTTTTAGCGGCGGCTGTCATTACGGGAACACTACTGTCGAATGTATTGGCGCCTTACACCATTGGACCGATCTTTGCAATGATGGGAGCAACTTCCATCGAGTTAAAGACGAATACAATGGAAGCGTGCGTACTGTTTCCACTGTTACTGTTTGCTGTGACGGGAGTGTCAGCTTCGATTTGCGCAGGGGGAGTAAAGAAAGTAGATTTAAAAGAAGTGAACAATATAGAGTAGACAAGGTAGGATCCTTTGAGGAACGGAAAGTAAAGATATAAAGAAGAAAAGGTTGAAAATGCATGTTGGATCATGCGGAATGGAGGATGTATGGAATCATTGAAAATCAGAGATTTGTGTAAGACTTATATCATAAATAAACGGCAGAATAATGTGCTTAAAAATGTGAATATGGAAATTAAAGAGGGAGAAATGGTAGCTGTTATGGGACCAAGCGGGTCGGGAAAGTCCACACTGCTTTATACGGTAAGCGGTATGGATCATATTACGGCAGGCAGGGTGGATTTTTTCGGAAAGGATCTGAGTAGTTTAAATGCAAAGCAGATGAGTGATCTGCGTCTGGATGAAATGGGATTTATTTTTCAGCAGATGTATATGTTAAAGAATTTAAGTATTTATGATAATATTATATTGCCCGCGTATCAGTCAAAAAGAGGGAAGGGCAGGGAAAACAGAAAAGAAATCAATGACAGGGCGAAGGAACTGATGCATAAGCTGGGGATCAGTGAAATTGCGGAACATGATATTAATGAGGTGTCCGGAGGACAGCTACAGAGAGCATGCATCTGCCGCAGCCTGATTAATAATCCTAAGATGATCTTTGCCGATGAACCGACAGGCGCGCTGAATCAGCAAAATTCCAAAGAGGTAATGAAGGAATTGAACCGGATTAACAGAGAAGGGACGACGGTTATGCTGGTTACGCATGATATGAAGGTTGCGGCTAAAAGTGACAGAGTACTTTATATAGAAGACGGAAATATAAAAGGTGAGTTTACACTAGGGAAATATACAGGGAAAGAAGAAACAAGAGAACGGGAAAGAAAAATTTCCAACTGGTTGATGGAAATGGGATTTTAGGAGGAGCAGATGGTAGATATTCTCTTGGTAGAAGACCACAAAGAATTAAATGAATTAATGCGGCTTTTTCTGGAGAAGGACGGCTATTTGGTAAAGAGTGCATTCTCAGGGGAGGAAGCGTTGGAATATTTGAGGGATGAAAAGGCAAAATTAGTTATTCTGGACGTTTCTCTGCCTGAAATGGACGGGTTTGCTGTTTGTGCTTCTATCAGGGAGGGCAGCAATACACCGATTCTGTTTTTAAGCGCAAGGGTGAATAAAGAAGATAAGATGAACGGATTTTTACAGGGAGCGGACGATTATGTGGAAAAGCCGGTTGATATGGATCTTTTATGTGCAAAAATAAAGGCATTGATGCGGCGTAATTATAGTCTGAAACAGGAAAACACAGTGGTTCATTCCGGTGCAGTATCCATAGATAAAGAGGCAAAGCAGGTTTTCTTTAATAACAAGGAAATTGCACTGACTGTCAAAGAATATGAACTGCTTGTCCTGTTGGTGGAAAATCCGGGAAAGACATTGAGTAAGGAGTACTTGTTTAATTCCATATGGGGTATGGACAGTTTTAGTGAAAATCAAACGTTGACTGTTCACATTAAAATGCTGCGGGATAAAATAGAGGAAGAGCCAAAGAAACCGAAGAGGATACAGACGGTATGGGGAATAGGGTATAGATATGAAGAAGTATAACAGGATAATGGCGGTATCATTGTTTCTTTATTTGGCGGCGGCGCTGCTGGTTTTTGTTCTTTGGAAAGACGAAAGTATGGAACAGGATTTAGGTTATAAAGTGGAAATTAATAAAATTATGAGGGGCTTAGAAAACAATGAAATGTTTTCTAAGCCTGATCTGCGTAAAATGGAAACAATTAATTCCGTCAGTTTTTTACCGGCGGATGAAAATTCAGTACAGGAAATAAGGTTATTTTATGAAAACCGTAATAAGTTGAGTATGACGGTTCGACCGTTGTTTGTTGAGGATCGTTTCTTAGGGTATGTGAGGTTTGATTATATAGAATCAGGAAACAGGCGGCGTATTTTATGGTTTTTGGAAGGATGTTTGTTTTTTTTATGGATTGTAGTATTTATACTGCTCCTGTATATCCGGCAGAAAATTCTGAAACCATTTCATACGCTGAGCGAAATGCCTTATGAATTATCGAAGGGGCATTTACAGGGTGAACTTCAGGAGAGCAAAAGTCGGTTTTTCGGAAAATTTGTGTGGGGAATCGGTATGCTCAGGGATACTTTAAACGAGTCAAAAAGAAAAGAGTTAAAACTGGAGAAAGAGAAAAAGCTGCTGCTTTTGTCTATTTCCCATGATGTTAAAATTCCTTTAAGCGCAATTAAGCTATATGCAAAAGCACTGCAGGAAAAAGTTTACGAGACGGAAGAACAAAAGCTTCATGCAGTAACACAAATAGAAAATCATGCGAAAGAAATAGAAAACTTTGTAAAGGAAATTGTAAGTACGGCAAGTGAAGATATTGTCAGAATTGACGTAGAAAATTCGGAGTTTTATCTGGCGGATTTTATCAATAAATTTATAGCATATTATGAACCCAAATGCAGGCTTACTATGATGGATCTTACGATCGGCAGATATGAAAATAAACTGCTGAAGGGTGATATGGACAGGGCTTTGGAAGTAATGGAAAATCTGATGGAAAATGCTTTTAAATATGGGGACGGTAAAGCAGTTCGTCTGGATTTTTATGAGGAAGATTATTGTCAGGTTATTACGATTTTTAATACGGGAACGGCGGTTCCCGAAGAAGAAATGCCGCATTTATTCGATAGTTTTTATCGGGGAAGCAATGCGGGGAATAAAGATGGAAACGGACTTGGACTTTATATTAACAGGCAGATCATGATAAAAATGGAGGGAGAAATTTTTGCAAGAAGAGTAGATGGCGGAATGCAGTTTTGTCTGGTATTTCGGATGTAAAAAATTTTTTTATATTTTGTATCTTTTTTTCTATTATCTGAATCTAATAAGTGTACATGTACAGAAGAACAAAAAAGGAATGGAAATTGAATATGGAGAAAAAAGTAAGCTTAAGATTAGTGGAAAGGGCAGTAAAAGGAAATAAGAACGCCTTCGGGGAGCTTATTGTCAAGTATCAGGAATATCTGTATAAGCTTGCGTTTATGTACACAAAAAATGAGCAGGATGCTTTGGATGCCGTTCAGGAATGTGCGATGCGTGCCATGATTTCTATGGACAAGCTTAAGGAACCCAGATATTTTAAGACATGGATTACCCGTATTCTGATTAACAGCGTTTATCAGTCACAGGGAAAAAATAAGAATTATGCTGTATTTGAGGAGTACAAAGAAGCGGCGTGCGAAGAGGGGATTTCAATAGAAGAGAGAACGGATCTTTATGATGCAATCGATCTGCTCCCTCCGGTTTATAAGACGGTGATCATTCTGCAATATTTTCAGGGAATGAAAATAAAGGAGATAGCGGCAGTGATGGGCATCCCTGAGGGAAGCGTGAAGGGATATTTATCCCGGGCAAAGGCTGTCCTTCGCAATTCATTGAAGGAAGATCATAAGCGGGCGGCACAGGAATGAGAGAATGGAGATTAAGATGAATAATACTAAATATGAAAGAATACACATACCAGACAGTTTGCCTGAAAGAGTGCAACAAGGAATTATAGCAGGAGAGGCTGTTTATCAGAAGAATAAAAGAAAAAAACGTATGGTTAAAATCGGAACAGCGGCAGCAGTCATGATTGCATGCGTTGGCATTTTTGCCTTTTCTCCGGTTTCGGTTCTGGCATCCAAGGTGCCGGTTATCCGTGATATTTTTAAGCTGTTTCAGGACGATTACTCTTACCAGGGGGATTTTAATGCGGTAGCAGAGAAACTGGAAGAGACGGAAACTGGAAATGCAAATGATGCCGGAGCTGATATTGCAGGAGAAAATGGACAGGAAGGGGATAATCTGATTGCAAAAGACGGAAAGTATACGAAGACGGTAAATGGAGTTACGGTGTCAATTTCAGAGGCATATTGCTCTGCGGAAGCTGTCTATATGTCCTTTATGATTACGAGTGAAGAGAAATTCCCGGAGACGGAAATAGCATGGGAACAGCCCATTATATGTATGCAGACCATAGAGAAATTTCCGTTTACCGATGCGGATGATCCGGGTTTTGGGTTTGGTTATCTGGAGGGAGATTTTTTGGATGACTATACTTATGCCGGAATATATCGTATTGATATCAGAGATATTACGCAGGGAGATCAGGAAAAGAAGGAGCAGCTTCTTTCAGAGGACAGTCTTAACATAGACTTTACAATTACGCAGATCATAGGAAATAAAGCGGAACCGGATAAACCGGACTATCAGGGAAAAACGGCAGAAGAATTAGAAGCGATGACAGATGAAGAATGGAATGCGTTTATGAAAGAGGTTTACAGCGGAGATTGGTCAGTATTTCCCAATGTACATGAGAACTGGTGGTATGACGGGCCATTTGAGTTTGAACTCAATTTGACAATTGATAAAGAAAATGCACAGATTATCACGGTGGATGAAAGGAATGAGACAGGCGCAGGGCTTCATAGTGTATCTAAGACTTTATTTGAAGTAACGGTAGATATGGATTGCACTGAGGAAAGGCTGAAGCAGGGCGTTGCGATTGTGGCGCTGGATGCGGACGGGAAATTGCTGCCAAGCGGAGGCAGCTCCTGGTCGAGTACGTTTGCCATAGGTGACAGAGATGTATCAAAGATATACGTATACCTTTGTGACGAGCAGGAATATCTGGATGAATTAAGAGGATATCGGGAATCAAATGATTTTCGGCAGATTTTGGAAGAAAATGCATTATATGGCAGGGTAATTGAGTTTCAAAATGAAAATAATTAAAAAATTTAATAAAATTTTAAAAATTATGCAACTTTTTTGTTAAAAATAGCATCTTATTATTAGAACATAAAAATAGGATTAAGGGTTCGTCTTCATGAGAGTAAAGGTATTACTGTTTTATAGGGAAAGGGGAGTTTGTAATGAAGAAGATATTGACATTGGGGGTAGTCATTATTTTTTGCCTGGGGATCATTGGATGCGAAAGGACAAAAGAGGAAGATAATCCGTCAGAACCGGAGACATTTGTGGCAATTCAAAAAGATGAAATTGTGAAGACACAGAGTGAAAGTATGGCTGAAAAGAATTGAGGTAAGGGCTGCTGCGGCGCAGCAGCCCTTCTAAAACCATAGAATATCTGCGCAGTGTAATTTCTATTTGTATGTGAAAAATATCTTATTTCAAAAATAAATTTGAAATAAGATATTTTTTTATTGACAATACTGTGCAATACACACTATAATAAATTATACAATATAGTAAAGGAGGGAATTGATTGGAAAAAGACTTGTTGGAAAGCTTATTATCGGAATTGCGGCGGGGAACATTGATACTTTGTGTTTTAAGTCAGTTAGGGGAATCCCGTTACGGATACGCCTTGGTACAGATATTGGAAGAAAAGGGGGTTCCCATTGATGCCAATACGCTGTATCCGCTTTTGCGGAGATTGGAGAAACAGGGACTGTTATGCAGTGAATGGAACACAGAAGAGGCAAAGCCGAGAAAATATTACAAACGGACGGTTTATGGAGATCAGATTTTTACAGAGCTTGTGAAGCAATGGGAAAGTTTGTCTTTGGGTATGAATGAGTTATTAAATGGAGAAATTTAAAGGAATGTCCGCTGAAAGGGTATGGAGGTATGAAAATGAGTGAGAAAGAAATGATAGAACGTTATATATATGAGGTAGTAAAAAGAGTACCGCAGGCAGTCAAAGAAGAAATCCGTATGGAGCTGCAGGAATTGATCGAAGACATGTGCGGTGAAGAAGGAAGCAATGTGGAAACGGTACTGCAAAAGCTGGGTGATCCCGCGGAATTTGCCAAACGTTATCGGGATGAAAATAATTATCTGATCGGGCCGGAGTATTATGACAATTACGTTTGGGTATTGAAGATTGCAATAATAGGGATTGCAATTTCCGCCGTAGTATCAGCTGTTATACAGGGAGCATTTGGATTTGGCGGTGAAATGGGCATTGGAAGTATTGTTGATTTCTTTGTTAATTTTTTTACAGAACTGTTTACAACAGCGATTAGTGGTGCATATAGCGTAGTTGGAATTGTAACAATTATTTTTGCAATCATGGAATGGAAAAAAGTCAGGGTTGACATGAAGCCCAAAAAGAATTGGACGGTAGATGACCTTGCTGCAAATGCGGCTTCTGTAAAGTCGTGGGCGCCCAGTTCTCTGCCGCCTATACCGGATAAACGTGCCGTAATCAGTCGTGGAGACAGTGTGGCAGGTATTGTTTTTATCAGTATTTTTGCCGTGCTTTTATTGTTTACACCTCAGCTTTTCGGAGCGTTTCATTATGACGGACAGAATATAAAAAGCTTTACGAGCATTTTTAATTTAGCAAAGTGGGATTTGCTTGCACCAATTATTTTTTTCTGTCTTTTTGTGGGACTGATAGATGAGATTATTCGTCTTGTGACAGGGTATTATTGTAAAGCAGTTATGTACAGCAGTATCATCTGTAATATGATACAGGTGGCAGGTGCAGTTGCTTTATTAAAATTTCTTCCACTTTTAAATCCCAATTTTGGAGAAGAGATTAAGGAATTAATGGGAGTGAAAGAATTTGCGCACGGAGACCTCTTAAGGATCTGGGGCAGCGGGACTCTGAATAATATTATATTGGCGGGCATTTGTGTAATATCTTTTATTGAAATTGGTGTGACGGTATATAAAACGCTTAAGTATGGAAAAGAATAGAAACGGAAAGCATGGATTCAGCCTCCCGCTCTGCCCACAGGCGGGAGGCTGAACTGTTACATCTGGCGGGATAAAATTTTTTTCAAATACTTGACATTTTTTGGACTATTATGTAAAATTACGAATGTTATAATGTAAAAATAAAATTTAGCCCAGATAGCTCAGTTGGTAGAGCAGAGGACTGAAAATCCTCGTGTCACTGGTTCGATTCCGGTTCTGGGCATTAAAAGGAAGAAACCCTTATAATTACTACATTTGTGGTGGTTATAAGGGTTTTTTATTTC
>CANSUS010000051.1 GCA_947650155.1 uncultured Lachnospiraceae bacterium
ATTTACGATCAAAAGTGCAAGGATAATAATAGATATTAAATTCTTTTTCATATGTTATATGTTATCTCCTATTCCTTAATTTTAAACGCTTAAATATTTCATCACTGATACGAACTCAATGAATTATATATGCGAATTTCTACTCTTCTATTCTTAGCTCTTCCTTCCGGCGTTGAATTATCTGCAATCGGAACATATTCCCCTCTTCCCGAATGTTTTATAATAGCCGGATCTAAATTTGTATTGTCAATTATATAATTAAAGACTGACAACGCACGCCCATCGCTAAGCTCATCATTATTAGAATATTTAGCGCCGGACATCGGCACATTATCTGTATGCCCTTCTATTTCAATTATGCTTGAAGAATATCTTTCCAAAATAACTCCTACTTTATCCAAAATAGGCAGGGCTGATGGCTTTAATTCCACACTTCCCGAATCAAATAATACAGCACCGTTTAATGTCAGCTGTACAAACTGGGAAGTAAACTCTATATCTATATCACCGGAAAGATTATTTTCCGCAATTGCCTCTTCCACTAATTCTGCAAGCTCTTCAGACGCTTCCAACTGCGCCTCTTCAACTATATTTTGTATTTCATCAAAACTTTCGGCGCTTTCTTCATTATCTGCCGTCTTACCTGTACTGTTTATGTACTTATCCAGTTCATTTAACTGGCTCACACCATTACTGATTAAAACACCGTCACCAATCGCATTTGCACCTCCCTGAAAAATACTGAAAGACGAATTCAGCGACTGTACGATCTGTTCCCATCTTTCTTCCTGAACCGTTGACGAAGCAAACAGCAATACGAAAAAACACAAAAGCAAGTTCATCAAATCAGCGAACGTATCTTTCCAGAGCGCTGGTGGTGGAGCGTCATCTTCTCTGCGCTTCTTAGCCATCTACCTCACCTCCGCCTTCTTCTGAACCGGCTCTCTCACTCGGTGCCAGGAAGGATTTGAGTTTCTCTTCAATTACACGGGGATTCTCACCTGCCTGAATAGAGAGTAAACCTTCTATCATAATCTCTTTCAGCATGACTTCTGCAGAGTTATTTGCTTTTAACTTACTTGCTACCGGTGTACATATCCAGTTAGCAAGCATTGAACCATAAAGTGTTGTAATAAGCGCTGTCGCCATAGAAGGTCCGATAGAGGAAGGATCATCCATGTTCTGTAACATGTTTACCAAACCGATAAGAGTACCAATCATACCCCATGCAGGACCCATAGCTGCAACGGATTCCCAAAATCCAATTTTTTCTTTATGACGGCCTTCCATACTGGCAAGTTCTGTTTCCATAATCGCACGTACCAGTTCCGGATCCGTACCATCCACAATAAGAAGAATTCCCTTTTTCAGGAAATCATCATCCAAATCTCCCGCTGCTTCTTCCAGAGAAAGCAGCCCCTCTTTTCTTGCCACATTAGACAAATCAATAATTTTTTGAATCATCTCTGCTGTGTTTATTGTAGGCACCTTTAAAATCAACGCGAAACTTTTCGCACCCGAAACGAACTCATTCAGCTTCATAGATGCCAATACCGCCGCAAAAGCACCTCCTAAAGTAATAGCAAGAGACGGAACATCGACAAAGTTACCTATCGTTTGAAGACCACCACTCGTAGCAATTCCCAGCAGCATCATCGCAAGACATACTACTAAACCAATAATTGACGCTATATCCATTTAAACTTACCCAATTCTTTTGCACTAATCCGCAAAAATATCCTTTCTGTATGATTTTACTAAATTTTTTATGTCTTGTCTACTTTCTTTTACAATTATTTTTCTTCCGGTTGTAAAAGAAATAACCGTATCCGGCGTTTCTTCGACAAATTCCATCAAATCAGGATTAATCAGGACTTTTACTCCGTTTATTTTGGTCACCTCAATCATCACTAATCCCCTTTACGTTATACAAAAGTACAAAAAGGGAACTAAAAACTCAGTTCCCTTTATGCATTTTTCTGATTTTCCCCAATTAACGTTTCAAATTGGTCAATTCTTCCAAAAGTGTATCGGAAACAGTAATAATTCTGCTGTTCGCCTGAAAACCTCTCTGTGTTGTAATCATTTCCGTAAACTCACTTGACAAGTCTACATTACTCATTTCCAAAGCACCTGTTGTAATTGATCCTGTACCGTCAGAAGTGATATCCTTTCCTACGCCGTCAAACTCACCGGAGTTCTGTGTTGCGGAATATAAGTTATCACCCTGTTTCTCAAGACCGGAAGCATTTGCAAAACCAGCCACTGCAATCTGTCCTAAAAGTTTGGACATACCGTTATCATAGCTTGCATAGATCTCACCATTCTGGGAAATGGACACTCCGCTCATTGCGCCGGTCTTACGTCCGCATCCAAGAGCGCCTTTGGATTCCAGTGTTCCCTTGTTAGCGCCAAGCGTTGCCGCGCCACCGTTATTTTGCTGGGTTGTACCGGAAAAATTAATGGTAATATCAGAAAAGTTTCCAAGATTTTGTCCGTTGATTGCCGCTTCAAAATCCAAAACCACACTGTCTCCGCCATCAATATTATCAAAAGCACCGTTGCTGGTATTATAAGTAAGTTTACAGCCAAGCACTGTTTTTTCGGTAATCATAAGTTTACCTGTTTTATCGTCAATTTTGAATGACTGCACTACATTTGCATAATCATCACCATATAAACCTCTCAGACTGTTTCCAAAAATCTGATCCAACTGACTTGTACCCTGACCATCCAAAGTCTGCGCTTCTAATTGAGCAATCGTATAATTAGTTCCAGCAACCTCAAAACTTTCAATTGTTGCACTGCTTACCGGATTACCTGACGTGTCATAAAGCAGATTATTATCGACATAATATCTTATAGTTGTACCGTCTGTGTCATAAATCACACTTGAGAAAGTGGCAGGAGTAGCGCCTGCACCGGCAGGATTAGCAATTGCAGGATTAACAGTTGCTACATCTGCCGCTGTAAATCCTTTTCCCGTCACCGTTTCCTGCGCATAATTGATTTTAGCCACATTCGTATTCACGCTCGCTGCATCCAGACTGCTTACTCTGATTGTATTTCCGAGCCTTGCGACACGGCTGATATCATCTACGCCTTCCGGTTTAATGGAATGACCGTTAGAATCCAGAATATCATCCAGCTGTGTATAATAAACGCCGTCATCCGCCGTTTTATGTACACTGATCTTTGCTGTGTAAGAATATCCCAGTGCATCATAGAAATTCAAGTTCATATTTCTACCGCTCGTACTGTTAATATCACTGTCATTTTTATCACACATACCCGAAATATAAGCGTCTGTAGTAGCTGCCGCCGGATAAGTAAGATTTGCACTATCCATAATACGGAGCGCCGATACTGTATCGGCTTTCGGTTTACCCGTTTCCGGATCTACCTGCCATCCCATAACATTATAACCATTACTTGTCATGGCGAGGTTACCCGCTGCATCCACATAAAAAGAACCGTCTCTCGTAAAATAATTCTCAGTACCATTATTTACAATAAAGAACGCATCTCCATTGATTTTTAAATCAAAAGGATTTCCCGTTGTCTGTGTGGAGCCAGGCGTTGTAATCGCAGTATTGATTGCTGCTGATTTAACACCAAGACCGATCTGTCTTGCATTGATACCGCCCGCGCCCGTCGTTGCATTCGGTCCGGATGCGCTCTGTGTTGTCTGATACATTAAGTCGGCAAATACGATAGACTGTGATTTATAACCGACTGTATTTACGTTTGCGATGTTATTACCAATAACATCCATTTTTGTCTGGTGTGTTTTCAAACCTGCCACACCAGAGAATAATGATCTCATCATAGTTGAAATGACCTCCTTCAAATTCCCAACCCAAGCGCCATTTGTCCCTTCCATCATTCCGGGACTTAAGCCTCCTGAAAGGTCCGGCTAAATTATCACGGCACCATCTATGTTGGTATAAACATTTTCCTCTGTTTCCGTTTGGCTCATTGCCGTTATTACGGTGCTATTTGGAACATTAACAATAAATGCCAGTTCATCCATAATCACCAAAGACTCTTTGATTCCCTTCGCACCGGCTTTTGCTGTGCCCTCACTCAGACGTTTTAACTGCCCGTCGGTAAGTTCAATCTTACGATCTGCAAGCCTGCTTTCTGCATGTTTGGAAAAATTTAAAACCGTACCGCTTTCTTTTTCGGCGGTCTGTTCTAAAATCTCGCGGAAAGATATCTCACCTTTTCCACTTTCTCCCTGTGTCTTTGGTCTGCTTAAGTATTGATCCTGCAGCTGCTCAATGGAAAGGAACTGTCCATTTTGTATTTTCATGGTCTTTCTCCTCCTTGAGTTCTATTATTAAGTCTTTTGCACGTCCCTGTGCCTATTTATTTTCTGTCTTTTCTGTTCCGTCCGTCTTATTTGTGTCTTCCGTCTTGTCTGTTTCATCACCGTCTTCCGGTTTGTTCGCTTCTTCGTTTGCTTTGATCAGCTCCTGAAGTTTCTCATAATAATTACTGATCTTCGTTGCTGTATCCTTTGCAATGAAAGTTTTCTCATAATCATTCATTCCGACATAAGTCTTATAAATTTCTTCTACTCTGTCTCTCTCTCCTAATGTCAGATTGTCAACAGCCGGAAGCATATTCAGTAATACAGACAAATCGTACGCTTTGTTATATGCATTGTAATAGTCATTGTCTACTACAGTATCAAGATCCTCTAAAGAGTACAGTTTTTCATCAATCGCAAGATATGCTTTATTGCCTTCATAATAGATATAATCTACTTTACCGGTTACATAGGTTGGATTTCCGTCATCATTTGTCGTCTTCACATATACAGTCTCACCTACCAGACCTGATGCTCTGTACAAGTCCATAGAAGCTGACATGTTCTGCATCTGCTCTAATTCCGAGAAGGTTGCAAACTGTGAAATATACTCTGTGTTAGAAGTAGGTTCCAAAGGATCCTGATATTTCATCTGCGCTACTAAAAGCTGTAAAAATGCATCTTTATCCAAGCTGGAACCTGATTTTGTCTTATTTGCATTTGCAATAGACTGTTGAGATTGTGTCTCCACGATCTTCCCGTCCTTAACCTGCGCTACATATGCCATTATTCTTTCTCCTTTCCGCGCGTAATTAACACGCTGCTTTATTTACTATGCTAAATAATCTACACTGTTTCCATTTCTTGCCATCATGTCAACGGCAATCTTATCCGCTTCATCCATTTTTTCAAGTTCTTCTTCCTCTACTGAATCCAAATCACTTAAATTAAGACGACGGATATTTTTCTTTTTTGCTTCTTCTGAAGAACTGCCGCCCTGGCTTTGTCCCTGTTGCATATTTCTGTCATACTGCTGTGCTGCCACATTGACTTCCACTGCTTCTACTTTGATTCCCTGCTCATTTAAGTTCTCCTGCAGGGTAATAAGCTGACTCTCTATTGCACTTTTTACTGCTTCATTCTGTGTCGTAAACTGTGCGGTAAGCACTCCGTCTTTTGCCGCAATATGAATACTTAGTGTTCCAAGGCTCTCCGGATGAAGCTGCATTTCCAGACTGCTGGTATCTGCTTTCACCTGAATCTTCATATAATCCATGATCTGATCCATGATATCCTGAACCTGCGCATCCGCAAGCGGAATTTCTGTGCTGCCCTGAACCTGCGCCGCATTCTGATCCTGCAGTATGTTTTGAAGAACTAAATTAGGCGTCTGTGCATTATCTTTACCGCCATGCTCGCTTTGACCGCCATTTTCTCTCTGTGCCATCCCGCTGTTTTCATCCTGTCTTGTCAGCGAACTGCTTTCCTGTGTGATTGCTGTTGTACCGGTACCTGCATCTGTTTCCACTACGGCTTTCATTTCTTCACCGTTTTTCATAATCGTTACTACTGCTTTTTCTGTTCCATCCTGCGAAACTCTGTTTTCTTCTTCGCCCCGTACATCAAAAACCGGATTGCCATCCCGCATCTCTTCCTGAACCTTTGCAAATAGCTGGCTGTCTTCCTGCTGTTTTAAGATCATTTCTTCTATACAGTCTTTCAGTTCTTCACCGCTTAATCCTAAATCATTTTGAATTGCCGCAAGTTCCTCTGCTAAAGTATTTACAGCCCCCATAACATCTGCATATAAAGATTCATTCATAGTCAATGCAAGCATATCGGTCTCTCCGCTTAAGTTCATCATAAGCTGTACCAGATTGGTCTTATCCAGAAGGCTCAATGCACTGAGACCCAAAGTCTCCATTGCCGCTTCTACCTCTTTTTCAGAAATACCAAGCGCATCCGCTACTTCTTCGACAACCTTTTTCGCCGCCTTTTCTAATGCCTCTTCAGCTTCTTTCGTATTTTCGCCACTCTTTGCATTATTCACATTTTCTTCCAGTTTCTTCGCCACTTTTGAAGTCTCTTTTTTAATAGCATTGTCCGAAACTCCGTCTTTAGGCTGTTGTTTTAACTGAAGGGTCATGTTATCCATGTTTCTGTTAGCACCAGTGGTTTTTTGCATTACAGATGAAAAGCTGTCCTGAATCGTAGTGCTGTTTCCAACACTGCTTACCCCGGCTCTGTTAAAGCCATCCATTATGCCTGCAACGTTAGTTACTGTCTTTGTTGTCATTTTTCTCCTCCTTTCTTATAAGATTTTCAAAATTCACGGTGTTTCACACCTGCCTGTTTATATATAAAACAGTTTCCCGTCGCTGCACGTCGTAAACGACCAGCCCGGTACTCCCGTCTATATATCAGATAACACTTTTACAAAAGTTCCGTTATGTATCCGGCATATCCTGTTATTTTTCCGGGTCCATAAGTCTTGTAACTTTAGCTGCAACTTCCGGATCCATTGCTGCAAGAATGGCGCCTCTTGTTTCCGCCTCCATCTCGCCTAAAATCCGGGCTACTAAATTCAGGTTGTTTGTCATCTCTTCAAAAATCGCTGCTGCTGATTTGGGCTTCATGCTGGAATATGCCTGCACATATTCTTCAATAGCTGAATCCTCCGCCAACTGTCCCACAACTTGTTTATACAAATATTCTGCGGTAGTCGGGTCTATACTCTCATAATATTTCTGATAAGCTTCTTCACCCGGTCCGTTTTCCGCATAAATCACTTCTTCGTAAAATTCATTTTTAATTCGTTCAAATTCAACCTGCTTTTCCTCAAAAGTCTTTAATCTTTCGATTTCCGCTTTCATTTCAGCAATCTGCGTCGCATCCGACTGTGTCTGGGATTGTGCCCTTTCCAGTTCAAGTTCAAGCTCCTTTATCGTATCTACCGCTTCTCTTAAACTCGTATATCCATTATATGCTTCTTCCTGCGTTGTTTCTATTACAGCGTCACCCGGAAGAATTTTATTAATAACAGGCACATCTTTTAAGACCGGCGTTAATACTTCCGATCCAAAACCGCCCACGTCAAGCTTAATCAGCAATGCCAGAATAGCCAGCCATATAATTACAATAAAAATTGTAACAAGCACTACAGAGAAACCCCCTGTTTCCTCATCTTCGGTAAGAGCAGCTTCCTGGTCCGCAATTTCTTTTGCACGCTGCTTTGCTTCCTTACGCTGCGCTTTCTGATCTGCCTTTAATTTTTTTCGCTCCGCGTCTAATCTTTTCTTTTCTGCCTTTGTGTCCAACGATACATCCATATTACTGATTCTCCATTCTCCGCTGACCATAAGTATAACTCGTCAGCTCATCCACTTCCTTACTTTCTCTGTGATTTTCTTCCATAAGAAAATCCTCAAAGGACTTTTCCCTCAGTTTCTCTTGTATCTTTCTTTCCTGCATAACTTCCTGTAACTGTTCTCTTGCAGCTTCTAATTTATCCTGTGCCGCTCTGACCTGTCCCTTTTGATCTTCTATAAAGTTATCCAACGTCTGAATCGCCGCTTTATTATCCCTCAGCTGTTTCACATTCAGGGAATGATTCCGCAAACTCCTTGCTTCTTCAAAATATCCTTCTCTGCGGTCTTTTAAAATTTCCAGCTTTTCTTCTTCTATATCCAAGGCATGTTTCGCACTGGCAAACTGCATTTTAGCCTGTGTCTCCAGTTTTACCTTTATATCCAGAATACTCTGCATCCGATATATGAACTTAGCCATTTAAACACCTAATCCTGAAACAAGTTCTCCAGCATTTCAACTGACTCTTCAAATGTAAATTTCTCTTCCACGTCCTGCATCAAAAACTCATTTACCGCATCTATTTTCTCTATTGCATAATCAATACCCGGGTTGCTTCCCGCTTTATATGCACCAATATTAATCAAATCTTCCGCTTCATTATATGTAGCAAGTACATTCTTAAGTTTTCCCGCTGCCGCTTTATGCTCTTTTTTTGCGATCTGGCTCATACAACGGGATATGCTCTGCAGAATATCAATCGCCGGATAATGGTTTTTGTGTCCCAGTTTTCTGCTCAACATAATATGACCATCCAAAATACTTCTTGCAGTATCCGTGATCGGCTCATTAAAATCATCACCGTCTACCAATACTGTGTATAATCCTGTAATAGAACCTTTGGATGCTCTGCCCGCTCTTTCAAGAAGCTTCGGCATTTCCGAATATACGCTGGGAGGATATCCTCTTGATACAGGCGGTTCGCCGCTCGCAAGACCAATTTCACGCTGTGCCATAGAAAAACGCGTCAACGAATCCATCATAAGCAAAACGTCTTTCCCCTGGTTTCTGAAATATTCGGCAATCGCTGTCGCTGTCTTAGCCGCTTTATTTCTTTCCAGCGCCGGTCTGTCAGAAGTTGCTACCACCACTACGGAACGCTTCATGCCTTCCTCACCCAGATCCCGTTCAATAAACTCCCTGACCTCACGCCCACGTTCTCCAATCAGCGCTATCACATTAATATCCGCTTTCGTATTCCTTGCAAACATTCCCATCAGAGTGGACTTACCAACTCCTGAACCTGCAAAAATACCAATTCTCTGCCCTTTCCCCACCGTAATAAGACCGTCTACGGCTTTAACGCCGAGGGGCAGTACTTCATCTATGATTTCCCTGCTCATCGGATCAGGCGGCGGCGCTATTACCGGATAAGTTTCTACTTTATTAGGCTTCACATTTTCAACTCTTCCAAGCCCGTCAAGCACCTGTCCAAGCAGTCCGTCATACACCTGCACCATAAGCGGCTGTCCCGTATTTTGTACAACAGAACCAAGCCCAATTCCATCCACATTTTCATAAGGCATAAGAAGCGTCTTTTTGTCCTTAAACCCTACTACTTCTGCGAGAATCGGCCTTGCCTCTTCTTCATCAGGAAATATCTCGCATACATCCCCCAATCTTGCGTCAGGTCCGGCAGACTCTATTGTCAGTCCGACAACATTGACCACCTTCCCCATTTTAAGGAATAGCGGAATATCCAATACTTTTGTATATTTTTCAAAATTAATTGCTCTGTTTTCCAAAAGTCATTCACCTTTTTACACTATTTCTTTTCGTAAGATAACAATTTGAGTTTTGCAGTAAGTTCCTTTAATTCTGTCCCCAAACTGCAATCATAAATTCCACCTTCTGTCTCTATCATACATTCATTTCTGCACAGTGTAAAGTCCTCAATAATTTCCACCGTCGAATTTGGAATAGAAACACAACTTATAATCTGCTTTTTCTGCATATTCACATATGGAAAATCGTCTCTTGAAATATGGATAATAAAGTCCTTGCTCCCTTCAATCTTTCTGATCGTAGCAGACAGCAGATGAACAATGATATCTCTGTGTTCACTTAGATCTACTTGAAAGATATGTTCATAAATCCCCGAAAGCGTATCTATAAACTGTGGCTCCAATTCGTCTATCTTTCTTTGATATTCCTGTTCCAGCAGTTCTTCCTTTTTTTTCAGTTCCTGTTCCTTTTCAACCATTTGGGCAAGACCATTTGCATATCCCTCATCATACCCTTCTTTTTTCCCCTGTTCATGGGCACTCTTTCGGATGTCTTCCGCTTGCGAATGTGCCGCCTCAACAATTGCATCCGCTTCTTGTCTTGCCTTTTCCAGTTTTTCTTCCAGTTCTTTTTCTATCTCTTCTGCTGCCGGATTTTCTTTAGAAGGCGCCGCTTTAATAATATTGGAGTGAAAGGATTTCTCCCCCTCCTCATCTGATGCTTCTCCTCCTTGTGTTTCTATCACTTCACTGTCTTCCAAAAGATTTGCCACAGTAAAAGCATCCATGCCATCTACCATATCCACTGGGATTTCTTCTGTATTTCTAAGCAGTGCAGCATTTGCCTCTTTTATTTTCTTTTCAAGAAGTGCATTGGAATCAATAATCTTTATGTCCTGTTCATTTACTCTGTTCCAACCAAACTTCAACAGATTCTTATTAGACAATTATCTCGTCACCTCCGCCTCTGGAAATTACAATTTCTGCAGAGTCTTCCAGTTTTCTGATAATATTTACGATCTTCTGCTGTGCTTCTTCCACATCCTTCATACGAACAGGTCCCATAAATTCCATATCTTCTTTTATCATTACGGCAAGACGCTTTGACAGGTTGTTAAATATAGCATTCTGTACCTGCTCATTTGCTCCTTTCAGTGCAATTGCTAGATCATTGTTATCTACATCACGAAGCACACGCTGAATCGCTCTGTCGTCCAAAAGAAGAATATCTTCAAATACGAACATCTTCTTACGGATTTCATCTGCAAGTTCAGGCTCTTCAATCTCCAGAGTTTCCATAATATGTTTTTCTGTTCCACGGTCAACCGTATTTAAGATTTCTACGACCGCATCGACACCGCCAATAATCGTGTAATCCTGATTTACCAATGATGCCAGCTTGGATTCCAACACTCTTTCGACCTCCTTGATCACATCCGGACTTGTACGGTCCATTACTGCAATACGCTTTGCAACGTCCGCCTGTCTGTCCGGCGGCAGCGCTGATATAATCAATGCAGACTGCGCCGGCGCTAAATAAGATAAAATAAGAGCAATCGTCTGCGGATGTTCATCCTGTATAAAGTTTAATAACTGTGTTGCATCTGTTTTTCTGACAAATTCAAACGGTTTCACCTGCAAAGATGCAGTAAGTTTTCCAATGACATCCAAAGCCTTATCCGCTCCAAGCGCTTTTTCAAGCAGCTCTTTTGCATAGCCGATACCACCTTCAGCAATATACTGCTGTGCCAGACAAACCTGATAAAACTCTTCAATGACCTCTTCTTTCACCTGCGGTGTAACACTTCTTGTATTTGCAATTTCAAGTGTTAACTCCTCAATTTCCTCTTCTTTGAGATGTTTAAATATATTTGCTGATTTTTCAGGTCCCAGGGATATAAGCAATACCGCTGCCTTCTGTAATCCGCTTAACTTTTCATCTGCATTTCTGGCCACAGCTTTTTACCCCCAATCCTCATTTAACCAGTTGCGCAATAAATTCGCTGCCGCTTCCGGATTTTCGTCTACAAATTTATCAATCAGCTTACGTGTGTCTGATTTCGGTTCTACTTCTATGTCGTTCAGGTCACTGGCCGGTGTCGACTGTAACAGCGTCTCCACTGACAGCTCTTCCTCCGGCTGTTCTTCTTTCTTTCCTGCCATGCTTCTAAGGACAACAAAACCGAGCAGTCCCAGAATTACAACGATAAGAATAATCTGAATCACATCAGAAACACCGATTCCCAAGCCTTCACTGTCTACGAAATAGTTCTCTGTGTATTTTACAATCGTAATATTTTCCTGTGGGATACCCGTAGCATTGGCAACAACTGCATACAGTTCTTCATCGACCTCTACTCTCGTTCTTCCTGCATTCGCTCTTTTATATTCGTCCCATGTCATTCCTTCAAGAAGCCCCTGCCTTTTGGCATCGTCTTCCTTAATGATTACATATTTTGTACCGGTAGCCGATATGGAAGAATTTGCATACTGTATTGTACCGCCCGGTGTTGATTCATTGATAACCTCCTCATTTGGAGCATATTTTTTGTTTTCCTCAGTCTGGGTATCGCTGGAATTTGCCGTATCAGGTAATACATATGTAGTCTCCGTATTAGAATCTGTTCCCGGCACCGCGCCCGAACCGCTTTCTGATTCTGAATTAAAGTTGCTCTCTTCTACCAGCATTCCTTCCGTACGTCCTTCCGGCGCGGAAAAATTATGCACCGTCCTGTCCTGTGAAGTATAACTGATATCCAAATTCGGTGAAACTTCCAACATGGTAAATTCATTTGTGCTGGTTAAAAGTTTCTTCACTTCATTCGCGAACTGATCTTCCGCCTGTTTCTTTATACTAAGCTGCGTATTTGCCGCACCGCCTATCGAAAAGTTGTCAGTCCCCGAATACAGCATATTGCCATTGCTGTCAATTATCGTGATATTTTCCGTCGTATCATTTCCAAGGGACGTTGCCACTGCCTTCGCCAGAAAAGCCGCATTATCTGTTGTAAATTCCCCGTCAATATTTAATATAATCGATGCGTAGCCTTCCTGATCCTGTGAAATCAAAGTCCCGTCATTAACCGGCAGATTAAAAATAACTGTAGCCTCTTTAATGGAAGAAAACATTCCAATAAAATCATTAGCCATCTGTTCTTCCAAAAACTTCTGATATTTTTTCTGCTTATCAGATTCCGTAGTGCTAAACCCACCGTCTGTTACATTATCAATTCCATATCCCGCCGGCGAAAATCCATTTGCACCAAGCAAAAGATTGGCAGTTGAAATCTTGTCTGCATCAACTTCTATTCTAAATCCATCATCGGATACCTTGTATTTCACACCGGAAGCTTCTAACAGTCCCGTAATCTCGGAAGCTTCTTTTGTTGTCTCGCAGGTTTTAAGATAAGTATACTTTGTCTGCGATAACACCGTTCCAAGAATCACAAACGCCAATACCACCGCTGCTGCAGCACCGACAATGATTGTCTTTTGCTTTGACGTAAATTTATTCCACCACTCCTGAACTCTCCCCAGAAGTTCCTTTACTTTATCTGCCATCTCTCAGCTCTCTCCTCACTCTATAAGATTAAATCTGTATCTGCATAATCTCTCTGTATGCTTCCAGAAATTTATCCCGCACCGCAATGGTATACTGAAGAGCGCTGGACGCTTTTTCAAGTGCAATTGTCAAATCATGTGCATTTTCCGTCTCACCAAGAGCAAACTTAACCTGTTCATTCTCCCAGTCAGATAAATAACTGTTTGTTGTATTCAGATTATCTATTGCAGCGTTCAACATAGAATCAAATACATTATCTTTATCTTCTGCTGCCCTGACACCGTTTGTCCCCGTCGCCAACGCTTCTTTTATCGCATTTGAATTTACGTTGTACAATGATGTGATATCCATACTAAATTCTCCCTTTATCCCTTATTTCTCTCATTTATACTATTAAAATCAGCCATTGTTTCCTATCTGAAGCGCCTTCATTGCCATAGATTTTGATGCTGTAAACGCAGTGGAATTTGCTTCCCACGCACGGCTTGCATCAATCAGATTTGTCATTTCCGTAATAGGATTTACATTTGGCATCTCTACATATCCCTCTTCATTTGCATCCGGGTGGGACGGGTCGTAGACCAATTTCATCTCCGTCCATGTATCTTCGTACACGCCGCTCACTTTTACGCCTTCTCCCGAATATTTATCAAAATATTTATTCAACACCCGGCTGAACTTTGTCTGTCCTCCCTTTTCTTCAAAGGTAACCACCTTCCTTCGATACGGTGTCCCGTCCTCCGTCCTGGTAGACTGCGCATTTGCAACATTTTCAGAAATAATGTCCATTCTGAGCCGCTGTGCAGTCATACCGGAAGCATTAATGTCAAAAGCTGTAAACATACTCATATTGTTTCCCCTCCTACTTCATTACACTTTTTAAATTTTGGAATTCCCTTGTAATGCTCATCATTAACCCTTCATATTTTACCTGATTTTTTGCCAGAACGACATTCTCAGTTTCAATATCAACATTATTTCCATCCAGTCTGTAAGAAAAACTTGCATAATCTGTATAAGTTCTTGGATTTAATCTGTCCAAAGAAAGGTGTGCCACTTTATCATCCATTGTTTCATATCTTACACTGGATAATGCCTTTTCCAATTCCGACTCGAAAGTTACATCCTGCCTTTTGTACCCCGGCGTCGTTGCATTCGATATATTATTGGAAATCACTTCATTACGAATCCATGCAGCATCTGCTGCCTTATCCATCAAATTAACATAATCAAAGATATTACTATTAATCATAACTTCCTCCACCGCATAAAATCATCAATTTACATTAGATCATAATATTCACCTTATTACATTATAAATTATTTGTAGAAAAACGCAAGATTTTTTGGTCAAATAAAAAAATTAATCTGAAAATGTTTTTCCAAAAATGCCAGTTTGCCCCATAAATTCCAAAAAATGTCCCGCTGCATACAACAGCGGGACATCTCCCCCACACTTATCTTTCAGGTTTCGTTCTGCTTTTTTAATTTTTCTATCTCTTCAAAAACCACATCATTTAATACTTTAATATAAGTACCTTTCATACCGGAAGATCTGGACTCAATCACGCCGGCGCTTTCAAATTTTCGCAGGGCATTCACAATCACAGACCGGGTAATCCCAACTCTGTCAGCAATCTTACTGGCAACCAGAATTCCTTCCATACCATTTAATTCATCAAAGATATGGGTGATCGCTTCCATTTCCGAAAAGGAAAGCGTGCTGATTGCAGATTTAACCACTGCCACTTTTCTGTTTTCCTCTGCACTCTCTTCATTGACCGCCCGAAGCATTTCAAGTCCGACAACTGTTGTTCCGTATTCGCATAAAATAATATCATCAATATCATACTGTTCATCACTTTTATAGATAAACAGAGTACCCAGTCTTTCTCCCGCTATCTCTATCGGTGTAATAATCGCCTGAAATTTCCTTACATTCCCGCTTTCAAAACCAAGCGTCTCTAAATTTACATTTTCTTTTGTTGATAAAACGCCAAGTAATCTTTCATTAAGCATTTCGTCCACAAATCCGCCCACTTTCTCATCTACAAGAAGTTCGTGGATAGATGGAATTCCTTCTGCTTTTCCCACTCCAAGCACTTTTCCCTTTTTGCTGATTACAAGAACATTGGAATTCAGGATCTCGCGCATTACTTTACAGATATCATTAAATACCACTTTACTGGAATTGTTATTGTGAAGCAACTTTCCGATCTTTCTTGTCTTGTCCAAAAGCTGTACACTACTCATTTCCAAACCTCCGTTTCCATGCTTCAAGCCAGGGTATCTATCAATGCGGCTCATTGATGCTGTATTTACGTTAATATACCATAAGCATAATAACATTTCAATTGAAATTTGAAAATTTTCAATTTTTTCATGTTTTATTCACAATTCGAGTAAAATTGTATTATTTGTACGGTAAAATATTTTTATTATCTTGCAATTTCTCTCCGCTCTTCCGGTTTATCCATAACAGTACCACACTCTTCGTTATAGCAGACTAATTTATTGCCCTTTTCCAGCATAATCGAACTACATTCCGGGCAGGTAACCGTTGACGGCTTCTGCCATACCATAAAGTCACATTCAGGATTCCCAATGCAGCCGTAATATTTACGCCCTTTTTTTGTTTTTCTGAGCACAATATCTTTTCCGCATTTGGGACAGGCAACCCCGATCTTTTCAAAGTAAGGTTTTGTATTTCTGCACTCAGGAAATCCCGGACAGGCAAGGAATCTACCGTGGGGTCCATATTTGATCACCATATGCTTTCCGCACTGGTCGCAGATTTCATCTGAGACTTCATCTGCAATCTTAACTTCTTCCAGTTCTTTCTCCGCATTCTGAACAGCGCTCTCAAGATCAGGATAAAAATTGGACACCACACTTTTCCATTTCACACTGCCTTCTTCCACGCTGTCTAAAAGCACCTCCAGATTGGCAGTAAAATTCACGTCCACAATCTCCGGAAAAGCCTCCTTCATCATGGCGTTCACCACTTCTCCAAGCTCTGTTACATAAAGGTTTTTATTCTCCTTTGTAATATATCTTCTCGCCAGAATTGTGGTAATGGTAGGTGCATAAGTACTGGGACGTCCAATTCCAAGTTCCTCCAAAGCTTTTACAAGAGAAGCTTCCGTATAATGTGCCGGGGGCTGGGTAAAGTGCTGTTTTGGTAAAAATTCTTTCCACTCAAGTTTTGTAGAAGAATCTATTTCTTTCAACAGTGTATTGCTTTCTTCTTTATCCTCTTCCTGTGTATATACACTCATAAATCCGTCAAAAACGACTTTGGATGCAGCCACGGTAAATCGTTGTCCCTTTGCATCTATCTTTACAGAAGTTGTTTCATAAAGCGCCTCATTCATCCGGCTTGCCGTAAAACGCTTCCAAATAAGCTGATAAAGCTTAAACTGCTCTCTGGATAAAGACTCTTTGATCGCAGCCGGTATTCTTGTAATATCCGTCGGACGAATCGCTTCATGCGCATCCTGAATTTTCTGGCCTGCTTTTTTATCAGCGGTTTTTACTGCCGCATACTCTGTTCCATAAGTCTGTTCAATATATTCTTTTGCTGCATGCTCCGCTTCTTCCGACACACGGGTAGAATCGGTACGAAGATAGGTAATAATACCCACCGTGCCCTGTCCTTTAATATCGACGCCTTCATATAACTGCTGTGCAATCCGCATTGTCTTTTGTGTAGAAAAATTCAAAACTTTGCTTGCCTCCTGCTGCAGCGTAGACGTGGTGAACGGAAGGGGCTGTTTTTTCGTTCTCTCTCCCTTTTTTACATCGGTTACTTTATATTCGGCGCCTTTTAAGCTGTCTGTAAGCCTCTGCATCTGTTCGCCTGATGTAATTGTCACTTTTTCTGTTGTTGTTCCATAATATTTTGCTGTCAGCGGTTTTTTCTCTCCCGGAATGGAAAATTCCGCCTCCAATGACCAGTATTCTTCCGGGATAAACGCGCTGATTTCTTCTTCTCTGTCGCAAATAATACGAAGCGCAACCGACTGTACTCTTCCGGCGCTTAAACCTCTTTTAATCTTTGCCCAGAGAAGCGGTGAAATCCGATATCCCACCATACGGTCAAGCATCCGCCTTGCCTGCTGTGCATCCACTAAATCCATGTTAATTTCTCTTGCATTTTTCAAAGATTCTTTTACCGCGCTTTTTGTAATTTCATTAAAAGTAATGCGGTATACTTTTTTATCTTTCAATTTGAGCGCTTCCATAAGATGCCATGATATGGCTTCCCCTTCACGGTCAGGGTCAGTTGCAAGATATATTTTTTCCGCTTTCTTAACTTCTTTTCTAAGGTTTGCTAAAATATCCCCTTTTCCCCGAATTGTAATGTATTTGGGTTCATAACCGTGTTCCACATCAATCCCCAGTTGACTCTTTGGAAAATCCCGTACATGTCCATTACTGGCTGCCACCTGGTAATTCGGACCTAAAAATTTTTGAATTGTTTTTACTTTTGCCGGTGATTCTACAATCACAAGATACTTTGCCATACACATTTCCCCTATTCGTATTTAGCTGTTATAACAATCGTGAACCACTATACACCATTCTATCCAATATGGCAAGCAAAAAAAAGGGCAGCAATTAAAAAATTGCTAACCCACGCTTTGCAGAATCAGATCCTTTACAGAATCAATATCCAGTCCGTTTTCCGAAATCAGATCGCTTAAGGAAGATAGTTCCTTTAATCTTCTTTCTTCTAACATTTCATTCAGTTCTTCTTTTTCTTTTTGAATCCTTACTTCCAGGGCTGCAATCATTTCTTCTTTTGCAGAGATTTTTTCTTCAATCGTTTTTCTCTGTCCCCTCGCCATATCTTCTTCCTCCTTCCAGATTATTACAATTTACTGAATCATTTATACAGTAGTATATGGACAAGAGAGGAAATTTATTCCGTTTTTTTCAAAGTTGGTAATCACAACAATGATAATGGGAAAAAGAAACATTCCAAGGACGCCGAAGGTTTTTATTCCGATATACATAGAAGCCAAAGCAGCCAGCGGGTGCAGCCCTATATGTCTGCCGACAATTTTAGGCTCCACAATATTCCTGATAATCGTAATGACTGTCTCCAGAACGACCATCTCCACTGCCAGAGCAGTATCTCCCATCACAAACAGGATCAACGCCCACGGTATTAAAATACCGCCGGTTCCAAGCGCAGGCAGAATATCAAATACCGCAATGGCAAACGCGCATAAAAATGCGTACGGGATTCCCATAATGAAAAATCCCACGCTCAATTCCGTAAACGTAAGTAAAAACAAAATGAAATAGGATTTCAAAAAAAGAAAAACTATTTTTTTTACATAAATACTTCCGTTTCTAATCACTTCCCGTTTTTCTTCTGGAATAAATTTATTAAAGAAAGAAAGAATTTTGTCAAAATCCGCCGCCATAAAAAAGGTAGCGACTATGGTAATCACAATTTTTATAATAAACCCCGGAAAGGCGATCACTTCCGCTGACAGCCATTCCACTGCTTTCATGGAAAATTCTGAAATATACTTTCCCATCCCCTGAGAAATAGTCTGAAAATCGCTTTCTATCTTCTGCGACATACATGCGTTTAAAGGCGCTGCCGCCGTCTCCAAATGATTCATCATTTTTTCCAGTGCCGGCACAATTCTTTCACTGTATATGGCCGGCGCAGACGCAATAATACTGCCTGCTCCTTCCAGAAGTTTCACTCCGACAAAAGAAACCGTCAAAAAAAATACGGTATAAAAACTTCCGCATAAAAATACGGCAAACGCCTTTTTTCTTTTTAACGATACTCCGCCCCATTTTTTTACCGGCAGCTGTATCAGGGCCGCTAATAAAAATGCCACAATGAAAGGCGCTGTTACCGGCAGTATATATCGATACGCTAAGAGCGCTATGCTTCCAATCATGGCATAAAAAATAACATTTGTTATGATTTTTTTCTTTTTTTCCATGCCGTTCCTTCCTCTATCCTGCATTGTCTTAAGTCTGCTTTAATTTAAGGATATTCTTTCCGAAACAGCATGAAATTAACACGAGATCCGACTCGCATTTTTTTCCATAATACAAGATCTGATCCTCATCATTTTTTTGAACTATCTGCTATAGCAGAAAGAGAGCAGAAATGGTACCGCTGCCGAACAGATCACTCCGTTCAGCACAGAAAGCACTACCGTTTCTTCATCTGTGTATTTTATCATCATAGGCAGCGTAGTATCTTCACTGGTTGCTCCTGCCACTGCAATACAGCTGTAGTAATTAAATCTTTTGGATAAAAAAGGAATGCTGAAAAAAGAAAATAATTCCCGTAAAAGATTGCTTAAAAAAGCAATGCTCCCTAATTGTTCTCCCGCCAGATTTCCGATGGTAATTCCTGCCAGGCTGTACCACCCCAGACCGCCTGCTACAGAAGCGCCCTGCCGGACAGTACAGCCGGTAAGCAGCCCGCATATTGCGCCGCCCAAAATGGATGCTGCCACAACCGCAGACGGAATCATCAATATTTTAAAGTGATACGCTTTTATTTTTTGAAAAATCCCTTTTTTTAATCCAATGCTGATCCCTACTGAAAACATCAAAATTCCCAATATGATATCCGTGTTGGAGCAAATCAGATGGATCAACCCGTTATCTATCTCCATTACTCCGCAAAAAATTCCCAGTATCAGCGCCGTCACCGCTAACCCCGCCATCATTCCGCCTCCGCCCTATCTGTGTTTTTATTCTCCTTCTGCCTTTCCTCTTTTTTCATAAACCGTTCCGTCAGGAAATAAGTCAAAAACAATGACATTCCTGTGGGAATTACAAAAAATAAAAAGCTTTTAAATCCAAGAGAGGCCAAGTCCGCAAAAAAATTTTCCCGCTTTCCCAGCATAACCCCCATTGAAAATATCAGAAGGGTGGTACAAATCATCTGTAATATTTCATTTTTGTTCTTATATTTTTGCGGGAATACAAAACGCCCTGCTAAAATCCCTATGCACATAATGATAATAATTAACATTTTTATTCTTTCCTTATTATATAGTATATCATGATATCTTTTTCAGACATTTTCTGCTTTGGTCTCTGAAAATACTCCATACACGTTAAATGTCAGTGAAGGGAAAACCAGTTTTCCAAAACCAGTTTATCCTTTCCTACAACATAGCCGCTGCCTCCCCGCCCCTTTACATCTTCTACCATAGTGACGACCATGACAGGACGGGAGGATGTTTTTTCTGCCGTAAATACGGCAAACCATCCAAGCTCTGTGCCCGTAGTATCCTCCTTTGAGGTTTTGATTTCTGCAGTTCCCGTCTTTCCGGCCAGTACCACATTATCCATGTGGGCTTCGTATCCGGTTCCATTCGGATCGTTTACTACTTTTTTGATTCCTTCCAATACTTTGTCTGCAGTTTCTTTTGAAAATACTCCCGAGTACAGGTATTCGGCATTTCTATCCTCTTTACAGACTAAATAGGGCTGTATCATATTTCCCTCATTACAAAATGCGGAATAAATACATGCAAGATGCAACGGGTTCACCAGAATTTCACCCTGTCCATAGCCGCTGTCCGCCAGCTGTATCTGTGTCTCTATATTTTCTGTATTAGAATACTGCGACTTCTGCATTACGATCTCAAAAGGCAGCGTTTCCTTAAAGCCAAGCTCTGTAAATGCCTCACCCAATTCCTGCGCCCCGATTTTTAAAGCCGCTTTGGCAAAATAAATGTTATCCGAATAGATCAGAGCATTTTCCAAAATTACCGGCTCGTATGTATGGAGCGTTGTCACATAATACGAGCCCCAGGAAGAGTCCTGCTGCCAGCTTAACCCTTCTGATCCGTAATCTTCATTCGGATCAATTGCCCCTGATTCCAATCCAATCGCTGCAATCACCGGCTTCAAAGAAGATCCCGGACACCATACCTGCCTGAAGCGGTTATACATCGGCATATTTTCATCTTCATTCATTGCATTCCATTTTTCAGTAGATAACCCCATAATAAAGGCATTATTATCATAAGAAGGCGTACTGACTAACGCCAATACCTCTCCCGTATACGGATCAATGGAAACGGAGCAGCTTTTATCCTCTTTAAACTGTTCGTATATGCTTGTCTGAAGCGAAGTATCGATTGTCAGCTGGATATTCGCCCCATCCTGTACAGGGATACACGCAAGTTCCTCTTTTTCATTTCCTTCTCCGTCCAAAATATAGATTCTGCAGCCATTGGTTCCTTTTAATTCTTTTTCAAACAGGCTTTCCATACCGCTCCGCCCGATCACACTATCGACCGCATAACCCTCTCCTGCATGATTTTCCAAATCTTCCGCCGTAACGTTCTGTACATATCCGATTAAATGTGCCGCCGCTTCTCCCAGAGGATATCCCCTTACCGTGGTATCGCTTATCATCACTCCCGGTATCGTTAGAAGCTGTTCCTGCCGTTCTTTTTCTTCTGCAATCTCCTCTTCCTCCTTCCATGTCATACTTTCCAGCACTTCCACTTTAGGAACCGTCTGAATCGGCACAAAATAATCATCCTGTACCCACTTTGCCGACAATTTTTTCTCAATGCTCTCCGGCGTGATCTGTAGAAGTTCCGCTATTGCCTGAATGGCTTCTTCCTTATTTTCCAGTTTCCCCGGTACGATTCCTACGGAAGAGGCAGTCTGATCTCCCGCAAGAAGGTTTCCATTACGATCCCGAATTTCTCCCCGCTTTGCTGCCGTATGAGAAACTTTGACTTTATCGGACGCATTTAATCCCGGAAAGATCAATGAATCATTCCATACAATTTTATGGCCTTCCTCCTTCGTTTCTCCCTCAATAAATAACACCCGGTTTTCAAAGCTGATATTTCCTGCGACGGTATCAAAGGAAGTCTGATAAGTAACGACCCCTGTCTCCTTATCATACTCCAGTACTTCCGTTGTCATATTATGTACTTCAATTCCTTCATAGATAGCCTGATTTCGCTGCGTGAACTCTTCCATGCTGATGCTCCCTGATGCGTCGCTGTCTATCATGGCATACATTTCTTCATACTCCTGTGCAGAAATATGATTCATATATTGTATGAGAAGTTCGTCAGGCGTGGGCAGATCAGGCCCTCTGTTTAGAAAGAGAAGCGTGCTGACCCCTGCTATAACAGCCGTTATTATTAATACAGCGCCTGTAATTCCTATTACTTTCTTTCTGTTTTTCTTTCTGTTATTTCTTCTGTCTCTGTTTGTTTCCATCATAGTTAATTCTTTACTCCTATCTGCTGCAGCTTTTTTAACCATTAGTACGCTTTGCAAGTCAAGCTGCTTTTTTCAGTCTCAAAATCCTTTCTCATACAAATCTTTTACTATGTTTACATAAAATTCCGTTATATCGCTGATTCCTTCTCCCTGCCTTCCCGTCAGTTTTCTTCTCCGCAAGTCCACTTCATCACAGTGTGAAATTCCTCTGTTGGAATTACCGGTAATAACGCCCCTGAAATTTGTCCACTCGACAGCCCGGGGCGCAAGCAGTCCATCGTTAGGCCCTTCCAAAATTTTTACCACCGTACCCGGTACAAGCATAAGCATGTCGCTCCACACATGTTTCATCACAAAAGCATAACTTTGATAATACACTTCCGGCATATCAGGATTGTTCCGGTTAAACTCTTCCGCCGCCTCTGTCGTGAAAGTATGAAACACTTCATATGCATTCGGGCTTTTATCTCCACAGATACGCAGCCAGATATCAGAACATCCTGCCACAAATTTAATGATAAATTCTGGTAATTTCAGTAATTTATCCACCGTTACAGAGCCATGATGGGGCGTACCGACTGTCGTCAGAGAAGCTATGTATTCCGACATGTTCAAGGAAGAAATTGCGTATCTCATATCAAGACCGCCTTTTGAGTGCGCGATCACATTTATTTTGGACGCTCCAGTCTCTTCCCTAATCTCTTTTATTTTTTTTGCCAGGAATCTGCCGTTTGACTCAATGGTTCCGTTACTGTCCTGGCCTCCATAAAAAACCGTGCATCCGTTTTCTTCCAGCTTTGCAGGAATCCGTCCCCAATAGTTCAAATATTTGCTATCCCTGAATCCCATTCCGTGAACTAACAGCACAGGAAATTTTAGTGTCCCATTCATAAATATTTACTCCTAAAACACACTTTTTTTACTTTATAATGTACTTCATTATATAAAAATCTGTTTTTTATTTCAACAGGCAGACTTCTGAATGACTTTTTTTCGGATTTCCAATATAGTATATTACATTCGCAAGAATTATGGAGGTTTTATACATGAATCAGCTGCTGCAAATTTCTGAAGTACTTTACAGATTATGTTCCTTTTTCAGCATATTAAAGTACTGTTCTTTTGTAATAAGCAGTTCAATCCTGTTCTTTTC
This sequence comes from uncultured Lachnospiraceae bacterium, assembly GCA_947650155.1. GTDB lineage: Bacteria > Bacillota > Clostridia > Lachnospirales > Lachnospiraceae > RGIG3002. The sequence goes on from CANSUS010000051.1 coordinate 23,373, forward strand.
CTGTTTATATTTTGTAAATCCTGCTGACAGGTGTGTCGATACAGCGGCTGTCCGCTCTGTTTCAAAGCCATTATGCACGGCGTCGACATTCATTTCTTCAAAGGCATGCTGCAATAACAGTCTCATCGCTTCTGCAGCATAGCCTTTTCCACGATATTCTGCCTCCAAAACAATTCCCATTTCATGCCAGAACGCATCCGGGCTCTTATGCACATTGACCTCTCCAATAAAAACGTCGTCTTTTTTTCTGGTAATATATGCATAAAATCTCTGCGGCTCTTTCTCGATAAAGTAGTCATACCAGTCTTCCCACTCCTGTTCCGGGAAGGCAATACACCCTGTTTCTTTATCATATCCGTCAAAATCCATATTATATCCCTTGTTGTAGTTCATGGTATCAGGATCCTGCATGATTTTCTGACGATACCAAAGTTCTTTGCAGGCAGGAATGTGTAAATAAAGTGATGTGTTCATTTTTATCCTCCATGTCCGCTTCAGCGGACTCAAAATCAATAGTTGAAAGCGTTTTTCTTTCAACCTTTCTTCTTTCTGTTCACTTAAATACTTATTATATCATGAATCCAGACTTATTTCCTCGTGATTTTACTAATAAAAATGCAATAGCAGGAAATGCTATAGCAATAGAATACTTTTCGTCAGTTTTAAATCGACAGGAGGCAGGAAAGTTTTGGAAAACAGCCCTATTTATATTGCAATCGACTTAAAATCTTTCTACGCTTCCGTTGAATGTGTGGAAAGAAAACTTGATCCGCTGGATACCAATTTAGTGGTGGCAGATGCCTCAAGAACAGAAAAAACAATCTGCCTTGCAGTATCCCCTTCTCTCAAATCACTTGGTATATCAGGACGCGCAAGACTATTTGAAGTAATAGAAAAGGTAAAGGAAGAAAATCAGCTGAGAAAATTCAACGCCCCGAAACATAAATTTCTTGGCGAATCGTATTTTGCAAAGGAACTACAGGCACATCCGGAATTTTCCCTTTCCTACATCACCGCCCCTCCCCGCATGGCCCGTTATATGGAATACAGCGCCAAAATTTACGAGATATATCTCAAATACATCGCCCCGGAAGATATTCATGTATATTCTATTGACGAAGTATTTATGGACGTCACTTCCTATCTTACCGCTTACGCCCTCCCGGCAAGAGATCTTGCCGGCCGAATAATACAGGATGTATTGTTGCAGACGGGGATTACTGCTGCTGCCGGAATTGGCTCAAATCTGTATTTATGCAAAGTTGCAATGGACATTGTGGCAAAACATGCTGCACCGGATCATAACGGAGTCAGAATTGCAGCGCTGGACGAAATGAAGTACAGAAGACTTCTGTGGGATCACAGGCCGATCACTGATTTTTGGCGGGTAGGACGGGGATATGCCAAAAAATTAGCGGAAAACGGCATGTTTACAATGGGAGATATTGCAAGATGTTCTCTTGGCAGCGATCAAAATTATCATAACGAAGACCTGCTCTATAAGCTGTTTGGCGTCAATGCAGAGCTTCTGATAGATCATGCCTGGGGATGGGAACCTGTAACGCTTGATCTGATCAAACGCTACAAACCCAAAGCCTGCTGTCTGAGTTCAGGCCAGGTGCTGCAATATCCTTATGATTTTAATAAAACCAGGCTGGTCGTAAAAGAAATGACGGATCAACTTGCTCTTGATCTGGTAGAAAAAAAGCTGGTGACGGATCAGATCGTACTTACCATTGGATATGATATTGAAAATCTTTCCGGGCCTGAAAAGGCTGCAAAGTACAAAGGGGAAATTATTCTGGATCAGTATGGACGCCAAATCCCCAAATATGCTCATGGCACCGCTAATCTGAAAAGCAAAACTTCTTCCACGAAACTGATTACGGATGCAGTTATCACGCTCTACGACAGTATTGTGAATAAAACTCTGCTGGTTCGCAGAATCAATCTCACTGCCTGCCGCCTGATCGATGAATCCGCCGCGCTTAAACAGACGCAGACTGCCTGTGTCCAATTGGATTTATTTACAGATTATGAAGCATTGGAGAGAGAAAAACGGGAACAGGACGCTGCGCTGAAAAAAGAGCGTGCCGTTCAGGAAACCGTTCTGGCCATCAGGAAAAAATATGGAAAAAATGCAGTTTTAAGAGGCATGAACCTGGAAGAAGGCGCAACTGCAAAAGAACGAAATCAGCAGATCGGAGGGCATAAAGCATAATGGGAAAATATGACGATATCATCCATCTGCCGCACCATGTATCCTCTAAGCATCTTCCAATGCCTATGCAGGACAGAGCCGCCCAATTCTCACCTTTTTGGGCCTTAACCGGCTATGAAGCATCCATCGCTGAATCTGCCAGGATAACAGAGGAAAAGCCGGAACTGAGCGAAAACAGAAAAAAGGAACTGGATGAGCGTTTACAACTGCTCAAAGAAGCACTGTTAACAGAGCCGGAAATCGCCGTCACTTATTTTGTTCCTGACAGCAAAAAAAGAGGCGGCGCTTATGTTCAGGTAACCGGCATTGTAAAAAAACTGGATGATTTTGAGCATGCTTTGATTATGAAGGATGGAACCACCATTCCCATTCATGATATTTTGGAGATGGAAAGTTCTGTTTTTGAAGCTGTTGATTTTTGATATGATTCACATCCATTTTTTCAAAGCATCGCTGCTGCATTTCCCAACGAAACATTCTATATGATTAAAATGCTCGGACGCCAATGCAAAAGCGGTTATTCTTAAATGTCCCTCCACAATTACAAAATGTTCAAAATCAAATGTTACTAAGATTGGTCTTGCAAATTTCCCGCCGCGTTTTATAAATTCTGCCGCGTTAATAAAACCTGCATTGCTCTGATTATAAATTTCAATTCCTTTTAAAATCGTCTGTGCAGCAATCAAAGGCGAATGTGTTCCCTGCGATAATTCATTCCAGTAACTATAATCAATGTATCTGATACTGCTTAAATCACCATTCGCAAAATGGCATACATTCCATTGAATTTCGTTCGGAAAATTCTCATTTCATATACCTTTCAATTTTTTTGATTGTTTGTTTTGGCAGCTCCTTTTTATTTGCCGTACCCGCACAAACAATTTTGCCCATCGGTTTCATTCCCGCTGTCTTAAAGAACTCGTCCATACTACGGATTGCCCCTCTGCTTTGTCCGAATATCCATGAAAAAGGAAAAGGCGTATTGCAGGAAGTTAAAAGCATATATTTCTTACCCTTTAAATGTGGTTTAGGAAAAGTGTTTGTTTCCTCTATAGCTGTTCCCAATAACCGGTCAAATAAATTTTTAACAGGGGCAGGTACATTCGCCCAATAGACAGGAGCAGCAAGCAGGACCGTTTGACATTTCTGTAAGCACATTACAATTTCCTGTATATCGTCCTTTTGAATACAAGCTTGTGTATTCATGCAAGCCCTGCATCCCATACAGTAAAAAAGATTTTTTTCGTACAGGTTAATTCTTGTTACATTATAGCCCATTTTTTCAGCTTTACGAATTGTAAAATTTAACATAGCCGCAGTCATACCATTTGCATGAGGGCTTCCCAAAATAGCAAGTATATTTTTTTCATTCATAATCATTCCCTCTCGTCTGAAATGGAACAATACAACATATGAAATCCATACTCTAAAAACTGGATCTTTGATAATCCCATTGTTTTTTTAATATATTCTTCTTTACTTGCTGCAAGTTGAATAAGCCCGGACAAAGTCCCCCAAAAACTAAAAATAGTAGGCATGATTTTCAGATTGCTTCGCAGACTGCCTTTATCCATGCCGGATATTAAAAATTCCTTTATCTTTTCGTTTATTTCTTCCCCTATTTGA
>CANSUS010000052.1 GCA_947650155.1 uncultured Lachnospiraceae bacterium
TTTCATTTCTCTCATGGAATAGACTTTTATATTAGTATTAACTTAATGACATTGCATAGCAGTCACTGTCCCTTTTTTATCACTGTCAAACCCCCATATACTATGATAAGGAAAATCGCTATACAATTTATATACAAATGCAGCATCCTTATCATTTAACGATCTTAATTTTTGAATTATTAATTTTTCATCTTTCATTTTTGAGTATCTCATTCTAAAATCATTTATAAGCCCTACTCCTAATACTACTGTGGCAATCCACCAAATTGGGCCCAGAATCTTACCATAATTATTCAAAAAACCAGTCATATGCAGACGACCGATGATCTCATCCGGCAGGATAAATATGATTCCAAATAAACAAAAAAAACAGCATAATTTGTCTATTATATTTTTATAAATATGAAAGATACTCCCTATTAGTTCTGTTACTCTACACATTATCTTTTGCAGCACTCCTGTTTCTATTTACTTAAGCAGACAATAAAAAGCAGCATTATTATCGCAATAACGGCAAAAAAACAGTATTGTATCCGAAATAATCTCGAATAAGTCCATTTTTCCTTTTTTGTGCGTGTAATGCATTCCTCTTTTGAAAAGATCCCGGCCCAATCTGTTACAGAACCGTCCGTTCCTCCGCTCTTCTGTTCCAGTTTTTTAATCGAATCTTCACACAATTTAATTAATTGCTTTGTTCGTCTGTCCAATCCATAAAATATTACTGCAAAAAACAATATTCCTATACATATACCACATTCCCACAACCATAAATTGTTTTTAGAACTGAGCAGCGAAACCAGACCTGCAACCATCAAAGATTCCAGTACAATAAAAAAATTCATTAACTGCATTCTTTGATTAGAGTGTAATTCAAAATATTTCCACAATATATCCATATAGTCCTTATCATTCACTACTATTTCCTCCCGACTGATATCATCATCCAAATCCGCTCTCATAATCCGCCGTCGCCTTTTAAAATCTGAAAAGCTAAAAAACTCATAAATTACATTAATCTCTATTACATTACACTGAAGTTTTTTGAAAAACAATATTTTTCTACGTAATTTTCATAATAATGATAAAGTTTTCCAAAAACTTCAAGTTTAAAACAAATTTAGATCCAAATTCTATATTTTTTCCTACTGTACATAGTTCAAAAGCTTTTCCGTAAACTTCATTTTTCTTCTTATTTTTCTTTGTTATAATCACTATACAACATGTTAACAGCAGGCTGCTAAAAAAGGAGAGTCTATTCATGCAAGAAGAATCATTATCAACGAAACAACTTAGAAACTATAAAATACAATTTATACTTGTAACGGCAAATGAATTTGAAAAAGAAGCGCTTCAAAATCAAATAAAGCCCATCAGTCCAAACTGCATAACTACTTATACCGATAAAACCGGTCGTTACCGGATCGGTTATCTGGGCAGTTACCTGATCGCTCATCTTCATCTGCTTCAGCAAGGAAGTCAAAGAGAGCATGCTGCTATTACCTCCATAAATGAAGCGTATCAGACGATCAGCCCCTTGTGCGTCATCATGGTGGGCATTGCTTTTGGTCGAAGCAGTATTACACAAAATCTGGGAGATGTGTTAGTATCCCAGACAATTAAACCATATAATCATGTAAGACGTTCTGCTGGAGACAATGGCGAATGTATTACAGAAGACAGAAATCATCCATTGACTCCCGGTCATACTATTTTGCATCTGGCCCAAAGCCGCGCTGATCAGGTAAATGCTATGCCTTTGAAATATAAAGTCCATGTAGGAACCATCCTTACAGGAGAAGAATTAATTGATGATAAAATATATAAAGAAAAACTGATAGAAGCCTTTTCCACTGCGGATCAGGACATCATCGGAGGAGAAATGGAAGCCGTCGGATTAGCCTCAGCCATGCTATATCATTCCAATATAAATTGGCTTGTTATTAAGGCCATCAGCGACTGGGCAGACGGCGCAAAAAATAAAAATAAAACGAAATACCAAAAAGAAGCCGCTCAAAATGCAGTCGATTTTTGTGTAAAGTTATTTAATACAGATCGATTATGTATGCTCTCCAATTTTGTCAAAACAAAAAGTAATTATAATGAAAAATATAATACTTTTCTAATAAATGGATATAAATTGTACTACCTGAGAAACAAATTATGCTGCACTTTCAAAGATATATCCATCAAAACTGCAATACCGCAAGCTGAAATAGAACAATTAGAGAATTTTAAGATTATAGACGGCAAACCTGTATTCCATACTATTAGCTCAAAAAAAGCACATAAAATACGAAAACTGCTTGGATGCGGCGAAGAACTTTTTGAAGAAACATATACCGATCATGAACAATCCTTTTTTAAGAATAAAAAGCATGCTCTTTTCTGTCCACCTGAACGTGCCAAAGCCGTTATTTTTGATTTCGATGGGACACTGACATTAAAAGACCAACACCTCTCCACTTGGCAAAGAATATGGCAGTATCTTGGCTATGACCTTAAAATATGTGAGACTTTACATAGAAAATTTACAAATGGTGATATTTCACATAACGAATGGTGTGATAAAACAGCAAAATACTTTATCGACAGAGATCTGAAAAAAGATGATATCATGAAAATTGCACAGCAAATTACTTTAATGCCAGGTACGGATGCCGTGCTTCAAGAATTATCTAACCAAAACATACCCGTATATATTTGTTCCGGTTCCATTGATATCATAATTGAATCAGTCCTTGGCGACTCAAAAAAACTAATACGAAAAATTGTGTCCAATGAATTTGCTTATGATAAAACTGGTACAAAGCTGAAAACAATAACCAGTACCGTATATGATTTTGCCGGAAAATCTGATTTTATCAAAGAAGTAGCTGCCGAACTAAACATCGATACAAGCGACATCCTTTTTGTAGGTAACTCAAATAACGACGAATTTGCAGTTAGTTCAGGTGCAAAAACACTCGTTATTAATCCCAAACTCACAGACGGATACAACAGAAACATATGGAAATATTTTGTCGGTCACAATATAAAGGACTTACATGAAATACTTCCCTTTTTACTTCCTGACAAATACTTGTTGGAAAGAACAGAATAATTAGACTTTCGTCAATCGATGCATAAATCAAATTGGCAGGAGCGCCATCATTCTCTCCGTTTTTTGTCGCTCCTGTTCATCCGGCAGTTAATGTATTCGGAACATTCTACAACTCAAAAACTTCCTTATCCTTCACATCAATATCTTCCCCGATCTGCACCTCAATTACATGCAGCGTCGTCTTCGCTATAATCGTATGCCTGCTCTCACGCGCGATTTTAACCACATCTCCCGCTCTTACCTGCATCCTCTCTCCATCCAGTACCACTTCCCCTTCTCCTGACACAATCGTCCACACTTCCTCCCTCCGCTTATGGCTGTGGTACTTCATTTGATGCCCTGCATTCAATAACACTTTAATCGTCATGAAAGAATCCTGCACATCGATTACATTGTAGGTTCCCCATGATTTTTCCGCATACATGGCCTCCATTCCCATCTTTTCCACATAGGGCTTCATATAGCTGCTCTGCTCCTTGTCCGCAATCAGAATGCCGTCGCTGCTTGCCGCTATTACCATATCCTTACACCCCATGCATAAAATCGGAATGTCCAGTTCATTCACCACATTGGTATTATCACAGGTGTTATCCAGCGTGACATTCCCTTTCGTCCGGTCCGCCATCACCTCCGCCATCATGTTCCATGTGCCCACGTCCTTCCACGAACCGGCATAGCGCATCACCTGAATATTGCTCTCTTTTTCTACCACGGCATAATCAAAGCTGATCTTTGGCAGTTTGTCATACCCTGCAAGCAGATCCTGAAAATCCGTAAAGTCCAGCATCTCGTGCGCAGTATCCATTAAATATCCTACTTTCAGGGCAAATACTCCCGCATTCCAGAGCGCCCCCTTGGAAAGATATTCTTTTGCCGCTTCCACTGTCGGCTTTTCTTTAAATTCCTTCACCCGGCTCACATCATTCCCTGTTTCCGGGATAATATATCCATATTTCTCACTGGGATAGCTGGGTTCGATCCCCATCAGGCTGATATTGGCGTCCCCTCTCTCCGCCAGTTCCCACAGTCTTCCCACTGCCTCATAGTAAGTATGGTCCACATAGGGGTCCACCGGGCAGATTACGACGGCCTCATCCCTGTCAGCCTTTTCCTCATAAAAGAGCTTCGCTGCCGCCAGTACGATTGCAGGAAAGGTATCCCTCCTGTATGGTTCGATGCAGATGGATACCTGCTCTCCCAATTGGTTTTTGATCGCGCTGACCTGTGACCTGCTTGTCGCCACCATAATGGACGCTCCCTCATCCACCGTCTTGATCTGATGGTACACGCGCTGTACCATCGATTCATATTCTCCCGCTTCGTTTTTAAATAACTTGATAAACTGCTTTGACCTGACAGAATTGCTTAACGGCCACAGTCTCTGCCCGGAACCGCCGGAAAGTAATATAATATTCATCGTTCCGCCCTCATCGGATTACTCAGGAAATCCTCATATGTTAAGCGTATCCCTTCTTCCAGTTCCGTCTTATAGTGCCAGCCTAATCTTTCCAGCTTGGATACATCCAGAAGCTTTCTCGGCGTCCCGTCCGGCTTGGATGCATCCCATTTGATTTCTCCTGTATAACCGATCACCTTTGCCACTAACTCCGTTAACGCTTTGATGGTCAGTTCTTTTCCTGTTCCGAGATTAACCGTTTCATTTCCTGAATAGTTTTCCATCAGATAGACGCAGGCGTCCGCCAGATCGTCTACATATAAAAACTCCCTTAAAGGCGTTCCTGTTCCCCAACAGGTTACTTCCTTCATTCCCTGTTCCTTTGCCTCATGGAATCTGCGGATGAGTGCAGGCAGTACATGGGAATGCTCGGGATGGTAATTGTCATTCGGCCCGTATAAATTTGTAGGCATCACGCTGATATAATCGGTGCCGTACTGTCTGTTCAGATATTCACAGTATTTCAGTCCTGAAATTTTTGCCAGCGCATACGCTTCGTTCGTCTGCTCCAGGGCGCTGGTTAACAGACAGCTTTCCGGCATTGGCTGCGGGGCCATGCGGGGATAAATGCAGGACGAACCCAGAAACATTAACTTTTTGCACTGGTTCCTCCATGCGGAATGAATCACGTTCATTTCCAGTATCATATTTTCATACATAAAATCCGCAGGACTCTCTGAATTTCCCATAATCCCGCCGACTTTCGCCGCCGCCAGAAAAACATAGTCCGGCTTTTCCTCTGCAAAAAAAGCCTCCACCTGGTCCTGCCGTCTTAAATCCAGTTCTTTTGACGTTCTTAACAGCAGATTCTGATACCCTTTTTCCTGTAAGTCTCTTACTATGGCGGAACCCACCATCCCCCGGTGTCCTGCAACATATATTTTGGCACTTTTTTCCATTATTCTATCCCCTTCATTGCTTCTTTTAACGCCGCTTCCTTCTGCGCCAGCTTCAAATCATGCAGCGCCATGATCTGAACCAGTTCTTCATAGGTGGTCTTCTGCGGATTCCATCCTAATACTGTCCTTGCTTTTGTAGGATCTCCCCAGAGGTTGTCCACATCCGTAGGGCGGTACCATGCTTCGTTCACTTCTACCAGTACTTTTCCCGTTTTCGTATCAATTCCCTTTTCTTCCAGGCCGCTTCCCTCAAACCGCAGCTCTATTCCAACGGCTGCAAACGCTTTTTGTGTAAAATCACGCACCGTATGCTGCTCTCCCGTCGCAATGACAAAATCCTCCGGCGTGTCATGCTGTAAAATCAGCCACATGCACTCCACGTAATCTTTCGCATATCCCCAGTCCCTGAGCGAATCCAGATTTCCCAGCTGTAACTTCTCCTGCAGGCTGCAGGCAATCCTTCCGGCGGCAAGCGTAATCTTTCTCGTTACAAAATTTTCACCCCGGCGCTCTGATTCATGATTGAATAAAATCCCGTTTACCGCAAACATTCCATAGGCTTCCCTGTACTCTTTTGTAATCCAGAAACCATACTGCTTTGCAACGGCATAGGGGCTGTAAGGGTGGAACGGGGTTGTCTCCCGCTGGGGCACTTCCTCCACCTTGCCGAACAGCTCGGAAGTGGACGCCTGATAAATGCGGCAGGTTTTTTCCAGTCCCACATTCCGTACCGCTTCCAGAATGCGCAGTACTCCAAGCGCATCCACATCCCCCGAATATTCCGGTACGTCAAAACTTACCTGTACATGGCTCTGCGCCGCCAGGTTATAGATTTCATCGGGCTGCACGTTTCTGATAATCGCTGTGATGCCTGAGGAGTCTGATAAGTCGCCGTCATGCAGGATAACGGCATTTTTCTCGATCAAATGGTCGATCCTTGCCGTATTTGAAATGGATGCGCGGCGTATAATGCCGTGTACCTCATATCCTTTTTCCAATAAAAACTCCGCCAAATAGGAACCGTCCTGTCCTGTTATCCCTGTTATTAATGCTTTTTTCATCTTTTCTTTACAGGAAGATATTGTGTTGCTCCCTGTACTCCTTTCCTACTTTGTTATTGTCCGTAATGCCAGCCTGATTTCCACCCTTTATGCCATAAATATTTCTGTCCTTTATGATCAGCTCGATGACATGTAAACACACTAACAAGATGAGGCAGGAATCATGAAGCCTCATCTGAACTGTAATTTGTCAACCAACTCATATATAGTATTTTTTCCCTTCTATTACCAAATATATTCTTAGAATAACAGGCAACTATTCTTTAGTCAACGTTTTTGTCCGTATACTTTCGAGAATATGTAAAAGGAAATGTAATACCAATACATAAAAATATACTTGCTTTTTACCTGAAAAGTTTATGTCTAACTTTGTAACGGTATTTGAGAATACTTAACGTCAACATATCTCATCCAGTATGTATTACGCATAAAATGTTTTAAACTCTCTCCGATTTTTTCCTGTTTTTCTCCAGGGCCGATAATCACTTCCCGAATTGGCAGGTGCCCCCTGCACCATATTTTAATCCCCTCTTCACAGTCAATGGAGAATCCCTCTTCTTCCATAATATCCTCAATCATTCCCATAATCTCTTCCTGATTATTTCCTTCACCAATGTAAATATTTTGTTTCTCGTCACACCGTATGCAGCTGCTTACTGCCTTTCTGCCTGATAATTTCCCCTGTATATTTTGATAAATAAGATCTATTTCATCCTTTTTTCTGCCCAGTTTTTTGGCACGAATTTCAATCTGTTTCCCCAGGATTACTTTTTCTACAGGTTTTTGCTTTTTCTCGCCGTCACCCGCCTCTACCACAATATTAGGAAGTTTTTGATTATCCCGCATAATGTATTCCACTTTCTTATTCATAATAATACGGTTTTGTGCCTCTGTATTTCCCAGATCTCTGATGGAAAAAAGAATTCTATACTCTGCCTCTTCTTTGAATCCCGCATCTTTGATAAAAGGAATCAGGTTTAAAAGCATATCATTTCCAGTATCCGGTTCCCCATCAAACTTCTTCATTACCTTCCATAATTTTTCTCTTTCACTTCTTTCGTCTTTTTTATCATTACTGACATAAAACACACGATAGGGCATTTCAACGAAACGAACATATTTATGGTCCAGTTCATATTTATGATCTGACCTGTTATTTTGATTATTTAACATAGTAAAAATCTCTGTATGCTCCTTACGTTTTTGAGTCTCTTCCTCTTCAAAAAAATCCAGCCCGAGACTTACACCGTTTTTTGCATATCCACGCCACTGGCTTAATAAATCCCCCTTTTTACAAAAACAAATCATGTAAAACATCTGCATTCCCTGCTGAATACTTTTAAAAATCTTTTGCTGCTGCTCCACGCCTCTGGTCTTATCTTCGGCATACTTCTCTTCAATGTATTCCTTAATGATGCTCTCGCCCAGCTTATACTCCTGCGAATCATTGGAAAAACGAACATTACGCGCTAAAAAGGAATCGGTCTCCAAAATTTTCCATATTGTTTCAATTCCAGCATAATGGTAAAGCAGTCCGTTCTTCCCATCTAAAAGGCGAAAAGCATCCTCATATTTTGTCTGGATACTCACCACACTCTTTTGAGTATCACTTCCTCTATAAAACATATGATCAATCCTTTCTCCTAAATATTTTCAAAAAATTCTTCCACCTCATCTTCCCGCTGATCCAGCCTTTCATCGTTAAATATTTCTTCTCCCTCTTCCATATACCATATCGTCCTTGCCATAGCGCCATAAGAAGGATATTCCGTCACTAAATCTTTAGACACATAACGCTGAATCAGATCCTTTGTTCCCATAAGGCTCAACACTCGGGCGCTGAATTCTCTGATAGAAGTAATCACATATATTTTAGCCTGTTCACTATATCTTCTGTAGATTTCCTTCGCTATTTTAAAATCAAAATAGTCATTCAAACTCGCTTTATCATATTCTTCTTTACTTAACGCAACATCAAGAAGAATGCCAGTACAAATATTTTTTTTCTCATTCTCTGCAATTTTTTCCTCGATTTCACGATAAATGCTTTCATCATAAAACCAGTAAACTTCTCCGTTACGCTCCGTTTCCTTCTTCTTTCCTTTCAGCCATTCCACGTAAATCTTCTCTGAAATAAAATGCTCCTTTAAAAATCCCTTTTCTTCCATGTTTCTTATCATCTTTTCATAGGAATTTTTAATACCGGCTGCATGCTTTTCAGAGTCTTCAATAATCATAATACATAATTCACTCATTTCTTAATCCTCCCACACACTCAGAATCGGAAGCTTCACATAAAAATATTTTTTTCTCTTTTCCAATCCCGTATCGATGATTACACCACCGTCATGATCCGCCAGACCATAGCAGGCATTTACTGTTTCTTTAATAGCTGCTAATGAAATGCCGTCCTTTTTTCTCTCCAGTGAATCTTGTATATCCTTCTGAATCCGCTGCATCTGTTTAGTACTTTGGAACGGATTCTTCACTACCAAATATTCTTTTTCACGATAGATATACACATCAGCAGTGCCCTTTTTACCGGAATGATTAATTGCGCTCAAAATTAATTCTGCTACAATAACGCTGACCCTTCTAAAAGACAGACTTTCATCATTTTCCGTTTTACGCAGTCTCACATTTCTTGCTAACAGGGATTCTGAAAATTTTTCCTCTCCGTTCTCGTCTAAAACCCGAAATTTTTCAACTACATGCATACTATCTATCAGTAGTTTAAGCTGTTTGTTATATACCTCCCGAAAGGCGGCATGAGAAGGTTCCCGCTCCGGATTCGCCTCTGCCAATATTTGAATATTCATTCTGGCAATATAAGAATTGATAACCATATGCAGCAAAGACCGGTCCCGTTCTTTCTGTTCTTCCTCCAATGAAACTCCCTTATATTTATAGAGTTCCAGCACCTGCTTATAATATTTCAACAGATTATCGCGATCGGTATGATCTGTTGCCCTTTGCAGTCTGACCTGTTTATTGAAGTATTCCCTTGCGCTCCATCTTTGAATCATATTATTAGAAAAATCCTGTTTCAAATGCTGCAGAATCTTATTATGAAAAGCCATAATTATCTTCAGACAGATAAAAATTTTTCTTTCTGAAAGTTCATCACTGAAATCCAGTTGGAGTAAAATCATATTATTTACGCTGTTATCAGTGCCTTGAAGATTATACTTTATATAGGTCCTTTTCTTTTTCGTATCATTTTCTTCCACTACATAGATTGGCGCAAAAGTATCCGCCACCAGATTTTCTGTCTGAATCCCGGCATCCGTCCTTTTCAGAGATTCCACATTTCCACTTTCCTGTATCCGATAATATTGATTACTCTGCATTCTATCATCTGCTGCAGTACCATATACTAGATAACAATTTTTAATTCCGGCAATACGTCCCAGCAGTCTCAATAATTGATTATAATAAACCTGTGCGTCCTTTTCCTTTCCTTCTTCAGCCTTTTCTTCTAAATGCCGGTATAATTCCACCATAATATTTAATAATCGGCTGCCTTCCTGCGTCAAAGTTTCTTTCCAATAACCGTAAAGATACAGCAGTCTTCTAAAATTCTCATAATAATATTGTTCCAGTAGGTCCGATAAATAATTTTCCCAATCTGCGTTTTTGGACTGGTTCTTTTTAAAATCTCTTGCCAGATCACGGATTCCGTCATTCCAGACACGCGTATTTTCTAGAAAAGCCAGTTGAAAAAATTCTTTCTCTTCCGCATTATTTTTATGAGGCATTACAATTAACTCATGTATATCGGTTATCTTTGCCGCACTATTATCTATATCCTTATATTCCTCTCCACATAATAACAGATATTCCAAAAAAATACTTTTATTTTCATCATTGCTTTGACAGCATATCCTTTTAATGATTCCAATGTATCGTTCTTTAAATGCCCTTTTTTCTTCGCTGGAAATATTGAATTTTTTAACGGCTTTTAATATATTAATGATATTGTTTTTTCGTATTATGTAATTCGATCCCAAATCCGAGAGCCTTTTCATCAAAATCAGTAAAAGATTGCAAATAATGCTGTCTGACTTTTCTTTTTGTTCCGCCATGCACTTCCCTATTTCCCGGATTTCTTTGTGACTGCTGTTATTACATTTATTCTTTAACCTGTATTCATTTACTATATAGTCTGTCATCCAAAGCATAATCTGAAAAATGGCTTCCCGGCTGCTTTTCAAATAGCATATAAACGGTCTTGAAAAAATCTTAACATAAGAAATAATCCATTCCAGTTGATCCTCTTTCTGCTCTGTCATCAGTTCAATCATTACCTTACGGACTTTTTCTGAATCATTTTTTTCGCAGCCTAATTCCCCAAGCTTCTCATTTGCCAAATGGCTGCATATCATCCGGCGATAAGCGCGTTCTCTTCCCGTACTTTGATTTGCAAGTAATTCTTCCTGCATTTTGTTTTGGATTTCCTGCGGCTGATGTCTTTTAATCTGTTTATCCCAAAACTGATATTGCATATTTGTTGAGGATTGATTGCGCAAATTTATAAAATTCGTTACCAGCTTGCACTCTGTACATGCATCCTCATGATTACGCATGGATGAAATATATAAATTAGCATATGCGTGAAAATGCTGCATTTTTTCCTCTCGTTTGTCCCGATTCATATCTTTCACCATCAGATTTTCCACACTGTCTGCTGACATACGGTTCAGCATAATAACAACATCAGAAAATACCTCTATCTGCACATCCTCATTTTGCGGATGAATTAGCGATTGAAAAATTGTTTTTGCTCTTGAAAACGCCCTTCCCGATACAATTGTATCATCTACAAAATGAAAACGGATTAGTGCTTTTTTCCCGATTTGCAGCAAATTATAATACAATCCGATAATATTACTATACTTAGTCCTTACATTTTCTCGAAATTCTTTTTCCACCTCAAAATTCAGCACCAGAGCAGCATTATCAAATAAATAATGATTTACTTCCGCTACAAAACCGGCATTACTGTAGTGCAATGGTGAAACAATAATGTCATAAACGATCCTCCCTTTAACGGTACTTCTCTTACACCGCTCTGCTTTCAGCCATTCTATAATCCTTTCCCGTTCCTGAATAAAATATTGTTCCAGACAGAAATAGTATAAATAGTGATTTCCATTCCGAATGACATGCTTATATACCAGACTGTTCTTAAGCGCCCTGATCCGGTCCAGATTTTCACTGTTTTTTTCCCTTACCGCTTTGGGGAATAAATCATCATCGTTCATTCCTATCATTTGTACCGGCACAATAGATGTCCGATCTGTTTCAATTAATGGCCTTTCCTTCATAAAATCATCTGGAAAACATATAGGGCATTTCAATGGCTGATACCATTTTGTATGTACGCTGATAAAAAATTCCACATCCGGCTCTCCTTTTGGAAGCAGTCCCGTCTGAATCGTATTTCCTCTGATACTTTCCCAAAATTTTTTTTCAAGTTCATCGCATTCTTCCTGATTGGACGAACGAATCAGTATCAGTGCATAATTTGCAATAATCTGTACCTTTCCTTCGTCTGTCAGCCCTTTTTCTTCTAAATCTTCTATCAATGCATCCCGTACTTTCTGATGCGTTGTAAGTGTAGAGTTGATCGGAATAATTACAGCAAATTGCAAAGGTTTATCACTTTCAAGGCATTCTTTCTCCATATATCTGAATTTTCCGCCAAGTCTTTGTTCATATACCATATAACTGACCTGACAGGGTATGCCCTTCTGCCCGCCCCTGTTCCTTAATTCCATCACCATTTTATACAGCAGCAATTCTGAATATGTCTCATATCCTACAAGGATCAGCTTGTTTTTGTCACCAGACGGCAGCTTTTTCAAAATCAAATTTACAAAACGACTGATGTAATAATTATTATGAAATAAAATTTCTGCTTCAAAAAAGGAATCAATATGAATTTTTGAGCCGATCCGCATATGCGTTTCATTAATTCTACAGCCAAGACTGTGTTTCTGCATATCTGCATTTAATGTCTGTGCAACATTTCTCTCAAACAAAGTTGTCGACAATCCAGGCAGTTCAATCATATCAAATGGAACTAATTTTATTCCGCTTATTCCTTCTTCCAAATTTCCGGCAGAACCATACTGTTCCAACAAATATTTCATAATTTTTGTCGTTTCTTTATTAATTCCTTTTACCAGCATAATCTTGCTGGTAATTGCATATAAATTGTTAATATTACTCCCTGTAATCAGGAGTTCCATTTCTCTTCCTACGAGATAGATCTGCATATCGCTCATATATGCCGGCAAATATGCTTTACAATAAAAAATTGCAAAAATGCGGGCAATTTCTAAAATTTGATTCTCTGTACAATTATAAAACATGCAATAGAACTTCCGTCCTGCTTTTTGCTGTCTTATGCCGCATAAAATAAGCGCTTTACAGTAAATTTCCATAGAATAGTTCATAGAATCCTGCATGGAAATAAAAGTAACAGGTTTCTGCTTTTCTTTTACTGCCTTTAGCTGATCTTCCTCCCATAAAAATAATTTTTCCGCCAAATCATTAATAAGTTTTTCCTTTTGACTTTGATTGTTATACTCGGATTTTTCTTTTTGTACCTCCTCTATATTACATTCTCGTACTACGAAATCTGTCGTCATATCATACTGGTAATCCATATCCGCTTCCAATGCAGTTATGATTCTCTGCTCACATCCACGAAGCGGAAGCAAAATAATATATTCCGTCCCTGGCAGATGTGCTTTCTCTATATCTTTACTTTCCCAGCAATCCCTGTTAGAGTAAGTTTCATCCGCACAATCATATTTATATTTTGACGAACTGATTACTTTAAAAAACCCTTCATTTGCAGATACAATGGATGAAAATATCTGAAGTCCATAATGATGCACCAGATTTTCTTCTTTTTGATTATAGTTTTCCCAAAATTCCTTTACAGAATCTTCCTGCATATCACTAAAAAAACTTGATACTTTCAGCCCTTCAACATCCGCTGCATTTTCTATCCGTTTTTGGAAACTTTCAATAATATTTTCTTCCGATATATCCAACAATCTGATCTCATAATAAAAACTGGCATCTGAATCCGTAATTCCATAGCGTTGTTTTAAATAAGCATTCCCTTTACTGTTTTCGTGAACCCGGATATTCAAAAACCCTGTTTTATCCGTTGTATGATAAACGTTCTCCATCAATTGCAAAATTCCATCCGTCAGATCCCATGCATTCAGCCTGATCCTTTCAATCTCATCCATTTCAAGACAACATCCGTTTTTCAAATAAAATATTTGCATACAAAATAAATAATACGCAAATAAAGGCATATCCTGCGTTGCCTGCTTAAATTCCCTGCTGTCATAAATTTCCTGGTAATAGTTCTCTCTGCTTTTGGCAGAATTCCGATAATCTTCTATAAAATTTCCTCGGCAGCGTTTTTCTACCCGTTTCAGTCTTTCATGATAGCGCTCGCCCTGCATTCTATGCTGTCTGAGACTGTTTCTCCAAAATTGTATCTCCTGCTTACGATCATTGATCTCAATCACCGGGTTTACTTTTGCATGGCGAAATTCTGCTTTTTTGCCTTCCATTTTCTCAATCTGCCATATATTATCCCTGAAATTGCGTTTTTCTCCGTATACCTGACCATAACCGCTTTGTCCATTTTCAGAAAAACCGAAGAAAAATTCCTCCGCTTTGCTCCAAACAGCATATTTTTCCGTTTCTTTCTCAGATTCCGTATACAACAGACAACGCATTTTCTGAAATTTATATAGCAATGCTTTAAGGTATACATATTCAATCGTTGCATCTTCCGAATCATGTGCGACACGAATATAACCTTCTCCTCCCCACGCCTGTTTGAGACAGGCTGCATTATAAACTTCCAATTCATTTCCCCGGATTTTTATGTCTATTAAGGAAAATACTTTTTCCGGATTGTTTTCTGTCATCTCATCACACAGATATATATAAACTTTATTATCCAGTTCTTCCGGCAGCTGCACATTTTCTTTTTTATGCATGAGTTTATCGCAAAACTCATATACACTGACATACTCTTCTGCCTTATTATTGATGTCAAAGACCAGATATTGCTTTTCCATTTACATCCCGCCCATATTCTTTTTTAGTATATTTTACCATACTTAGCTTCAAAAATATATGGGCATTTATACACTGTGCCATGTACTTTATATCAAATTTGAATATATCATACCTTTTATTTTCTCTTAGCATCTCTCCAAGCAACTCCCGTACTTCTCCCGATGCGGCAATATACGCCGCACATTCTCTATAATAATTTCTACGGTTTGCATTCATGATTCCTTCCACTCTTTTCTCAAGCAAACCCAGTTCTCCATTTGCTTCCATAATGTATTCAGCTGTTTTCGTTCCAAGATATGTAATCCAAAGCGTCAGGAAATTCTGAAATTCAGGTAACTTCTTATCGCCATGCTGTTTTTTCATCCATAATACAATCGCCAAAATAATACTGATTCCAGAAAAAATCCATGTTTCATAAGCATATAATACTTTTATTATAGTCATACATTAGTACCTTATTGTAAAATGAAATTATTAAAAGAATACAAAAACAGCCGCCACTATTTGCAACAGTAACGACTGACCTTATAAAAAATTAATGTTAAACACTTTTCGGGAGTAGCTGCTTCATCAACAGAATAGCCTTTACTGCCACTCATCCTATCCTTTTCATGCAATGGAGTCAGCAGAAACCGCTTATCTGTTGTGGAAATAGCCTCAATACGATTAGATGCTCCTGTTCTTTGAATCATCGCCACTACCAGCAATGTTTTCAATTCGCCCTTTGCCTCAAGGAATAATCCCTGTTCCTTGCCATGTTACTCCATTTTATCACAAAACCCCATTTTAATTGATTGTGACGAATGGAATAAAATTAATACCCGTAAGAAAATGTCATAGTAAAAATATCAGTTTATCCTGCCATAACATTCGTTACTTTTACTTTGCTTAATGCTTTTATCATAGGACAGGATAATTTACGTAGAAATTGTTTTTTCAGTTCCAAACTTTTTATATTAGGTTTCAGATACAAAAATTTATCTTCACCTGTATCCTGAATGCCAAAGAAATAAGAATAATCCGCTGCCAGACTCTGTAAATCATTCAAATCAAATACTAACATAGCTTCTTCATGGCTTTCCTGCCTATATTGTTCCACAACAGAAAGACCATAATCTACTAATTGACTGTAACTGATTTTCACTCCATTTCTTTTATCTTCGCTCAACTCAATCAGCGCATTGACTGCCAGAGATTCAATTCCTATTACTGTATACATCTTTTTGCCCACTTTCTTCTTATCATTAATATATATTTATTTCGTTTTAAGAATAGCAACACATTACGACAGCGTCAATATATGTGATGTGAAACTACTTTTATTTTTTATTATTTTACATAATATTAATTTAATTTAGTTTTATACATAATATCAAATCTTTATTGGCGATTTTTCTAATCTCAAAAACGTATCGTTTAGCAGGCATCTACTGTATCTTATTGCGCCTTTTAATCAAAAACTACACATTTTTCCTGAACAGGAAACGAAAAGAAAAATCAAGAACAGGAAGAAAATGGCCATGAAATATACTGTTGCATCATGACCATAATCGAAACCCTTAAGTTATGACACTGCAAATAAATTATCCTATAATATAGAATCAGATATACCGTTCATCAGAAAACAGTTAATTCCATCTTTAATCTGTTTAATACTTGCATTGTTAAACTCCTTTCGTCTATTGAACACCAAAAAAGGACTACGCATAATAGGCAATCCCTTTTGTAATTATTTCTATAAACTTAAAACTTGTTATACAAAAGAAACTTCTCTTACTTGTGTCTCCCAAAAAGCAAGTCCCGGCTTACAATATCTTGCTTCATAACATTTCCCCGGCACTGCTGTAAATCTTGCAGGAGAACCACCACCTATAATTCCAAGAACAATTGTAACATCAACCGTTGTAGGTTGATTTGCTGTTATAGTAGCAACAGAACCTATTGGTGTTTCTGTAGCTGTTCTGCCATTTATTTTAAAAACCATTCTCTTTACATGTCTATTATCTGATAAACATCTTATTTTAACAGTTGTCGGTCTGCTTGCCATAGGACAACCACAATTCGGACAACTTACTGCTTGATTTGATATTTGCTTTCCGCAATCTGGACATTTTACAAGTGCCATATTTTTAACCTCTTTCCTTAATATTTATCCTTGTACGCTGTATTTTCTATACCTTTATTATTCAAACTGGCAACCATCCTATCCAATTTTGATTTCCAAAAACCTCTAAACCATTTTGTTTCACCAAACCATTTAACAAGTGTAGGACTGATTGTATAATAACATCTTATGAATAATCTACCATACCATGTTGCATTAAGCGTATAATCTCTGAATCTTCTAAGTGTCCATACTTGGGGACAATCATAAGAACCATATACACAAGTGGCAATATAACATCCGCTACTATTGTTTTTCTTTACACCCTCATCGCTTATTTCACTTTCCTTATTTTCTGGCAAGCCTCGTTTAAACGATTGTAAAGTTGTTTGTCTTGCAGATATGGCTTCTGGTAAAAGTGATGAACCGTATATTGCTAATCGTTCAACATCTGCTTCACACATAGAAACATATAGTTTTGCTAATGCAACAACACTCTCTTGCATATCTTCATGTGTCGCAATATAATCATCGTCAATTTTTAATTTTAGTACCAATGCCTGTGTAGACAAGTTAATATATAAACTTCTTGCAGTAGTATCTCCATTTGCCACGCCTTGCATTGCAGAAATACCAATACCTGCTAACTGCTTGATCTTGGCAACATCCTTCAAATTTGAAATGGCAATTAACATCAACGCCAGCGCTCTTTTGATATAGTAATCATAAACTTCCGCTGTTGTTTTATCCTTATCATCAGAATATTTAATCGCATTATCGCCATATGATATTGCTTCTGTAACTTGTGGGTCGCCAATCGTTCCAATATACTCAATGGCTTTCATTTTTAACAACCATGACTTACTTGATTCTGGATTGATTTCTAATGCTCTATTTGCATAATCAATAGCTTCTTTACCATTACCTGCCTCGATAGCATTCTCTGCCATTTTAATTAAATTATCAATATTTGCTCCCATAACATTTATGTTCGCACCTGCAAAATTATTGTTATTGGTGACATATGTATTGTAGTTAGTGATTGCTTTTTCTGTTATAAAAGCAGTACCACAATGCTGACATATTCCTGCTTCTTTTGTTTCGTCTACTTCAATATTTGCACCACACTGAGTACATTTTGCTGCCACCAATCCCATAACTCTAATCCTCCATAAGATTATATTCTTTTCTATTATACTTCACAAATGTTCCAAATTCCACATTTTTCTACATGAACCGAACATCTTGTACCATCTGTAAGATAAACATTCACTATGTTGTTCCGATCATCAACCATAATATCCTGTATCGACAAATTATTCGTATCATTCAGTACATCAAATAATCTGTCTTTAATTTCATTCTTCTCCATGCTTATCCCCTAAGCGCCTAACACATCTATGATTCTTATATCTATGAATTATATTTCTGTTACCCATTATAAATATAATGAGAAAAAAATAAAGGAGATTCTTCTATGGAATATGGCAATTTGCATTTGCGAATATATGAAATATTGGAAGAAAAGGGTATCAGCAAGAACAAGATTTGTAAAGACCTTGATATTCCCAGAACCAACTTCAACAAATACTGTCGTGATGGTGTCAGCCGATTTGATACTGGACTGATTTGTAAGTTGTGTTGGTATCTCAATATTGGGGTAGGAGAGTTGATAGAGTATAAGCGTCCTGAAGAATAATGTTCTTTCGGGAATAAGTAAAAACACCGACTTCCTGACTGGCAGGTAAAGCAGAAAATTTACTTTCTGAATCCGGAATGATATAGCCTGCTTTTCGCAGCTTGCTGACCCAGTTGTAAAAGATCCCGGGATGAATGCCCTGTTTCTGTCACCACTGATAATCGGAGAGTCCGCTCTGTCGGCATTCCATGATAAGCTTGATCTGTTCTGACTTTCCTATACAGTTAGGATTCATAATGACTGCTCCTTGAAGACAGAGTAAAATGCTCGCGTTTCCTGACAACCATTATATAGCTTTTTGAAAGTGATGGAAATCCACCCTGTTATTTAGCACTTACGATTTAAATTAAATTATTTCTCATTAAAAGCCCAAAACTTATTTAAAATAAAATTTAATGGAATTGTAATTAATAAACTGATTATTGGTGCAATCGTTTTGGGTATTCCCAATACTTCAACCCAAATAATCAGTAAGATATTGCTCAATATCAATCCCGTCCCTGCATAAGCTGCAAAAGTTTTTAAAAATACATTTAAAAGGTTTCTTTTCTCTGAGTTTTCTTTTTTAAATACATATTTATTATTCCAAAAAAAGGAATTAATCACGCTGATCAAAAAGCCAAGCGCACTTGCAACAATATAATTGACACCTAAAGAATAAAATAGCAAATACACCACATATGAAATTACAGTATTAGATAAACCAACAATACCGAATTTAACAAACTGGAAAAGCTTTTCTACATATT
This sequence comes from uncultured Lachnospiraceae bacterium, assembly GCA_947650155.1. Lineage (GTDB taxonomy): Bacteria > Bacillota > Clostridia > Lachnospirales > Lachnospiraceae > RGIG3002. Next base: position 19,190 of record CANSUS010000052.1, read on the forward strand.
CTTTAGCATTCTCAATATGAAATACATTTTTTAAAACAGTAACCATAATTTCGCTAATTTTCATGAAAAATTTATCCATTTTTATACGTTATCTTCTTTTAGAGTGCAAACTGTTTTCGTTTCTTTTATTTTTCTCATATATAATACAAAACTAATCAAAAAAGCTGTCAGATAACTTACACTGAGTATTGCACCAATATAAAAATCCAATGGCCTGAAAACGAAATGCACCTCGTGTGTCCCTTCCTTTAAATATACTCCCAAAAAAACGCCATTAATTTGTACAATTTCTTCCTTCCTACCGTCTACATAAACATTCCATCCCGGATAACAGGATTGCTGTACTACCAAATATCCGCCTGTATCCAAAGAAACATCGAAGGCAATATCACCCGATATAAAATGCTCTGCAATAATTCCTTTCTGTAAAGTTTTATTATCACTTAGATCACTGTTTTTCTGTTCTACAAATATTTGATACGGTGAAACTGTTATGTCCTGGAGCCATATGTTAAAATCCATCTCTTCCCTGCTTACTACATTATTGGTAAGATATGCAACTGGCATTTCAGAAGATAAACGACAATGTTCGCTTTCCTTATAGGTTTGCACATAGTTCAACAGTACAGACAAATATCCTTCTTCATCCAACGTATGATCCCAAACTATACGCATGCTATTTAACCCATTTTTACTTCTTTCGGCATCATTATATTCAATGGAATGACTCCTATTCCTGTCACTTTCAAACATTACCTGTATTTCTCCCTGTTTTGCCTTTATCGCAGAGATATCCCACTGATTGTACCAGGTAACCGTCAAGGGATATAAAATAAATTGCCCGACAAAAATATCTACAGCTGTACCCAATAGCAGCAAAAAAGTAATATCCTTATTCTTATTTTTCCCAACTACAAATATGCCTGCAAAAATTACTGCATATATCAGGCAAAGCAAAGAATCTGTTTTTAAGTCATTTTTCAGACCGCTTATTATTTCTTCCGATATGCTATTTACCAAATACGAAAGTAAGACGTTCAGTATGCAAAAAAACGAACAGGTTATCAGACAGACTAATGTAAACATCTTAATACTTTTTTCATTACCAAGAATCTCTTCCAGTGTTTGTGCTGCCAATAGCAAAATAAATACTGTTAAGATACAGCGCCACGTTGATGGAAAGCGCAGACTGCTATACAAAGGAAAATACTTATAAAAAAGCGGATGTAAAAACGCATTATTACCTAGCATCATTAAAAATGCAAAGCTTATAAGCCCCATATATCTCCACTTAAATTGCATTTTTATAAAAAATGATACACCTAGCAAAAGAAGCGTTAAAATCCCCATAAACATACTAATCATACTGATGTCCAGAGTTCCTCCAAGCTCCTTTGAAAATCTGGTGAAATGCGGTAGAATTGCAGACAGTGCCATTTTTGCCTGATAAGAATTAACCGCTGCCCCACCGTTTAGTCTATCTATATATTTTGAAGATGCAATAAAGGGAATAACAGATACTGCTGCAGACACTCCCGTTCCGACAGCAAAAACCATGTATGTAAATGCTGCCTTAAAAACTCTTATACCGATTCTTTCCTCATATCTACTGTGTATCACAAAATAAGGTATTAAAATAATAAAAGTAGCTATCCAAACTTCTGGATAACCTCCTAAAATACTTAATCCCATACACTGAGCTGCGGTTATAAGGAAAAATTTAGTGTTGGTTTCAAAATATTTTTTTACGCATACTAAAATATATGGCAGCCACGCAGCACTGACTATAATCATAATATGCTCTGCATTTGAAACAAATAAACCTGAGAATCCATAAAAACACCCTGCTATAACAGCTATTATACAGGTTCTGAATTTTTCCCGATGTCTCAGATGTGAGTAAACCAACAAATACATACCATAGCACGCCAATACCACATGAATAAAATAATCAAATGCTACGCAAATCAATGAATATCCGGTTGTCAATTCAAATAAAATTGTTGTTGGATACCAATAAGGGACGCCCAGCATTACATATGTCGGTGTTCCAAACTGAAATGCTGCATTCCATAATGGTAATCGGCCTTTTCTTAACATATCTGCAGAAGACATGCAAAGTGGATAATATGCATCCATAATATCCCATTTCATAAGATTCTTTCCACACAAAATACTCCAATTAAATATAAAAGCCACTGTAATATAAAAAAGCAATATTAATCCATTTTTTACCACTGTGTTCTGTTTCATATATTATATTGATTCCTTTCATCCATCGCTTTCTATATTCTCAATACTAATGTTCTGACTGTCTTTTAATAAAAGATCTGCATAACTGAAGTTTTCAAATGTAAAATTCCATATAGCATTCAGGCATCCAAAAAAAGCAAAGCAAATAATTAACGTTGTTACCCATCTTTTTCTGAAAAACTTGTACATTTGTTTCCACGGGCACAGCATTGCCAAATAAGTGTACATTAATATATAACAGGGATAAAAATACCGTACTTCTACCTGGGTTCCTAGAAGATGTATTAATGCCGGCAAAATAAATGCAAAAATATATAAAAAGTAATTTTTAATAAAATATAAAAGGTTTTCCCATTGCGTTCGTTCTCCGTCTTCTGGGCTGCTTAATTTAGTCCCAATACCGAAAAATGCTAAAAACCACAAAAGATAATTAAAAATCATGATACCATACTGCCGGGAATTCAGATTCGTAATGTAAAGAGAATTTCCATAACGTGGATCAAGATAATTTGCAAACTTTGTTGCATACATCCCCAAGAATTCCAATGGATATTTTATCCCCAGACCAACAATTGTTTCCAAGTCCACTTCATTACTGGAAATATCTTCTGCTTTCAGTATATTATCTATTACAGAATCATACGAACCAAGCGCAAGTCTGGGTGTAATCCAGATATGTTAGTTTCGTAACGCAAGAGTTTAAAGCCAAGATAGTATTCACCCTCTGCAAATTTCGTGGTGAAAAAAATGGGAACTTCGTATGAAATAGTGTGATTACATGAAATATTAATAAGTACTTGTGGAATCATTGAAAGTCCCATTCCCAAACACATTATAATAACAGATATAATTTTCTTTGAAATCGCTTTTTTAAATTTATAAATAAAAATAATGATAACTGCTATCAAAATTATGGGTTTACATCCACTGCGGATGTAATATGCCAGTCCACAAAAAAATCCGCATAAGCAAGACATCATCAAATTTATATGAAACTTATTATGATCGGATATTCTGCTCAAAACCAGAAGACCTAACGTTACTATTACAACAGCCGGAATATCTGATAATGCATATATAATTAAACCATTCCAAAATATTATCGTTAAAGCAATTGGCAGAATTCTTATAAACCAGGTAATATGCTTTTGAAATATTGTCTCAATTAGTTCAGGCAAAGCATATGCCATTCCACCTGCAATAAATACTGACCAGAAAAACCAATATCCAAGTTGTGTATTTAACCCCAGTATCTTGAATAATGCAATAATTAATGGCCATCCATATGCCCTTACTGAAAATAGATAAGCTTCTACCCCCCGCACATTAAAATCAAACAGGAAAAAATTTTCCTTTATCAAATGATCCGCCATAATCTCATATCCTTGCGCGTCATAATAGGAAGTTCTAATATTATTAACTATTAAATCAATAAAAATCAACAATATTCCGGCAAAAAAACCCGTAAGTTTATAATGCCTGTCAGTAAAGTCTTTAACCAATTTCATATGTTTCTCCGCTTTTTATAATTATGAATTCTTCTCGTAAAACAGCATACCAGGACAATGATTTAATTGCACCATGAATCATAATATGATTCCTGAATTTTCCTTCAAATTGAAATCCAATTTTTTCATACATTTTAATAGCAATTATATTATCAGAAATTACATTTAAATAAACTCTGTTTAACTCCAGTTCCTTGAATGCAATCTGAAGTATTTTCTTTGTAGCAGTACTTCCAATTCCCTGACCTTGCGCAGTTCTGCGTATTCCTATAGAGTACTCTGCACTTTTTACTGTATCATCAATATTTTTTAAACTGATTGTTCCCAAATACTCGTCTTGGTCATCTACAATCGCCAAATGCAGGTTTTTCTTTCTGTTTTCGTCAATATTGGATGCCGCTATAAAATCTATAACACTTTTCTTTGTGATTGCTTTTTCATCAAAACCAAAAAAACAATTCACTTCCGGATCATGCATCCACTCCAGCATTCCTACAGCATCCTTTTCTTTTAATGCGCGAAGTTCCATCAACTTACTCCTTTAATTCATTCTCTTTTTCAATAATAAATGTCGGACGATTTCTGGATGCATCGAATGTCCGCCACAAGTATCCACCCAGTATTCCTAATGTCAGCATAATAACTCCGAAGCTAAATAGATTAAATATAAACAATGTAGTAAAACCGCTTACCTCTATTATGCCGGATAATTTACATATAATTTCAATTAATGCCCATATTATCGATCCCACAAAAGAAAAGGTACCAATACTTGTTACCAAAGTAATTGGTAATGTTGAAAAACTAAATAAAGTATCTGCAACCAATTTTATCTTTTTTTTAAATGTCCATCTACTTTTACCGATTTTTCTAGCTAATCTGACATAATAAACAATATCTGTTTTGAAACCACTCCACAAAATCTGACCCGTTAATGCACTATTTTTTTCATCTAAAGCTAATAATACATTTATTACTTTTCGGTCTAAAAGGTATACGTCAAAACCGCCTTTAGGCATTGTACTCAATGCTGCCTTACGAACCATCCAATAATACGTATTTGCAAACAATTTTTGCAGAATTCCTTCTTTTCTCCCCTGTCGAACAGCAAGCACTACATTATTACCTTTTTTCCAACTTTCAACCATTTCCAAGACAAGTTCTGTTGGTTCTTGTAAATCGGCTGCTTTCACAATAGCACAATCTCCGGAACACTTAGAAAGACCGCATAGTATTGCAGCATGAGAGCCAAAATTTCTGGATAAACTAATTATCTTTATATGACTATCCTGTTCACTTAATCTTTCCATTACCGCATAACTCGCGTCCTCTGATCCGTCGTTTACCATTACTATTTCATATTCATAATCTATTACATCTATTATTTTCTTTTTTATATCTTCAAATAACGGTATCAAATTCGCTTCGTTATAATATACGGGAATAATAATTGATATTTTCATTACGTTATTCACACTCTCCATTTACTATTTTCATAAATATATCATAATCCCGGATATATTCTTCGGCATCATAATGCTCGGATGCCAGACATAGAAGCACAGAGTCACAACTAAAATCATACATGTCTTTCCATATCATCCGAGGTAAATATATTCCAGTATGTGGCCTGTTAAGTGAAAAGACTGCCTCATTTCCCTTACCATCCTTCACTTTTACTTTACTTGTTCCTGCAACATTAATTAATACAAATTCTGTTCTTTTATTTGCATGCTGACCTCTAATTACATTTCTATCAGAGCCATAAATATAAAAAATTCTTTTAATATCAAATGGAATATCCTGCATCCCTTCTACTATTACCAAACGCCCTCTCTCGTCTCCATGTTGATCAAATTCCAACATTTGAACCTTTTTCTCTAACATACTGCTCTCCTTTTTTTACAATACCCCTTAAATCTACATTTATCATTCTATTAGCAGCTGAACTGCCATATATGCAACTGGCACAGCCTTTCGCTTCCGCCTTTTCATTTTCTACTGGTAAACTCTCTAACCCCAAAATGAACTCTTCCTGTCTTTCCAATATCAAACATTAATATAATAATATTTAATTACTTCTTTTACAATAGTACGACAAATTTAAACTGTTTTTTCTCTTGTTTGATGAAATATCCCCAAAACATAACACCATCTAGAGTCATTTATAATTCTAATCATATTTTTGCAAAAAACCTTCATAACCTGCTTGAAAAATATTATACCTGTTTTCTTATTTCAATCAGTACAAAGGCTAAATATTTTTTACATTCATCTAATATATTCCCCAATTCAACGTTCTCCCACTATTAATATTGCTCACTTTAACATACTAATATAGCTTGCCCACTGCCAAATACCAATTATACTATAGTTTGTCACCTAATTTACAGTTGTTTTCTATTCCATAAACATAACCCTCTCGTCAAAAATCATTTATAGCATTGATAACATATGTCTGTTCTTCCTCAGTCATACCATTATATAGCGGTATTGATAAAACCGTATCTGCATATTTCTCTGTAATTGGCAAACTTCCCTTCTGAATGTTAAGATATCTGTATGCCTCCGACAAATGAGGTGGAATTGGATAATGAATAATAGTCCCGATTTCTTTTTCGTTCAAATAGTCAATCAGCTCCTGCCTCTTCTGTGTTCTGATTACAAATTGATGCCATATATGTGTTGCATCATCTCTTATTTTGGGTAGTTGAATACTATCATTTTTTAATTCCTGAAGATAACGCATACAAATCTGCTTTTTTTCCTCTTCCAATTCTGCTATATGTGACAGACGTACCCTGAGAAATCCTGCCTGAATTTCATCTAATCTGGAATTTGTCCCAACTACACAGTTATAATACCGCTTTTCACTTCCGTAATTCCTAAACACTTTCACATCTTTAGCAATTCTAGCATCATTAGTTACAATTGCTCCTCCATCTCCAAACGCTCCAAGATTTTTTGAAGGATAAAAGGAAAAGCAGCCAATATCTCCAAACGTTCCCGTCATCTTTCCATTAAAACAAGCACCATGCGATTGTGCGCAGTCTTCTACCACTTTTAAATCATACTTATTTGCAATTTCCATAACAGTATCCATTTTTGATGCCTGTCCATATAAATGAACTACTAAGATAGCTTTTGTCTTATCCGTAATCTTTTCCTCAATTTTATCTGTATCAATATTATAATATTCGTCAGGTTCTACAAAAACAGGTGTAGCACCATTTATTGTAATTCCCATAACACTTGCAATATAGGTATTTCCCTGAACTATTACCTCATCCCCCTCACCAATACCTAAAATTCTAAATGCAATCCACAGTGCATCCAATCCACTTGCCAAACCCACACAATATTGTCCGCCAGTATACGCAGCAAATTCCTTTTCAAAATTTGATACTTCTTCACCTAATACATACCAGCCTGATCTCAATACTTCTAAGGCTTTCCTTTCAAATTCTTCTTGGTATAAATAAAATCCCCTATCTAATCTGTTCGGCTTTATTTTCATTTCTTTTTCCTCTTCTTCACCAAATATTGACCCTAAAAAAGACTAATTACACATGCGCCTGAAAGTCGGTATCAAAAGCACTGTTATTGGTCCTCTATAAAAAGATATTTTTGTTTTCTTCTTTCTTGAACTCATTTGACTGCCCTCAGATAAATTTTATATCTCCTCCCCATTAAGTCAAGCCTTTTTTCCTTAAAAAAAGATTTTTCGATATACTATCAATAAATATCTCAAAAGAAAAAGCCATTGATATGAACGATGCTCTGTATTTAGTGTCCGCTTTAGGTTACCAGAAAGTGCTGAAATCCATTGATTTTACTGACA
>CANSUS010000053.1 GCA_947650155.1 uncultured Lachnospiraceae bacterium
AGTATTGATTTTTCAAGGAGCAAATCCCATTTTTAATGTGGGAAGTTTGAGTTACATAACTATTTTTTTTCGTATGTTCTGCATTTTTTCCTTTGTACAATCTTTCTCATGCCGCCTTTCCGTAGTGATACTGTATGCTATTAAGATAGAATAATTTGATTAAAATGTAAAGTTATTTCCTATAAGAAATCTTACTAAGAATAACCGCCGCCTGTAAAAAGAGCACCTTCATTCAGGAAGAAGGTGCTCTTTTTATTCTTTATTGACTGCCATTTATTTGCGAAGCTTAAACTTCTGAACGGAAACCTTAAGCTCCTGTGCCTGAATATCAAGTTCATTTGCTGATGTTGCTGATTCCTGCGCTGTTGTGGCATTAGTCTGTACCACTTCCGCAATCTGATTCATTCCAAGTGTGAGCTGCTTCAGTGCCTGGGACTGACGGGTTGCTGATTCTGCAATCTGATGAACCATCTCTGTAGATGCCTTAGCTCCCACCACCACTTCTCCAAGCGCTTTTGTGGTATCTTCGGACAAGGCGGTTCCGTATTGAACAAGCTTCATGGAATTTTCGATCAGCTCGGTAATACTCTGCGCGGCTGCAGAACTCTTATTTGCCAGACTCTGTACTTCATCCGCTACTACCGCAAAGCCTTTTCCTGCTTCGCCCGCTCTTGCCGCCTCTACCGCGGCATTAAGCGCCAATATATTTGTCTGGAAGGAAATATCCTGAATGGTCTTGATAATTCCGCCAATCTGGTGAGAAGCTTTGGAAATATCCTCCATTGCCACGGTTAACTCTTCCATCTTCCTGTTGCTCGTCTGTAAATGTCCCATTGCATCCATAGAAGATTTACTTGCAGTCTCAGCGTCTTTAGAAGTCTTATCTACCTGCTCTGAAATTTCTTTAATGCTGCCGGAGAGTTCTTCTACAGCCGCCGCCTGTTCTACCGCACCGCTTGACATAACCTGTGTCCCGGACGCCATCCGTTTTGATTCTCCTGAAACCTGCTCTGCCGTCAGATTGATTTGTGAAAGTACCTGATTTAAAGCCTCCAGAATCTGACGCATTGCATCCTGAATCGGCAAAAATTCTCCCCGGTAATCATCCCCTATAACCAAATCCATATTTCCCTGTGCCATTTGTGCCAGAATAGAATCGATATCCTGTATATATTTTTTTAATTCCCGTTTGGTCTCATGAATAGATTCTACCAGCATACCAATCTCTGACGTATCGGATTTTAACGAAAACTCTGCGGAAAGATTACCCTGTGCAATTTCCAGCATCTGATCACGTACAGCAATAACCGGACGCAATATACGCCATCTGGTAATAATCATATTCAGAAGCAGCATGACTCCGACAACAACAAATGCAATGATCATCGTCATCTCTATATACTCTTCTTCATCTTCTAAAGTCTCCAGCTGCTGCAGTGTCCTTGCATCCAGATGTGCAAGAAACTGTTCTTTAATAGAATTAATCTTTGCAATCGCTTCACTGTATTCTTCGCCATATACATAGTCAAGCGCTTCCTGGAGCTTCCCCTCCTGTACGTTTTCCATTGCTTTCTCTTCAAGAGGCACCAATGAATTGGAAAGTCCCGACATCTCGTCAATCATTGCCTGTTCTTCATCTGTAATTCCGATTTCCTGCATCGCCGCAACGCCCAGATCACGATTTTTCAGATTATTAATTTCATTCCAGTAATTATCATAATGTTCCTGCAGGCCTGTCGCTGCAAAAGCCCGGACTTCATTAGTTAAATAAGAAGATCCGTTCATAAAACGATTTGCATTGTAAGTCAATTCAAATCGTTCTTCACTGGCTGCATTGAGCTGACCACTCTTCTTTCCGTATGCTATAAGCGAGAAAATCAAAAAAATTAAAGAAAGTATAGAAATACCATTTAGAATATAAATTAATACTGATTGTTTCATTGCCCGTTTCATTTTGACCACTCCTCCTTCGGCGCATTATAAATGCTCCTTCACTTGAAAAATGATCACAGTCTTCATTTTACATTAGTGGAAAGGCTCATTCATTTTAGATACCTCTAGTTTACAAAAAATATCTAAAAATAGCAACAGAAGAATTCATAATTTTCAGGCTGAACTGTTACGGATATTTACTCCAGCATAATTTCCTTTACGGAAACTTTTGCCATATTTCTTGTATACACAAACTGTACTGCTTCATAGAGCAAAACAAATACAATTAAAGTGATACACATCGCGGGAAAATCAAACTGATAATCCGGAATCCCCTCCATATCAGCGAATATTACTCTTACTGCAAACTTCAACAGCACATACTGATAAACGGACCCAAGCGCAAATCCCAAATATGCCCAGGGCCTGTATCCGCCAAGCACTGCTTTTGTACAGTCTTTCGCATCATATCCAAATACCCGCATCATCGTAATCGTCTTTTCATTCGCTTTCATAACAGACGTTGTCGCAATGAACAGAGTAACACACGCCAGAACAACCCCGATCGACATGGTCATAATTCCCATCATGCGGCTTCCCAGTTCATCCATACTGCCTGACATCTGCATCATGGAAGAAAAGCAGAATACTGCAAAAGTAATAAAAAATACCAAAGACTTCCTCTGTCTGACATTTCCTTTCTTTAGTTCTGTTAAAAAGGGCAGATCCGATTCCTTTTTCGCTTTTACTACTCTTTGAACTGTCTTTTCTCTTATCAGCGATAATGCAGGCAGCTTCAGTCTGTGAAAACTATACCCCACTGCCAGCAGAGCAAAAAACACAGCAGGAAACACTACCAGCGCCATACATAGTCCGGGATGATATGCCACCTCAAATTGAGGCAGATATTTCTCCTTGTTCTGTACTTTATAAAAGTAAGGCATCAGTAAATGCGCACAGAAATATCCCAGCCCCGTTCCTGCCAGTACCACAAATCCGAACACGGAAAAATCCTTTGCAATGGCAATTCTTGAATATCCCAAAGCTTTTAAAATACCCAGCTGCTTTTTGTGTGTATCGATATAATGTCCCACATAGAAACACAATAGTACCACCGTGGTAAGCAGCAGACATCCTCCCGACAATGCGCTCACCATTTTTGCAGTATTGCACTGCGCCTCATAAAAAATCTTCCCTGTCTCCGTAGTAATCATATCCTCTATACCAAGCACATCTAAATAAAAATTCAAAAACAGCGCGCACACAAACACCGCACAGAAACTTACAATCAATATCCCCGTCATCTTAAAAATATCCTTAAAACTCACTATCATAACTGCCCCTCCTATCCGGCTGCCACATGAATCCAAAACAAATGAACCTGTACCATTTCAGAAGAATCGCCTAAAAGCGATTCTTCCCGGCAATGATTAGCAGTTCTTGGACAGCGTATTTTGCTGCCCTAGAACTACTTCATTGCCTGTTACCAGGCAATCTCATACGCCGTTTTAGGTCTTTCATTATGCCAGGTTTTTACAATTTTTCCGCTGTTCATACTGATCACCGTATTTGCCATATCCGCTATATTCTGATTATGGGTTACCATTACCATTGTAAACCCCAGATCCCTTTTCAGCTTACAGATGTAGTCCAGCACCAGCCTGCCGGTTTCTTCATCCAGCGCACCCGTCGGTTCGTCCAGATACAATACTTTCGGCTTTTTGGCAAGCGCTCTCGCTACGGAAACTCTCTGCTGTTCCCCGCCGCTTAACTCATGGGGATATTTTTTCTCCTTGCCATCCAAACCGATTGCCTTTATAATTTCCCGATAATTTTTGTTACCTGCCAGATCTGCTCCCATCTTTACATTTTTATCCACGCTCAGATTCGGAAGCAGAAAATACTGCTGAAAAATGTAACCAATATATTCTTTTCTGAATTTTGTCAGGTCATCCTCATTCATAACGGACAAATCTTTCGTATCATAACAGACCTTTCCCTTATCTGCGCTCTCCAGACCCGAAATCACATTGAGCAGCGTTGATTTTCCCGAACCGGAAGTTCCTAATATGACAACAAAGTCTCCCTCCTCAATATCCAACGATATCCCCTTTAATACTTCATTACGGCTGTCAGCCGCTCCATATGCTTTATGTACATTCTCAATTTTAATCATTTTAATCTCCTTTCTCAGATTAAAAAATCTCCAATTTTCAGTCTGTTTTACCTTACAATTTTCCCTTTTCCATAGCCAGAAGGCTTCTGAAAATTTCTCCCATTCTTTCTCTTATTTCTTCCATTGTATAACTGCACAATTTAGTCGCGCACATTGTCGCGATTCCATGTGTGTATGTCCACAGATGCTGATAAATCCTGTCTGCCGTTTCCCTGCTCAGACCATACGGTTCCTGCACTGACCGCAGAATCTCTTCATAACTGGCGTCGATCACAGGCAGAATAGCATTCACATCTGTTTCTCCTTCTCCACTGTCTGTTCCTGCATTCATAAAAAGAAGCGCAAACAGCTTTGCCTCTTCTATTGCAAATGTAATATAAGCGGCTCCCACGCCGCCAAATGCTTTTTCCTCCTGCAAACCTTTTTTCACATACTGTTTATATAATTCTTTAGCCCTGGCAATTACTTCCGCTTTTACTTCTTCCATACTCTCAAAAACCGTAAAAATCGGTCTTGCAGAACTTCCTAATCGTTTGCCCAGTTCTCTGGCTGTGATCTTCTCAAGCCCGTCTGATCTTGCAAGCTGAAAGGCTGTTTCTATGATCTCTTCTCTTGTGAATTTTGCTTTTGGCGGCATTGATTTCTCCTTTCTAAAACACTTGTTTTAAATCATGTGTTTTATTATATCAGTCTGCCCTTTTACTGTCAAGTGTGACTATAAAAATTTCCCCTGTATATTCCATCTTAATTTTCCCTTCCTGCATATGTTTTTTTATCTGATTTCTGGACATTCCGAGTATATCAGCCGCAAGTTTTTCCAAGCGTATTTTCAATCCATATGGATTTTTTATTGTAATCATTTCGCGGCCTTCACAGGCATCAGACTTTATTGTTTCTGACAGCATCTTAAACCGATAATCGATATGGTTAAAATCTATTTCCGCCCTGTTTCTTGTAAACAGTCCGGTATCTGTACCATACCGCATGGCAAGCTGCCCGTCATTCTCCAAAAAGTCCCGATATTCCTCCTTTGGTATGGACGCAGGACTCTGTCTTTCATAAATTGTAATATTAAACGTATGCCTGCATTTTTCGCACTGATAGATCAGCCAGACATCCAGTTTATTTCCATTTGCATTGACACGAAACCGATTCGTATTTTTAAAGTATGTCTTCCTGCCGCAGCCGGAACAATTGCGCAGTATCGTAAAGGATTGTGTTGGAACAATTTCATATTCTGTTTTCTTAAAATAGCTCATTTGCATCTCCTCATTATAAATGACCGGATGCGCAGGCTATTACTTCTTATTCTGTTTTATTTGCAATAGCCGCGCTATGCAAAATAAACGGGTGTAGTCATAAAATAGGATCTCCTTTCCACAATTTCTGTTACCAGTTTAACAAATATTACGAAATCTCCCTACCTCAAGTTTTTTTCTAAAAAAAGAAAACCCACAATAACAGATCGGCCCGCAATCAGGGTTTTTTCTTTTCCTTACCACAACTCTATATCCCCCTCATCCTCTCGACCAGTGTATTTCTGCTAATCCCATGATATATGATTTCCGGCGTAATCAGACAAATTAAAATGACAATACCGTACACAATCAGTACCTGTATAACCGGATATACAAAAATAACATACTTCATTATCTTCTTCTGGAAAAAATGAAAAAAGCAAATGCCCGCTGCATTTCCAGCTGTCAACCAAAAAAATAATGTTACTGCAGCATATCCGATCCCTTCAAATCGCAGCATGGAACGCAGCTGTTTCTTACTCATGCCGATGCTTTCAAGGGCTGCGATTTCATGCCTGCGGGACATAATACCAACGGACATTACATTGATAAAATTTATAATCCCTATCAATCCAAGAATCATAGAAATACCGCTTCCAAGCACAAATAAAATCTTTTGGGTATCCTGCATGGATCTGCGGCCCTCGTAACGTGATACCATTAAAACCGGCTCTTTTATCAGAAGTGCTTTAAAAGTATCATACAATGATTCTTCATACATTTTATCCACATTGATTCCCAGTTCCAAAATCTGCGGCTCCTCTGCGTAACGATCCATAAAAGAATTGGATACAAGAATCTCAATGCTTGAATACTGAAAAGAAGCGGCTTTTGATGGAGGAAGCACTGCGACATTGCCAATCAGGAAATTCTGAAACTCCTTATCTCCTTCTTTTCGGATTTCCAAAACGGAAACTCCGTCAAAACAGCCCAATAAAGTTTCATCCGTTATATTGATAATTGCCGTTTCGCCCCGCTCAAAACTATCTCTGTCAACAGATTCATCAAACATTGCATTGATCTCATCAAACCTAACCATATCGATCCCTTTTAACGTATGCGCAAAAAAGAAAACATCATCAGTCATAATATCTTCTATATCCATCTTACTGTTTTGCGCCAGCCTTTCAGCATAGGCCTGCAGGTTTTCCGAAAACTTCAATTCAACCGCTGCAATCTGCGTCAGAGAAGCGTCTTGGACTCCTTTGTTATTCTGTACCTGCCAAATAAAATCTGTACGTAGGAACTGTGTCCGCACCATATCTCCTGTAAATAAAAAGTCATATTTGTATTCTTCATCCAGATACCGTTCCATATCAATCCCTTTTACAACCATCATCACACTGATAAACATGGTAAGTCCCAAAAACAGACTCAGTATTACAATCACTGACCTTTTTCTGTCACGAAACACATTTCTTAATGCCATGTGAAACACACTGCCCAAAATCATCCTCCTGGCTCCCTTTTTTTTCGACTTCCCTCCAATATAATGCAGCGCTTCAACCGGAGAAATTCCTGACGCCATTTTTGCAGGGGCAGCTGCCCCCATCCATGCCGTCAATACGGTAAAAATAACTGTACCTATATAAATCAGCGGAGAAAAAGAAATTATCGCACCAGTATGAATACCGCTGTTTATAATGACTGCCGGTACAAGCAGCAATGAAACAAAAGCGGCTGCAAGACAACCACATGGAACGCCAATCAGACACAAATGCATTACCTGCCCGACCACAATACGCCGGATCTGTCCCGGCGTTGTTCCCAAAGTCTTCAGTATACCAAAAAAACGTACCTCTTTTGCAACGGACAAATACATAACGTTATAGACAAGCAAATAGCCTGCAAACATAAAAACCAAAATCAGAATACCAAGCGCCGCGTAAGCAGCGCTACTCACCTGTGTCCCCTCAAAGGCAGGCGATATTACATAAACCTGGTCTTTATAAAACGGCAGATCCGCTTTCAGTCTTTCCAGATTTTCTTCCACATTTCCTTCCTTAAAGATAAGGTTGACAAAAATATGATCCGGTTCCAACGCCTGACTGCTCTCTGCCAGAGCCCGGGAACAATAAACTGCAATCTGGCTGCCCGGTCTGCCGTGGCTGTATTCCGTATAGATACAGGATAATATAAAATCTTTCGTGACCTCTGCTCCATTCACATAATAAGATACCGGAACCGTCATACCGACCTTTGCATCCCTGATCCCCAATGCTTCTAAAAGATACCTTGACAGCATGATTTCATTTTCTTTTTCGGGATAATATCCTTCAATATCAGTAAAAACCGGACAGAACATCTCCTCCCACTGCGTCTGATCGACATAAGCGACCGCCACTGCACCGATACCGGGAATTTCCTTTGTCTGTGCTGCAATTGCGCCTATCCCTATCGTTTCGACATAATCCAACGTACAGATCCTGGCGAGCTGTTCTTCTGTAGGCTTTCCAAACGCCATTTGGGAAAGCGATCCTTCTATACGCTTTTTTCCCATGACTGCCGTATGATAATAGCTCATCCCGATGCTAAAAACAGATGTCAGCATAAAAGCGGTCAGAAAAATTGCCACAATTATAAAAAAATTGCGCTTTTTCTCAGCTGTCAGCTCTCTCTTTATAATCTTTTTTATTACCTCTGTGTTATTATTTCCAAAAAGAATGTCGTTCATCTTTTACCTCATTTCTGCGCGGCTTTTTGCGCATATCAAGTTTGTGAATGCGCGCAGACACAAACTTGTTATCGAAAATTTTTAATTTTCAATCTTGTTCCCATCCGGCCGCTTTTGCGTTCACTCAAATCAAGGAGGTTGACCTCCTCCTCTTTTTTACTGAAATGATCGTACAACATAATTCTCACAGAAATATCACAAAAGAACGTTTTGCATCTGAAATGTCATGATTTTATGGCGTTTTTCAGTGTAAGGCTTAGTACTTCTTGACGAAATGCCCTCTGGCATGAGTCTTAGAAGTACTTCTCACACTAAACAGGAAGAAAAACAGAAAAAACAGATCCTTCCCCTGGTCTTGACGACAATTTAATATAACCTCCCTGCATGGTAATCATCTTTCGGGCAAGATATAATCCGATACCGATTCCCTCCTCATCATGTACTTCTTTCTCCCGATAAAACCGTTTAAATACTGCCCCCTGTCTTTCCTCTGCAATCCCCTTCCCGTTGTCCTCTATATCGATCTTCAGATACATCTCCCATCTTTCCACCAGCACATGAATTCTGCCACCCGTCCGGGTATATTTGACAGCATTGTCCAAAAGATTAAATAATGCCTCGCTCGTCCACTTTCTATCATGTGCTGCTTCCAGCTCTTTGGGACAGGATACCGTAACCTGAATCTCCTTTTTTTCTGCCTGTAATAGAATGCTGCCCAGAGCGGCTGCAATGGTATCATAAACAGGCTGCATCTTTTTCTCCATAGAAATGATTCCGCTTTCCAGTCTTGACGTCTTTATCATTGCCTGCATGAGAAAATCAAGTTTATCAATTTGCCCGTCCAGCGCCGTCAAAAAATGCCTCTGTTCTTCTGTTGATACAGATTGTTCCAGAAGTGTGGTATCTATCAGTTTTAAATTTGCAATCGGCGTCTTCACCTGATGGGAAATATCCGAAACCAGTTCCTGTAATTCTTCTCTTTCTTTTACCAGTTGAAAGCGCTGTCCGAGTATGGTCTCATGCAGCCGCTTCATACGATGGATGATCTTGTAAAACATATTTTCACCATCTACACCGATCATTGACAGTTCTGCTTTTCCATCCGTCATATCATCCAGCATTCCACAAATTGCATCAGAAAATAAAGTCAGTTTTTTACGTACAGTCATTACGAAAAAAATATTGCAAAATAATAAAATTAAAAATAAGATCAGCCCCAAAGCTATTATTGCTTCATTTAGGGTAAAAAAGTAAAATACCGCAAGTACGCTGGCGGAAACCGCTGCAAACAGAAAGCTGATCAGAAAAAAAGACCGATTAACAGAAAGCTTTTGTATATTCAATTTTGCCCTCCAATCCACATATATCCCATACCATAAACCGTCTTGATATATTGTAATTTCCCCACTTCAAGTTTCTTGCGTACACGGCTGACAGCCGCCGTCAGAGCATGTTCATCTACAAAGTTTTCATGAATATCCCATAACTTTTCCAAAAGGATCTGCCTAGTCAGGACAATATTTGAATTTTGAACAAACAACTTTAATATCCGATATTCCATAGCGGTAAAAGCAATTATCTCTCCATCAAGAGCAGCCGTATTTTCTGAAAAATTCAAATGCAGGTGGCCATCAAACCAGCACTCCCCGTCCGTCCTCTTTTGTATACGGTTTACCAATGCCTCTACTTTCTTTTGAAATACGCTGACCGGGAACGGCTTCGTTACATAATCCTCCGCCCCCACTGCAAACCCTTTCAGCATATCGCTTTCCATATCGTCAGCAGTTAAAAAAATAACAGCCGTATCGGGACAGCTTTTTTTAATTTCCCTGCAAAAGTCAAACCCATTTCCGTCAGGCAGGCTTACGTCAAGTACAATCAAATCATATTTCTGTTTTTTACAAAACTGCGTGGCTGAAGTTTTTGTCACCGCAGACTCTGTGGCGTATCCCGCCAGTGACAGGTTATAGCATAGGGTATGATTTAGAAGAGAATCATCTTCGACTACCAATATTTTTATCACTTTTATCTTCCTCCATTTCACAAAAAACGGGGAGATACTGCTTATCTCCCCAAAATCAACTCACCTATATTGTATCCATGAAATACTGTCTTTGCAACCAATTTATTTGACATTGATTTATTATTGTTACAATACCCGTCACAAAATTGCTTTCAGCTTTTCGCTTTCCTCCTCGATTACTTTCTTATCGATTCTCTGAAACAAAATCTCTGTTTCCGGCAGCTTATACCCTGCCGGAACGAACTGCCTATCCCATCTATTACTTATGTGTAGCCATCCGCACACCTTTTGCGATGAGAAAGGTAAAAACGGATACAATAAAACCGCCAGATTTCCAATTATCTGCACACACTGATAAAGTGTGTTTTTACAGGCATCCTCATCCGTCTCTTTTGTAATCCACGGCCTTTCTGTGTCAAAATATTTATTTGCATACCTTATAAAATCAAAAACTCCATGAATGGCATCCTTAAACGCGCCTTTTTCTATTAATCTGCCTGTAATCAGATATAATTCCTCTATTTGCGCGTCGATCTTCGTATTGTCTGTACCATCCGGTACAATTCCTCCCCAATATTTTTGAATAAAAGACAGCGAACGATTGATAAAATTCCCATAAGATCCAAGCAGTTCTCCATTGTGGCTGTGCACATAGTCTCTCCATGAAAAATCCGCATCCTTCTTCTCCGGTCCGTTCGCCAGAAAATAATAGCGGATGGAATCCGGCTCATAACGCTTTAATAAATCTTTTACCCAAATAGCAAAGTTTTTGCTTGTGGATATCTTTCTTCCTTCGATTGTCAGATATTCACTGGATACAATCTGATCCGGCAGACGCCATTTTGCATCATTTCCGATTAAAAGCGCAGGCAGAATAATAGTGTGAAAAGGAATATTATCTTTTCCATGCACATAATAATGCTTTGCATTTTCTCCCCAAACCGCGTCAAAATCCTCGTTTCTTAAATCAGCTGCCGTTTTACTTGCCGATAAATATCCAAGTACATTTTCCGCCCAAATATAAATTGTTTTCTTTTCGTACCCTTCTTTCGGCACCGGAATTCCCCATTCCAGATCCCTTGTCAATGCACGATCGCGCAGCCCTTCGTTTATATACCTGTTGGTAAAAGCTGCCGCATTTTTTCTCCATTCAGGATGTCCGTCGACCAATTTTTGTAACTGCTCTTCCATATCAGAAATTGCTATATACAAATGCCTGGAATTTTTAAAACCGATCGGTTTGCCGCAGACAGCACAGACAGGTTCCTGTAAATTCTCCGGTTCTAATACTGCGCCGCAGGCATCGCACTGATCGCCGCGTGCCGCCTCCCCGCACTGTGGACATTTCCCCGTTACAAAACGATCTGCCAAAAAAGTACTGCATTTTTCACAATAAGCCTGCGGCATCTCTTTTTCATAGACAAAGCTGCTTTGATAAAGTTTCTTATGAAATTCCTGGACAAAACGGATATGCTCTTTTGCAGATGTTTTTGTATACACATCATAACTGAATCCCAGTTCAGCAAAACATTCTTTAAATTCTTCATGATAATGATCGCTGATTTCTCTCGGCGTTTTTCCTTCTTTTTTGGCACGAACCGCTACCGGTGTCCCGTGACAGTCGCTGCCTGATACAAAATATACCCGGTCTCCAATCGCTCTATGGTATCTCGCCAGTACATCTCCCGGCAGAAGTCCTGCAATATGTCCTATATGCAGAGAACCGTTTGCATAGGGCCATGCCCCTCCTATTAAAATATTTTTCATGATTATCCTCTTTTCTGCACGACTTTTATTTTAAAAAATTTATCTATGGACAAATCCACATTTATATTACAAATTTGCGAATGTCGTACAGACGCAAACCTGTTGACTGAAAATATTGATCATTCATTTTTTCCAATAAAAATGCCCTCCTCTCTGAAAAATTTCTTTTTCAGGGACGAGAGCGTATGCTTCGTGTTACCACCCTAAATTCACCTGTACCTCACGGCACAGACCTTATCAGCTACGGAAGAGAAATGATTCATCGATAGCCTGGCACTATAACGGGTGTACCCGTCGCAGCCTTGGCATTACAGCTTCGGTGCGCGGCTCCGAGACCATTTTCAACAATTTCTTCTGTACCTGTTCCCACCTGCTCAGGCTCTCTGTAACATATCTAACTGTTTACTCTTCTCTTCTCAGCCTTTATTTGTCAGTATATCATACTTTTTCGATACAGAAAAGTGTTAGTTTCTTTCAAATTACCTTCAAATTACCATAATCAAAGTTCCTGCCCCAATCAAAATACATCCGATTAACGCTTTTAAAGTAAATTGTTCATGCAGGAAAACAAAAGCAAGAATCAGTGTAATTACAACGCTCAGTTTGTCAATCGGCACAACTTTAGATGCTTCCCCCATCTGCAGTGCCCGATAGTAACACAGCCATGACGCCCCCGTTGCCAATCCCGACAATATCAAAAAAATCCAACTTTTTCTACTGATATGCGCAACTCCTGCCTGGGTATGCGTCACAAATACCATTCCCCACGCCATTATCACGACTACGACTGTCCTGATCGCTGTTGCAAGATTAGAATTCACACCTTCTATCCCTATTTTGGCTAATATAGAAGTCAGTGCCGCAAAAACAGCGGACAGTATGGCAAACAACATCCACATATAAATCCTCCTCATACAAATGGCTATGCGCTTCCGCACAGCCATTTTTGTAAAATCACTTCATGTTTCACTTCACTTTTTTATTTTTCGTATAGGTCTGAGTACTTCATAGCCTATCTCTTCTGGAAAGTGTCTCTGATAATCCTGGCAGACGTCCTCGTTCCACTCATAACCTTTCGTTTCAGGATCAAAATTCCACGCCAGACTTTCCACTCTTCCCATTACCTCGCCGCAATCTTTCAGATAATCAAAAGCCGGATGGTAAAAAACGAGATAATCGCTTGCCGGAAATGACCTGATTTCAAATCCGTCAGGAATAATGCCCTGATAATCATCCGGCACGCCAAATCCATAAAAATAGCCTTTCTTCCCATTTTCATAAAACCATCCTGCCGTATGACAAGTAACAACCGGATGCGAAACATGGCTCATACTGTCTATTGTTCCGCAAATACTGTCGCAATCGTGTCTGCTCCAAAAACTCGCATAATCAGCGGCATCAATATCCCAAATGCCAATATATTTGTGCGCCGGAATATGTTCTACACGAACATGCGCTTCTGTCAATATGGTTCGATTCATAACAGATCCTCCTTTATTTCCATAATGTTCAGGAAGAAAAACGACCTTGGATATGGGAAGAGCAATGGGCACAGGATTTTTCCGATATGCTGCCGGTGTACATCCGAAAGCATTCATAAAAGCTCTCGTCAGAGCTTCCTGTGAGGAATATCCACATTGAATCGCAATATCAAGAATACGGGCATTGGTATCTCTAATCTCCAAAGCAGCCCTGGCAAGACGTCTGCCGGCAACATAACTTTTAAACGTCATCCCTGAGATTTCTCGAAAACGGCTGGAACAGTAATACGGCGAATATCCGATCTGGTTGGACATTTCCAAAAGAGACGGATTCTCCGTTAAATGCGCCTCTGTCCAATCTATCATTTTTTGTACAGACTCATTCCACTCAAACATGTCTTTTCCTCCTGTCAGAAGTATCATAACACAGAGTCAGGCAGAAAGTTTTGATATAAGTTGTACTTCTATTATTCTAGTATTCCATTATTCAATCATTCCATCCGCCACCAGATTGTCTTTCCCCATACCACAGACATAAGGGTTGGAATCAAAGTCATAACAAAAATCTAAAAAGTCGGAACGCTGCTTTGGATCATTCATTATTTTTACAAGCAGTTCATGGGGAATCGTCCTTGCATATGCACCGGGACCCGCCAGCTGAATATTTTTTACACCTGACTGCCCCAATATATTTTTTAATTCATCAGGCAGAAAAGTATAGGTAATGCACCACGGTGTACCGCCATTTTCATATTCTGCGATTTCATCCTTACCGCCCAGAAGCCCTTCAGCCCATAATTTTTCAACCTCATCTTTTTTAAAATGAAATGAACTGACGGCATTTTCTCTATTGTCAATACACCATTTTACAAAAGGATCATTACAGTTTTCATCCAATATAAACTGATTCTTTTGTATTGGATTTGCCAAATACGGAAGATATCCCAAACGGCTTGAAACGCTTAGTAGTATACGTTTACGGCAAATCCGTACCAATTCACTGATAACCCGCTCCTGATTGGGATAAGTATAGGAAACAGGAGCGTCGAAGGAAATGACCATATCAAACTGTTTGTCTTTGAAATTCTCTAAATCTTCCAACGCGCCTTTTACAAATGTTATTTTATCAAGAACTCCCTCTTTCTTTGCCAAATCCTTCGCCTTATCTATCATGGGCTGCGAAATATCAAAATGCGTTACTTCACAACCTTGTTTTGCAAGAAGAATGGAAAATCTGCCGCATCCTGCACCACCGTCAAATACAGTTTTTATGTCACTCAAATCAGAGAGCAGTCTCTTTTCAAGATGACTCTTTTGGATAATATCATCAATAAATGTTTCCTCACGATGACTTTCCAGTTCGCCTTTATCCGGCATGTTCCATAAACGCTCTGCTATCTTTCTGCTGTAATCCATAATTCATTTCACTCCTGATTCTAAATACATTTTTACACTCCATACTGCTTTTTCCCATTATAGTCTAATTTTATAAATGTGAAAATAAGAAATTTTTCAATCGGTTCTTTTATGCAAAAAGCAACACCACAATTTCAACTGCAGGCAAAACGATCAGCACCGGCACGATTAACAGCATCGGCAGTGTCCCAACCGCTCCGGCAAGTAAAAGCATGGCTGCCGGAACAAAATATTTTCTTGGATGATGCCATAAATCGCTCTCGATTTTCCATCCCCTGACAGGATAAAACCATTCCAGCAAAACAGAGCAGACTGCACTCTGCATCGCAAAGAGAACAGCGATCAGTATCATGGAAACAGTTACTCCGCTATTTTGTATTTGCCAACTGCTCAGAAAAATTACATCCGCCGCTAAATTGCATGTAAACAGGAACAGGCAGTAAGGAATGCAGAATGCCTTTTTTTGATTCGGCAGAAAGCGGACAGCCTGCTCTAAGGCAGGAGCGCTGGAAAGTAAAATACAAACGGGAGTATTAAAAGACAAAATCGCAAAACCGATTGGAATAACGGACAGGTTTCCCATCTGTTTGAACCAAAACGGCAATATAAAAGCTACGCACCACAGAATAATCGTATTCCATAAATAATTTTTGTGGCTCATCAGATATCGAAAAAAATATCTCCACACACAATGACGCTTATGCCCCTTTATGGCATGACCGTTTTCTCTCTCTTCCAGATAAAAAGAATATCCATCTGCATTTCGCAAAATCATAACTGCCAAAGTGCCATTTCCGATCAAAAAAAGTGCGATCCATATTCCATTCCCTATAAACAAAACAGCGGCAATTGCGGCGGCGCCCCAAAGGCCGCCTACATACCAATATTTTCTGGTGGAAAAAATAGCAGCGGTTATAAGAGCCGTATCGACCGCACAAAGGATACCGATACAGATTTCCGCCGGATTCCAAACTGATACGGCAAATAAAACTGACAGCAGAGCCGCCGTTTTTGTAAAAATAGTATACGCACCCAAAGACGCCGTATAGGAAAAAATAAATTCCCGCCCTTCAAAAGGAATCATAAACATATTCTGCATAGAATCCGCATTATTTTTTGAAGAAAGAGCCTGCCACATTACCCCTGCAGTAAAAGTACCCGTCATCAGATACCTTATAAACGGAGCAATCTCCACCCTTACATCAGCAATACGCAGGCCGGCAAACACAAGCAGCCAGATGCAAAAAGATTTGGTAAGCCTCTCATACTTTGTTCCAAACAGTTTTTTTGCAAAAGCCTTATTTATCATTTTCATAACGCAAAGCCTCCCGAATGTCTAAAGCGTCTGTTTCTCCCTGTTCAAAAGTCTGCCGTATTTTTCCGTTTTCCAAAACGAATACCCGGTCAGAAGTCAGTGTAATACTCTCCAAAATATGGGAGGAAAACAAAACGGTCCCCTGTTCTTTATAACCTGCAATCTGCTGATATAAATATTCCGTACTCTGAAAATCCAGTCCGTTGACCGGCTCATCCAGAAAAAGTAATTTAGGTTTTAACGCAAAGGCAGTAATTAAAAATGCCTTTTTACGATTACCCGTAGACAAATCCTTTAGCAGAGTATCCCCATAATCCTCAAATCGAAAACCCTGTATCAGTTCCGACACATCCGGCACTTCTTTTCGGTAAGCCGAAAAGACATAGGACAGGTATTCCCAAAACGTAAAATACGAAAAAGAATCGTCCTCAGCAAACACTGTATACCGGCAGAGTTTGAAATCTCTCTCCCGTGGTTTTACAGAACATCCATAAAGCAGGATTCCATCGGAGTGAAAAGTAGTAAGCAGACCGGACAATACTTTAAATAATGTTGTTTTTCCAGCTCCATTCATTCCAATCAGCCCCACTGCTTCATGTTCATTAAGTTCTAAAGAAAAGTCAGACAATATCATTTTTTCCCTGTCATACCATGCGTTCAGATTTTTAACCGTCATGAAAGCTGTCTCCATTTTATTTTCCTCCTTTCCCGTCCTTTTCTTTTTCCCATGCCGCATATGCAGAATATGCAAAAACTCCACCCAAAATAACATAGAAAGCAGTCATCGGAAGATTACCGGATACACCGCTCACAATCGCTGCCATCAGCCAAATAAAACTCAACATTCCTCTCATCCATATATGACGCATTATCATTACCTCCTGGAAATTTTCTGTATATTTTTTTGTTTATCGTGCTTTTATCATACATCAGGAAAGCCGGTTATGCGGAAATGTCCGTAATCGGTCGATTTTTGACCGCAAAAAAGCTGCAAAGCTTTTTAAAGTCTTTACAGCTTGAATCTGGTTATGGTAATGATAATCCTTCATAGGATAAAGTCGCAACAGCCCGAAATGTATTTCCCTCATAAGAAGTCTGTATACAGCCGTTATACTTTTCTGCGGCAGTCCGGGCGCTTTTTAAGCCCCATCCATGCAGCCCGTTGTCCTCTTTTGATGTTTTCAGTTCCCCGTCTTTTGAAGCAGGCAGAGTCGTAAAACTGTTTTCTACCTTTATGACCAGCATCTGATTGATCCGGCGGATCGTAAGATATACAAACCGATTTTCTTTCTCCGGCACCTGCTTTGCCGCCTCCAGAGCATTGTCTAAAAGATTTCCCAATACAGCGCATAAATCAGCGCTTCGCAGATTTGTATGCTGCGGGAACTCTACCTGAATCCGATACGGTATGTCTTCTGCTGCCGCTGCTTGCGCCTTACTGTTAATCAGATAATCGATCGTTTCATCCCCCGTCCATATCCTGTCGGCCATTTCCCGCACAGGCGCCTGTAAGGCATCCAAATACTGCATGGCTTCTTCCGGCTTTTTGTGAGAAAGAAGCTGGCGCAATACCCCGATATGATTGTGAAAGTCATGAAACAGCTTCGCATTGACCGCATAAGCATTACTAAGTGCAGTATAATCACGCTCCAACAACTCCGCCTGCTCCGACTTCAAAATTGCAAGCTCTTTCTCCACCTCATATTGCCGGTTCATATTGAACACCAAAACCGACATCATAAAAACGACTGCTAAAATTGTCCACATGTCCAGCGTATCATCTGCAATAATAAGTACAGACTGTTGTGACAACGTTACAACGGCAATAAA
The DNA here is from genome assembly GCA_947650155.1 of uncultured Lachnospiraceae bacterium. GTDB lineage: Bacteria > Bacillota > Clostridia > Lachnospirales > Lachnospiraceae > RGIG3002. Next base: position 17,913 of record CANSUS010000053.1, read on the forward strand.
CCCTGACACGGCAATGGCAGACACCAGACGAAACGCTTCTTTTCCCGTCATATCCAAACGTTTCCCAAAAAAGAACGCCGCCGCTGCCAGCAGCACATGGAACACCCAGACACTGATCTGCCCGCTAAACGTACCATAATCAAGAAACGCCGATGAATGAAACAATACGCCCGCCCACGCCGACAGAAGAAATTGCCAGAAGGATACCCCAATCTCATAAAAGATTCCGAGAAATAAACTCATTTTGGCGTCCGCTCCCTGAAAACGCCAGACACTGAAAACAAGCCAGACGGTTTCCAACGCTATGCGGTAAAAATCCGGCATTCCCGTTACATGTAAGATGACAAGAATAAGAGCAAGACCGCCAAATGCCAGCGCCGCACTTTTCTTTTCCGGCTTCCCGGCTGACAGCAGCCGGAAAACAAGAAACAGATAAACCACAGCCCTTACGCCTCCGGCAGCAATATTGGAAAACAGAATAAGCAGGTCCGTCATATATGTGTCCCCCAATAATTGTTGATCTGTTCTTTCACTTCCTGCAGGTGGGAGCGGCTTATGGGAAGCGATGTACCGTTTTTCAATACTGCCATACCGTCTTTGATCTGCATAATATGTATCATGTTTACGATACAGCCCCGGTCAATATAAAGGAACTCTTCCATATTCAATTCTTCATAAACCTGCTGCAGGCTTTTCCTCACCCTGGAAATTCCGCCTGCGGCAGTAATACTGGCATTTTTCCCGTCACGCTCGATATAGTAAATCTCCCTGCATGGAATTTTCTCAAAACGACTGTTGGTCTGAATCGTATAGGCCTTTCCGTCTTCCAGTTCGATCAGTTTAACAGCGTCCTTTATAGCGGCAGGAAGCCGTTTTTCTATATCGTCTTTTGGCACATATCGAAAAACGGACAGTTCAAAAGCGTCTATTGCGTATTCGATATGGGAAGTAATAAAAATAATTTTTACATTGGGCAGATACGGCTTTATTTTTTCCGCAATTTCCATTCCGGTATTCCCCGGCATTTCTATATCCAGCAAAATCAAATCAAAGAAAAATTGATCCTCCGTAATATCATAAAGCAGATTATTACTTGCAGTATAAACTTTCACTTCTCCCATACTGTTGCATTGCTTTAAACAGTTTTCTGCAATTGCTTTATGAGCCTGGACAGTTTCTTTATCATCATCGCAAATCGCTATATGCAGCATAATATCACCTCGTTCACCCCAAAATATAACCGAGCGGCAGATTGCTTAACTCATTTTTCAGACACGCCCTGAAAATAATTGTACTACATTTTATCCTGCTTCTCAATTCAAACAACGGTGTTGAAGAACCCTTTATTACATTAGCAGAATCAAATTCTGTCTTTTACAAATCTTTTGACTGTCATGATTGACTCTGCCGTTAGGGAAACGTTTATAATATCAATAACATTTAATTCATCTGTGTGTCTGAGAATGCAGATAAAAAAGATCATGAAAGGAATGTTTTGTATGACAGAGTTAGTAAAAATAAGAGAAGTTTCCACAAAATATAATGTATCTGCGCGCGCATTACGTTATTATGAAGATATGGGACTGATAAAAAGTACAAGGAGTTCTGATTATGCATACCGGTTATATGATAAACAGGCATTGAAACGTTTGGAACAGATTTTGATCTTACGCAGATTAAACATCAGTATTAAAGATATTCAATTGATCTTTCAGGCATCCGGTACGGAAACTGTTTTGGATGTTCTCGGAAAAAAGGTAAATGAAATTGATGGTGAAGTCGCATTGCTTCAGGATTTAAAAGATATTATACTGGAATTTATCGAACAGATCAGACAAGCTGATTTTAGCCGGAATGATGATATAAAGAAACTCTATGAAAAGGCCGCAAATGTTGAAAATCATATTGCAAATGTTTCTAACAGCCAGAATTCTCTCAGCATAAATCACCTGCTGGACGTTACTGACAAATTAAAAAAAGCTCCTGAAGTACGGATTATTCAAATCAATCCTTTTAAAGCTTTTACGTCCGGCGCCGATATGATTGAAAATGTTATGGGACCTTTTCAGCAATGGCAGGAAGATCATAATAATTTAGTGAAAAAAATGATATATGGCGCACCGGATTTTCTCTGGTTTGAAGAGGATGGGAAAGCCGTCTGGATTTGGGCTGTGGAAGAATGGGTTACAGAAAAAGATACCGCTCCCTATAAATTAATTGAATTTGAGGGAGGATTATATGCCGCTGCCATGTCAATAGACGGAAACGACGATATGGGCGGCAGAGTCTGTTCGGGAATCATGAAATGGTTGGAAAACAGCGGTTTCGAGCTTGACGACCGCCCGGGGCACAGAACGATGGGGCATATGGTTAATCCGACAGATGAGATTCGGAATGCTTTGGGATATGATCAGATGGATATTTATGTGCCCATAAAAATACGCGGCAAAAATCGATAGTCCGACGGCAGTATTACAAAAAAATTTAAGAATGGAGGCTTACTATGGAAAATATATATTTAGTCAGCAAATGGGCTTTGATACGCCGTAACGAATTGGTAGATATCCCGGATCAGATCGAAATTCATCCCGATTTTTTGCTATCGCTTTCCCATGAAGAATTTGAAAGTGCCTTTCGGGAAATCGGAGAACTATTTTATCAAATGTATTCTGATATGGCAGATTCCCCTCAAAGATTCGGGTTACCATTATATAAAATGGATGAATATGATTATTTTTCAAATCAGGCAAGGGAAACGAGAAAAGCGCCCTGGAATCTGTTCTATTTTATGCTCTGCCTGTTTGCATGCGGTAATTTTGAGGGAAGTACATTCCTTGCAGACACAGCGGAAATCAAAAAAATGAACAAAATTAAAAAGACAAATGTATTATTAGAAGCCTTGTGTGATTATGGATTTGTTTTTAGCGGAATCAAGGGGTACAGTTTATCATCCGGGAATCATTTGGAAATCGACTATCCGGACAATCGAAATATTTTAGAAGTCCTTTCTAACGTTGCAAAAAAAGTAACAAATACACAGCTGAAAAATGCAAAAAATTGTTTTTCCAATATGCTGACATTCAGTAACGCTTTTATTGCATGGAATTACAAAGTATTAGCGGAAGATTTCCATACATGCAGTCTGGCAGAAGGCTGTGATTATGTTGCGGATAAGATGCATAATAAAGCAGACAGGGAAGTCATATCCCTTTTAGACTGCCTTCTGACAAAACGTGGATACACAAAGACAAAAGGAGATGCGAATGAGGGGCCCTCAGTCCGGTATTGTAGTAAGAAATCGGCTGTATACGATTACGCACTAACCTCCGATATGGGAAAACTGTATTTGGAATTAAGAATCCGTAATGCAGAAAAATGTTTGGAATATTTGAGCGAATGCCCTGAAAGAATCAAAGAAATTTTCCGCCACAGTGACGCCGGGTGTCAAAACCGCATCAATGGAACCTGTAAATCCGGAGTAAGATATGAATTTGAAAAGGAAGAAAAGTGGCATTGCGGATGCTGCGGCGCGCCTTTTAAAATACACCCTGTAAAAGAAGAAATCCCTCATTATTTGAAATTATCAGAATTAGGAAGCAAAGGTTGAAAGAAAAACGCTTTCAACTATTGATTTTGAGTCCGCTGAAGCGGACATGGGGTATAAAATATAGCACAAACCATATGGGAATTGCAAACCGACTGCATACTCCCGCAACGGATATTCCCTCGAATTATGCATTGTAAGCAGCAGGTAAATACTTTATAATGCAGTATATCAACTAAATTTTACGCATTAGCAGGGAAATACATGTATGGAAAAAGAACACTATGAAAAAATTTAATTATTTCTATTTTCTTATTTTGACATTGACGTGGCTGTGGGTAGATAAACTGCTTTCCATTTTGACACGCTACCATCCTGCATGGCTGCTGTTATTACCCGCTTATAGCTGCTGGTGTATTCTGTCAGCTCCGCTTTTTTATACCATAAGAAAAAGAAAAGGCGTCAAAAAAGGATTTGTATCTTCTTACTGTATGCAGGCACAATGGACAACTTTTTGGATTGACTTATCCAATAATGAATTAGCATATCTGTGTATGTTTCATCCGTTCCGAATACATTATCTGTCGTTAAATAGTGTTAATAACGCGGAAACAGAGATACATTATTCAAAGGATAGAGAGTATATTCGTTTTGTAAATTGCAGGTTTGACATAGAAGGTACGCGGAATAAAATTCGCGTAGAAACGAGTGGGCGCGGTTCTATATTAAAAACAAAATCTAATGGAAAAAAAGTAATTGACAAGACACAGGCGTTTGTGAATCTGTTAAATAAACAAAAGGGCTGAACATAGATGGAAAAAATCTGGCTGTCAGGGGGAAAATAATGATTGTCACTTTTCATGGAATGTTATGCAGATATGGAACATATCGGTTAATGGGTGAAAATAAACCAATATTGACGCTTATCGATGATCGTGATTGGAAGAAGTCGCTGCAATATGATTTTATTGAGCCGCAAAATGGTCTTTGGTGTCACTTTTTAACAGATGAAGAATTAGAGCAGATTGAAGGAAAAGCATGCAACTCGTAACGTGATGCCTCAAAGGTAATGACATCTGCGTTATGTTTTTCTGATTAACTTATTAAAAATATGAAGTAGATATCCTAACAGCCACAAAACAATTGCAAGCGCCAAAAGAATGATAATCGGAACAATTCCACTGTAATCCATAAAAATTAAGCTGGCAGGAAATGGGCAGTTTCCACTTAGCTTATAGAGAAAAAATGCAAATAACATATATAGCAGCGGGAAGACTATAACAGAAAAAGTACCTTTCCAATTCATAGTTCTCTGATCACAGAATACGATCCAGTAAATCACAATAAGGATAGGATTTATGATATGTATAAACCAAAACGCACCTTCTAAATTTAGCCCGACTGCTATTGTTGCGATAAAAATAACAAATATATCAACCAGACATGCCAAATATACACAAGTCGGTAATGGCGCCTCATGCTTTTGCTGCCATAAAAAGGATATGAAAAATATAATACCTGTCAGCATTCCCGATATAAAGCAATATTCACTCATATGCGAAATATCTTTGTAATACCCCAGTATAACACTTAGAATAAATAAAAAACAAAATGCCAAATCTATATATTTTCTAATTTTACTCATTACTTTTCTCCTTTCAAAACAATTCTCTCTAAATCATCCACCGATCACTAATTTTAGTTCCTGCGAAACCGCTTCTCGCAAAATAGTATTTCTCATCTCTTCTCGAATTTCTTGACAACGTTCCTTTGACTTTCTCATAAGCTGCCCCGCTCTATGGATGAATAATTGTTCATTCATAGAATAGCACATATGCTACTGAATGTAAATAGAGACTTGCAATATTCATTTTATATAAAGCACAGTTATCTCACTCTACAGTCAAAATAACTTCCACTTAAGCTATACCGATTTTCGGAAAGGTAAAAATTTGGTGAAAGTTCAGTCGAAGGGATTGACAAAATTAGTATTGCAGCTCATAATATAATTTATGTTATATAACGTAAATTATTAAACAGGAGGGAAGCCTATGCCGCCAAAACCTAAAATTACAAAAGAGATGGTCATTGACGCTGCCTTTGAGGTCGCACGTGAAGCAGGCGGAGAAAGCATCAACGCAAGGACTGTCGCAAAAAAACTAAACTGTTCCACTCAACCTGTTATGTATCACTTTGCAACGATTGAGGAATTGAAAAAAGCTGCTTATGCAAAAGCAGATACCTATCATTCCGAATACCTGATGAATATTGAAAGCCCACAGAAAGACGTTATGCTTGGAATTGGATTGAATTATATTCGCTTTGCGCTTGAAGAACCGCATTTGTTTCGCTTCCTTTTTCAATCAAACTTTTTTGCTGGAATGACTTTACTTGAAATGATAGATGCCGAAGAACTTGTGCCTGTCCTTTCGGCAATGCAAGAAGCAGCCGGAGGAAGTATAGAACAAATGAAAGAAATCTTTTTGACAATTTTTTTATTTGTTCATGGATATGCGGGTATCATTGCAAACAATTCATTGAAATACAATGAGGAACTAATAGAATCCCATTTGAAACGGGCTTATAGAGGTGCAATATTGGCAGTACAGGAGGAAATGAAATGAAAAAGTTATATGAAAAAAACGAGCAGACTTTTGCGATTGTATGGATAGTGATTTATTGTATTCTGCAATCTTTAGCAAATCCATTAAATGAAAAAATAGGGATTGAATATTCTGCAAGTGCTATTTTTGGTATTTTGCAGACCATTATTCTTTTTACCTTTATCCGAAAAAACAATTTACAGAAACAGTATGGACTTTGTAAATCACCTGTTCCTGCCTGTCGGTTTCTTTACTATGTGCCGCTTTTTATCTTAGCAACAGGAAATCTATGGAACGGCGTTGCTGTCAATTTTTCGCTATCGGAAGCGGTTTGCCATATTGCGTGTATGCTTTGCGTTGGATTTTTAGAGGAAGTGATTTTCAGAGGTTTCCTGTTTGTTGCAATCGCAAAAGATAATGTAAAATCTGCAATTATTATATCAAGTGTAACCTTTGGCGTCGGGCATTTGATAAATCTATTTAATGGCAGCGGCATGGACTTGGTAAACAATTTGTGCCAGATTCTCTTTGCCATTGCGGTAGGTTTCTTGCTTGTAACGATTTTTTATCGCGGTGGAAGCCTGTTCCCCTGCATTATTGTTCATTCTGCTATTAACACTCTTAGTATTTTTGCAAATAAAACAGATCTTACCGTGGAAAAGCACCTTGTACATCTATTTGTTCTGATATTTATAACTGTTGCCTATAACATAATCCTTACAAGAACGCTTCCAAAAAATCAATGGGAAAATACAAATGATACGAGGAATAAATGATATGACAAGTGTGATTGCAGAATGGGTACATTGCCCTGTCTGCGGGAACAAAACGAGATTGCAGATACGGAATTAAAAAACAATAATAATAGAGGGCAGACATTTAATAAACTGCAATATAAAAAGATAAGAAAAGCTGAGTGATTGAAATACGCGTATAATTGTGGTATTCTTGTCAGAAAAACAAATTGAAATTGTGGAGGGTGGACAAAATGAACGTTTTAGTGATGAATTGTAGTCCTGTCAGACATGGAGCGACAGCAGAAATAGTAAACATAGTTTCAAAATGCCTAAAGGAACGATACGATGTCAGAAGCATATGTATTGATGATTTTAATATTAGTTTTTGTAAAGGATGCAGAACATGCCATAATACGGCTAAATGTGTTCAACATGATGATGTTGATAAAATAATTGAAAACTATGAGTGGGCAGACGCCATCATTTCAGTATCGCCTTCTTATTGGGCAGACATTCCCGGACAGTTTAAAGTTTTCATTGATAGATGTACACCTTGGTGCAATACTCATGAGCCACATGCAGCTTTAAGCCCTGGGAAGAAAGGCTATGTGGTGGCGCTAAGAACGGGAACAAGCATGAAAGAATGTCAGCGTATTATTGAAAGCATTGAACATTTTTACGGGCATTTAGAGGTTGAATGTTGTGATAGATTAGGTTTATGTTCCGTGGAATGTAAAAATGCAGTGGAGCAAAGAAAAGATGAAATTATAGAATTTTGTAATAAGATTTAACCAAATTATAGTGCGTTTCCACCATAACATTTTTGGTGGAAACGCACTATGCAGGCACTGAATTGCGCCATAAAAAGCTGATACACTGCCCGAAAGGGTAAAAAAGAAAGCAAGAAAGCGTCCGTCTGCAAATTATGAAATAAACTTCATTCTGCTATCTTCCGCAAATTTTTTGCGTGATGGGTTTCCCTCAACCCTGAAAATCTTTTTGTTTTTTATATCGTAAACAACTGACCATACTGTATCCACGCCCAAATTTCTTTCATACTGGCACATAAAACCATATTTCCCTGATAAAATATCTTTTGCAAGTTCAACAGAAAAACGAGTTTTATTTGCCTTTAGCGAGTTATATGCAACAGAATATCTTTCACTTGAATGCCAATCGTCTATACCATTGTATCCTATCATTTTGGGAGAAATAAAACCATTTGCTGCTACAACAAAACTATCCTCCCCCGTTGGCTTTATCACTTCAATATGATTGCAATTACATTCTATAACAGCAAAGTTCCCAATACAATCCATAACAGTTATCGTTTGCTGTGATGCAATGGGTATCATAGCCAGGCTTTCAATCACTTCATCAGTAGTTTTACACTTTTCTAATAAATAGCGCACCAACATACCCGCATTAAGTCCTGCCTTTATAATCTTAGGATGAATAAATGTAAGACCCACAGCCAAACCGTGTTCATTTATCCCATCCTCCATTTCTATAAATGCAGTAGTATTTCCATTAAAACTATAAACTCCATTTAACTTATACAGGCAATTCGCATATAGTTTTTCCAGTGCAACAAGGCAATCGCTATTTCTGCCAAAAACAAGATTATCCTTATCTTTAAATGCAAAACAAGTACAGTGATTGTTAAACTCAAAACAATACATACTAAACAGAAATGTATAAAAATATTCATATTTGCTTTTTTGCCCGTCTGCCACTCCTTTAATCTCCTCTAAGATTTCCGGATAATACTTTTCATAAACTGGCAGACAGTCTTTCGCAAATATTTTACGTTCCTCAAGTCTCTCAAGGGTAAAGTTTTGGTCAATACTTATCCCCTTGCCATGTAACTGATTTCCCCAATGATATCCTGCTTCATAATGACTTTTTCTAAATCTGTCATGATACATTCTCTTTATTCCTCTCTATACTTTCTTATTTATTTTGCACAAAAAAGCTTGTATTTTAGCCGCT
>CANSUS010000054.1 GCA_947650155.1 uncultured Lachnospiraceae bacterium
GTAGCATCCCTTTCTTCCGTATCCAAACTTCCGTTCAAGGATGCACAGGATGGTATTTCCAATACCTTCACTATTATTCCGGGTGCTCTCGGTAAAGAAGATCAGGTATTCTCCGGTGACCTTGAATTAGACTTAAACAAATAATAACCCTTTAAAGAAAGCGAGGAACACTTATGGATGACAAACAGATGATTGATGATTTAGTTAAAATGTTAGACTCCGGCATGACGGAAGGCGTTGGACATATGAATATCGATTACGATTCCGAAAACGGAAGTGATAAATCTGTTCAGACTATGGGATGTACGGATTGTTCCAGAACCCCCTTGGCCTGCAGTGTTCCTACCCTTCATCAGGGATTGGATGATTACGAATAATCAGTATTATAAATAATATGGAGGTATATTACTATGGCAGCAAATACAGCACAGGTAGATAACTTAGTTTCTTTATTAGACGGTTATGCAACAAAAGGCGGACATCACCTTAATGTTAACGTTCTCAACAGGGATACATTATTAGATGCACAGAAACATCCTGAGAATTATCCTCAGTTAACAATCCGTGTATCAGGATATGCTGTTAACTTCATTAAGTTAACACCCGAACAGCAGGCTGACGTTATTTCACGTACATTCCATGAGTCAGTTTAAAATGTATTGCATTAAAATTTAATAATTGTGTCGTTAGACATATATAAAAAACTGTCGTACTTTTTAAGTATGACAGTTTTTATTTGTATGACTTCATTTTAATGGTATTTGACGTACGGACGCGGCATCCCGATGTGTATAAACTCTGTGCGGTTGGCGCCAAGAACCAGAAGAAAGGCAGGAATATAGGCGGGCAGGGCATAGCGAAGAATGTTGATATTTTCTTATGGGGTGTTCAATATTCAGGGAAAATCTGCATGGACGCAGATTTTAGGGGCGGCTGAGGCACGATGCCGAATCCGCCCCGCCCCGTAAACCGCCAGCACCTTGCACACCCCATTAGAAAATTCACATCCGAAGCTCTGCCCTGCCCGCCTATATTCCTGCCTTTCTTCGTCCGTACGCCAAATTTTTCTATACTAACTCTTCACCTTCTCAATAAAAAACGAATAACAAATATCCTCTTCCCCACTAATATGATAAGCCTCCTCCACATCGGCTCCCCAGCTGTCAATACCGCCCACTCCTCTGACGGCGCCTAATATGGAAACAACAGTCCGTCTTGCCGGAGGCAGTTCCTCATGATGTGTGGCATTTTCCAGTTCTTCCGCCGTATACGGAATACAGGAAAATGCAAAATTCTCTTCTGCCGCACGGAATTTAAGCCCAAAACTTTCTCTTTGCGACACATTTGCATCATTATTTTTATCCGCATTGTTTAAAGTTGTGCTTCTGTAAATCTTCACCCACTTTGTGTCCATATGCACACCACAATCCTGCGGCACCAGATACTTTGTTACTGGCAGTCCTTCTATTTTGTATATACCGGGAATCCCCCCTGCCATTCTGTCAGGGTAAGTTTCTCCCGAAAGCCCTTCATACTCATAGCCGTCTGCTTTTGTCGGCATAACAAAGCGCATTCCGAATACCGGCAGTTCGGGCAGTCCTTTTTTTCCTGAATAATGCACATCCACACGAATCGTCCCTGCTGCATCTACCTCATAAGTAACGGAAACCAGAGCCGAAGGACTCGTTATTGTTTCATATTCAAATGTAAAACTTACTTTTTCCGCACTTTCTTTTCCGGTATAACGATTATTTTCCGGCGCTTTCGGAAGCGGAATTTCATTTCCATCAACTTTTACCTTCATATTAATACAGTATATAAACAGATCCGCTGACATCCATACACCGGAACGCAGATAAAACTTATTTCCCCTGTCATTATCCGTCAACGCCCTCCAGAATGTGGGTTTGGGAGTCCGGTATAACCATTCCCTTCCCTCAATAACCAGAGATTCCAGTCCGCCAGTCTGCCCCGAAAAGATATAAGAAAAATCATTACCATGCAGTCCTACCGTCACGTCTCCAAATACAATATGCAATTTGTTATCTGTATAAGCCATAATAATATTTCACCTCCTGTAATGCCGGTTTCTCCGTCCTGTCTGCAAAAATAATACCATTTCCCGAAAATTCATAGTCTGACGGCCGGTCGTCAAAGTCTCCTCCATAACGAAGCACTTTTTCTCCCGTCACTTCGTCTTTTATCCAAAGAGCTTGATCAATATAATCCCATATGAAGCCGCCCTGATACATTTCAAACTTCTTAATCAAATCTATATAAGACTTCATTCCTCCCAGAGAATTTCCCATATCATGCATATATTCGCACAAAATAAACGGCTTTTTCGGATTATTGGAAAGATATTCGGAAATTTCCTCAGGTCTGGCATACATCCGGCTTTCCATGTCAGAAATCCGGTCTTCAAAAATGCGTTTATGCACGACACCTTCGTAATGCACCAGCCTGCTGCTGTCTTTCTCTTTAAAATAATCATTCATTTGAGCAATATTTTCTTCTGCATAGGATTCATTTCCCAAAGACCAGAATAAAATGGATGGATGATTCTTAAAAGTCTCAAAATTTGTTCTTGCCCTGTCTAGCACAGCTTCTTTCCACTCCGGGAAACTGCCGGGCACATTCCATGACGGTTCTATGTCTCCGGCTTTCTGCCAGGAACCATGCGACTCCAGATTCGTCTCCGACATCACATAAATCCCGTTTTCATCACATAAATCATACCACAGAATCTGATCGGGATAATGGCAGGTTCTAACTGCATTAATATTGTTTTCTTTAAACAAACGAATGTCAAAATCCATATCCGCTTTTGTAATGCACCTTCCGCCCTCCGCGCTCCACTCATGGCGGTTGACTCCATTAATGATCAGCCTCTTCCCATTTAACAGCATGATCTTATCTTTCATCTCGATCCTGCGGAAACCGATTTTAAGCGGCACTACTTCTGCTGCATTCTTGTTTTCATCCAAAAGAGTTATAACAAGTGTGTATAAATAAGGATTTTCATTGTTCCACAAAGTCACGTCTTCCAATGTCTGGGCCGGCAGCTGCATGGTCTCTTCCGCCGGCATCGTTCCCTGCATGCACAGCCCTCCCTCTTTGTCATATAGAGCAAATTCTGCCGTAACATCCCCAAACGATGTCCCTTCTTCCTCTTTTGACAGCTTCATCTCTACCGAAAGCCGCCCGGTCTTATCATCCTCTTCCAGCACCGGCTTAACCCAGACGTCTTCCACATGCACCGCCGGTTTGGCATAAAGCGTCACATTCCTAAAAATACCAAAAAAACGGAAGAAGTCCTGGTCTTCCAAGAATGCCGCCGTACTTCTTTTATGCACTTCTATCGCCAGAAGATTATCTTTTTCTTTTATATAAGGCGTCAGATCAAACTCCGACGGCGTAAAGCTGTCTTCCGCATATCCAACAAAGCTGCCGTTCAGCCAAAGATACATTGCCTGCTCCACACCTTCTAAACGAATACATACTCTTTTATTGCAAAGCCCTTCATTCAAATCAAATCTGCATACATAGGAACCTACCGGATTGTAATCGGCCCCGCTGAAACTTCCCTCCGTACCGTCCCATCCTTTTTCCGTATGCGCAGGTCTTCTGAAAATATGACCTTCCCAGGGATACATCGTGTTGATATAGTGAATTTTATCATAGCCCGCTAATTCGATATGTCCCGGCACCTGTATTCTGTCAAAATCACTTCTGTCGAAGTCTTCCCTGTAAAACTCTGCCGGTCTGCTCTTTGCATTGACGGAGTAACAAAATTCCCATTCTCCGTTTAAAGACTGCAAGAGTCCGCTTTTGCCTTCGTCATATGCCTCTCTGCTTTCATAAAAGCGGTGGTCGCTATGCGCCGGAAGTTGGTTTACACGAAATACTTCCGGCAGATCCAGCCATTTTAAATCTGCATTCATCTGATACCCTCCATTTTAGATTTTTACTATATCTGTTTAGCATATCTTACTTTTTCTTAATTCACTTATATCAACCCGTTCTGTTTCTACGTGCTCTCAGCTATTCTGTTCCTGCTTTTATTCTTTTATCGCCCGGCCGCAACACCTGCCAAAATATATTTCTGAAAAAATACATAAAGAAGAATTGTCGGTATCATAATGATAATAATTCCTGCCACAAAAGTATGCCACGGCCCCTGTTGAGCGTTTGCATAATCCATCAAGAATGGCGTCAATGTTCGTAACTTTGTCTTAGGCATATAAAGATATGGAATATACATATCATTAATAATATTGATTGCTTTAATAATGCCTACCGTTGCAGGTTACAAAAGCGGAAAAATTATTTAAAAGAACAGGTCCATTGATGATTCTGAATCTGGCAATTTCCGTTACGAAAGTCGGAATCAGCATACCAATGAAAAACAACGCTACTACAATTTTCTTCCCTTTGAATTGGAACCGTTCAATAATAAATGCTGTAATCGTACCAAACATAACATTAAAAATAAGTGATATTATAAGAATAATACCAGTATTTTTAAATCCCATCAACAAATATTTATTAGATAATACTTTCTTAAAGTTCTCAAAAGTAATATTACTCCATGCAGGCGGCAGCAAAGGAGAACTGACTGCCATATCCGTTTTCGTTTTTATGGACGCGAACAAAGTCAAAAGTATCGGCGCCAAAACTATGACGACCATGCACAGGCAGATTATCTGTTTCATTACTTGTGTGATTGCTCTTTTTGCCATTTTATTTTCTCCCTTCTTTCAAAATTAATCCGTGAATTATTTTATTCTGTACAATATAAATCAGTACAATCATAAACATAATTGCCACAGCCATTGTCGCTGCTAATCCGAAATTAGAAAACGTAAAGGCGGTTTTTATTGTATATAATGTAAATGTAGAGGATGCATATCCCGGACCGCCGGCAGTCATAACAAATGGGATGTCAAATACCTGTAACGCTCCTCTGATATTATCAAACAACACAAAATCTACCATCAACATAATAGCCGGAATCTGTATGTATTTGAATAACTGCCATGTATTCGCGCCATCCACCTGAGCAGCCTCCATTGTGTCCTGAGGAATAGACTGTAATGCCGCCATAAACAGAATGATATGATAACCGCTGAATCTCCATAAAGAAACGAAAGACAATACAAAATTCACTATTTTTTCATCTGACAGCCAGTTACGGATCAGACTTTCCAGATGGACCGAACTCAATATTGCGTTAAAAGCTCCATTTACCGGAGAAAAGAAATAGGAAAACGCATAGGAAATTGCCACGCCATTGATAATGTAGGGCATAAATACCATTGTTTTATAAAATTTTGCAGCCCGCAGTTTACTTGTTAAAAGCACCGCAAATGCAAGTTCTACAAAAATCATTAAGAGATGTACAAAAAAATACACTGCATTATTTCTAAGAGATAACCACAGATCCTTATTTTTAAACATGGATATATAATTTTCAAACCATATGAAACTGCTGTTTTGTGAATAACCATCCCAGTTCGTAAAACTCATCCTGAACAAGTCAATCGCCGGAAATACTACAAACGCAATTAATAACGCAACGGGAATGAACAGGGACATTATAATAAACTGTTTTCTTTTCTTACTTAGTCTGCTCATATCATTTCCTTTCCGTACAAAATATTGTGTACTGTCATTTATAATATCTGAGGGCTGCAAATGCAGCCCTCTCTCTTTTTCATATCTTTTTTATTGGATTTGAAGTTTTGCTCTTGCATCTGTCCACTTCTGGTTTAATTCATCCATTGCAGACTTTAATTCAAAACCATCCGTGAGCATCTGGGCGCCTAATTTCTTATAGTCAAAAGTCGTCTCATTTTGAATTGCCGTAAAATCGTCACCGCCGCCGTCATACATAATCAATACTTTATCCGGACAAAGTTCATCTGATTCTGCCAAAATGGGATCTTTCTCTTTCGGGAAATTTGTCATGGAAGACGCGCTGGATACATAATTAATATAATCCGGATACCAAGCATCAGAGTAAAACCATTCTACAAAGGCAATTGCCGCTTCCTGATTCTTGGAATGTGTGGTAACGCCCATGAAGGAATCCCCCTGTACAATTACATTATAAGGATCGGATGCACTGTTTCTGGTCGGAAGATAGAATGTGCCTAGCTGTGAAATGTCATCTGTACCATTCTGAATGTTTTGAAGCCCCCAGTCTCCTAAAGCGATAATGGATGCTTTTTTTGCTGCAAATAAAGAAGTTACCTGATCATTTCCCAGTCCAAGCGGATCTTTCCCGAGAACGCCGGAGGTAAAGAGTCCGTATACTTTTTCATAAGCTTTATAAATATCACTGCCCTCAGCAAAAGGAGTATCCTGCGACGCCATTGTATTCCAGTTCTGTCCGTTACCCGATTCCAATGCAGGCATAAATTCCATGTACGGATAATCCGGCCACTCATCTTTTAATCCGCATGCAATCGCCATAAAATCGGGATCATCTTTTCCATAAAACTCCTGAAGTTTCTTTGCCGTCTCTTCAAATTCCGGCCACGTTGTCGGAACTGTAACTCCTGCTTCCTCAAACATATCTTTCCAATAGTATACATACTCATAACCGGAAGTCATGGGAATGCCAAGTACCTTTCCGTCAATTGCATACCCTGATGCCAGCTCATTATTGGCACATGCCGTAGTTCCTGACAGATCTACCAGATAATCTTTAAACCTTGACAATGTAAACGGTTTGTTAAACATAATATCCGGGAGCTGGTTCGCAGATGCCCTCATCTTCATAGCGTTCCAATATTCTGAGTCATCTTTGATTTTTTCCACTTCAATTTCTATATTAGGATACTGTTCCTGAAATTTTCCCAGCATATCATTCTGTTCAATAAATTCATTCAGGTTATTATCCCAGATTGCAAAAGTAAGCGTACCGCTTAAATCCTCATTAGAACTTCCCGCTGCCTGACCGGTTGTTTCCGCCTGATCCTCTTTCGGTGTTCCCGCTTCACTTGATGCGGATACATTATTATCCGTGTCATTTGCATTTTCCTTTGCTGTGCCTGCGCTGTCTCCACATCCTATTAAAGAAACAGCTAAAAGTGCACATGCTAAAATACCTGCTACTACTTTTCTTTTCATAAAGTATTCCTCCCTTTCCATATGTGAGTTTGTTTTTGTGCATTCAGAATAGCAGTTATTATTCGGGCACACCATTTCATATATTCATTTTTCTTGATTTTTTTACAGGTTGTGGATTTTTTATTTTTTGACGTTTGGTAAGAATATTTGATATAAAGTAAGAAAAACCATATATTTACATGGTTTTTCTGTATTGTGCCGGTGTTATATTATTCAATTTTTTAAATGTCCTGTTAAAATGTTCAACACTATGATATCCAACCATCTCTGAAATCTCATATATCTTAAAAGTTGTAGTTTTCAGTAATTCTTTTGCTTTCTGCATTCTTAATCCGGTAAGATAAGAAGAAAAAGGTTCTCCTGTTTCCTTTGTAAAACGATTCGTAAAATATTTTTCATTCAGTTCCACATATTCGGCCACCTGTGAAAGAGAAAGCCCCGCATCGTCATAGTGATTTGTTATATATCTTTTCGCTTTTACAATCGCATCCGTTTCCAGTACATTTAGCTTCGTAGCAGAATAGTCCATAATCCATCCGAAGAAATTTGTCATCCACAATTTCAGGCTTCTTATATCCTCTAACCGCTCTATCTTTTCTATATAATTATAGCGTTTCTCAAAAATATCAAAAAAATTCCCGTTGTCCACACTAAATCTGACTCCAATTGCCAGAACTGCGGCATACGCATGAAGCTCCGCTTCCGTTTTTCCATTATTATCAAAAATAGAAAACAGTTTTTCCTTTTCTTCATTTATATTTTTTTCATCTGCTATATAAAGCATCTCTGCAAGACGTTTATATTTTTCCAAAAGTAAAAGTACCGTCTCTTTCTTTTCCGAATCATTTTCCAACAGAATAACTGCTTCTTCGCCATAAAGAAAATGCAAGCAGCTTTTTTCCCTGACTTCATTCGTTCCTTCGAGAAATTCTGCGTAACCATACAATTCCCTTCCCACGCAGGCACTGATCAGTATCCCCAATTCTTTTTTTGCCGCTGCCTGAATTTCCTGGACCATTCTGGAAATACGGGAAAGATAATCTTCCTCTGAAATTCGATAAAACACAATATAAAAAGAAGGATTTTCCACATAGATCATACACCTTGCTGCAAAGCGTGGATTTCTCCAAAAGCTGTCTGTCAGCTGCTTCACTGATTCGGTATCATTTTTCCCTGATGAATAATTTTCTGTCATAAATCCTATTATGGTATACCGTTCTGCAAAAAATTCTTTATACTGTTCAGCCGTTTCCTGCGGAGACATCTCATTTTTCAACATGGCGCAGAAATAGTCCTCCGGTTTTTTCTCCATCTGTTTTCCACGCTCTTCATATTCTTCTATCAAAACCTTCAGACGCCTTACCATAGCGTTAAACTGGTGTATCACATTACGTATCTCAAACTGTCCCTGCGGCGAAATATGTACTTCCAGATTTCCCTCCTCTACCTGTTTCAACCCTCCGTCGATTTCTGTAATCGGATTTACAATGCTTTTTAAAAAATACCCGGAATAATATCCTGCCAGCAAAAAAATAAACACGGCAATCAATAATATCATTTGGGCAATCTTCCAAAATTCTTCCGTCAGTTCTGTTGTTTTAATATAGCTTTCCACATACCATGTTGTATTTCCAAACCGGGCCGGCGTCTTAACACAGGTATATTCCTTTGACGGGAAATCCCTGTCATCCACTGTAGTAAAAATAATTTCTCCATCCTCGCCTTTTATCATAGTAATACCAAGTTTATTATTGCCCTTTAAGTAGTTCCGGTCATAATCCGCTATCGTATCTCCCGCGCCTGTTACCTGATAAAAGGTTACCATTTCAATCTTTTGGGAACGATCCGTAGTTACATCGGGAGAAAGCGCAAAAACCAGTACCAGTAAATTTTTCTTTCCGCCAATATACAAATCATTTGGCGATTCCGTATTATAAGAGCCTACAAAGACAACGTTAGGGGTCGCAAGCGCCGCCTGATACCACTTCTTCTCCTTTATTTCTTCCTGAGTACGGTTAATGCTGTTCTTAATATATGTCTCTTTCCCGTCCTTCATATAGAAGCCAACCGAAATAATATCTTTTACCGGTTCGAGTACCAGATTCCCTGCCTGCGACAATTTCTGCTCATATTCATATCTCTGTAAAATATCCTCTGTATCCGTACCCGCCGCATAACCTATAATCTCGTTATTATTTGTGTAAATCAAATGAGAAAGCCGCATGGACATTACGTTAATATCAGATAATAACTCTGTTACAATATTATCCTGTGCACGTTCAATATTTTCAATTGCCTGTTTTTTAAACTGCTGATTTAGTACAAAAAGAGCAATCAACAATACAGTAAGCAGGGGAACCACAATCAGGAAAGTAAAAGCCATATAATATACTGTTTTAAGCGGAATTCTTTTCATCTTCTGATTCATGATCACTCTGTTTTCCTGCCAAAGACAATTTCGTCTATTTTCTTCAATTCTTCTTCTGAGAAGCATATATGATTCACAATACCACAATTATCTAAAATCTGTTCCGGTTTGGAAGCTCCAATAAGAACACTTGTTATTTCATTATCCTTCAAAACCCAGCTAAGCGCCATTTGCGCCAGACTCTGCCCTCTTTGCAGCGCAATTTCATTTAGTTCCTTAATTTGCGCAAGCTTTTCCTCCACCTGTTCTTTATGAAGAAAACGCCCGTCTGTTAAAACACGGCTGTCTGCCGGAATCCCGTTCAGATAACGCTGCGTCAACAGTCCCTGCGCCAGCGGACTAAAAGCAATTACTCCCTTTCCTGCCTCTGCCGCCGCCTTTTTCAATCCGTTATTTTCAATGGTTCTGTCAAAAATAGAATATCTGTTTTGATTAATAATAAATGGACATTTCAGATCCGTTAAAATAACAGCCGCTTTTTTCATCGTATCTCCATCATAATTTGAGATTCCCGCATAAAGAGCCTTGCCGCTTTTCACTGCACTGTCCAGGGCGCCCATCGTTTCTTCTAACGGTGTCTCCGGGTCCATCCTGTGATGGTAGAAAATATCCACATATTCCAGCCCCATCCGTTTCAGACTTTGATCCAGACTTGCCAGAAGATACTTCCTGCTCCCAAAATTGCCATAAGGTCCTTCCCACATATCATATCCGGCTTTTGTACTGACAATGATCTCATCTCTGTAGGAGTGCATTTCCTCCTTTAATATTTTTCCAAAATTTCTTTCCGCGCTTCCCGGCTCAGGGCCATAATTATTTGCCAGGTCAAAATGAGTAATTCCCTGATCAAACGCTGTAAAACACATCGCCTTCATATTTTCGTAGTCCCCGTTTGAACCGAAATTATGCCATAAACCAAGCGACAGCACTGGAAGCTTTAATCCGCTCTTTCCTGTCCGGTTATATATCATAGTTTCATATCGTTCTTTTTCAGCCTGATATCCCATATTTTTGTATACTCCTTTCTGCAATGTAAGTCATACTAATCTTAAAACATAACGATCTTTTCCATTTCATACTGATACCTCTCTTTCAAAAAATCCTGTTCAATTGCTCTCCCGGTGACTTTATAAACTCTTTCCAGCCGCACAATTCAAATATAGTCTCATGTTCCCGGTCGATCACCGAAAGTTTCCCTGACTTCGCATTCCACACAAGCTCCAGATCACTGTAATTGTCTATGGACGAGGCAATGGACAGATATTTTTTTCTCTCCCATTTTATTTCCTGCAAATCCATATAGGAATAAAGTTCTATTGCCTTTATGTATCTGCATTCAGGAAATTCCATGCGCCGGCTCAGGCAGACTGTCAAATTCTCCGATATATCCTATTAAATATCCCATATTAATCTCCATTTTTCTATCTGTATATAACAAATACCATTTTAACAGATATTTTTAAGTTATCAATCTTTAGTTTAAAAGATACTTTGATATTTTTTCCTGTATACTGGTTTTTTCTTTGTATTAATAGTATACTAATAAATGATATTATGTAAGTAATTTTATTGAAAGAAAATAAGCGTAATTTCCACGCAGAAATGAGGTACAACTAATAATATGAAAGGTAGAATTCATTCTCTCGAAAGTTTTGGCACCGTGGATGGTCCCGGTGTCCGTTTTGTAGTTTTTGTGCAGGGCTGCCCTATGAGGTGCGCCTATTGCCACAATCCCGATACATGGGAAATGAATGCAGGAACAGAAATGGAACCTGCCTATATTATTGAACAGTATGAACGCAACATCAGCTTTTATAAAGACGGAGGCATTACAGTTACCGGCGGCGAACCACTGATGCAGGTGGATTTCTTAATCGACTTATTCACGCTGGCAAAAGAAAAAAATATTCATACTTGTATCGACTCTTCAGGTATTGCTTATAAAAAAACAAGCACGCCTGAATGGCTCGCCAAATTAGATCACTTGATGACGCTTACCGATCTTGTTATGCTGGACATCAAACATATTGATCCCGAAAAGCATAAAGAACTTACTTCACAGCCAAACGACGGCATTCTCGCTTTTCTGGCTTATTTGGATGAGAAAAAAGTCGACGTATGGCTGCGCCATGTCGTTGTTCCAACAATCACAGACGACGACAAATATTTATTTGAACTGGGATATTTTATCGGACAGTTTTCCAATATTAAGGCTTTGGATGTACTTCCTTACCATACTATGGGACTGCCAAAATACGAAAAGCTCGGCATCGAATATAAATTAAAAGGAATCCCTGCTATGGACAAAGATAAAGTAATCGAGAAAAAACAGGTAATCCTCGACGGTATCAAAAAGCGCCGGAGTGAGATGGAAACCGCATAATTGCCTTTGACTTTGACGTCGTGCTTTTATCGATACTTTACTGCCAGATTTTTTCATGAATCTTTTTTAAATTTATCTTGTTTTCACTGGTAATTTATATTACAATATCGTTAGATATTGATAAAATTATATCAATTACTTTTTTGAAAATTAAGGAGGATATTAGTATGGCATATTGTATTGGTGACGCTTGTGTATCTTGCGGTTCTTGCGAAGGACAGTGTCCGGTTGGCGCAATCAGCATGGGGGATGGCAAATATGAGATCGATGCTGACAAATGTATTGATTGTGGTTCCTGTGCAGGTGTGTGCCCTGTAGGTACTATTGAACAGGCATAATAAACTTATGACAAGGACACAGCAGTCATTTTCATATTGACCGTTGCTATCCTTGCCACAAATAAACAGCTGTTTCAGAAGACATTCAAAAAAAGGAATGTCTTCTTTTTTTCTTTCCATTTTCCACATCTGCTTCTTTTTCCTTTGTTTTCTCTTTTTCCTTCTCTTTATCTTTATTCTTAAATTTGCCTCTTTCCTTGCTTCTGCTTCTTAATAATTCGTCAATTCGCTGGAAGTGCTCGTCCTCTCTTTTTGTTCTGCTGCTTTCCCTTTCCTCCTCTCTTTCTTCCTGCAGACGGAACTGATAATCCATTTCTTTTAAAAGCGATTCCTTTAATGTGTCACATAGTTCCTCATTACTGTCCTTTATTGCCTCCACAATCATCTGCTTTAAAAGCATCTGCATTCTGGCGGATTTGTTTTCCGGTTCCAGGCTTGTTTTCGTGATCACAGAGAGTATTTTCTTTCCGCCCAGCTCTTTTTCCATCTTGTCTTCTCTTAACGGTATATTTACAGCAGTTCTTTTTTCTATGCCTGCTGCTTTTTTATCTGTCTCTCCATTTTCTTTTTCAAAACTTTCATCATCCTGCAGTACCAGTTTAATCGCTTTTAACTGCAGCCCTTTCTCTTTCAACCCCTTTATACTGATAAAACGTTTAATATCTTCTTCTGTATAAAAACGATGGCCAAGTTCATTCCTTTTAATCGGAAGCCCAAGTTCCTCTTCCCAATACCGTAACACATGGGATTCTACCTGTACCTTTTTCGCTGCATCCGAAATCAAATAATATGTTTGTTCCATAATCTTATTTCCTTTCTTTTTATTTTTTTATTTATTTTATAAATACAAAAAGAGAACAAGCTTTTGCTCACTGTTCTCTTTCGTAATTTCTATGTATATCTGTTTTTACTTCTGTAAATTAGCAAACTTTGTATAATTAGGAAGCCATGCCAATTCCACAGTGCCAATCGGACCGTTTCTTTGTTTTGCGATAATGATCTCCGCTATATCCTTCCTCTCGGTATCATGATTGTAATAATCGTCACGATAAATAAACATTACCACATCGGCGTCCTGTTCAATCGCGCCGGACTCACGAAGGTCCGAAAGCATCGGTCTGTGATCCGGTCTTTGTTCTACTGCACGGCTGAGCTGCGATAACGCTATTACCGGAACGCTAAGTTCCCTCGCAAGCGCCTTCAAAGATCTGGAAATATCCGAAATCTCCTGCTGCCTGGAATCCCCACGCCCGCTGCCGGACATCAACTGCAAATAGTCGATAATAATCATTTTCAAATCATGCTCTAATTTAAACTTTCTGCACTTCGAGCGCAAGTCGGCAATACTGATGCCCGGCGTATCATCAATGATTAAATCAGACTTTCCAATCACCCCTGCACTCTCTATCAAACTCTCCCACTCTGCATCTGAAAGCTGTCCTGTTCTTATATGCTGGGAATCCACTCTGGATTCCAGAGAAAATAAACGGTTCACCAGCTGTTCCTTTGACATTTCCAAACTAAATATCGCTACTGTCTGATTTAGTTTGAATGCAACATGCTGTGCTATATTTAATACAAATGCCGTTTTCCCCATAGAAGGTCTCGCCGCTATCAAAACAAGATCCGAAGGCTGCATCCCGGCAGTCCGATAGTCTAAATCGATAAACCCTGTCGCTATTCCGGTCACAGCTCCTTTATTCTTAGAAGCCGCCTCAATCCTGTCCATAGCGTTCATGACCACCTGTCTGATTGGTACAAATTCGCCGGCATTTCTCTTCTGTACCAGATGAAACACTTTCTTTTCTGTGTCCTCCAATATTACTTCCAGACTCTCTTTTCCAACATAACAGGTGTTTGCAATTTCTTCATTCAGCTTGATCAGTTTCCGAAGCGTTGATTTTTCAGCCACAATGTTCGCATAGTATTTTATATTCGCCGATGTGGGAACCGCTGTTATTAAATCTCTGATAAACTCCAGGCTGCTTACTTCGGGAGGCACGTCCTTCTCTTTCAGCTTGTCCTGAAGCGTTACCAGATCCACCGGTCTTCCTTCTTCATTCAGTTCAACCATAGTGTCATATAGAATACCGTATTGTTTACTATAGAAGTCCTCACCAAGCAAAATCTCTGATGCAACAACAATCGCTTCCTTATCCATGATCATGGAACCAATTACAGACTGTTCCGCTTCAATGCTATGAGGCAGTACTCTTTTTAAGAGCGCTTCTTCCATTGCCGCCATCTTTGCTCCCATCTTCCTGCGTTAGCAGGCACACACTTCTTCATTCTCCGTCTTATGCTTCCTGTACTTTTACTTTTAACTTTGCACTTACCTTCGGATGAAGCTTTACAGTTACCTCATATACTCCAAACGCCTTGATGGCATCAGGCATCTGGATTTTCTTTTTGTCGATTTCCATATCGCACTGTTCTTTTGCCGCCGCTGCAATTTCTTTGGAGGAAACAGAGCCAAAAACTTTTCCGCCCTCCCCTGCTTTCATTTTTACGACAACTTCTTTTGTTTCCATTTCTTTTCCGAATGCCACTGCTTCATCATATTTTTCTTTTGCAAGCTTCTCTTCATTTGCTTTCTGAAGCTTCAGGTCATTCAGATTTTTTCCATTTGCTTCTACGCCAAGTTTTTTAGGAAGAATAAAATTTCTTGCATATCCTTCGCTTGCTTCTATAATATCGCCTTTCTTACCTAATGATTTTACATCTTCCAATAAAATAATTTTCATAATCATCCTCCATGCCTGCTCATCTGCAAATCAAGACATAAGCGCCAATCATGCTTAGTCCAATTCGCCTTCATGAATCATTTGATCTATTGTATTTTTAATCACTACAATCGCCTCTGCAATTGAAGTTCCCTCCATCTGGCAGCCGGCCACATTCATATGTCCGCCGCCTCCAAGACGTTCCATAATGACCTGTACGTTTACTTCATCAATAGAACGGGCGCTGACATAAATCTGATTCTGATATTCCGTAAGAACAAAGCTTGCTTTCATTCCTTTAATATTGAGCAATTCATTTGCTGCCTGTGCGCCTATAATAGTAGGACTCTGCACTTCATCGTTTGTACAAATGGAAATTGCATAATAATTTCGATAAATTTCCGCCTGGCTGACTGCATCCGCCTTCGCCTTGTATTCAATCGCATCTTCTCTGAAAAGTTTACGAACCCTTGTAACATCGGCGCCGTTTCTTCTGAGAAATGCTGCCGCTTCAAAAGTTCTGACCCCTGTCTTTGTCATAAAATTATTCGTATCGATCACAATACCCGCATACATACAATCTGCTTCTTCTGAACGTATCTTTATATTGTCTACCGTATACTGCAGTATTTCCGAAACCATCTCACAGGCTGATGAAGCGTACGCTTCCACATAGGACAGGGTTGCATTTTCAATCACTTCTGTTCCCTGCCTGTGATGATCAAGTACTACAATCGATTTACAATATTTCAATAAATCAGGACATTCTGTAATACTAGGTTTATTGACGTCTACAACCACCAGAACTGCATTGCTGCCCGCCGCTTCGATAGCCTGTCCGCTGCTTATAATCATGTCCTCATCATACTCCGGATTGTCTTTGAACATTTCCACCAGCGGCTGTACGGAAGTGGTAATATCGTTTAATACGATATGCGCTTTTCTGTCCAATGTTTTTGATATTCTGTAGATACCGACTGCCGCGCCAAAACTGTCCACATCGGCAAGACGGTGTCCCATAATCAATACCTTGTCCTTACCGGAAATAATTTCTTTTAAAGCGTGTGCCTTTACTCTCGCCTTTACACGGGTATTCTTTTCAACCTGTTGGCTCTTACCCCCGTAGTATGTAATCACATCCGGCGATTTCACTACCGCCTGATCTCCGCCTCTGCCAAGCGCAAGGTCGATAGCATTCCTCGAAAATTCGTAATTCTGCGCATAAGTGAGGCCGTCAAGCCCGATTCCCATACTAATGGTCACCGCCATTTCATTACCGATATTAACGGTCTTTACGTCATCCAACAGATCAAATCTGCTTTCCTGAAGCTGGGCGATTGCCTTTTTGCGCAAAATCACAAGATACTTGTCCTTTTCCAGTTTCTTACATATTCCGTCAAAGGCTGCAATATATTTATTCACTTTACGGTCAATCAACGCAATCAGCAGGGAACGTCTGACTTCTTCCACGCTTTCCAACGCCTCTTCGTAGTTGTCCAAATAAATCATACCGATTGCAATGCTCTGGTCATCCACTTCTTTCAGCGCAATTCGCAGCGCCGTTTCATCAAACAGATACATGGCAATCAGATAACCGTCATAACCGTTCGCATCTATAATATCACTGTTAACCGCCATTTCTTTTAAAGAAATTTTCTTTAACTTAGCGATATAATTGCTGTCTTCATAATCAATTTCAAATTCTGTTTCTTCTATTTCATCTTCACCGGGAAGCCTGTCCTTCGTAATCGTTGGAAATAAAGAAGTAATGGATTTTGAATAGCCTTTTTCCTTATGAGTAATCCGTTCAAACTCCCTGTTTGTCCAAATTACCTTTCCCGTGTCATCCAACAGTGCATGCGGCAGTTCCAGATCTCTTAAAAGCCGTCTCTGGATCTGCCCGTACTGTGTTGCAAAGCTGACCAGTTCATTCATAATAACCGGCTTATTATAAAACATAAGCGCAAGTATAATCGCAAAATAAAAAACGGTAAAGCAGGTCAGTAAAAGCGCTGCCTGTAAACTCAAAAAATAAGTACAGATATTTACAGCAATCAATAAAATACCTAAATACAGGGAGAATTGTAAATATGTTTTAATCCGCCCTTTCAACTTGATTCTATTTTTCATTTATAACCAT
Source organism: uncultured Lachnospiraceae bacterium (assembly GCA_947650155.1). Lineage (GTDB taxonomy): Bacteria > Bacillota > Clostridia > Lachnospirales > Lachnospiraceae > RGIG3002. Next base: position 17,150 of record CANSUS010000054.1, read on the forward strand.
GCCTTTCTACTATCTGCATATATTCGTAAATATGATAAAATCCGATATTCATATACATATAATCTATATACGTCTAACAGTATATCATTTTTTAAGGCAATATGCTATAAAATTCTTTTGTAAAAAGAAAGGAGGTTTTCGCACCTTTTGTTGCAATATGTCAAAAAGCAGCGAAAACCAATTATTTTTTACTTTCTTATCTGAAATTTTTCCATCATTTCATTCATTGTAACTGCCTGTGCGCTTAATTCCTCGCTGGTTGCCGAACACTCCTGAGCAGCTGCGGAATTTTCTTCCGTGACCGCTGAAATCTGTTCGATTCCGGTGTTGATCTGTCTGATCATGTCTGTCTGTCTCATGGACGCCTCTCCAACTCTTTCAATTTCCTGTACGATCTCGCCCAGACCGCTTATCAGTTCTTCTAATGTTTTTGCCGTCACATTTACAATTTCATGACCATTTTCTACTTCTCTCAAAGAATCCTCAATCAACTGTCTTGTGTTTTCCGCCGCATCCCCGCTCTGTTTTGCAAGCGCGCCGATCTCATTCGCAACTACCGCAAATCCTCTTCCGCTCTCTCCCGCTCTGGCCGCCTCTATGGAAGCGTTAAGCGCAAGCAGATTTGTCTGATCTGCAATCTCTTCTATACTTTGAATAACTCCTGCTATTTGTGATGACGTCTGACTGATCTTTTCCATTGCAGCTTTCATCTGCTGCATCTGTTTTGTACTTTCCTGTGCCTCTAACCCCATCTTTTCCGCATTTCTTCCCACTGCAGCAGTTTCCTGCGCGTTCTTTACAACCCGTTCTGTCACCTCGGTTACGGTAGCAAGAAGCTCTTCCACACTGCTTGCCTGATCCGTCGCGCCTTCCGCAAGATTCTGTGCGCTTTCTGAAAGCTGCGTAGAACCAAGCGATACCTGTCCAGCCGCTTCTCTGATTCCGGATACCGTTTCACTGAGCCGGACCACAATTTTTCTCTCATTTTCCAGAATATTAGAAAAATCCCCGATAAAACTGTCCCTCGCTCCAGAACGGACAGCAAAATTTCCCTCGCCCATATTAGACATCACATAGGAAATATCCTCTATCATTGTCCTCATTGTACCGACCATTTCTCTTGTTGCAACGGCAAGCACCCCTGTTTCATCTGCTCTGTTCACTTCCGGAACCGGTGAGTGCAAGTCTCCCTGCGTCAATAATTCAAGACGCTCCGTACACGTCTTTACCGCCGTTCCGATTGCTTTAGCGAGTTTTATTACAAGACCCGTAGAAATCACGATCAAAATGACCGCTACAATCAAAATAACGACAGCGTTGATCGACACAATAGCCATAAAATGCCTTTGTACTGTATTCAGGCTTTCCCCATCCAATCCTCTGGACGCTTCATTTAACAGGGTACGGGTACTGATATAACTTACTAAAATAGCTATAACCGATAATATTGTCATCGCGACTGCTATAATCAGCACCGTATGATGTCTGATTTCCCCTTCAATAGATTTTTTCCATTCTTTTGCTTCATTTTGCGTATTCATAATTCCCTCCTGGTTGTTATTTATATTTCGTTAATTCATGGCTTCTCTTTGTGCTGCCGCAATAAACTCTAAAAACTGCTTTTCAGACAAAGGTTTTGAAAAATAATAACCCTGAATATAGCTGATTCCAAGTTCTTTCATCGTCTGATACTGTTCTTTTGTTTCTATCCCCTCAGAAACGATTTCAAGATCCATGCCATGCACCATATGCATTGCCGCATCCATAACATATTTGGCTTTTCCATTTTCAAAATAAGCGTTGATCATGTCTTTGTCAAATTTTACGATATCTACCGGCATATCCACAATATAATTTAAATTGGACTGTCCTGTACCAAAGTCATCCAGTGAGAATCGTATTCCATATTTAATCAGATTTTTCATATTATTAAGCAAAGTCTTTTTTGCACTCAAAGATGCAGACTCTGTAATCTCTAAATTGATAAAATCAGGATTAACATTATATTTTTCCATGATCTTTATGTAATCTTCCGCCAGCTGCTCATAGGCACACTGCACAACAGACAGGTTCACTTCTATATAATGCAGTCCATATTGTTCCACTGCATTTTCCTTCACAAACCGGCATACTTTTTCAAATACCATTTCTCCCAGACGTAAAATCATTCCATTTTTTTCTGCAACATCTATAAATACCCCCGGCGGTACAATTTTTCCTTCCTCGTCTTTAATACGCACCAATGCTTCCGCAGAAATAAAACGATGTTCCCTTGTGGAATAAATCGGCTGATAATATACTTCCACCCAGTCTTTTTCTATTGCATTTACAAGCAATTGCGCCGTTTCTTTTTCCTGGTACATTGCAGCCGCCTTATCTGCATCAATGTAGATATAATGATTTTCCGAAAATTCATTGTTATTCTGTCTGATATAACGTATGAGATAAAGCATATCCTCCACGTTGTTTACAATCCTGGAGTCCGGCATATACAGCCAATATGGTTTTACATGAAATTCCCCTTCCTTTCCCCAGCCTTTCTCAAAACGTTCAAAAATTCCTGCCATCCTGTCTTCCGCTGCTTCCTGATCCTTAAATACAATCAGAATTTCATCTTCTGCATTTTTAAACACAAATGCATCCGGGATCTTTAATAGAAATTCTATCATTTCCATTCTCACCATTCTTCTTGTATCCGTATGCATATGTTTATGAAAAGAACGTTCAAATACTATGGTCAGCAAAGAAAATCCCTGTTCCTTTTTATAAAATTCTTTGGCGTATTGAACCATAGCGCCATGATTAAATAACCCGGTCTGTCTGTCTAAATTGGTTTCCGGATTCTCAAGTTTCAAATAAAGAACTACCATTCCCAGTGAACAGGCATACCCTACAATTAAAAGCTCATTATTCAGAAATTGGATCAGAGAGGCGCAAAGCCAGATCCCCATCCAAAGTCCCACAGCCTCACGGCGTCTTGGGCTTATTTTATTTTTTTCCTTCTTCATCAGGTAAAAAATTACAATCAACAGCCCTACTGCAAATATATAAGTTGATATCACACTGGGACCGTATGTATATAAAACAGTCTTTCCGTCCTCCCCGAACTGATAATGTATTGGCAGAATATAGATGAACAGCATTCCCACAAGAGCGCTTAATTGGTATTTTAGTACTTCCTTTTTATAATGCTTTTTTGTAGAATATACATCCACGCAAATATAAGATAATGCGCATAATGCCACGCCAAGCAGTGTCGCAAGATAACTTTTGCAGATCAGTTCTACAAACAGATTCGGAAGTTCCTCTTTCCTTGCAATCACCACAATGGAAAGAATATCAAAAACAATACAGGCCAAGGTTACACAAAATGCCCGTAAAAATGCCTGTTCTGTTTTTAAAGATACCCTTCTCTGACGCAGATAAAAAAACAACAACAGCAGCATCAGAATAATTCCACAACACTGTACCTGTATATGCATATGCAAATTTCTCCCTTCCATCTACACCGCAGATTCCATTGCAGCATACACTGATTTCCTGTATCCTGTCCTGACCTTTTCTCCCGTCATTTTAGCCAAAATTTCAGATACTCAATTACATTCTATTATACAATATAACTTACCTCGTGACAATTATTTAACAAAAAAAAGTTAAAAAAGAACAGCTATCTGGTAAATAGCTGTTCTTCATTGTGTTACTTTAGTTTGTCCGAAACTTAATCGCAGGTATACGGCATCAACGCAATATGTCTTGCACGTTTGATTGCTACTGTAAGCGCTCTCTGGTGCTTTGCACAGTTTCCGGTAATTCTTCTCGGAAGAATTTTTCCTCTCTCTGATACATATCTTTTTAATTTATTTACATCTTTGTAATCAATTACATTGTCTTTACCGCAAAATACACAAACTTTCTTTCTTCTGCGTATACCGCCTCTTCTTCTCATCGGAGAATCAGATTTCTCTGCTTTATTATAAGCCATAATAATGCCTCCTGTCTAAAATTCAATCTTAGTTAAACGGCAGCTCCTCGTCGATTCCATCCGGAATATTCATAAAGCCGTCGCCGGCTCCCATCGGTTCCGGTCTGCTCATACCGCCGCTAAAGCCACCATTGTCTGCATTGGAGCTGTTCTTGCTCTCTGCAAACTCCTGCTCCTCAACGACTACGTCAGTAGTATATACTTTTACGCCGTCCTTATTGGTATAGCTGCCCGTCTGAATACGGCCTGTTACCGCTATCTTAATTCCTTTACGGAAATACTTCTCTGCAAATTCACCGGCTCTGCCAAATGCCACACAATTGATAAAATCAGCGGTCTGCTGGTCATCATTACTGTTATTGCGGCTGCCTCTGCGGTCTACCGCAAGTGTATATCTGGCAATTGCCATTGCATTTTCTCCCTGTGAATATCTCACTTCAGGATCTCTTGTTAAACGGCCCATAAGAATTACTTTATTCATACTACTTCCCCCGTTCTTTCCCGATCGAAAAATCTCAATCTTTCATAGCCGAAAAATTTTTCGTTTTTTCGATCTCTTATGCTTCGTTTTGTTTCACGCATAAATATCTGATTACATAATCCATGATACGGATACGGCTCTCGATCTCTGCCGGAGTTTTGGAATCAGCGTCGAATTGGATGAAATAATAGAAAGCCTCTTTCATTTTCTGGACATCATAAGCAAGTCTCTTTTTGCCCCACTCATCAACGTTTGTGATCTGTCCATTGAATCTTTCAATGAGAGCCTTCACTTTGTTTAATACTTCAGCTCTTTCATCATCTTCGATTTTTGCACTAACAACAACGGCTAATTCATATTTGTTCATGCTCGTTACCTCCTTTTGGTCTCTGGCCCCCGACCTTCCGGGAGCAAGGATAATTGATATATCACGATTTTTTATAATAGCATGGATACATCCATTTTTCAAGTATTTTCTCGTATTTCCCGTACATTTTTTTCAACCAGTCTGCGGGCGATCATGATCTGATGTCCACATCCCATACACTTCAATCTGAAGTCCGCCCCCACACGGAGTACCTCCCACTCGCTGCTTCCACAGGGATGTTTTTTCTTCAAACGTACAACATTACCAACTTTTATATCCATATCAGTATCCATATCCTTTTTATATTCTTTGGAATGAAAAAGTTCTGCCCGCGGTATGCGAAATCACAGTGCCCCAAATACCTCTCCCAGTTTTCCGTAGATAACCAAGTCCGCCTGCTTGTCCTTCGGCGTAGGCGTTTTATTCACCAGAACCAGTTTATTCCCGTCATAATAATCAATCAATCCCGCCGCCGGATATACGGCAAGTGAAGTCCCTCCAATGATCAGCACATCCGCTTTGCTGATATAATAAACTGCTTTTTGCAGTGTCTGCTGCGAAAGCCCTTCCTCATACAGCACCACATCCGGTTTGATACAGCCGCCGCAATCGCATTTCGGCACCCCTTCCGAATTTACTATGTAATCCACGTCATAAAATTCCCCGCATTCTTCGCAGTAATTTCTCAGAACGCTGCCATGCAGTTCTAAGACCTCCCTGCTTCCTGCCTTTTGATGGAGTCCGTCAATATTCTGCGTAATAACCGCTTTGAGTTTTCCCTCCTTCTCCCATTCGGCAAGCTTTAAATGCGCACGATTTGGCTCCGCATCAAGGCAGAGCATCTTGTCTCTGTAAAACCGGTAAAATTCTTCGCAGTGTTTTCTGTAAAAAGTATTGCTTAAAATGGTTTCCGGCGGATAATCATATTTTTGATTATATAGCCCGTCCACACTTCTGAAATCAGGGATTCCGCTTTCTGTTGAAATCCCGGCGCCGCCGAAAAATACAATATTATCGCTTTCATTGACAATTTTCCTAAGCTGCTCGATCTCTTTTTCCATTTCCCCGTTATGTTCCATACCCCGCTCCGTTTCCGTGCTTCTTTCACACAATTTTTACAAACAACAGTTTCCCCTGCCGGCGTCTCTTTGCTTTTCCGGCATCAGACCGTCTGATTTTCTATATACTTCCCGTCACCGCATAATACACTACGCTGCAAAACTCTCTGAGCATATTTGCAGGAAGAAGTTCTATTTTTGATTTTGCCGCAATTCCGCAGACATTGGTATATCCCTGTTTCCTGGCAAGCCTGACGCTTCTGTATATATGAAAATTACTGGTCACGATTCCTACAGTCTCTTTTTCTATATTAATATATTCTGAACTAAACTTCAAATTTTGTTTTGTATTTACTGAACGGTCTTCCATAAAAATTCTTTCCGGTGCAATCCCCTTTTGAACCAGATACCTCTTCATTCCTTCTGCTTCACTCATTGGTTCATCGCTTCCCTGTCCGCCCGACACAACCACCTTTGTTTCCGGATTTCTTTCCAGATACTCAATCGCTTTATCCAGCCTTGATTGCAATATATTACTTGGTCCGCTCTCTTTCATCTGTGCTCCAAGCACAATGATATAATCCAGATTTTCCTCCCCTGACTCAAAAAATCCCGATATAATCAGTCCCTCCACATTTAGAAAAATCACAGTTCCTATCAAAATAAAAAACAAAATAACTCCTCTCACTGCTTTTGGCAGAGCCTTTTTTCTTTTTTTAATGAATAGTCCATAGAGCAGGAAAAAAATCCCCGTTACCAGCCAGGCATAGTTAAATTTGGAAGAAAGACCAACGAACACTGCTATCAACAGGAAATACAGTAAACAGACTCCTCCCGCTGCAAAGCAAAATCTTTCCGCCCATTTTTCCAGTTCAAATTCCTTCTTTTGTTTCATATCCTGCTCCTATCTGTGCTTTCACGCATATATTTATCTTCTGATCATTTTGACTCTTTTATAGAATACCCATAATCCCCTTTCATCATCCTATCATAGAATTTTACTTTACTTTTGTATATTTTCTTAATATTTTGTTAGGATTTACCAATTTATGAGCCGGTAGATTTATAGTGAGACAATCCCAGTCTCCAAAGGCCGTAACAGGGAAGGAGAAACAAAAATCCTCCTGCAGGCAGAAAAATATACCACAGACTCCCTCTGCCTAATAAATACAGGAGCGGATAATACTGTACCAATGCATAAGGAACGATAAAAGTACACAGCAGCAGCACTTTCTTTCCATAGATGTTGACCGGATATTTTCCATATTCCCTCGCCCCGTCTGTCAAAATATTCATAAATTCCAGACTCTCCGTGGTAAAAAAACAAAGCGCTGCATAAATGAGAAAAATACCGCAAAATAAAGCCATTCCTCCAAGCAGCATGAAAATCACTGCAAGCACTTTCGGCACATCCCACGCAATTCCGCTTTTTGTGACTCCATAAATAAACATTATCACCGCCTGCAGCATTCTTCCCAGTCTTGTAAATTCAATCCTTTGTCCCAGTACCTGGAAAATTTCATTTCTGGGACGTACCATAATCCTGTCAAACATTCCGTTAGACAGCATGGAAGAAAAAGTGTCAAACCCTCTCGCAAATGCTTCCGCAAGTGAAAATTCCATCAGTGTAATGCCAAAGCAGAGTAAAATATCGCTGTAAGCATAACCATTAACACTGTGAAAACGCCGAAACATAAAATAAACCCCAAGAAATACATTAAAAGATACCAAAAACTGTCCGATGCAGGTCAGAATAAAGGAACCCTTATATTGCATGGCGCTTTTAAGCTGAATCTTAAAATAATGCGCATAAAGTGCGATACCGCTTCCGTCTCTCATTTTCATCCCCCCTGCACCACTACTTTTTTCATCGCAATTCTGTTCAGTCCTCTTCCAGCCGCAGTCAGCACAATCAGCCAGAAAACCTGCAGGAAGACAGCCTTTTCCATCGCTTTTCCGCTCAGATCCCCGCTGTAAATGCGAAACGATACATTCTGCATTGCTGCAAAAGGCAGAAGTTCCATAATCTCACGTACTTTTTCGGGAAAAAAGGGAATCGGAATGACCCCTCCCTGAAAAAATTCCACCACAGATACCGCTACCATTCTCACTCCCATCGAGGATACAGTAAAAAAGCAGGAAATGTAAACAAGCATACAAAATGCAATCGTAACAAACGCCCCCAAAAACAAGGTAATCACAAATAAAAGAAAGGCTTTCCAACTGACCGGCGCCATCATTCCATAGGGGGCTTTTATCAAAACGCTGCCAAGAAGCACTGGAATACACCGTAAGAGAGCCATAGAAAAACGATTCGCCATACTCCTTGCAAACCACATATCATAAAGATTAACAGGACGGCACAATTCATAAGAAATATTACCGTCCACAATTGCATTAAAAATTTCCCCTTCCATCATCCATGCCATAAACAACGACAAAAAGGCCTGCTGCATCCAGACATAAGAGCAGGTCGCCTGTAAAGTCATGGGAAACGCCGCTGCGTCCGCTTCGTAAAAAGCCCGGAACATCAAAATTTCCATCGTTCCCCAGACAAACTGTGTCGCAACGCCAGCCAGCGCTGCGCTGCGGTACTGAAGCCCCATCACAAAACGGAGCCTGAAAAAAGAAATATATTTTTTCATTTTACATCCATACTCCTTTCCTTCTGATCCGTTCCCACTATATTTCCAGCCTGCGGTACAACGCTGCCAACGCTTCGTCCATATTTTCATTGCCGCCCTTAATATCCTCTGCCGTACCATCCAGTAAAATATGACCTTTTCCAATCAATATAATCCGTTCCGTAAGCGCTTCAATATCCTGCATGTCATGCGTCGTCAGTATCACCGTTGTCTTATGGGCTTTATTATGTTTCAGAATAAAATCCCGTACTGCCAGTTTGGATACTGCATCCAGACCAATCGTAGGTTCATCTAAAAACAGTATCTTAGGGCTGTGCAAAAGAGAAGCTGCAATTTCACACCGCATACGCTGGCCTAAAGAAAGCTGTCTTGCCGGCGTTTTTAAAAGCTCCTCCAAAGAGAGCAGCTGTGTAAGTTCTTCTTTATTTTGTTTGTAAACTGCTTGTGGAATACGATAAATATCCCGAAGAAGTTCATAGGAATCAATAACCGGAACATCCCACCACAGCTGGCTTCGCTGTCCGAATACAACTCCTATTTCTTTTACATGACGGATGCGGTCTTTCCAGGGATTTAACCCGTTAATAAGACAAGTTCCTTCATCCGGTGTAAGAATACCGCTCAGAATCTTAATCGTAGAACTTTTACCGGCGCCGTTTGGTCCGATATAACCTACCATTTCTCCATCCTGAATGGTAAAAGATACGTCGTATAACGCATGTACCTGATCATATTCCCTGTGGAATATACTCTTTAATGCCGAAACTGCCCCGGCATCACGTTTAAAGACTTTGTAAGTCTTGCTTACATGAGACATTTCAATCATGCTTGCTTCCTCCTGGTAGTAATATTTTGAAAATCCTCCGAAACTCCAATATCTTGCCAAGTCGGTCCGCTTTTGGCTTCTCTGTTTGCCCAAAAGCAGAGAGATAGGTAGTGCATGCTCATTAAGTAGCATTTTAAGCACAAATGCTGAATGTTAGTTCTTT
>CANSUS010000055.1 GCA_947650155.1 uncultured Lachnospiraceae bacterium
AGGAAATGATCCAAGTAATCCGGGAGGAAATGATCCAAGTAATCCGGGAGGAAATAATCCGGGTGGAAATGATCCGAATAACCCGGATAATCCAGGTGATAAGGATGACGACGATAAAAAGCTTTATACGGTAACGGTTATTAACGGAAGCGGAAGCGGAAGTTATGTAGAAGGTGCAACTGTAGTGATTGCGGCAAATAACCCGCCGGCAGGACAGAAGTTCAAGGATTGGACAGTCAATACGAATAATGCGACGCTTGCAAGTAACAGAGTTGCGGCTACTACATTTAAAATGCCGTCAGCGGATGTACAGGTTACAGCCAATTATGAGAAAGATAATTCAAGCGGCGGAAGTACAGTAAGCGGCAATGGAGGAAGCAGCAATAATAATTCTTCTAACAGAAACAATAACGGAACCAAGGTTGTTATTACAAGACCGGGTATTTCCGATACGGATTTGGCGGCGGCAACAGTAAATGGTTCTAAAGATGGATTTATAGTTAAGATTTCCGAGACGGCGGAAGCGACAGCAGCGGTAGAGCAGGCTTTGACGAACCGTTATGGAAGTCTGGATAATATCCGGTATGCCGCTATGGATATCAGCCTTTATGATTCTACCGGAACAACCAAAATTACGGATACGACCGGCTATACGATCGATATTACAATACCGATACCGGATGCGTTAAGACCTTACGCCGGTAACAATAAGACAGCGGCAGTGGTAAGTTCACAGTTGGAGGATCTGACACCGAAATTTACTACAATAGACGGAGTACCTTGTGTGACTTTCAGAGCGACACACTTTTCACCGTATACAGTATATGTGGATACAGGAAATTTAACTGCCGGCGGACTTGACAGTACTCCAAAGACAGGTGATGGTATTCATCCGAAGTGGTTTTTGGCAATAGGTCTTGCATGTCTTTCAGTTGTATTATTTATGAAGAAGGATAAGAAGGCGCCTAAAGTTAAGACTGCATAAATGTCAGGAGGGCGGCGTATGAAAAAAATGGGAAAGATTTTGGCGGGCATATTACTGCTGAGTTTCGTGGTAATTACCGCCGGAATATCCGCCTCTAAGGTGGAAGCAACAGAAAAAACGGCAATTTCTGATTTTCAGATTAATGGTACTACACTCGTGAAGTATCAGGGATCGGCGAGCACTGTTACGATCCCTGATGATATTGAAAAAATCGGTGAAGGCGCATTTGCAGGAAATACAACACTGGTTAGCGTAAATATTCCTTCGTCAGTGAAAACGATTGGATATAATGCGTTTGCAGATTGTACTGCTTTAGAGCATATTTCTATTCCAAATGGAACAACGACAATTGAAGATGCTGCATTTTCGGGCTGTATCAATTTGTCTAAAGTTAGTTTTGGTAAAAATGTAAAATCTCTGGGGAGCGGAATCTTTGTAGATTGTCCAAGGCTTCAAAAGGTAGATATTTCTTCAAAAAACGAGTATTTGGTTTGTGCTTCGGGAGTTTTATATGATAAAGACAAGACAACGGTAATTGAAATGCTGCCGGGAAGGACGAATAAAACTTATTATTTTCCATCCACAGTTACCAGTATTTATCCCTATGCATTTTGGGGAGTGAATAGTTTGGAAAAAACAGTCCTCAGTCAAAGTCTTCATGAGATTCCGGCATATGCTTTTAGTAATTGTGCATCTTTGACGGGAATAGAAATTCCTTATTCCGTGTATCAGATTGATATAAAAGCATTTGAAAACTGTACAAATCTGGAAGAGGCAATTATTCATGAATCAGTCAGTGATATTCATAGTACTGCGTTTGACGGATGCGACAAAGTACAGATTATTGCAGAGGAAGGCACAATAGGATATGAGTTTGCACAGAATCGTACGCCGGTTATCTCTGATACTGAAGCGACAGAGTCGCAAGAAGAAGTGACACAGCCGATTCAGCAGCCAAATGTAATACCAGAAGAAAATATCCAGCAGGGTGTTACGCCTGGAAATGAGGGAACACAGGATAATACAGGTACGGCTGGTGATTATGTACCGCCGCTTGAAGCGCCAAATGATTCTTATATCATTGGAGAAACCAGAACTATAGGCAATAATGCTATGGTTATTATAGACAGTTCCAGACAGATAGTTCATTAAAAATAGGACGAAAGAGTAAATGACAAATAAAAATCTTCCAGCATAAGATAGAATAAAATGCTGGGAGATTTTTTATGTGAATCGTGTAAGAATGCAGATAGAGTGTACGGACGATTTACTGCCGGATGGGAAAAATATACCGGTTGGAATTGCAGTACTGGATACAGGTATTGCAAATCATCCTGATTTTAGAAATCGGATTATTGATTTTTATGATTTTATATATGGTAAAAAGTATCTTTATGATGATAGCGGACATGGAACCCATGTTGCAGGCTGCATAGGCGGTGATGGAAGAATGTCAGGAGGAAAATACCGGGGAATCCACCCAAAATGTAATTTTATAGTTGGAAAAGTTCTGAATGCAAATGGAGAAGGCAACCTAGAAGATATGGTAAGTGGCCTTGAATGGATACTGCAGTGTGCAGAGCGGTATCATATTCGTGTTGTTAACATTTCGGTAGGAGTGACGGATACAAAGGAAAAGGAACTTTTAAAAAAAATGTTTGAACTGATAGAAGAGGCATGGAAAAGGAATATTTTAATTGTTTGTGCGGCAGGTAATACGGGACCGAAACCAATGTCTGTCTCACTGCTTGGCGCCGGGAAGCATATTATTTCAGTGGGATGTCATGACGGAGATTATTTTAAAAATAAAGAGGGTACTTGTGAACTTTATTCAGGAAGAGGTCCTTCGCCGTTTGCAATAAAAAAACCGGATCTTGTGGCGCCCGGAACGGACATTGTTTCCTGTAATGCCGCGTATCGTACAGGGAACAGGAGAAACAGTGTGCCGTATGTTAAAAAAAGCGGTACTTCCATGTCTACACCGATTGTAACGGGCGCAGTTGCACTTCTAATTCAGAAATATGGAAAAATGGAGTGTGAAGAAATAAAACGGCGACTGGTATATAGTGCAATTGATTTAAAGGAGCCGTGGACGAAGCAGGGCTGGGGAATGTTGAATGTGAGGAGATTATTAGAAATTTAGGGCAGGATAAGTCGTATATTCTAAAATAGTACTAAAGATTTATTTACAGGGAAGTGTATTTTAGGTTAAGATAAATGCAGAGAGAAGAGATGATATAGAATAGTTGATTTGATATTTGGAGAGTCATTTGAAAAAATGGCTCTTTTTGTCGCTTTTTAGAGCCAAATTGTATAAGGAGGAAAATATGAAATCAATAAGTAAAACACTAATCATCTCAGGAACTGTAATTTTGTTTTTAATCTGTATTCTGATCGGGGTGCTTTATTACAGAAATTTGAAACGCGGGGATGAAGAAATGGCTGTTACAATTGAAAGAAATCTTCAGGCGTATCTGAATGAACGTGTAAACAGCTTAAATCCTGAATTTTTGGAAAAGGACGAAAATGAGGAAAAGATCAGACAGTTATCGGAACAGGTTTCAAAGGAACTGGCAAAAAAACTGAATAAAGAAGATTACAGTATGCAAAATAAGGACATTTTAAAAATTTTGAAGAAAGAATTAGAAAAGCAGATAGAATCTGCATCAGAAAATGACAGGGAAAACCTGAAAGAACTGTTAAATATGATAAATAAATACAGAGAGAGCAGTGAGGAGCGTATTGAAAACAGCGAGAAGCGTTTGAATAACAGTGAAGAGCGTCTGCTCAGTGTGGAAGTTTTACTAAAAGGTTTGCAGAATGATAATTTCGCTTCAAAAACAATATTTGATGGATTAAAGGATGATACCGTCAAGTTGAAAGGGCTTTTAGAACAGATTCAGAAAAATGCGTCAGATTTTTCTGCTCGTTTGAACGAGACAGATCAAAACATGGCGGAAATGGGGAAGAGAATATCGGGTATAGAAGAACGTATGGCTGGCTGCGAAAAACATTTTACCGAAATGGAACAAACGGTTAGGGAATTTTTGAACCGGATAGATAAGTTGGAGAGTGGGATCAATCTGCGGGTAGAACGTTGGGATGCGGAAACGCAAAGTCTGTATCTGGCTCCGGCAGAACGAGATGAATAGCCGGAATGAAAGAGGAGGCGGATTATGTTAAAACAGAGAAAAGGGTTATTGATTTTACTTAGCTTTGTAATTATATTAGCGAATAGGAGTATATGTCCGCTGATTGTAAAGGCGGAAAACGGAAATGCGACACAGATGGAGGAATACTGGAGTTTTGAATATACCGGGGCAGAGCAGACATTTACAGCTCCTTATTCCGGGGTGTATCAATTGGAAATATATGGTGCGCAGGGAGGATCGACAGATGAAAATGCAGGGGGAAAAGGCGGCGGAGTAACAGCGTCGGTCAGGCTTTCAAAAAACGAAGAAATTGCAATATTTATAGGCGGCTCCGATGGTTATAATGGAGGAGGAAGGGGGAACGTTTCAAATGGCGGAGGCGCAACAGATATCCGGAAAAATGGAACTAATCTGGCAGACAGAATACTGATTGCCGGCGGCGGAGGCGGTGCAAATCAGGTGTATTCCGGCAAAGAAGGCGGCAGTACTGTGTCCACAGTCATTTCCGAAAATGGAGAAGGAGAGAGCGCTGCAGAAGGAGCCGGCGGCGGATCAGGCAATCTTGGCGGTAGTGCAGGGACCGAGCATGTGGTTTCCCATATTCATCAGGGAGACGTTCTGCATGGCGGAAATTGTTATAGTGCCGATTATCATTCACACGAAGGGAATGAGTCTGTATACGGAGGCTGCTATATAACAGAAACGATTAAAATGGTGAATACAGTACATAACTGGCATGTGACCGGGCGTGGCGATACTATAAGCTTTGATGGTGAAATTGTGGAAGGGGAAGGTAAGACTTACTATATATCAACCATTTATCCGGTAGAAGACGAACATGGACATACCGGTGAAATATACTGGTGCACACACGCTGTCGGTGCAAGAGCTAATATGAAGCATGACTGGGCGTTTGAAAGCAATACCTATGGAAATGCCGGTGGAAAGCTTGTAGAGGAACCGCTGGGACATATCTTTACAACGACAAAGGAAATCCCACTGGTCTGCTATGATACAGGATGCGGACAGACTGAAAATACGATAACGGGTTATCACATAAACTGTGAAAAGGAATATGATGAGTACGAAGTAAAGCAGGCTGATGGGGGAACAAGTTATTATGATAAAGATATATGCAGCGGCGTGGTAAGTGAGGCAGGGATAAGAACAGGAAACGGCGCATGCTATATCAGGCTTTTAAGTTTACATAATTTGTTTTATGAGGGACAGGAAAGTTCAGACGTTTATTATGATGGAATTCAGGTAAAGAAAATCTATTATAAAGGGAATCTGATCTATCGGAAATAAGTACAACTATACAGTCATATATTGTAAAAAGTTATTTCAAAAAGAGGAATAACTATGGGGAAGAAAAAAGAGATAAAAATGTCAGGCACCATCTTATTTGGAATATTCTGCCTGCTTTTGGTGTTGAAATCCACAGTAACGGCGGAAGAAGATATTTCCTTTATATATGTATATACAGGAGCAGAGCAGATATTCCAGGTTCCTTATACAGGAGTATACCGGTTTGAATTATATGGTGCGCAGGGTGGCAATTCTGAAAAGAAAGAGGGAGGTAAAGGAGGTCAGATTACTGCGACGATGCGGCTGTGCAGGGGGGATAAACTGTATATTTTTGTCGGAGGGCAGAATGGATATAACGGCGGCGGCAGGGGAACGGTAAATGGCGGCGGTGCTACAGATATCAGAAAAGAAGGGGAAAAGTTAAATGACCGGATTTTGACGGCAGGAGGGGGTGGCGGTGCAAATCGTATCTATGCCGGCGGAGAAGGAGGCATAGAGAGCGTAAAAGGAGCCGCGGTTGGAAATGGAGAAGACAGTATGGAAGGAGCGGGCGGAGGCGGTGGATATCTGGGCGGGCACGCTGGGACGGAATATATTGTAAATCATGTACATAATGGAGACTATGTGCATGGCGGAGAGTGTTTTACGCCCATTTATCATGTCCATTCCGGAGATCCGGTAACGGGCGGCGGATGTTATAGTATCGTGAATCTGCATGGAGAACATACGGACAGCTGCTATGACCATACGCCTGTAAGAGAAGGAAATTGGGTCTATTCCGGCGCAATCGCTGAAAGTTCTGTCCCGACTGCTCAGACAGCATATATTATTGTCTGTGATCTGTGCGGCGCAGAAAAAATAAGCAGTGGAACGGGAGATTCAGGCAGACATTGTATCCAGGGAGGAGAACGGACAGAATTGAAGTGCGGACTTACTTTTAATTCTATTGTATCTTACAGTTTGGGCTGTGGAAAATCTACAGATACCATTGATGGTTATTATCAATCTTGCAGGAAACTATATGATGAATATTACGCATTCAGGTCTTCAGGCGGAACTAACTGGTATGACGAAGATATCTGTGCAGCTGTGGAGAGCAGGGCGGGCGTGCAGGAAGGAGGCGGATTGTGCCGGATAGAGCTTTTGTCAATGGATAGTAAGTACTTGCCGGGAGTGGAAAGTCTGCATGCATATTATAATGGAACAAAGGGGAGGAAAGCGTACTATAAAGGGAATCTGGTCTATTTTGAATAAGAAAGATTGTTTTATGAAATAAAGCATAGTATAATTAGGCAATAGCCGTTTAAGCATATATGTGAGAGCAATGGCGTTTGAAATAAGGGGGAGGGGGAGTTGGATATGGAAATGGAATTTCTTTTATTTTTACAGGGGCTTCACAATACAGTACTGGACTTCTTTTTTTCTATGGTAACACATTTAGGAGATGGGGGAATTATCTGGATTGCTGCATGTGTGATTATGCTTTGTACAAAAAAGTACCGGAAATGGGGTGTACTTTTTGCATTGTCTCTTTTGTGCTGCTTTATTATAGGAAATGTAGCACTTAAAAATTTAATAGCACGTCCAAGACCCTGCTGGGTAAATACAGACATTTCACTTTTGATTAAGAATCCGAAAGATTATTCTTTTCCTTCAGGACATTCCATGATAGGATTTGCAGGGGCATTGTCTGTCTGGTATGCCAATAAAAAGTGGGGGATTGCAGCACTTGTACTTGCGGCAGTCATTGCCTTTTCAAGATTATATCTTTTTGTACACTATCCGACGGATGTATTTTTAGGAACGCTTATTGGCCTTTTTGTGACATTTTTGGTACATAAAGCAGGCGGCATGATGGGAAGAGTGAAAGGATGGGAGGAAACTGTTTCAAATGAGAATGTATGATCTGATTATAAAAAAGCGGAGCGGAAAAGCACTTACGAGAGAAGAAATTGCATTTATGATAAAGGGATTTACAGATGGTATTATACCGGATTATCAAATGTCTGCAATGATGATGGCAGTTTATTTTCAGGGAATGAATGAGGAAGAGACGCTTTTTCTGACGCTGGAAATGGAGAAAAGCGGTGATGTTTTAGATTTGTCAGGCATTGACGGAATTAAGGTGGATAAACATTCCACTGGCGGAGTAGGAGATAAAACGTCACTTGCCCTGATCCCTATGGTGGCTGCATGCGGTGTTAAGGTAGCAAAAATGAGCGGAAGAGGATTAGGACATACGGGAGGAACCATCGACAAGCTTGAAAGCTTTCCGGGATTTTCAACAGAAATATCAATAGAACAGTTTTTTAAAAATGTAGAGCAAAATGGAATTTCTATTATGGGACAGACAAAGGAACTGGCGCCTGCAGATAAAAAACTGTATGCATTGCGGGATGTGACGGCAACGGTGGATAATATGTCGTTAATTGCGAGTTCTATTATGAGTAAAAAACTGGCGGCGGGTGCAGATGCCATTGTGCTTGATGTAAAGACCGGAAGCGGCGCTTTTATGAAGAAAACAAAGGATGCTTTTGCGCTTGCGGGGGAAATGGTAAAGATAGGAAAAAATGCAGGAAAGGAAACGATTGCAGTTATTTCGGATATGGATCAGCCGCTTGGGTCAGCGGTTGGAAATATATTGGAAGTGAAAGAGGCAATTCGTACGTTGCGTGGAAATGGGCCAAAAGATTTTGAAACACTTTGCCTGACGTTGGGAGCACATATGTTAGTTGCAGGAAAGAAGGCCGCTCATGTGGAAGAAGCTGAAAAAATGCTTTATGATGTTATTACAAGCGGAAAAGCACTGGAAAAACTTGCCCGTTTTATTGAATCACAGGGAGGCGATTCTTCTTATGTATACGAGCCGGAAAAATTCGATAAAGCGACCATTATAGAAGAAATTAAGGCACCTGAGAATGGATATATCAGCAGGATTAACTGTGAAGAAATAGGAAATTGCTCTTTGGTGCTTGGCGGCGGAAGACAGACTAAGGAAAGCAGAATTGATCTGACTGTAGGACTTGTTCTTTTAAAAAAGAAGGGAGATTATGTAACAAAAGGGGAAAGTATTGCAGTGATTCATGGTAATGACGGAGAAAAAACTGAGATTGCAAAGAGCAGGTTTTTAAACGCTCTGACATTTTCGGATGTAAAACCCGAAGAAGAGCCATTTATAAAAGGAATTGTGAAAGAGTAACATTTTTTCTCAAAATATACATATAGTATATCATGAGAGAAAATAAGAAAAAAAACAGTAGTAAAACAAAAGAGTTTATTATTGAATCATTAAAAATCCCAAGAGACATTGTTATGGGGGATTCTGTTCTTACCGTAACGGGAAATGTAAGCGCGCATATAGAAAATTACCGGGGAATCTTGGAATATACAAGTTGTCATATTCTGATACAGGGAAAAAACTGCCAGATATGCTTTGAGGGAAAAGGACTTTATATTGATTATTATACGAATGAAGATATGAAGATAAGTGGATGCATCTCCAGTATTCAGTATATTTAACGGAGGCGGTTTAAATGATAGGACTTTTTCGCTTTTTTCAGGGGTATCTTCGGATCAGGGTATGGGGATTTTCACCGGAACGTTTTATGAATTTATGTTGTAACCATAATATTTTACTTTGGGATATTGAAAAGTGCGGATCGGAAAGCTATAGTATGAATATCAGCTTAAACGGATATTTTCAGATCAGACCGTTTGTAAGAAAGACAGGGACAAAGGTAGCGGTGCTTCAAAAGTTCGGGCTGCCTTTTTTTATACCACATATAAAATTGCATTCTTTTTTTCTGCTTGGTATATTAGGCACTTTTTGTTTTCTTTTTTGGACGACTGGATACATATGGAAGATTGAAACAACGGGGAATCAGGAGATTAAAACAGAAGAATTAACGGCATTTTTAGAAGAGCAGAATATTGAGATTGGATGTAAGAAAAGTGTGGTACAGGTAGAAGAACTGGAAAAGGCAATCCGAAATGAATTTCCAATCGTTACATGGACTTCAGTGCAGATTGAAGGGACACGATTATGGATACAGATCAAAGAAAATGATAAAATACTTACTGTAGACAAAGAAATAGATACCCCTTCCGATTTGGTGGCATCAAAAGACGGGATCGTTTCCTCAATCATTACACGTAATGGAGTGCCTATGGTAAAAGCGGGGGATGAAGTAAAAGAAGGAGATATACTTGTATCGGGACGTGTGCCGATTTATAATGACGCAGGAGAGATCATACATTATCAACTATATGCGGCGGATGCGGATATTTATTTGGAATGTACGTACGAGTTTCAGGCATCTATGCCAATTTCCTATATTCGGCATGATCCAACAGGAAAAGAGTATAAAAGTATTTATCTTAAACTTTTTGATAAAGAATTTATATTCCCGGATTATCGGGACAAAGAAAACTGCGATGTGGAAGAGGACAGGAAGCAGGTGCAGGCACTGGAACAGTGGTTTTTGCCATTCTATTATGGAGTTGACAGATATAGTGAATATAATCCGGTCAAAACAAAATATTCAAAAGAAGAGGTGAGTGAAGAACTTGGCCAGGAAATTCATACATTTATAACAAGTTTGGAGGAAAAAGGGGTACAATTTATTGAAAAAGATGTTAAAATAGAAAAGGGCAATTTACAATGGCAGTTATCAGCGGATTTTCTGGTCATAGAAAAGACCGGTGAGACAGTACCAATAGAAATGAATGAAATGAGCGAAGAAAATGGAGAACAAAACTGAAATTTCAATAGAAATTCCGGCTGAACATATGAGGAATATTTTTGGCTTATATGACAGCCATATTAAGAAAATAGAAGAAGATTTTCACGTTTCCATCGCTAACAGAAGCGGGGGACTAAAGATTATCGGAGAAGAAGAAGCTGTAAAAAAGGCAGCAAGTGTTACAAAGCAGCTTGCAGAATTATCAAAAAGGGGAAACGTAATCCAGGAACAGAGTGTGGATTATGCGATTATACTGGGTATGGAAGATAAAGAAAAAGAACTGATAGAAATAGATAAAGAATGCATTTGTCATACGGTAAGCGGAAAACCGGTAAAACCTAAGACACTTGGGCAAAAACAGTATGTGGAAGCTATTCGTGATAATATGATTGTTTTTGGACTGGGACCAGCCGGAACAGGAAAAACGTATTTGGCAATGGCAATGGCGATTACAGCATTTAAAAATGAGGAAGTCGGCAGGATTATTCTTACAAGGCCGGCTATTGAGGCAGGAGAAAAACTGGGATTTTTACCAGGAGATCTTCAGAGTAAGGTAGATCCATATCTAAGACCGCTTTATGATGCGCTATATCAGATTATGGGTGCAGAAAGCTTTACAAAGAATATGGAAAAAGGGCTTATTGAAGTTGCGCCGCTTGCCTATATGCGGGGACGGACTTTGGATAATGCGTATATTATTCTGGATGAAGCACAGAATACAACTCCAGCGCAGATGAAAATGTTTTTAACAAGGATCGGGTTTGGTTCCAAAGTGGTGGTAACAGGCGATGCTTCTCAAAAAGATCTGGCGCCCGGAACAAAATCAGGGCTGGATGTGGCGGCACGTGTACTTGGCAGGATAGATGATATTGCATTTTGCAATCTTACAAGTAAGGATGTAGTAAGACATCCGCTTGTGCAAAAGATTGTAAAAGCATATGAGGATTATGAGGCAAAAGAAAAAAATCACAGAAGCAGGGAAACAGGGAATGGAAGAAAAAGATAAGAAAAAATGGCTCGCTGATGGTGTGCAGTCCTTACTTTTTGTTATAGTGAACGGTGGTTTGATCTATGTTTACAGTTATGTTTATATGGATACGGAATATCAGATTCTCAGAAATGTAGTAATGACAGTGATGGGAAGTTTGCTGATCCTTTATGTTTTTTGGAGTTGTGCAGTAAATGGCAGACTGGATTATGATAATCACAAAAAATTTGGCCGATTTACATTATTTTATTATTTAGGGCTTGTATTAGTTGGAGTATTTCCGATTCTTCCTTATTCAGGATGGCCGTTTATAGTTATATTTATGGCACTTGCATTGTTTGGAAATATGGTATGCGGAATTACGGCAGGAAGTGTTCTTTTAATGATTGCCGTTTTTATGACGCCGGGGCTTAGTGCAGATGTTTTTATTTTGTATTTTATGAGCGGCGTTGTGGCAATTTCGCTTTTTCAAAATCTGGACGAGTCGTTTAAAGTAGGAATTCCGATTCTGCTGTCATTGTTATTTTTGACAGTGAGTGAGACAGCGAATATTATTCTGTTCATGAATGAAAGACTGAATATGGAAATGTTTGTGATACCTGTTACGAATGTGATTGTAAGCGCTATTATGCTGATTGCACTGTTAAGGGTATACAATCATCTTGTTGCCAATAAGTATCAGGATAAATATCAGGTTATAAACGATCAGGAATATCCCCTTATGGTAGAACTGAAAGAGAAATATAAAGCGGAGTACTATCAGACAATACATACGGCATACTTGACTGGCCGTATTGCAAAAAGGTTAAGCCTGAATGAAGAAGTGACGAAAGCGGCTACTTATTATTTGAAAATAGGGAATTTAAAAGGAGAAAATAACTGGGAAAATGTATATGAGATCTGTAAAGAACACAGATTTCCAAATGAAGTGACAAAAGTTCTTTTTGAATGCCTAGCTCCATCGTCCAAGTACATTGAAAAAGAAACAGTCGTGGTACTGTTTGCAGATGCTGTTATTGCATCTATTCAGGATATATTTTCAAAGGATAAAGAAGCGGTTATAGATTATGGAAAGCTTGTTGACGATATTTTTCAGCAGAAAATAGACAGTGGCTTTTTAAGTGATAATCTTTTGACATATTCGGAACTACAAACCATGAAAAAAATCTTTGCGGAGGAAAAATTATATTATGACTTCTTACGTTGAGAATGAAACAACAACAGTTTTTGCGTTTTCAGAAGAAGAAACGGTGAATCGTGTTATGGAAGAGGTATTAAACAGCGAAAAATGCCCTTATGAAGTCGAAATAAATGTATTACTGACAAACAATGAAAAGATCAGAGAGTATAATCTTCAATACAGGGGGATCGACAGGGAAACAGATGTATTATCTTTTCCGAATTTAACCTATGAAAAAGCAGCTGATTTTGATATTGCTGCAAAAGATGAGGCGGATTGTTTTAATCCCGAAACGGGTGAACTTATCCTTGGAGATATTATTGTTTCCGTGGATAAAGTAAAAGAACAGGCAGGAAAGTATGGTCACAGCGAACGCAGGGAATTTGCGTTTCTTATTGCACACAGTATGCTCCATTTATGCGGGTATGATCATATGGAGGAGAATGAGGAATGGCAGATGGAGGAAAAGCAAAGGGCTGTACTTGAAAAATTAGGAATTACAAGAGACTAAACGAAAGTAAGTTACCGTGCATTTAAAAATTTTAAATGCAGGAGGAATAATATGGAGAACAATAGAAAAAAGAGGGCAAAACAAAGTTTCCCCAAGGGAAATACCGTCATACTGGCAACAGTAGTTTCAAATCTTATCATGCTGTTTGGCAGGATTCCTTTTCTGCGTATGTTTGGTGAAGTGGGTGCGGGATATTATGCAGCAGTTTATGAGATGTTTGCGTTTGTTATGATCTTCTCAGGATGGTATCTGCCTCAGGCAGAAGGAAAAGCAGTAAGAGCAAGAATGAATAGAGGGCAGATTAAAAATGCAGGCAGAGTCTTAAAAGGAACGCTTATGCTTGCATCTGTTTCCGGTTTTTTTATTGTACTGGCTGTAGTTATTTTTTCTCGACAGATTGCAGGTGAATTGTTGTTGCAGCCTTTATTGTCTTTAGCTGTATGTGTCATTGCACCTGCTATTTTCCTTTCAGCCTTAATCAGTGTATACAGAGGTTATTTTGAAGGGATTGGAACGGTAGTTCCTACTTTTATATCAAGAATAGCAGAGCAGGTCTTAGGAGTGGGAATTGGGCTGATTTTTGCTAAGATTCTGTATGATTATGGAGAAAAAGTCGGAAAACTAAAGCAAAATAGTAATTGCGCACCTGCATACGGCGTAACTGGTGTGGCTGTTGGAATGGTAACAGCCCAACTTTTAATACTGCTTTTTATGTTATTTATAAACAGAACCTATGCACCTACAATGAATCACAGAAGAATTGAGGATAACTCCAGAATACTGGAATCTTATACAGAAATTATCAGAAATATTATTTTTGCAGGCATGCCGTGGTTTGCCATGCAGTTTTTTATAAGTGGACCGGTATTTATAGACATGCTGCTGTATTTCCACTATATCCATAAAAATACAACACAGAATTTTATGCTTCACTATGGTTCCTTCTATGAAAAATATGGTATTTTAACAGGGATATTAATATGTGCCTTCATATTGATGATAATAAGACCGTTAGCGGCGATCGGGCAATACCATAGAAGGGAAGATTATCGTGCAGTAAAAGAACGATTTATTGGAATGCTGCATGCATTTTGCATCTATGGGATTCCGGCAGCGGTATTACTTGCATTTTTAGCGAAGCCTGTAACGGACATGTTTTATGGAACAGTGAAAGGGACGATATTTTTACTCCAGGTCAGTTCATCATTGTTGATTATTGTGCCATGTGCTGTATTTTTTAATTATGTTCTGCAGGCGGTCGGTAAGCAGGCGCAGGCGCTAAGAAACTGTGCCATTTCTTTTGTGGCGCAATTAGCGGCAGTGTTGCTGTTTTTACGGGTACTGCATTTAGGCATTGCATCCATTGCATATGGGTATATGGTTTTGTATGGTCTTATAATGATATTGAATGGAATGACAATCTTCCGTTATTTAAAATATTCACCGGAATATATGAGAATGTTGGGAGTACCTGTTATGTCTTCACTGATAAGCGGGCTGCTTGCCATGCTATTATCAAAAGCATTATTTAAAGCAGCAGGGGGAATGGTCACTTCTATTGTATGTGTTCCCTTAGGACTGCTTGGTTATTTGGTTCTTTTATTTGCACTCAGAGGAATAAATGAAAAAGAATTGTTAAGGATACCAGGAGGTAGTATTCTGATAAAAATAGGACAATTATTACATTTTCTCTAAAATACCTGTTAAAGTATGGAGAGAGGTATAAAATATGGAAGATAAGCTGATACTGATAACAGAATGAAAAATTTTGTTTGGAAGGCATGGTCATTATAAAAATGAAAGTAATGAAAAGTATCGGCTTATTTTTTCTATATCCGCTTACGATGTATTTATTAGGAGGCGTCAGTTTCCTTTTGATGAATCAATATTTTTATGCGCCAAAAGAGGCAGAGGAAAAGGAACAGCCAATGCAAATTGTGGCAGAAGAAACATCGGAGCAGGCAGAGCAGATTATTGTGGAAGATAAGCAGATTTTAACCTCTGATACACAGTATGTTATTATAGAGACAGATTTGCGTGACGGGAGCAGCGTGGAGACAACATGGGAAGTGCCTGAAAAATATATTGGGATGGATCGTGACAGCTTTGTGGAGGCAATGGCAGAATATGAACAAAGTCCGCCTTTAGAGGAACAGACCAGAGGCTTTATCAGTGTGGAAGTAAGGTCTTTTTCAAGAAAAAAAGTAGTCATTCGGAAAAACTATTTTTTTGTAGAAGCAGACAGGCATTTTTATCTTACTGTACAGGATAATTATGTAGTAGTGATGTGTGAAGATTTGCAGACTGTGTATATGAATACATCCATTTTGCTTACAAATCTTCCGGACAGACTGCAAACGGAAGTACTGCTCAATAAATATATAGAAAATGAAAAAGAATTATATGATTTTCTGGAGGCGTATTCCAGTTAAAAAGAAAGAGCGGCAGCTCTAAGAAAGGTATGGCCGGATCAATATGAAAATAGCTGTGATTGGCGGCGGAGCATCTGGTATGATGGCAGCGCTTGCTGCGTGTAAGTGTGGAAGTGACGTTACCATATATGAAAAAAATGACAGAGTGGGTAAAAAGCTTCTTATAACCGGAAATGGTAAATGTAATTTTACTAATCTGGACTTTTCAAGTGACTATTTCAGAAGTGACAGCTGTCTGGATAAACAGATATTTTTTGATACTTTTGGAGTGGAGGATACGATTCGTTTTTTTGAAGACTTAGGGCTTCTTATAAAAAATAAAAACGGATATCTTTATCCACTATGCGAGCAGGCGTCTGTCGTATTGGATTTGTTAAGAACTGCATGTGACAGAGAAGGAATTCATACGGAAGTCATGACGGAAATTAAGAAACTTCAAAAGAAAGATGGTCATTTTATCATAGACGGAAAACAGGTATATGATCGCGTGATTTTAGCATGTGGAAGCAAAGCGGGACCCAAAGGAATTTCATCAGGAACGGGTTACTTACTGGCAGCATCTTTTGGACATCATATTATTACGCCGGTTCCAGCATTGGTGCAGCTTAGGTGCAAAGAAAGCTTTTTTAAACAGCTTGCAGGAGTAAGGATAACGTGTGAATTAACATTGTACCTGGATCGAAGAAAGACAGAACAGGAAAGAGGAGAGTTACAACTGACGGATTATGGGATTTCAGGCATTCCTGTTTTTCAGTTCAGCCGATATGCGGCAAAGGCTTTGCAGGAAAAAAGAAATGTACATGTTTCTGTTAATTTTCTTCCTGATTTTACTGATGAAAAGTATTCCAGTTTTATACATAATCGGTTTGAGCGAAAAAAGGGAGAAACGGCGGAAGAATTTTTTCTGGGTATTACAAATAAAAAGATTATACAGCTGTTTTTTAAGTTAACGGATCTGAAACCGGGGGAGCTTATAGAAGAAACTAACAGAAAAAAGTGGGAGAAAGTTTTTTCTCTGCTCCGTAAATTCGACACACAGGTAAAAGAATGTAATCCTTTTGAAAATGCGCAGGTCTGCGCAGGAGGGGTATCAATGGAGGAAGTTGGAAACACACTGGAATCTGTTCTGGTTTCCGGTCTTTTTTTTGCCGGTGAAATGCTGGATGTGGACGGAAGATGCGGAGGATACAATCTGCAGTGGGCATGGACTTCAGGTTATGTTGCCGGGAAAAATGCTGCAAAGGGAAAAAAGGGGGCGGATGGGAGCAAAGATGATAAGGATTAATCAGATCAAACTTCCTTTGAATTATACGGAAGAAATGTTATATAAAAAGATTTGCCGCATACTGCAT
This sequence comes from uncultured Lachnospiraceae bacterium, assembly GCA_947650155.1. Lineage (GTDB taxonomy): Bacteria > Bacillota > Clostridia > Lachnospirales > Lachnospiraceae > RGIG3002. Next base: position 16,651 of record CANSUS010000055.1, read on the forward strand.
ACAGACAGGGATGCCATTTTATCAAGCCGGATTACAAAAAAATCCATAGATGCGAGAAAGAAACCTGAAATATTTTACAGTGTTACAGTGGAAATAACGGCAAAAAAAGAAGCACAGCTTGTGAAAAAGGCGAAAAGTGAACAAGTTACACTTGCAGTCAGGGAAGAATACCATTTTCCCCAAAGCGGGGAAAAAGAAATGAGACTGCGTCCTGTTATTATAGGAAGCGGTCCGGCGGGACTTTTTTGCGCTTATCTTCTTGCAAAGCATGGTTATGCACCGCTGATATTGGAACGGGGAAAAGAAGTTGAGACAAGAAAAAAAGATGTGGAAGAGTTTTGGAAAAGCGGAGTTTTAGATCCGGATTCTAATGTTCAGTTCGGGGAAGGCGGCGCAGGAACTTTTTCCGACGGAAAGCTGAATACACTGATCAAGGACAAAGATGGAAGAAATCGGTATGTATTGTCAGTCTTTGTGGAAAATGGCGCACCTGAAAGAATTTTATATGAAGGAAAGCCGCATATAGGAACTGATATATTGATAAAAGTTGTAAAAAATATGAGAGAGCGAATCCAATTATGGGGAGGCGAATTTTGCTTTGGAAATCAGGTGATGGATTTTGAAATAGAAGAAAACCGACTGAAAGCATTGCAAGTAAAAGAGGAAACAGGTAAAGTTTATCAATTAGAGTGTGAAGATGCGGTACTTGCCATTGGACATTCGGCGAGGGATACCTTTGAGGTGTTATGGAAACGGGGAATTCCCATGCAGGCAAAATCATTTGCCGTAGGATTCCGGGTGGAGCATCCTCAAAGGCTGATTAATGCATCCCAATATGGAAATGTAAAAGAAGGGAGTCTGCCGGCTGCGGCATATAAGCTGACCGCTAAAACAGAAGAGGGGCGCAGCGTATATTCTTTTTGCATGTGTCCCGGAGGCTTTGTAGTGAACGCCTCTTCGGAAGAGAGGCATTTGGCTGTAAATGGGATGAGCTATAGCGGCAGGAATGGAGAAAATGCCAACAGCGCTGTGATCGTTTCGGTAACGCCGGCGGATTATGGCGAAGAAGGACCGCTTGCGGGGATTGCATTCCAGCGTAAAATAGAAAAAAGAGCATTTGAGGCAGGAAAGGGAAAAGTCCCGGTGGAGAGACTGGGTAAATTTAAAAAGGATGTTTTAGGAGAAAAAGCATCGTGTGAGCCTTCCTGTCTGAGTGAAGAAAACCCTTTTTATACAGAATCTTTTTCGCCACAGATTAAAGGAGAATTTCTATATACAAAGGTTTCGGATATTCTGCCCGAAGAATTAAATATTGCATTTCTGCAGGGAATGGAACGGTTTGACAGGGTGATACCGGGATTTGCTGATGAGCGGGTTTTTATTGACGGCATTGAAAGCAGAACTTCTTCTCCTGTCCGTATCATGAGGGATGGGACAAACCAGTCTGAAATAAGAGGATTGTATCCTTGCGGGGAAGGCGCCGGATACGCGGGCGGAATTACTTCGGCAGCGATGGATGGAATGAAAATTGCAGAAGGCATTGCAAGGCAGTACAAACCATTGTATACTTAGGCAGATAAAAGGTTTTATATGGAGGGACAAAAGTGAGCGCTTTTCGGGAAATGATGAAGGACAAAAAAAGAATTGTGATAAAGATAGGTTCTTCTTCTTTACAGCATGCAGAAACGGGCGGTCTGGATTATATTAAATTAGAGATGCTCGTAAGAGAACTCTGCAATATTCGTAATCAGGGAAAAGATGTGGTGTTAGTAAGTTCAGGCGCCATTGCAGCCGGAAAAAAAGCAGTGCATCTGACGCCGGATAGAATGGAACAGGATAATGCAATCGCAGTAAAACAGGCGTGTGCTGCCGTGGGACAGGCAAGGCTGATGATGACTTATCAAAAGATTTTCGGAGAATATAATCAGGTGACGGCACAGATTTTAATGACAAAAAATACAATTGTGGATAATCTGAACCGTTATAATGCGCATAATACGTTTTCTGAGCTTTTTAATCTGGGCGTCATTCCTATTGTAAATGAAAATGATACGGTAGCTACTTACGAGATCGAGATTGGCGACAATGATACGCTTTCCGCGGTCGTAGCGGCTTTGGTAGATGCAGATCTGCTGATTTTATTGTCGGACATTGACGGATTGTATACAGATGATCCGAGAACGAATTTAGATGCGGAGTTTATTGAAACTGTTCCAAAACTTACGGAAGAATTTATGAAGATGGGAAAGGGCAGTACCGGAAGCAGCGTGGGAACAGGCGGTATGAACACAAAAATGCAGGCGGCCGTGATAGCGACAAAATCCAATATGGACATGGTCATTGCCAATAGCAATGACATTCGTGTGATACATAAAATTTTAGAAGGAGAAAATATTGGGACATTGTTTTTAAAAAATCCTGATGAAGGATTTGATCTGCCGGAATTTGTAGAAGGACTGAATCAATAGAGAATTTGTGTCAGGATGGAAAGGCAGAAAAACTGCGGTTTGAGGAAATGAGGGATGCAGATGACATTTGAGGAAAAAGTAAAGCGTATCAATGAATTATATCATAAATCACAGGCGGAAGGGCTGACAGAAGAAGAGCGGAAGGAGCAGGCCGTTTTAAGAAGCGAATATCTTGCAAACATCCGTGCAAATCTGCGGGGACAGCTTGATCGTATTTCCATTCAGAATGAAGACGGGACGATTACCAATTTGGGAGAAAAGCATGGAGACAAAGGCAGACATTAGGCAGAGAATACTGGGGCGAAGGAATGCGCTTTCACCTGTAGAAAAAAAACGGGCGGAGGAAAAGATTACAGAAACGCTTTTAAATCTGGAGGTGTATGGGCAGACAGCTGTCGTACTGGGATTTGTCGGGTACGGAAGCGAACCGGATACCTTTCCTTTTTTGGAATGTGCGGTAAGGGATGGAAAAAAAGTGTATTGCCCTGTATCAAAGCAGGATGGGACAATGGAATTTTATCGCTATACGAAAAAAAACGATTTATCAGAAGGGTATAAAAAAATTCCAGAGCCTTCCGAAAAGAGCGAAAAATTTGAAAAAAAGATACTTGGAAATGAAAAATCTTTCCATACTTTTATGCTGATGCCGGGAGTGGCTTTTGACATGTCACGGCATAGGATCGGATATGGAAAGGGGTTTTATGACAGGTATCTGGCGGATTACAGACCGGATTATATTGCAGCGGTCTGCTTTGAGTGTCAGATCGTGGAAGCGCTCCCGGCAGAAGAATTTGATGTGATGCCGGATCTGATTGTAACGGAGAAGGGAATCATTGGCAGAGGAAAGGATGAGTGAATATGGATATACTGGATATGGGAAAAAGGGCGTCGGAAGCAAAATATGCTTTGCAGGCGCTCCCGGCGGAAAAGAAGAATCGGGCGCTTCTTAAGGCAGCGGATTTTCTGGTACAGAGAAGCAGCGCTGTTTTGGAGGCAAATGCGCTTGACGTGAAAGCGGGGGAAGAAAAAGGAATGCATCCCGGAATGGTGGACAGACTGCGCCTTTCTGATGAGAGGATCAAAGATATGACGGAGGGGCTTACAAGTATTGCCGCTCTTCCCGATTGTCTGCATGAAACAATGGAGACTTTTGAGCGTTCCAACGGATTACAGATCAGCAAAGTCAGGGTGCCGCTCGGGGTGATCGGCATTATTTATGAATCCAGGCCTAACGTTACGGCGGATGCTTTCGGACTTTGTTTTAAAACGGGAAATGCGGTTATTTTAAAAGGAGGAAGCGATGCACTCCATTCCAATATGGCGATTGTAAAAATTATCAGAGCAGCATTGGATGAGGAGGGAATTACCCCGGATGCAATACAGCTGATTACGGATACGGACAGGGAAACGACAACAAAGTTTATGAAGATGAATGGGTATTTGGATGTACTGATTCCAAGAGGAAGCGCAGGGCTGATCAGGGCGGTAGTGGAAAACAGTACCGTTCCCGTCATTGAAACCGGCACGGGAAATTGTCATATTTTTGTGGATGAATCAGCGGATTATGACAAGGCGGTTCCGATTATCATCAATGCCAAAACACAGAGAATCGGCGTATGTAATGCCTGTGAATCTTTGGTGATTCATGAAAAGATTAAGGACACATTTTTACCGCTTTTAGCAAAGGCACTCAGGGAAAAGAACGTTGAAATGAGGGGAGACGAAGCGGTGTGTGCTGTGATTACAGACTGTATCCCGGCAGAGGAAGAGGATTTTGGAAGGGAATATCTGGACTATATTATTTCCATGAAAACAGTAAAAAGTGTGGAAGAGGCAATTGCGCATATTAATCATTATGGTACAAAGCATTCGGAGGCTATTATTACAGAAAATGAAGCGCATGCAAAATTATTTAAAGAGGGCGTGGACGCGGCGTGTGTCTATGTCAATGCCTCTACAAGATTTACGGATGGATTTGAATTTGGTTTTGGGGCGGAAATCGGGATCAGTACACAGAAACTGCATGCCAGAGGGCCTATGGGATTAAAGGAACTTACTACATACAAATATACCATTGATGGAAATGGGCAGATCAGATAAAACAGATATGGTTAAATGATATGACAAAGGAAGAATTTGAACAGGCAAGAAGAAAAATTGTCGGAAATGAACGGATCAGGCAGGGAATCGGTACACTTTCCGAAAAAACGCTGCATGCCGTTTTGAAAAATGCATATGCCCCTGATGAAGATATGCATGAAATTCCAATTGAAAATTTTGTTGCTGATATTTATACTGGAACAGAGATTATTGAAATTCAGACAAGGCAGTTTAATAAGATGCGAAGAAAACTGGAAACATTTCTGCCCCTTTATCCAGTGACGATTGTGTATCCGATTGCATACAGAAAGTGGCTGATCTGGATAGATGAAGAAACAGGGGAATTGTCTAATAAAAGAAAGTCTCCTGTGACAGGGAATGTTTATTCGGCTTTCATTGAATTGTACAAAATCAAAAATTTCCTGACAGATTCCAATATCCGTTTTCGGTTTGTTCTTCTTGATATGGAAGAATTTCGACTGTTAAACGGCTGGAGCAGGGATAAGAAAAAAGGCTCCTCCCGCTACGATCGTGTTCCGGTAGATCTGGTCGACGAGGTGGATATTGACAGGGTGGAGGACTATCTTCGTTTTGTGCCATATGAACTGGAGGATGGATTTACTGTAAAGGATTTTGCAAAAGAAGCGAAAATTCCTGTCAGACTTGCGCAGACGGTAGTACATATTTTACGTTATGTCGGAGTGCTGGAACAAGTTGGAAAACAGGGAAACAGCTATTGCTATCGTGTGAAAGAGTAAAAAACGGGAACCGATTTGGAAAGCGCCGGGAACCCAATATTGCAGCAGAAAGGAAAGGCAGTCGATATGTCGGAAGTAGTAGAAAGATTTCTAAAATATGTAAAAATTGACACCCAGTCCAAAGAAACGGCAGATTCTTCTGGGGAGATTTTTCCAAGTACGGAAAAACAGCGTACGTTAGCGCTTCTTTTAAAAGAAGAATTAGAACAGATGGGCGCGTCAGATGTGTTTTATGACGAGACTTATAGTTATCTTTATGCAACGATACCGGCTACTATGGATAAAGAAATACCGGTACTCGGTTTCATTGCGCATATGGATACGTCGCCGGCTCTCAGCGGTGAAAATGTAAAACCCCAAATCATAAGAAATTATGATGGGAAAGACATTGTGCTGAATATGGAAAAGAATATTATATTGTCAGTGGAGGCATTTCCTGAAATTCGGGAATATACCGGAAAAGATCTGATCGTGACAGACGGTCTTACCCTCCTTGGCGCAGATGATAAGGCAGGAATCAGTGAAATTATGACGCTTGCTTCTTATCTTTTGTCGCATCAGGAAATCCGGCACGGCAAAATACGGATTGCATTTACACCGGATGAGGAAATAGGAGCAGGAGTGGATCATTTTGATGTGGAGCGTTTTGGCGCAGATTTTGCTTATACAGTAGACGGCGGGAAATTAGGGGAGCTGGAATATGAAAACTTTAATGCCGCAGGTGTGAAACTGACTGCAAACGGTCTTAGTGTGCATCCTGGAGACGCAAAAAATAAAATGAAAAATGCGCTTTTGCTTTTAATGGAATTTCAGGGACTGCTTCCTGTTTTTGAAAATCCCATGTATACAGAAGGCTATGAGGGTTTTTTTCACTTAGACGCTTTAGAAGGAAATGTGGAGAAGGCAGTTTCTGAATATATTATTCGGGATCATGACAGGGCTAAATTTGAGGAGAAAAAGAAAAAATTTCTTTCTGCCGTCAGATTTATGAATGAAAAATATGGAGAAGGAACAATAGAGGCTGTTATAACGGATTCCTATTATAATATGAAAGAAAAAATAGAACCGCATATGCATCTGATTGAAAATGCAAAAAAAGCAATGGAGGAACTTTCGGTTACTCCGGTTATAATGCCTATTAGGGGAGGAACGGATGGCGCAAGACTTTCCTTTATGGGACTGCCCTGTCCCAATCTTTGTACAGGCGGGCATAATGCACATGGAAAGTATGAATATGCCTGTATTCAGTCAATGGAGAAAATTGTAGAAATATTATGTAAACTTGTACAGATTTATGCAGAAGATAGTAATTGTCTGGAGATGAATAAGTGAAATGGAAAGCAAAGGAAGACAAGTGAGAATGTATAATGAATTAGATTGGAACAGAATTGATTTGAGTTTGGGTCCCCCGGAAGAAGAACCGGACAGGCAGTACTATTATATGGCAAAGTGCCGGGAATGGGTGCAGGAGTTTGAGAAGAAAAAGGGACGTCGTCCGTCAGCATTTATTCAGACTTTCGGCTGTCAGATGGCCCTGGCTACCAGGATGCTATAAACCCGCATAAAATCAGCATTTATTAAAAATCCCAACCCCAGGCACCCGCCCGGAATTGGGATTTTTCTATTTTTCATATTCCATTATTTCCCCTGGTTGACATTCCAGGAAATCACATATCTTGCAAAGCACATCCGTTGTTATGCTTTCCCCCTTTGAAAGTTTTGCCAGGGTAGGGGCAGAAATCACAGTTAATAAATCAGTTTTTTTCATATTCCGCCGTTGGAGCATATCAAAGAGCCTGTAATATTTCATCATAGCTTTACACCCGCCTTTCTTGTGTAATATAAGCATATACTAATAAAAAATAAATGTCAATGAAAAAATATTTAGAAAATGCTAAAATATGTATTGACTTAAATATAAAGATATGCTAATATAATTTTAGCAAAAGAAAAAGAAAAATAAATATATGCTAACAGAAAGGCGGTAAAGATAATGATTAAAGCGGTAAACATGAAAAATTACAGATTTGGAAAGAGAGCAAATATTTTTTATAGTGGGTTCGGTATGTTGGATATGGAAAATAATACATTTGTTTCTTTTGACGGAATAACACCTTATGTATTAGATACAAAGAAAATTATCCAGTCTTGTATAGATGCGGGGTGGCCGGAAACCCTCAAAAGGGCAGCACAGGCACAATAAGACACATAAGGGCGGCAGTAACCGCCCGCAATTAAAACGGCCATACCGCCCGGGTGGTATGAGGGTCCAAAGCCCCTGTAAACAGTTGATGGGTTGCAATGGTGGGCATTGTGGTATTGGTTGACAAGTTACAGCCGGGGTTTAATGTGAACCAGGCGGCGTGCAAAGGTTACGGGTTGACGGGCGGCACGCCTACAAATTATAATCAGACCATGAACCCGGAACCCACAAAGCCCATTACCATTGCAAATTATAGATTTGCAGAATTTGCACAAGAGGACTAGGCAGCAAAGCCGCCTAGCCGTCTTTCCTTATGAATTTATGTTCCATGCCGTTTTTGAACATGATAGAATCTACTTTGCCGCCTATGACAATTATTTTTTCTATGACAGTTGAAACAAATTCTTTCAAAACGGCATCTTCCAAAAGGGGTGCAAATTCTTTGTAGTCTATATGTTCGGCCTGGTTCAGCTTATGGGCAACCAGGAAAGACGAAGCGGAAGCAAGGAACCCGGCAGCAGTCCCCGGGGCTTCATCATCCGCCCGCATTTCTGCAATTTCATTTTCAATTTGGGCGTTTCGGACTTCCAACCCCTGTTTTGTTTCCAGGTATTCTTTTTCACTCATTGCGGCATCATCAAAAAGATACAGCTTTTTAAGGCGTTCAAGGGCTTTTAGGTTCCTTTCTTTTTCGGATGCCAGGATGGCCGCTTTATCAATCACAGGGGCGGCAGTATCAAGCGGTATGGGCTTGTATTGTATATTTTGCCCGGTTCCGCCCTTTAAGGCATCAAAGACAGCAGAAAGCCCGACATGATCTATTCCGGCAATGCCTTTGAATTCCGGCCCGGTTAATAGGACGGCTTCCAGGGCATCAAGGGTGGAAATGCTTTCCGCCTGTTTGGTTGCCTGGACAATATTCTTGATATAGTTAAAAACGAAAGGCCCCAGGATAACATCAGTAATTCCCTTTGCCTTACATGTATTCTTACGCCAACGGTTCCCACACCGATAAATTGACGGGAAAAACCCGTTTTCCCTTACCCTGTCTTTATCGCATATCATATTAGAGCCGCACACACCGCACCGAAGCAGGCCGCCGAAAACATGATGGTATTTCTTCCGGGACTGGCTACACATATTATTGCGGGCGGCGGCATTGGCATCCATGATGGTGTTGCAATGGTCCCATTGTTCCGCTGTGACAATCGGTATAAATACATCATCAATCACAATCCATTCATCCTTTGGCTTTATCTTGCCCCGGGCGGATTCACGGTAATTATAACGGTATGTGCCTTTATACATGGGATTGCGGATAATATCGGAAACGGTTTTGGAAGTCCATTCCCCGCCCCGTTTGGTAGGAATGTCATTTTCATTTAAATAATTTCTAATAGAGCAGGAAGAGCCGCCTTTTTCGTACATATCAAACATCATTTTTACAATGACGCTTTCCGTTTCGTGAAGTACAGGGAATTCCCGGACCGGGTCCCAGGAATAGCCAAAGGCCATGCGGGCACCGTTCCATTGTTTGTTCTTTGCCCGCCCTATCATAATATCCATGACACGTTCCGAAGTCATTTTTCGTTCTAATTCCGCAAACACAAGGATAATTTTCAGAATAGCTTCCCCGATTGCGCTTGATGTGTCAAATTGTTCATTCAAGGAGATAAAAGCCACATGGTTATTTTTGAAATCGTCATACATCAAAGAGAAGTCAACCAAATTGCGGCTGATTCTGTCTATCTTGTATACAATCACATGGGACACCTGGCCTGCACGGACTTTTTGCATCATCCGTTCATAGGCCGGACGCTTGGTATTCTTTGCACTTTTCCCGGCATCCTCAAAAATGACAACACTGTCTTCCGGGACTTTCAGAACATACTTGCAATAGTTTTTCAATTCTTTCTTTTGGTGCGGCAGGCTGTCTTTGTCTACCTGGTAGCCAGTGGACACACGCACATATAACGCCACTATTGGGCAGGATGCGGCAGCAGGACGGGACATAATAAAACCCCTTTCTAAAAAAGGGCATAAAAAATAAGCCCTTTAAAAATGTGGGGGCTTATGGTATAATCCAACTTGTCGAGGGTTGAAAATCCAAAAGCCTTTTGGTTTACGGGTTACAATCTATTTAAAAAGGTTCCAGGTTGCCGCCTGGGGCCTTTTATTTTCTAAAGTCATATACTATAATTTTTCCGTTTCTTTTCATTCGTTGAGGGTTTATGCCATTCTTACACTTTCCCCTTTTTCTTCATCAATTCCAATAGTACGAAGAAACATTGCACGTTCCCCGTTATTTAGAGTGCGAAACTTGCGAATTATATCTTTTTCCAAGTTAGATAATGGAAAATCATTTTTTGCGGGAAGCAGACTAGGAGATTTCCCGCTTATCAATTCATCCGGCGTTTTACCAAAATAAGTTGACAGTTGAATAATAACAG
>CANSUS010000056.1 GCA_947650155.1 uncultured Lachnospiraceae bacterium
TATTTTCGTGCCCTAAAATCCGGTTTTTTACATGCACCTCCTGAAAATCCGGTTACGCCTGATTTTTGTCTTGTTGGAATCAAGATTGCCTACTTGTTTCGCAATTACCTAATATATAAATGAACACCCAAAAAGGACTACCCATAATAGGCAATCCCTGTTGTAATTATTTCTATAACCTTAAAACTTGTTATACAAAAGAAACTTCTCTTACTTGTGTCTCCCAAAAAGCAAGTCCCGGCTTACAATATCTTGCTTCATAACATTTCCCCGGCACTGCTGTAAATCTTGCAGGAGAACCACCACCTATAATTCCAAGAACAATTGTAACATCAACCGTTGTAGGTTGATTTGCTGTTATAGTAGCAACAGAACCTATTGGTGTTTCTGTAGCTGTTCTGCCATTTATTTTAAAAACCATTCTCTTTACATGTCTATTATCTGATAAACATCTTATTTTAACAGTTGTCGGTCTGCTTGCCATAGGACAACCACAATTCGGACAACTTACTGCTTGATTTGATATTTGCTTTCCGCAATCTGGACATTTTACAAGTGCCATATTTTTAACCTCTTTCCTTAATATTTATCCTTGTACGCTGTATTTTCTATACCTTTATTATTCAAACTGGCAACCATCCTATCCAATTTTGATTTCCAAAAACCTCTAAACCATTTTGTTTCACCAAACCATTTAACAAGTGTAGGACTGATTGTATAATAACATCTTATGAATAATCTACCATACCATGTTGCATTAAGCGTATAATCTCTGAATCTTCTAAGCGTCCATACTTGAGGACAGTCATAAGAACCATATACACAAGTGGCGATATAGCAACCTCCAGAACTCGAACTAGAATTTGATGCATTATTTTTCTTTGCATAACCTGACAATAATTCTTCAATATTATCTCTGGTTACATATTTTTCACAAGTAGAAATATCGTTTGAAGATTGTCGCTCAACTTTATATCCACTTTCTTTACCTTGATAAGACATACCCATATATGTAACAGAGCATTCTACATGATGTTCTTCTACAAAAACAAAATTTACAAAAGTGTGATTTTGAGAAGTTACACACTTACATCCTAAAGCTTTCTCAATATCTCTATAATCGTATTGATTACATATTTTAGCAATATACCTGCCATCTTCTTGTCTTTTTACTTTCATCTTATACGCTTCTTCGTATAACTGTTTCTGTTCTAATATATAATCTTGCTTGTCTGCGGGCGCAACCTTAAGTGCTTTATCAAAATAATCTAAGTTACATTTATGAGAATAGTCCGTATGATTTATATCTGTATAATTCTCAGTTTCAGATATAACTTTACCAAGCCATCCTCTATAATCCATAGGAAACTTAGAAGAAATTTCCGTGTAAGTATTATAAGCCTGCCTATAATCATTAAGTTTCAAGAAAGTCTCTGCTCTAGCAATATATTGTTCCACATCATCAACATCGCCTTGAATAACAACATTAGCTCCAGCAAAGTTGTTAGTTACATAAGTATTATAATTTGTTATTGCCTTTTCAGTTATAAATGCAGTACCACAATATTTACATATACCTGCATCTTTAGAATCATCCACTTCGATATTTGCACCACACTGAGTACATTTTGCCGCCACCAATCCCATAACTCTAATTCTCCATAAGATTATATTTTTTTATTATACCTCAAAAATGTTCCAAATTCCACATTTTTCTTCTTGAACTGAAAAATGTATGCTTTCGAAAATACGTTTGATAACGCCTAAAACAGCCATTTTCCCTTAATTCTGCCCATCAAAAGTATGTTTGACAAATCAGTAAAAACCGCCATTTAACAAGCCTTTTAAGGATATTCTGCTATATTTATAACATTTTTAAGCATAGTTCGGTAAAAGCCTTTATTTTCAATACTTTAGGACTTTTTCTTCACAAATCCTCAATATATAAATGTATTCAAAAGTCTTATTTTACCTACTATTCCTGTGATTGCCCCATTTTATTTCTGTTCGGTAGCAAATTATAATCTTGCTTTGAAAAGAAATCCTATTCATATTTCAATATTTTATTTTTTGATCCAATGTGTGAATACATTAGATACACCATTTCCACAAAATACTGCTACCCTCCAAAATGTAAACCATCCCGACGCATAAAAAGACACCATCACTTACATTCCTATAAGCAATGATGCCTTATCATTTCGTTCAAACATTTCATTTTCAATCCGTTTTAAGTAACAAGCAAAATTTTCATTAAGAAGTTGGGTAAAGCATTTTGCCCAATTTTTACCCAAATTATCACGATACTTTGCGATATTTTATGATAGGTTACGATACTTTGAATTTCTTCTTAAAATCGCCTGCATGGCTTGAAAATGCTTTGTTTTCTGGTTTTGTTTCTTCTAAGAACTTTCCAGCCTTACTGTCCCATCTGCTTTGCAACTTCTTCCGCAAAGTTCTCTTCTTTCTTCTCAATACCTTCACCGGTCTCAAAGCGGACAAATCTCTTAATTTTCAGATCTGCACTGTTAGCCTTTGCTACTTCTTCAATATACTTGGCAACAGTCTGTTTTCCGTCTTCTGCTTTTACATATACCTGCTCTAACAGACATACTTCTTTTAATTCTTTTGCAAGACGTCCGACAACAGCTCCTTCGATAACCTTATCCGGCTTTCCTGCCATTTTAGGATCGTTTGCAATCTGAGCCTTTAAGATTTCTTTTTCATGCTCTTTATATTCTTCTGAAACTTCGTCAGTAGATACATATTTCGGATTTAATGCTGCAATCTGCATTGCTAAATTAGTAAGCGCTTCTTTTACTGCATCATTTACAACATTAGTCTCCGCCTCCACTAAAACGCCGATCCTGCCGCCGCCATGCACATAAGAAACAACACATCCATTTTCCGCTACAACCTTTTCAAATCTTCTGATTGATAAATTCTCACCAATTACAGCTATCTTATCTACCAATGCATCTTTGACAGTTTTAGAAGAATCTGCTCTCCAGCTTTCTGCAAGAAATGCATCTAAATCATTTGCATCAGAATTCACAGCCTGCTCTGCCACTGCTGCAACGTAAGCCTGAAAATCTTCATTTTTTGCAACAAAGTCTGTCTCAGAGTTCACTTCAACAACTGCTGCTGTCTTATCATCTTTCACTGCAATTCTGCAAAGACCTTCTGCAGCGATTCTGCCAGCCTTTTTCTCTGCTTTTGCCTGTCCATTCTTTCTTAAATATTCTACAGCGGCATCCATATCGCCGTTTGTTTCATTAAGAGCTTTTTTGCAGTCCATCATACCTGCGCCTGTCATTTCTCTTAAATCTTTTACCATTGCTGCTGTAATAGCCATCGTTATATCCTCCATTCCAAAATTATGCTTCTTCAGCTGCTACTTCTTCAATATCAGAAGGTTCTTCTGCAGACTCTTCAAACTCTTCTACATAAGCTGCCTCGCCCTGATTTGCTTCAATAACTGCATCCGCCATTTTTGCTACGATCAATTTTACCGCTCTGATCGCATCATCATTACCCGGAATGATATAATCAAGTTCTTCTGGATCACAGTTTGTATCACCAATACCAACTAAAGTAATTCCCAGTGCATGTGCTTCCTGAACACAGATTCTCTCCTTTTTAGGATCTACTACAAAAATTACGTCAGGAACTCTCTTCATTTCCTTAATTCCGCCTAAGTTCTTCTCAAGTTTTTCCCATTCTTTCTTTAATTCTATAACTTCCTTTTTCGGAAGAACATCAAATGTACCATCTTCTGACATGGTCTCAATTGCTTTTAATCTTTCAATTCTGGACTGAATTGTCTTAAAGTTGGTAAGCATGCCGCCCAACCATCTTTCATTCACATAGTACATGCCACAACGCTCTGCCTCTGTTTTTACAGCGTCCTGAGCCTGTTTCTTTGTACCTACAAAAAGAACCGTGCCGCCCTGTGCTGCAATATCAGAAATTGCTTTGTATGCCTCGTCTACTTTACCTACAGATTTCTGTAAGTCAATGATGTGGATACCATTTCTCTCGGTGAAGATATACGGAGCCATTTTAGGGTTCCATCTTCTTGTCTGATGTCCAAAATGAACACCTGCTTCTAATAATTGTTTCATTGAAATAACGCTCATGTTTCTACCTCCATTTGGTTCATTTCCTTCCGCAGATTCTGAAAATCCCTCTCCGTCAGCCACCCCTGCGTCACGGAGCACCGGCGACGAATAAATCTGCGTGATTTATAGTCACAACGTGAAAATTATAGCATAAGAAAAACCCCTTTGCAAGGGGTTATCTGGACTTTGTAATTATTTTTGCAATTGTTTCTTCACTTGAACCAATCGCTATTTCATAACTGCCCGGTGATATTTTCTTTGCATATCCGTTGTCACATAAAAACCGGTCAAATTGTGTTGCAGAAATAATTAGATCAAGTTCTTCCAATCGTCTGCTTACTGTAGCAGAATCCTCACCATCATCAATCTGTACGCTTACGATCTCACCTGCTGTCACTTCCCCATGATCAGATGATGTATCAACATTTTCCCCTGTTGGGCTTTGTGATTCCGGTTCTGCCGTATTTTCAGGAATACTTTCCGATTCTTTCTCATCCGCTCTGCTTTGTTCCGCTTCACTCTCAGTTTCAATCTCCGGCGTACTTTCCGATTCGGGCACCTTTTCCTGAATCTGACCGTCTGCGTTTTCCGGCTCCGTCTTATTTGCCATGTTTTCTGGTAAATCTCTGTTGTCAGTATCAGACTCCTCGCTTACGCTCTCGACCATGCCCAGTTCTTTTGCTCTTGCAATGATCTCCTCATCGGACATTTTTTCCTTTCCACCCCCAAGAGTGATTCCCATAACAATAGTCGTTACAATAATTCCGATACCGAGTCCTCGTAAATACGTTTTTAGTTTCATAATTACATTCCTTTAAATAAATCAATTACAAGTTTTACTTCCCCGACGCCGAGTCCAAGTTCTCTTGCTATAGCTACATCTGACATGCCTTCTTTATGAAGAGACAATATTTTTTCGTTGTTATTACGGCTTTTATTATTGTTCTCTTTCACCGCAGGTTCATTATCCAAAAGCCAGCTGTTGTTATTTTCCGGTTCCATAAACGCTTCATGCGGTCTGCTTTCCATCGTTTTCAATTCTTCCATTCCGCTTGCTTCAGGTTCCTTTTCCACTTCTTCTGATTGGTTTTCATCCAATTTCTCTTCTATTTCTTCCGATTGATTTTCTTCACTGTCCTTCTTTTCTGATTCCTCATTTTCTTCTATTGTCTTAACAGCTTTCTTGGCTTCCTGCATTACTTCAAACGCTACTGCCTTCTCTAGTTCCCGAATATCTTCCGGCGCCATATCTATTTCCGAAATCTTTTTAGGTTCCTCCGCTTTAGCTGTTTCTGTATCCGGATCTGAACTTTCAGTCTTAACCGGCTCAACCACATAATAAGAAAGTTCTTCGTCATTCTCTTCTTCAATTATGACTTGTGGCGCATTCTGAGCAATTCCCTGAACAAATTCTACTTCCTGAATTTCTTCATTTCCTTCCGCTTTGGCAATTTCTTTCGGTTGGACTTTTTCAGGAATGCTTTCTTCCCTATTGTTTTCTACAGGAGTACTTTCTTTTGCAGCCGTTTGATTTGGCACATCTTCTTTTTGAATATCCGTCTGTAAAATCTCTGCCTCATTGATGGAATCATCCTTTACACCGTCAGACTTTTTTCCCTCATCAATCAAGATCTTCGGCTGCTGTTCCATAAGAAGCGCTGCATCCTCCAAAATAGAATCTACTCTTTCCTGAATCATAGGAACGGCAGTTTTTTCCATTGTTTCTTCTACTTTGTTTCGGATCATATCTTCCACAATATGGCGCATATCCATTTCCATGCTCTGAGCTGTACGCTGTGCCGCTTTTTCAGCATGGTTGGTCATATCCATCGCACGCTTTACTGTCTCTTCAGAATCTTTCGCACCTTTTACAGCTTCTCTGGCAGAAATCTCTATATCTTTTGCTGTCTGAGTAACTTCTCCTGTAATTCTTTCCACTTCAGTCACTGTATTTCTTATCGTTACATGTTTATCATTCAGCATATCATATAAGAACAGTACCTCTTTATGGTTATTATTGATATCTTCAATCACTGTATCGGAATATTCATTTATAGCCATAATTTTTTCATTTGTAATTTTTTCTAATGCTCTCTCTGTCTGCGAAGAAGATTCCTCAATCGTATCTGCTACTACATCATCAAGCTTTGACTGCATTCCAGCTATCTCTTTATTCAAGATATCCCGAATCTGTTCACCCGCAAATTTTTTTGTATCCTCGTCTAATTCTTCTTTTCTTTTGGGCAGAATAAAACTTAATGCAAAAATTACTAAGCCTAATCCCGCCCAAACGATTACCATCATATCCATTGGTAAGTCTCCTAAATTCTCATATCAAAACTATGCTGTAACTTTGTCTGTTTTTTCACAGCACCGTCGTTTTCCTGTTTTTTTCTGTTTTTGCCGCCATCGCCCGAATATTGGCCGTTCCCTTTTTCTTTTGCATCATATTTCTTATTTGGATTTTCGGTATCGTCACTTTGATGCACACGGCTCAGGTTTTGTTTCACTTCTTTATTAAAATGAGATTGAAAATTTCCCTGATCGACCATAACTTTATTATCTTCATTTTGCTTAATTGTTGAAAAATCCTGTGCCCGCGTTACCTGTCCCTGCAAAGATATTGAGCCTATTGCCATAATTATTCCCTCTTTTCTTCCTGATCAGCAGTCTGACTGTAAAAACCCATTATTTACTTTCTTTTACCAACCATATTTATACCATTTATTCTTTTATATACCGACCATTTTCACATCGCCGGCCTCCCTTATATATCGACAATATTTTACAGCAGACTTTACAACCATAGAAGCGTCTCCTATCACAATCCTTGTTCCCGGATAAACTGCTCCGGTAACAATTACCTGTCCCGCCGCCATAAGCCCAAGTTCATTTTCAAGCTCCATCATTTCCTGACTTTCTGCCCGCAGCTGTTCATTTTTCGCATCTCTTAACTTCATAAGCGAAAGAATATATTTTAACTGCTCCGGGTCCAATTTAATTCCTTTGGCAATCTTTTGGTTACCAGCATCTATAACCGGTTCAATAGATCTTAAAATTCTGCTAATCTCTGCCGTGGAATCCTGTAACTCCTGAAGACGCATTTTTACTCTGGGATCCGTACCTACCTCAATAATGGTATCTGCTCCCATAGAAGAACCTAAAGTCTTTACAGTAATAGTATTGCCGGCGCAAACCCGCCCACCGGTAATAAATCCTCTCTTCCCGCTGACGGTAACTTCGCTCTTTGCCAATACTGCGCTGTGAAGAATGGACTCCGTTGTCACATATCCGCCGGCAATGACAGATTTCACGTTTTCAAGAAACTTGGAAACAATATTGCCGCCGGCCCGCAATGTCCCTTTTCCCATTCCATTCATTCCTCTGGCTATTATAATATCGCCGCCGGCTTCCACATAAGCTCCCTCAACAACGCCCCTGACTTCAACGTCTCCTTTTGCTTTTACCGTAAAATTTTCACAAATGTTGCCGTTTACCTGTACATTTCCATCATATTCTATATTTCCTGTATTATTATCTACATTTTCTACTTCAAATACATTGGAAACAAAAACCTTTCCTTCTACCAGTGTCACATGTCCGTTTACATCGGAATAAATCTCCAGAGAATCTTCTCCAAGGCTGATGTTTTTGCCAAATTTAAGAAATGCACGTTTGACATCCCTCGGCTTTATTTTTTCTCCAAAAATATTGATTCCAGGTTCACCCACATCTTCAGGAATCAATTTTGCCAGCATATCGCCTTTTTGACAATGATTTATTGTATTTAAATGAAAAAAGTCTACACTTCCATCTTCATTGACCGTAGGCTTTACTTTTAAATCTACATTAAAATAGTATTCAATCTTTGCATCTGTACCATGCCGTGGCGCTTTTCCATTGGCAACTATAATATCTGTACAATATACACGATTTTTAAAAAAGGAATCTATTACTGCATCATCAATTCCTTCTACTATTTTCATCTGCTCAAGATCCTGTAAAAACTCCTCTTTTGTCATGAGTTCTCCACCTTCAGAAGGTGAAATAAAACGTGCTGCCGCCTGCATCTTATCAGGAGAAACCGTTATATTGCAACATTCCCGTTCCTTGTTTCCAGTCGTATTACTTAATTTAAAAAGTGTAACATCTTCCAGTCCACATATTGCATTATTTAATGTCGGCAGATCATACAGAATATTTTTCTGCATCAAATAGTGTGAAACTTCATTTATATTTATATCCTCTCCATCATCTGTCGCGGGAAACAACTTAAGATAACTTCCGTCCTCCCTGGAAACCAATTGAAAATATCCATTACTCATTTCCATTACCTCATAATCTTTCACTATGCCGCTATTATTTGTCTGTTAATATCCCGATATATTTCCCCATTTTTGTCTTCATCTTTTGCAGGCCTCTTGTATGAAGCTGCGAAATTCTGGATTCAGATACTTCCAATATATTACTGATTTCTTTTAATGTTAACTCTTCATAGTAATATAGAACAATAACTTTTCTTTCTTTTTCTGTTAAAAGTTCCAACGCCTCTCCCAATATCTTCTTTAATTCTCCCTTTTCCAACACCGTTTCCGGGCTGTCAAACTGTGACGTATTATTATATTCTACAGAAACTTCACTGCCCTGTTCCAAATATTCGTTCAATGATACGATATTCGTAATCTTCATCTGGCTCTGCCATTCCAAATATTCTTCTTCTGTAATTCCAAGCCCTTCTGCTATTTCCTCATCCGTTGCATTTCTTCCTTTTGCCGCTTCGATTTCTTTAATTACCGTATCTATCTTTTTTTGTTTTTGTCTGATTGTCCTCGGAATCCAATCCATTTTCCGAATCTGATCGAGTATCGCCCCTCTGATTCTTAGACTGGCATAGGTTTCAAATTTCACTTCTTTCATAAAATCGAATTTATCAATTGCATCAATCAATCCAAAAATGCCATATCCTACCAAATCATCATACTCTACGTTATACCCAAGATACATGCTGAGTCTGCCCGCCACCACTTTTACAAGCGGTGCATACTCAAGTATGATCCTTTCTCTTACTTCAGGAGATTTCGTCCTTGAATATTCATCCCATAGTTCTTTTCTGCCTGCCTCGTCCATAGCACCCTCCAACTACAGTATTATTCTTATACCCCCTGTCCGCTGCAGCGGACCTATCATTATTCTTTTACAACCGTCTCCTCCGCTTCTTTTTTTCCTTCAGCCGACTCATCCTCCGCCGCTTTCTCAATCACTTCGCCTTCGTCAAGCGCACGTTTCTCATTCTGCTTATCAAATGTATCCAATACATATTTTATGCTGCTTCCCAATATGTAAAAAATAATTAAAACTACCAGCAAAATAATTAATGCAGTTTTCATGTCATAATTCAGATAAAAAATTCTGATACTTGTGATCAGACCGGCAATTAACATCAAAACCGGAGGTAATTGTTTTCTATTCATCTGTCACCCTCTTAAATAACCGTCTCAGCTTTCCCAACTGCACGTATTACAAAATCTCCTGTTTCAGGATAAAATATTACTGTCCGCCCATAAGAATTACCAGTATCCTGTGCCAAAATAGGTATCCGCATTGCCGCAAGTTTTTCCTTGCATGCAGCCACATTCCTGTCTCCCACCCGAACCATATCACTTTTACTGGAAAAATTAAACATCTGCGCACCGCCGGCAATTTTAGCCACAAGCCTCGCACGGCTTGCCCCCTGTGCAACAACCTGTTTCACTAATTCTTCTATTCCGGTATCTGCAAATTTAGGAATATTCGTATTATTTCTGATTGCCGTACTGTCCGGCAGCATAATATGTGCCAAACCACCTATTTTAGTAATCGGATCACGGATTGCAATCCCCACACAGGAACCGAGTCCTAACGTCGTAACACCATTTGGACTTTTAACTACTTTTAAGTCCGCCATTCCCACTTTTATAATTTCACTCATAGTATAAACGACCTTCAATCTTGCTAAATTTTTATATCATTACTGACTGATAATGCCTAGTGAAGCTAACATTTTAGAATAAGAATCTACATCAGGAACCAAAATAAAGTACCCATTTAACTCGATCTCATCTGAAAACTGTGTCTGTATCAATAACAGCTTATCTCCATATACCCCGAACTCAATAGCCGGTACACTGAGAATTGCCCCCGCCATATCCGTTGCAATAGAAGGTATTGTCGGATAAATCGTTAACCTCGTTAAATCCGATAAAGAATTCAAATAGGAACCTGCTATAATATTCCCAATTTCCAAAAGCGCAGATAATTCCATTTCCGTAAAACCGCCTATTCCGCGGTTACTTCCCATCCCCATCAGCATCTTTGACACTAAATGTTTTGCTGTTGTCATATCCATCAAAAACATAATGCTTCCGGTAATTTCACCTTCTACACCAAGATAAATGGCTGTCATCTGCTGCTCAGCGCCGCCCACCATTTCTCCAACTTCTTTAAATTCTAAAAGCTGTACCTGCGGCACCTTCATATCTACTTTACACTGGAGCATCTGGGCCAATGCAGTAGTCGCATTGCCCGCTCCGATATTTCCCAGTTCCTTCAAAATATCAAAGTATTCCTGAGACATTCTTTCTACATTGATTTCTTCCATATCCGGCTCATTCCTTTTTATACATTTTCCTTTTCAAGAGTAACCGCATTCAAATCCAAAAGAGAAATCAGACCACCTTCATATTTTCCGATTCCATTTATATAATTGGATTTTTCCTCTTTGTTATCATATGCTACTTTTTCTATCTGGGAGTTATCCAGTGTCACTACTTCTTTGACTTCATCCACCATAACTCCAATCATTCCATACTGTTCCAGTTTAAGAATAATGATTCTTGTCGCCTTTGTAACCTCATCCTCCGGCAGATCCATTTTCAGGCGAATGCTCATAACCGGGATCACTTCTCCTCTAAGATTAATGACTCCCTTTAAATAAGGTGCAACCTTGGGAACTCTCGTTATATGCTGCATACGGACAATATTATCAATATATTTTATATCAATTCCATATTGTTCATCACCAATTTTGATCACAATAAACTGTATTGTTTCAAATGACCTTATCTCTTCCATCTGTCAATCCCTCCTCTAAATAAGCGCATTCGCATCAAGAATCAGAGCAACTTCACCGTCACCAAGAATTGTAGCGCCACTAATAAATTTGCATTTATTAATATATTTGCCCATAGACTTGATTACGATCTCCTGCTGTCCCATAAGTTCATCAACTACAAGACCTGCAAGTTTGTCCCCCTTCTTAACAATAACAACTAAAAGGTCATCATCCGAATTTTTCTTGGATTCGATATCCAATACATCACTCAGGCGGATCAGCGGAATTACCGTTCCTCTTAAATGGATTACCTCTTTTGCCTGTACCAGTTTAATATCATCTTTAGTAATATCTTCTATGGTCTGAATGGACCCTAAAGAAATCGCATACTTTTCTCCACCGACGTCTACCATCAGCGCCTGAATGATCGCCAGTGTAAGCGGCAGTCTGATCGTCCATGTGCTGCCCTCGCCAAGCTTGCTCTTCACTTCCACCTCACCGCTGAGAGATTCAATCTTAGACTTAACAACATCCAGTCCAACGCCCCGGCCTGATACGTCGGATACTTTCTTCGCTGTAGAAAAACCAGCATGGAACAGCAGATCTATGATCTCTTTGTCGCTCATATTCTCTGCCTGTTCAGGTGTAATAACGCCTCTTTCGATCGCTTTATTTTTTACAGCCTCTACGTCAATACCGTTACCATCATCTTTCACTTCAATTACAACGTTATTTCCGTCCTGATAAGCATCCAGATAGATAGAACCTGCCTCCGGCTTACCTCTTTCCTTACGCAGTTCCGCTGACTCCAAACCATGATCGGCAGAATTTCGGAGCAAATGCATAAGCGGATCTCCAATTTCATCCACTACTGTACGATCCAGTTCTGTCTCTTCACCGGACATGTATAATTCCATCTTTTTATTCAGTTTTTTGGAAAGATCACGGATCATACGAGGGAATTTCTGTACAACACTTTCGATCGGCACCATCCTGACTTTCATAACAGACTCGTGCAGGTTTGTTGTGACATTTTCCAAATATTCTATCTGCTCATTAAAAAGACTGCTGTTTCCGGTTCCAACATTAGAAGCTGAAACAAGAGAGTTTTTGGCAATAATTAACTCACTTACCAGGTTCATAAGGGAATCCAGTTTTTCAATATCAACACGAACTGTCCTGTTTACTACCGGTTTTGCTGCCGGCTTCTTATCTGTTGCCGGTTTTGCTGCCGGTTTCGCAGAAGCTGCGGCCACTGCCGGCTGTGTCTGCTGTTCCGAAACTGCCGGTTCATTACTGCTTTGCTCAGATACTTCAATCTGCTGCGTTTCTGTCTCCGTAGTCTCTGTTTCACCGCTCTCTTCTACTGCCAGTTTTACATTTCCGCCAACTGCCTTGTCAATTTCCGAAACATTTACTGCCGCTTTCTTTACAGTTTCCAGATCTTTGTCAGTAATTACAACTACACTGAAGTCCAGATCAAACTTCTCGTCCTCTATATCCTGCGTAGACGGTACGGAAACAATAATCTCGCCCAGATCTTCCAATGCCTTAAATACCAAAAATGCCCTTGCCGCCTTTAAAATACATGCTTCCTGTACACTGATGGTCAGGCCATATACATTCTTGCCCTGTGAATAAGCTTCTTTGATTACGCTCTGCTCCGTATTGCCAAATTTGATTTCCTGCCACGGTTCTGCCGCCGTATTCGTTTCCTGTTTTGGTTCTTCTTTCTTTTCGGGTTCTTCTTTCTTAGCCGTACTTTCTTTCTTGTCTGCTGAAGCGCTGTCACTGCCCTTTAATATATCATTTAATGCCTTGATCAGTGGTTCATTATCATTTGTCCCTTCATCTGCAGTCTCCTGAATTGCTGCAAGATATTCCTCCAGTGCATCAAGACACTGAAACAGGATATCAATCATGTTTCCACGAACCTTAATAGTTCCATTCCTGACTTCAGAAAATACATTTTCCATATCGTGGGTAAGAGTCTGCATTCTCTTATATCCCATTGTTCCTGCCATACCCTTTAAGGAATGTGCCGCACGGAAAATTTCATTTATTGTATCTGCATTTTCCGGTTCCTGCTCCAGTGTCATGATCTGGGTATTCAGATTCTGTAAATGTTCTTTTGTTTCATCAAGGAAAATTTCTAGATATTGGCTTACGTCCATTCTACATTACCCCCACGTTTAAAATTATTTCCTGCGCAATTTGTTCTAATGGTACAATCTGGTCGGAAATCCCCGCTTTAACGACGCTTTTGGGCATTCCATATACCGCACATGTACTTTCTTCCTGCGCAATGACATGTATGTTTTTTGCTGTTTGCAAATTTTGGATTCCTTTCGTGCCATCTGCCCCCATTCCCGTCATGACGACGCATACAATCTGGTCATACCGACTGTTCATGAGCGATTCATACATGTAGTTTGCACATGGCTTTACGCCTTCTCTGTTAGGTTCGTCTGAATAATGTACTGTAGCTTTTCCTGCATTCGTTACAATGTTCAAATGCTTTCCACCCATAGCCAGATATACATGCCCTGCTTCAAGGATATCTCCCTCTTCGGCCTCTTTTACGGCAATTTCACTGAGAGCATTCAGTCTCTCTGCTAAAGACGCTGTAAATCCGGGCGGCATATGTTGGACAATTACAACCGGCGCTTTTAAATTCTCCGGCAGCTTTGGTACAACAGACTGCAGTGCCTTCGGACCTCCTGTAGAGCTTGCAATTGCCACCACTTTACTTCCACTGATCTTGGTCGTATTTTTGCGGACAATCTCAACTACTTTCTTCGTGGTTTTTATCTCCTCAAAGTCAGGAACCTTATTCACTACAGGCAGTGGTGCGCTCTCTGCCACTGCCCCTAAAAGTTCAAGCAATGTTCTTTTAAAATCATCACTGCGGCAGTCAATTGCATTCGTTGGTTTATGTACAAAATCCAGTGCTCCCAGCTCAAGAGCATCTAAAGTTGTCTTAGCGCCTTCCATTGTATCAGTACTTACCATCATTACTCTTGCATGGATCTTTCTTTTCTGTAACTCCCGTAAAAGCTCCAACCCATTCATTTTAGGCATATTTACATCAAGAATCACCGCATCATAAGACTTTTTCAGCAATAGATTCAGTGCATCTTCACCATTGACTGCTTTATCTTCTACTTGGAATCTTTCATCATTATTTATTATATCACAAAGAACTCTTCTCATAAGTGCAGAGTCATCAACAACAAGAATTTTTTTCCTCATATTCTTCATGCCCCTTTCACATTCATTCTTTCATCATATATTCATCCGCCAAGCTCTTCTTCTTTTTTCTTTTTTCGGCTTTTTCTCTCCTCCTGAAAAATATACCGGATAATCTCTTCTCTCTCGTCTTTGTTTATGTTTACATACTTTAATCTATATTCATAAAATCCCGGCCTGTTATCAATTTCCCTTGCCGTTAAAATCTTACCTACTAAATTATACTCTTTTATCCGCCTCCTGATCATTAAATGATAAGTACAATATACCAGACTGTCCAGTTCATATTTCTGTTCGGAAACAAAACGCAGCCCGCCTCCGCTTATGTCTACAATTACACTTTTGTTTAGTTTTTTACCATTTAAAATCTTTCCTGTTTTAAGCGCCTCTTCTTCCTCTTCGCTCAAACTGATATCATTCATCTCAAGCGCACATCCAAAACGATAGTATTCCCTCCGTTGCTGCTTTCTGAGATTACTGGTGAGTTCTATCAATACAATATATATGTTATTCGTTTTATAACGGTCAATCACTCTTGCAAAGCATTGGTACAATCCATTCTCTGTATAAAAGTATACATCATACTCGCCGTCTACCTCCAACAGACGAAGTTTGGCTTTTTCGATTGGCATAGTAATTTCTAACCGGTCTTCGCTCAAAATCTCACAGACTGCACTGTGATATACTATCTTTTTTTTAGCTGTTTCCTCTTCGTCTTCATTGTATCTGATTCTTCTGACTCTCTGTAATTCTATTTTATCGCCTGGTTTAATAAGCTGTGACAACATACTACTTTACCTCAATCCTATCTTTCTTCCCTAAAACAATATTTGAAAAAAATGATGTGATCCCTCTTTTTGTTATGTCGTTCCCCTCTTCTTTTTCCATAAGCCTCTTCGCAATTTTTTCATATGCAAGCGCTGATTTTGCCTTTGGATTTTTGATAGATACCGGTATCTGCTGCATTACAGCATCAACAAGCTGTGTATCTTGTGGTATTGCCCCCAGATAAGTAAGCGGCACATCCAGATATTTTGCAACCACAGTATTTAATTTACTGTAAAGGACTTCCCCTTCCTCTTCTTTTGCCACTCTGTTGGCCAACATCATGATCTTTGTTCCCTCCGCTCTGAAATCAGGATGCGTATATAATGCTTTGAGCAATGAATAAGAATCCGTAATGGATGTAGGTTCCGGCGTTGTCACCAAAATAATCTCTCCGCTCGCCACCAGAAATTCCAACACCGTATCCGCAATTCCCGCGCCTGTATCTATAATAATTACATCCGCCACCCGGTCAAGCGCCGCCAGATTTCTTATAATATAATCTAAATTGTCTTTATCCAAATTTGCCAATCCGGATATTCCTGATCCCCCTGAAATAAATCCCACATCGTTTGGACCTTTCGTAATAATCTCAGCAATCGTTTTTCCCTGATTAATAAGATCACCTAAATTATATTTCGGTACTGATCCAAACATGATTTCAATATTTGCAAGACCAAAATCAGCATCTAAAATAACTACTTTTTCCCCTTGCTTTTTTATCTGCACTGCGAGATTGATTGCAGTATTGGATTTTCCAACCCCTCCCTTACCGCTCGTTACTGTAATCACCCGTGCGACAGGTTTTTTCGAAGACTGTTTCTTTGCCTTGATAATATTCCTCAGCTGTTCAGCCTGATCCATAGTATTCCTCCCGTCAACGCTTTCCTCCCAGAAGATGTTTCACAGTCTTTTGAGGATTGAACATTTCTATATCATCAGGTACATTCTGCCCACAAGTTACATACGACATTGGAGCATTTGTGTACAGACGTAAATTTAGCAGACTTCCTAACGTTGTTGTTTCATCTAATTTCGTGAAAATAAGTTTATATTCAGCTGCTGATTTATAAGAATCAGCAATACGCTTTAAATCCTTGTATTTTGTAGTTGCACTGACCACGAGATAAGTTTCCGCTTCCGCAATACCATCAACAGAATGTATAAAATTTTTTACAACTTCCACCTGCTCTTTGTTTTGGTAAGAATGTCCCGCCGTATCTACGAAAATATAGTCATATTCCCGAAACTGTGCAGCCACTTCTTTCATTTCCTCTACCGCATAAATAATTTTAAACGGAATATCAAGAATATTCGCATAGGTTCTTAGCTGCTCCGCTGCCGCAATACGATAAGTATCACAGGTAACCAGTGCAATCCTTTTTTTCTCTCCCAGACAAAATCTGGACGCAATTTTGGCAATTGTCGTCGTCTTGCCTACTCCGGTCGGACCAATAAAGAAAATAAATTTAGGATTTGACTCTGCTGGCGCAATTTCTACCGGTTTGCCGAATTTCAAAATCATCTTTTGATATATCGTTGAAAGAATAAAATCAACCGGCGTATTTGGTTTATTAATCTTGTCAATTTCTTCCATGATCTGATTCGCATAAATCTCATCAACTTCATTGTCTATCATGGTATTATAGAGCAGTTTCAAAAACATCATCATTTCTGTTTCTTCCTCTGATGGTGTTTTTTCCTCCTGTGGCTGAAGTTTCTGTTCTAATAATGTTTGAAGACTGTCCAGTTTTTCCTGAATTGCATTATTCTCTTTTCGTTCAATATAAGCCAGCGTTTCACTGAGCCTGTTTCTTTGTCCGCTTGGTTCCTGTTTGGGCTGTACTTCATATTTATCGGATGTTGTGACCTTTGCCGCTACCTGAGCAATTTCTGAAACAGCTTCTTTCATTGCTGCCTCGCTTGCAGCCGCATTGGCTTTTCTTTCACTTTCTTCCTCTAGTGCTACTGTAACCTCTGTCATCTGCTTTTGAAATATTCCGAATATTCCACCCTTTTTTACGTGTTTCACATTCATTAAAACAACATCTTCACCAAGTTCTTTTTTGGCTGCTTTTAATGCTTCTTCTTCCGATTTTCCAAGAAATTTTTTTATAATCATTAAGCTGTCACCATCCCTACAGATTGCAGTTCCACATTCGTTTCTACTTCATTATAGGAAACAACGATCAAATCTTTAAAATAATCTTCTGTCAGTCTTCTGAAATACATCCTCACAATTGGAGACGTTATGATGATCGGATTTTTACCAAGATTTTCCAATTTCTGTACCTCGTTCCCCACAGAAGACATAATAGCCTTTGTCCGATCCGGATCCAGATTCAGGTAAGCTCCCTGCTCCGTCTGCTTGATGCTCCCCATAATTTCCTGTTCTATTCTTGGATCTAAAGTCACTACACTGGTCGTCTCTGTTCCACCGAAATATTTGCTGGAAATTGCCCGTTTCAAACTCTGTCGTACATATTCTGTCAAAATATCGGTATCTCTTGTTGTAGGCGCATAATCAGCAAGTGTTTCAAAGATTGTTAGTAAGTCTCTTATGGAAATGCCCTCTTTCAGCAAATTCTGCAGTACCTTCTGAATCTCGCCAAGACCCAAAAGCTTGGGCACCAGTTCATCAACAAGGGAAGGATTGCTTTCTTTCAGATTATTAACAAGCTGCTGTACATCCTGCCTTGTAAGCAATTCCGATATGTACTGCCTGATCACTTCTGTTAAATGCGTCGCAATGATTGACGGCGGATCTACTACTGTATAACCAAGACTTTCTGCACGCTCTCTCTGTCCTTCTGTAATCCATATTGCAGGGAGATGGAAAGACGGCTCAAACGTCGGAATACCTGTAATTTCATCCTCAACAAAACCGGGATTCATTGCCATATAATGATCAAAGAGAATTTCTCCCTCACTGACCTGTATCCCTTTTATTTTTATAATATACTGATTCGGATTTAACTGTATATTATCACGCAGACGTATAATTGGCACAACCGTACCAAGTTCAAGCGCAATCTGCCTTCTTATCATAACAACACGGTCTAACAGATCGCCCCCCTGATTGGCATCCGCCAAAGGAATAATTCCGTAGCCAAATTCCAGTTCAATTGGGTCAACCTGCAAGAGGCTGGTAACGTTCTCCGGCTGACGTATTTCCTCTGCCGCCGCTTCATCCATATCCACTTCGGCCTCAATATTCGATGTTTCAATTGTTCCTGCAACCATTCTTCCTGTCAGGATAAAAACGACGCCCAAAGCAACAAATAAGACAGGATTCAACGGTGTCACAATGCCAAGCGCCATAATAGTAGCGCCAACAAGATATAATACTTTTGGTATACCAAACAACTGCCCTACCAGCACTGTACCAAAATCTGCATCTTTGGAGCCTTTGGTTACGAGGATACCTGTAGACAGTGAAATAAGAAGCGATGGTATCTGACTTACAAGTCCGTCACCAATGGTAAGGATCGCATACTTATCCAGCGCATCCCCTATTTCCAAACCGCCTCTTATCATTCCCATTGCAATACCGCCGATAATATTTACAGCTGTAATAATAATTCCGGCTATTGCATCTCCTTTAACATACTTAACAGCACCATCCATAGAGCCAAAAAATGTAGCTTCCTGCTGAATTTTATCTCGCCGCATTTTAGCTTCCGCATCTGTAATGGCGCCTGTATTTAAATCTGCATCAATTGCCATCTGCTTACCGGGCATAGCGTCCAAAGTAAATCTTGCCGTTACTTCTGCAACACGTTCAGAACCTTTATTAATTACCATAAACTGGATAATAATTAAAATAATGAAAACGATTACGCCAATAGTCAGATCTCCCCCGCCCACATATTGTCCGAATGTCTCTACTACATTTCCCGGTTCACCTGTTGTAAGTATCAGCCTTGTAGACGATATATTCAACGCAATACGGAAGATTGTCGTAAACAAAAGAATCGTTGGGAAATACGACAGATCCAGAACCTCCTTTGAAAACATACATCCAAACATGATCGTAAATGCAATCGAAATATTTATTGCAAGAAAGATATCTAACAGCCATGAAGGAATTGGAACAATAAACATAACAAAAGCAGCTAGTACATATAGTGCCACACCGACATCTGCTTTTTTCATACGCTCTCCCTCCTTAATGTATCCTAAAATTTTTTATTATATCCGTTTTTTAGACATAAACTCATTGTGTCCTGCCCTGTAAATGATATACGAAAGCAAGCACTTCCGCAACTGCCTGATATAACTCAGGCGGAACAAGCTGCCCTACTTCTACATTAGCATAAAGCATTCTCGCAAGCGGTTTATTTTCTACAATTTCAATATGATTTTCCTTTGCTGCCTCTTTGATCTTCTGCGCAAGGTAATCCTCCCCTTTTGCTAATACAATCGGCGCTTCATATTGCTCCGGATCATATTTAATCGCCACCGCATAATGCGTCGGGTTTGTAATAACCACATCCGCTTTTGGCAGATCCTGCATCATCCTTCTTTGAGAAGCTTCCCTCATCCTCTGACGGATCTTTCCCTTAATCTGAGGATCGCCTTCCTGCTGCTTATACTCTTCCTTAATCTCCTGCTTTGACATTCGCATATCTTTGGCAAACTTATATTTCTGATAGGAAAAATCTAAAAGTGCAATAATCAAATAAACAATTGCAATCCTTAGCCCCAGATCAATAACCAGTTCACCTGTAAGTTGAACCGCCTGCATAAGAGGCATGGAATATAAATAATAAATATCATTTTTTTTGCCATTCAAATAAGAATAAGCGACATAAAGTACTAACCCTATTTTAGCAACAGATTTTATTAATTCAACAATGGAATTTATGGAAAAAATCCTTTTCACTCCACTGGCCGGACTCAATTTATTAAACTTGGGTTTTAACGGTTTCGCTGTAATTTTCCATTTCACCTGTATATAATCGCTTAGAAAAGCAACAAGAAACCCGATTAAAAAAATGGGAGCTACCATCACTGCCATTCGTATAATCCCATATTGTAAAGCATCCAGCAGTTCTCTTTCAGGCACCTGTCCGCCATACATTTTTATTGTTTCAGGAATTTTTAAATAAACGCCTGAAAACAATTGTAGAAACTCAGTCCCCATTGTGCCTATCCAAAATTTAAGAACAAGAAACAGGGATAACAGTCCCAGACAATTGGCAATCTCTCTACTTTTTGCAACCTGCCCTTCTTCTCTTGCATCACTTAATTTTTTTTCTGTAGCAGGCTCTGTCTTTTCACCGCCCTGCCCCTCTGCGAAGAACTGCAGGTTATATCTTATAATCACATCATGCCCTCCACAAAAGCAACCATCATCCGCTTCATTTCCGTAAAAATAAAATCCGCCGCCCCGGGCAGCATGCTCACCGTAAAAAACATAACGGCAAGTCCTACTAAAATTTTAATCTGCATACCTATGGAAAACATATTCAGCTGCGGGGACACCTTTGCAAGTATTCCCAAAATAACATTTAAAAGTAATATCACTACAAAAATTGGAAGACAAATACGAAAACCAATTATGATATAGTCATTCATAAATTTAATCATCGATTCAAGCAGCGCCGTTTCCCGGAATACTGCTCCATTTACCGGAATCAAAGTATACGTATCCACAAGCGCCCTTAGGATAAACCGATGCATACCGCTTACAATCAGCATAAGCATGATAACATACTGATAAAAACCACCACTGACACTGATTTGTTCACGTGTTGTAGGATCCAGCAGAGTTGCCATTGCAAGTCCGATATCCATATCCGTTATCTGCCCTGCCAGCGATATAATTGAAATACATATATTAGCTCCAAATCCAATCAGAAGCCCTGTCACTGCTTCTTTTAATACAACCACTGCATATCCCTCTACAGAATGATAAACAATTTCAGCATGTGGTGTCAACATAAAATACAGTAATACTGAAACAAAAAAACCCAATCCTATCTTGATCCGTCTGGGCGTATTACTCATTCCATAAAAGGGGGCAATGTATATAAAACAGGTCACCCTCGTAAAAACCAGCAAAAAATATTCTAATTCTGCAATCGAAAAGGAAAAATCTATCATAGTCCAAATCCACTCTTTGATCTTTCAAACTTCTAGCTGATATAGAGACTGAAATTCGACCACAGCTCTGTCATAAACTCTGTCATACTGTTTAACATCCAATGTCCAAGGATCATTAACGCCACAAAGACACTGATAATTTTAGGCACAAAAGTAAGCGTCTGCTCCTGAATAGATGTAACGGTTTGAAAAATACTGATAATCAGACCAATCACCAATGATACAAGAAGTACCGGCGCCGATACTTTGATAATCAAGAACAATGCTCTTCCCGCAATCGCAGTTACGTCATCAATTGTCATATACTCTCCCATCTGCGTACCCATGCACGACTACAAATAAACCTGTCATCTTACTCAATAGAAAGACCGTACCAGTTCACCAATCACCAGATTCCATCCGTCTGCCAATAAGAAAAGTAAAATTTTAAAGGGCAGAGAAATCGTAGTAGGCGGCAGCATCATCATACCCATACTCATAAGCGTAGATGCTACTACCATATCAATGACAATAAACGGAATATAAATTAAGAATCCAATTGTAAATGCCTGTCTGAGTTCACTCACAATAAAAGCCGGTATCAATACCTGAGTCGGAACCGATTCTAACTCACCATCCCACTCAGCGCCCGCAATTTCCATAAACATTCTCGTATCCTCTGTCTGGGTCTGTGGATACATAAACTCTCTAATTGGAAGAATTGCTCTTTCAAATGCTTCTTCCTGTGTAATTTCACCGGCTTCAAAGGGAACAATCGCAG
Source organism: uncultured Lachnospiraceae bacterium (assembly GCA_947650155.1). Lineage (GTDB taxonomy): Bacteria > Bacillota > Clostridia > Lachnospirales > Lachnospiraceae > RGIG3002. Next base: position 22,154 of record CANSUS010000056.1, read on the forward strand.
TCGTATTAATCTCCGTAATTGTCGGACTCATGATGAAAAAAGTCAGAAACAAAGCTAACCCAATCAAAATCTGATTAGGCGGTGCAGTCTGCGTATTCAGTGCGGCCCTTGTAAAATGAAGTACAATAATAACTCTGGTAAAAGCCGTCAGCATAATGATTAGCGAAGGTGCAAGCGCAATCAATGTAAGGGTTAACAATATACGCAATGTACCATTTAGCTGACCATTACCATCATTATAAGTGACTGTCACTGAATTAGCAATATTCAATTCCTTCAAATCATCAGCGTTTTCCGAAGAACCCGCTTCATTGATATACGTTCTGGTCTCTGTATCGCCGGTTAAATTGGAGTCATAGTTGGATGCGTGAACCACTCCCGCATCGCTAAGACACAATATGCCTACTGCAAGCAGCAGGCATACTATCTTCACAATTTGCTTTCCGGAAAAAAGTTTTTTCATACGTTTTCAACCGCCTATTTATTATTTTTCAGGTCATTCTCTTTTTCCAGAATATTTACATTTCTTGCTTTATCTAAAATATCCCTGAAACCTCTGCCCTGCAATGTGGTTTTATTTCCATCCAGATTGAGCTGTTCCCTAGATAATTCACATAGTAATGTAACTGTATCTTTGCATACTGCAATTGCCAGATATTTTTCACCACATCTGACAATTTCAATATATTTGTTGGCCGTAAGTTTTGAAATCTCAATAATTTCAAAGTTATTATTTACAGACCTTTCCTTTTGGTAGTTTGCAATCCATCTTGTCGTTACATAAGTAACCGCAAGTACAAAAATGAATATAATGACTATCGTCAAAAACTGCGCAATCATATCTATGTTATTCGACATAGTAAGTGTCATTTTTATCCAACTACCTTCTGAACTGCCTCTAAAACACGATCAGCCTGGAATGGTTTTACGATAAAGTCCTTTGCACCTGCCTGGATAGATTCAATAACCATTGCCTGCTGTCCCATTGCAGAACACATAATAATCAGAGCAGACGGATCGTTTTCCCTGATTTTCTTAAGTGCCTGAATTCCATCCATCTCCGGCATGGTAATATCCATAAGTACTAAATCCGGCTTAAGTTCATTGTACTTTTCAACTGCTCTTGCACCATTTTCTGCTTCTCCAGCAACATTATAACCGTTTTTAGTTAAAATGTCTTTGATCATCATTCTCATAAACGCTGCATCATCACAAATCAAAATATTTTTTGCCATGTCATATCACTCCTATTTACTTTTATTTTATAATTTCTGTTACTCTTATGGCAAAGCTCTCTTCAATTACTACAACCTCGCCTTTTGCTACAAATTTACCATTCACGAGTACATCAATCGGCTCTCCGGCAATTTTGTCTAGTTCTATAATAGTACCTGGTGCAAAGTCTAATATATCAGAAATGTTCTTTCTCGTTCTGCCAAGCTCAACTGTAACTTCGAGTGGAACATCCATGATCAAATTCATATTCTCCTGACTTTGGAAAGGATTAAAGTCATTTGAAAAATTCTGGAACTGCACCGGCTGAACATTCACATTCTGCATTTGCGGCATCGCTCCCATCATTGGCATCCCCATTTGTCCCGTATTCATCATTGGCATTCCCATACCCATCTGTGCATTTGGATTCATCCCCATCGCCGCATCCATCTGTGGCATTGGTGCTGCCTGTTGTGTCGGCATTGGTGCTGGCACTGGCGCCGCTGGTGTTGGTGCTGGCGCCGATGCAGAAGCAGATGGTGTTTCGTTCATACCACCACTAATAAAAGTATCATACAATGACTTCGCAAAGTCAATAGGATATAATTGCATGATTTTACTGTCAACCAAATCATCAATCTGCATCCGGAAGACCACTTTAGCGAAAGTACCACCAAGAAACGGTGATATTTCTTCACCTGATGCAAACTCTGTAACATCAATTAAAGTTGCCTCTGGCGGGCTGATATCAATCATAGTCCCAAGCATCGTAGAAAGCGAAGTTGCCGCCGCCCCCATCATCTGGTTCATAGCTTCGGAAATCGCACTTAAATGTAATTCACCAAGTTCCCCTTCTGTATTTGTTCCGTCACCACCCATCATTAAATCAGTAATGACCTTCACATCATGCTCTTTTAATACCAAAATATTGGAACCATCCAACCCCAATGTATATTTGATTTGGATAAAAACACAAGGTTTTTCATAATCATCAATAACAGTCTGCCAATTCGCAAGCGCCACCGTCGGAGTAGTAATATTCACTTTCCGGCTGACTAAGGAATATAACGTAGTGGCTGAAGACCCCATACTGATATTTGCTATTTCCCCGATAGCATCTTTTTCATCATCTGTAAGCAATGTTTCGTCAATTTCTCCCCCATTACCGTCAGATTTTTGATTCGTCCCAACTGTTACCGTATCGTCACTTTGTACATTATCTGCAGCACCATCTGAATCTACACCATTCAGAAGTGCGTTAATCTCATCTTGGGATAACATTCCATCCATGTTCCTATTCCCCCTCTCTTATTACCGACGTAACTCTGGCAGCATATTTATCCTTACTTGATCCAGGAAGTGCGGTAAATTTTCTTATATTTCCAACATAGATCGATAATTCTTCATCTATTCTGGAATCTAATCTTATTATATCACCAACTTGGAGATTAACAAAGTCATTTACAGATACACTGCTTCTTCCCAGTACTGCTTTTACCGGAACTTCCACTCTCTTGATCAAAGCCTCAAGATATTCTTCGTAGTTTTCCTCATCATTCTCCTGCATTGTGGAGAACCAGTACTTCGTATTCAGTTTATCCATAACATCTTCCAATGTGAAATAAGGAAGACATATATTCATGAAACCTTCGACATCGCCAATCTTTACGTTTAGTGTTACAATCGCTATCATATCGCCTGGTGCTATTACCTGAGCGAACTGAGGATTTGTCTCTATTCGCTCCATGACTGGACTAATGTCCGCCACATTCTTCCACGGTTCCCGCATAAGCTGCATGCATACAACCATGATACGTTCTATAATTATTAACTCAATTTCAGAAAAATCCCTGCTCTTTTCCAGTGGAACTCCCGATCCGCCAAGCATACGATCTAATATTGCAAATCCTAAATTTGTTGCTAATTCCAGTATCACTGTGCCGCCAAGCGGCTGAAAGTTTACAACTCCCAATATAACCGGATTTGATAATGCATTGGTAAATTCTGAAAATGTTACCGCCTCCGAGCTGGCTACACTCACCTGAATATTCTTTCTTAAATATACCGGTAAGTTCGTGGATAACAGTCTTCCATAATGCTCATATATAATTTCAAGAGTACGCAAATGTTCTTTGGAAAACTTAGCCGGACGCTTAAAATCATAATTCTTGACCTGCTTTTCTTTGGTCTCCTGCATTTGGTCCACATCTAGTTCACCGGTACTGAGTGCTGCCAGCAAATTATCTATCTCACTTTGAGATAATACCTCGCCCACGAATTCCACCTCCCTAATTTCTGTTTTTTATAAGAGGTTACGTTACGAATAGTTAGTTCCGCTGAACGACACTCTGTATATAAATTCAGACTCAAACATTGTCTGTAATCTGCCCAATATTTCAGCTTTTATTGCTTCTGTATCCGCTAATATCTCGTCCAATGTATGTTCACTGAACACCTGAAAGATTTCGCTTTCGATCAAACCATTCATATCCGCCATAGTTTCACCGTATTTCTTGTATGCCTTATCCTTTGTATTCAAGGATAAAGATACATTTGTAAGATAATAATGCTGTTCTCCGTCTTCACCCATCTTGCACGGTATCGTAAGCTGTTCCGGAAGATCGTATACCGCTGTATCCTTTATGGAAACTTCAACCTTATTAGCTGCTTCTTCTGAATTTCCCGGATTCAGTTCCAAATTAAGCACACTTGCAATATCATTGACCAAAGCTGTTGTTTTTTTAGAACTCCCCATTACACTGAACATCATAATAGAAGTTAATACAATATTTACGATCAAAAGTGCAAGGATAATAATAGATATTAAATTCTTTTTCATATGT
>CANSUS010000057.1 GCA_947650155.1 uncultured Lachnospiraceae bacterium
AGAAAACATCCAACAATACAGAAATGTCATACAAAAGAGACTTGAATAAAGTCAGAAAATACTTAGAAGAAAAGCAGGTTCATGCAGTGAATGAAATAACAAAGGACGATCTGAATGCATATATTCTCTATTTGAAGGAAAATCAGTTTGCCGCAGCTACCATTTCAAGAAATATTGCGTCTATTAAGGCTTTTTTCAGCTTTTTAATGAAAGAAGGCATGGTACAGGAAGATATTTCCGTATCCTTAAAATCGCCCAGGATTGAAAAGAAGACTCCTGAGATTATGGCGATGGAAGATGTGGTGCGTCTTTTAGAGCAGCCTAAGGGAAACAGCCCAAAAGAAGTACGTGATAAAGCAATGCTGGAGCTTTTGTATGCTACGGGAATCAGAGTGACTGAGATTATTAATTTAAAAGTTACGGATGTGAATCTGCAGATGGGATTTATTGTATGCAGAGACGAAAATAAAGAAAGAGTTATCCCTTTTGGAAAAGAAGCCAAACATGCTCTGTTATGCTATTTTGACGGAGCAAGAGATGCAATGGTGGAGAATAAAGATTCGGATGCGTTATTTGTAAACTGTTCCGGACAGGCTATGAGCAGGCAGGGGTTTTGGAAATTAATTAAATTGTATGCAAAAAAAGCGGGCATTACAGAGGATATTACTCCACATACGCTGCGGCATTCTTTTGCAGCTCATTTGGTAGAAAATGGTGCAGATTTAAGGAGTGTACAGGAAATGCTCGGTCATTCAGATATTTCCACGACACAAATTTATGCCAATATGAGTCATAATCGGATACGGGAAGTTTATGCCAAGGCACATCCAAGAAGTTAAATAAGAATGTGAAAGAGAGCATTAGAAAAAGTACGTTTCAGAAGTGAAAATCTGAAGCGTACTTTTTGAGTTGACCCAAATAGAAAATCAGCATATTTTCTATTCATAGTCTGCGATATCGTAAATAAGGCGTTCACTGTCCTCCCAGCCAAGACAGGGATCGGTAATAGATTTTCCGTATATGCCTCCGCCGACTTTTTGACAGCCTTCCTCCAGATAGCTTTCGATCATAACGCCTTTTACAAGATTATGGATGTCTGCATTCAGCTTACGGGAATGCATCACCTCTTTTACGATGCGGATCTGCTGCTCAAACTGTTTATTGGAGTTGTTGTGGTTGGCATCGATGATGCAGGCAGGATTTTTCAAATCTCTTTCGTTGTAAAGGGTCAGAAGCGTATTTAAATCTTCGTAGTGATAATTGGGTAGGCTCCGCCCATATTTGTTTACGGAACCTCGCAGTACGGTATGCGCCAGTTCGTTACCCGTCGTGTTGACTTCCCAGCCCCGGTAAATAAAAGAGTGAGGATGCTGCGCGGCATAGACGGAATTCAGCATGATGGAGAAGTCGCCGCTGGTAGGGTTTTTCATGCCTGCCGGTACGTCGAAGCCGCTGACAGTCAGGCGGTGCTGCTGATCTTCCACGGAACGGGCACCTATGGCAACATAAGATAAAATATCATATACATAACGATAGTTTTCGGGATAGAGCATTTCGTCCGCGGCAGTAAGCCCTGACTCTTCGATGGCGCGGATATGCATTTTTCGCATAGCGATCAGTCCGCCGAGAAAATCCTCGCCCTTTTCAGGATTAGGCTGATGGATGATGCCTTTATAGCCGTCTCCGGTGGTACGGGGCTTATTGGTATAAATTCTCGGAATCAGGATCAGTTTGTCTTTTACTTTTTCGTTTACTTTACCGAGACGCGACACATATTCGCATACGGAATCTTCATTGTCAGCCGAGCAGGGACCGATGATAACAAGGAATTTATTACTTTCGCCGGTAATCACTTTTCGTATTTCTTTATCGCGTTCTTCTTTTAATGCCGCCAGTTTTTCGGGAACCGGATATTGCTCGCGGATTTCGTCCGGAGTGGGCAGTTTTTTTACAAATTCAAATGACATATTCGGAAACTCCTTTGTACTATGATTTTTTTGGCAAAAGAAACTTTGCCAAAAGCAATCTCATTATAATATAGATGAATAGAATGCGCAAGGATTCCGATTAATGTCTGCGGGTATAATATTTTACCGCGGTGATTTCTAAAAAGGTCATGGTAAGCTGGCTGACTAACAGTCCCCACATATAGCCTTTAATTCCGAATCGCGGAATGAAGAAAAAAACAAAAAATAAGCGGACAATAAGTCCTAATACATTACACAAAAAAGTAACTCCGGCTTTTCCAAGACCATGAAGGATACTTGACATGGTAGAGGAAATATATAAAAACGGACAGATAAAGCTTAATGTCAGTATAAAGGAGCCGGCTGCCGTACTGTTAAAGAGCAGGCTGCCAAGAGGACGGCCGAAGAATAAAAAGGAAACGGTACACAGAGCGCCGAACAAAGAGCAGTAGAGGATGGATTTATCCACAGCCTTTTTGATTTTAACATAGTTTCCGCTCATTTCCGCTTCAGAAATAATCGGGAGCAGCAGGACGGCAATGGAGTTTGTCAGTGCGCTCGGAAAAAGGATGAGGGGAAGGGCCATTCCGCTTAAAATACCGTATATGCTAAGCGCTCCGGAATTGCTGAGGCCATATACCTGAAGCATGGAAGGAATATAGATTGCCTCTATGCTTTGCAGGATATTTACAACGATCCGGTTGGCGCTCAAAGGAATCGATAACGAAAGGATCTCTTTGGCAGTGGAAAATACTTTTCTGGAGGGAGACAGAAGGTAAACGGAAGCTGTCTTTGTCAGACTGGTCCCCAGATATTTTGCAGAAAACCGCATAAATACCATGACTGCGGAAATCAAAAAGGAAACGGCTTCACCGACAAGAAGTCCGACAAGGGCAAGCGCAATGGCAGGAACCTGATTCCTCATGCGGAAAATATGATAAATGCCATATACGGATAAAACCCGCGCAAGCTGTTCGGCAAGCTGTGTTATCGCAGGAACGGAGGTTTTCTGGATACCATAATAATAGCCGTTAATGCACGAATGCAGCGCCCCAAATGGAAGAGAAAGCGCAAAAATGCGTAAAAGCGGCGCACAGCGGATTTCTAACAGCATAGTTTCGGCTAAAAAATCCGAATATTGGTAAATGAAAATAGAACATGGAAAAGCAAGGGCGCAGGATAATACGATGCCGGTATATAAAACGCGGAGGGAGGTTTTGTAATCTTTTGTGGTAGGTTCACTTGCCACAAATTTAGAGATTGCAGTCTGAATACCGGAGCAGCTTATGGAATAAGACAATACCATAACAGGAGAGATGAGCTGATAAATACCCATCCCTTCTTCTCCAAATACATGACTTAAAAAAATACGATAGAAAAAGCCGATCATACGACTTACAAGTCCGGTAAGAGTCAGAACAAGAGTACCTTTTATAAGAGAATTTCGTATGCGCATAGGTTCACCTTGGCTGCTTAAAAACAGCAGACAGTTGATGGAATTATTGATAATTATATGCGGAGCGGATTGTTGACAGAACAGAACAAGGATGATATATTGAAACTATACAATCCTTACTAATATACTAGGAATTAAAGAGGAGACGAAAACACACATGGAAAAAGTGATTTATTTGGATAATGCGGCAACAACAAAAATGGCTCCGGAAGTAGTGGAGGCAATGCTGCCCTGCTTTACGGAATGTTATGGGAATGCAAGCAGCATCTATTCTCTGGGTACGCAGGCAAAAAAAGCGCTTGGGAAAGCAAGAGAGACAATAGCGGAAAGTCTGGGCGCAGAACCTAATGAAATTTATTTTACTGCAGGCGGTTCGGAAGCGGACAATTGGGCAGTAAAGGCAACGGCAGAGGCTTATGCTTTTAAAGGAAAACATATTATTACGTCTGCAATTGAGCATCATGCAGTGCTGCATACCTGTAAATATTTAGAGCAGAGAGGCTTTGAAGTTTCTTACATTGGAGTGGACGAGAATGGAATTCTGAAAATGGAGGAATTAAAAGCAGCGATTCGTACCGATACGATATTGATTACAATTATGTTTGCCAACAATGAAATCGGGACGATACAGCCTATAAAAGAAATAGGAGAGATTGCAAAGGAAAAGGGGATTCTTTTTCATACAGATGCAGTGCAGGCATACGGGCAGCTTCCGATCAATGTGGAAGAGTATCATATCGATATGCTTTCTGCCAGCGGACATAAATTGAACGGACCGAAAGGGACAGGCTTTTTATATATCAGAAAGGGAATTAAGAGCCGCTCTTTGATACACGGAGGTCAGCAGGAGAGAGGAAGACGTGCGGGAACGGAAAATATTCCGGGTATTGTGGGTCTGGCGGCGGCAGCAAAACGGGCGTTTTCTATCATGGAAGAAAAGACGGAGAAAGAAATGAGGCTCAGGGATTATCTGATAGAGAGGATACAAAAGGAAATTCCTTACTGTCGGTTAAATGGAGACAGAAACAGGCGGCTGCCGAATAATGTGAATTTCAGTTTTCAGTTTATAGAGGGGGAATCCCTTTTAATTATGCTGGACATGAAAGGAATCTGCGCATCCAGCGGTTCGGCATGTACTTCCGGTTCTTTAGATCCGTCCCATGTACTGCTTGCAATCGGACTTTCGCATGAAATAGCGCATGGTTCTCTGCGATTAACTGTATCGGAAGAAAATACAATAGAGGAAATGGATCAGACGGTGGAGTGCATGAAGGAGATTATAGAAAAGCTGCGTTCCATGTCGCCTCTTTATGAGGATTTTTGTAAGAAAAACGAAGGGTTATCATAATATGCGTCAGTGTACGCGGACAGGAGCAGATATGTATAGTGAAAAGGTAATGGATCATTTCTCGAATCCGAGAAATATGGGTGAAATAGAAGATGCCAGCGGCGTGGGAACGGTTGGCAATGCCAAATGCGGCGATATTATGAGAATGTATCTGGATATTGATGAAGGCGGTGTGATACAGGACTGTAAATTTAAGACTTTTGGGTGCGGCGCGGCGATTGCATCCAGCAGTATGGCAACTGAACTGGTAAAAGGAAAGACAGTCAGCCAGGCTCTGGAGGTAACGAATCAAGCAGTGATGGAAGCTTTAGACGGACTGCCGCCTGTGAAAGTGCACTGTTCGCTCCTTGCAGAAGAAGCGATCCACGCGGCGCTTTGGGATTACGCCCAGAAAAATCAAATAGAAATAGAAGGTCTGCAAAAGCCGAAATCTGATGTTCACGAAGGAGAAGAAAATCAGGAGGAAGCGTACTGAATATGGGAAAAGAAAAAGTAGTGGTAGGAATGTCGGGAGGAGTGGATTCTTCTGTGGCGGCGCTTCTGCTAAAGGAGCAGGGCTATGATGTGATCGGGGTAACCATGCAGATCTGGCAGGACGAGGAGCTTTGCGATATTTCAGAAAACGGAGGGTGCTGTGGACTTTCTGCCGTGGAAGATGCGCGGAAGGTTGCGGAAAAACTTGAAATTCCTCATTATGTCATGAATTTTAAAAGAGAATTCAGAGAAAATGTTATGAATTATTTTGTGGATGAGTACTTGAAAGGAAGGACGCCGAATCCCTGTATTGCCTGTAACCGTTATGTAAAATGGGAATCGCTTCTGAAACGGAGTATGGAGATCGGTGCGGATTTTATCGCAACCGGACATTATGCCAGAATAGAAAAACTCCCAAACGGAAGATATGCGCTGCGTAGTTCCGTGACAGCTGCGAAAGATCAGACTTATGCGCTGTATAATCTGACCCAGTACCAGCTTTCCCATACCCTGATGCCGGTAGGGGAGTATGAGAAAGAGACGGTAAGGGCAAAGGCGCTGGAGGCGGGCCTGCCTGTCGCCGGAAAACCGGACAGTCAGGAAATATGCTTTATACCGGATCATGATTATGCTGCTTTTATTGAAAGGGAAGCGGGGGACAGAGTGCCCGGACCGGGAAATTTCGTATCAAAGTCTGGCGAGGTTTTAGGCATTCATAAGGGAATTACCCACTATACGATCGGACAGAGAAAAGGATTGAATCTTGCGATGGGGCATCCGGTATTTGTCACGAAGATCTGCCCCGGTACAAACGAGGTGGTGATAGGAGAAGAGGATGAGGTATTTTCTACAGAACTTTTTTGCGAAAGGGTGAATTACATGTCAATTGACGGACTAAAGCACCCGAAAAGGGTGCTTGCTAAAATCCGATATGCCCATAAAGGAGCAATGTGCACCATAGAAAAAGCAGGAGAAGACTGTGTGCATTGCGTTTTTGACGAGCCTGTGCGTGCTGTTACAAAAGGACAGGCAGTGGTTTTTTATGACGGAGAGTATGTCCTGGGAGGCGGTACCATTGTGTAAGCGGCATAAGCTTTAGAGCCTGCGAAATTCCGGCATTCTTTTTTCAAAGACAGTGTAGTATTTGAAGCCGCACTCCGTGAGTACCTCGCTGACGCGCTTAAATTCATCGGCAATGCGTGCCGTATCATGGGCGTCGCTGCCGACAGTGAGGACTTCTCCGCCCAATTGACGGTAACGCTTTAGGATTCCTGTACAGGGATGGAAATCGGAAAGTCCGCGGTTTAATCCGCCGGTGTTGATTTCAAGCCCTTTTTCTTTCTCAAGAAGCGTTTCCAAAATCCGATCAAGCAGATCTTTATATTTTTCATAAGTATAGTTTTTATCCTTGTCAGGTCCGTAGCGTACTACATAATCCAGATGCCCGTATACATCAAAGTTGGAAAAACATTTCAAATTATCCAGAATACTGGAAAAGTATTCCCTGTATGCCTCCTCTTCCTCTCTTCCTGCATAAAAAGAAGGAAGATAGGGGTCCTTCTTATTGCAGACATGGGAAGAGGCAATGACAAAATCAAAATCATATTCCTTGATATAGCGTGCATTTTCTTTGGACAGATGGGGCTGAAGACCAAGTTCTACTCCAAAGAGTACGGTAATCTGATCGGCATATTTTTCTTTTAACCGGATCAGGTCAAACAGGTAGGAATCTGTATTTAAAAGAAATTGTCCTTCCGGATCTCCCTCTTCACGGGGATAATCCATATCCATATGTTCCGTGAAGCATATTTGATTCAGGCCAAGATTTATTGCCCTTAAAATCATATTCTCCATAGGCTCCTGAGAGTCGGTAGAGTGAGAAGTGTGCAAATGATAATCCGCTAAAATCGCCATAAAAATCCTCCGTTTCTGCATGACATAAATGGATCTGCATTCGTATCAGGTCATCGGAAAAAGCCGGTTACTTTCCTGATCTGATAAAGAAGTTTGCAGTTTATTATAGCATAATACGGACAGGGATTCCTGTTTTTTGTAAAAAATTGCAGAAAATTTGTAAAATACAGGACACTTTCCGAAAAATATTGATTATTTTTCTTTTACATCTTGAATTTTTGGCATAAATTAGGTAAAATGATTTTGCTGACAAAATTTTGTCAATCCTGTTTCAAGGATGCTGATACGGAAATCTGATGTATCGTATCGGATATGGATGGAGCGGGTTATTGCTCCGATGCATAGAAGCGGACAAGACTGACAAAATAATATAAGATTATTCAATATCAGGAGGATACGAAAAATGGCAGTAAGAGTAGCAATTAATGGTTTTGGCCGTATTGGTCGTCTTGCATTCAGACAGATGTTCAATGCAGAAGGATACGAAGTGGTAGCAATCAACGATTTAACAAGCCCTAAAATGTTGGCTCATTTGTTAAAATATGATTCTTCACAGGGTAAATACGCTTTGGCTGATACAGTAGAAGCAGGCGAAGATTCTATCACAGTTGACGGCAAGAAAATTACAATTTACAAAGAAGCAGATGCTTCCAAACTTCCCTGGGGAGAATTAAAGGTAGACGTTGTTCTTGAATGTACAGGTTTCTATACATCCAAAGACAAAGCTTCCGCTCACATTACAGCCGGCGCTCGTAAAGTTGTTATTTCCGCTCCGGCAGGAAATGACCTTCCTACTATCGTTTACAATGTAAACCATACAACATTAAAACCGGAAGATACTGTTATTTCAGCAGCTTCCTGTACAACAAACTGCCTTGCGCCTATGGCAAAAGCATTAAATGACTGCGCACCGATTATGAGCGGTATTATGACAACAGTACATGCTTACACAGGTGACCAGATGATTCTTGACGGACCTCAGAGAAAAGGTGACTTGAGAAGATCTCGTGCAGGCGCATGCAACATCGTTCCTAACTCAACAGGCGCTGCGAAAGCAATTGGTCTCGTAATTCCTGAGTTAAACGGCAAATTGATCGGTTCTGCACAGCGTGTTCCTACTCCTACAGGATCTACCACAATCTTAGTAGCAGTAGTAAAAGGAAATGTTACAAAAGAGCAGATCAATGATGCAATGAAAGCAGCTTCTACAGAATCTTTCGCATATAACACAGATGAGATCGTATCCAGCGACATCGTTGGCAGCACTTATGGTTCTATCTTTGATGCAACACAGACAATGGTTGCACCGATGGAAGATGGAAATACACAGGTTCAGGTTGTTTCATGGTATGATAATGAGAACAGCTATACAAGCCAGATGGTTCGTACAATCAAATACTTCAGTGAATTAGCATAATTTGTTTGAAACTGGTGTGTATTCATACACTGGTACGATTACAGTAAGACTTTTGTGGTCCGGCCGTAGGGCCGGATCATTTTTTTTGCACAGCCCATACAGCAGAGGTATCTAAATTTATGAGAAAAATATGAAATTATGGAGGATAATAACATATGTCATTAAATAAGAAATCAGTAGATGATATTAATGTAGCAGGAAAAAGAGTGTTGGTAAGATGTGATTTTAACGTACCTTTAAAGGGTGGAGAGATTACAGATGAAACGCGTATTGTAGCAGCGCTTCCAACGATCAATAAACTGATCAAAGACGGCGGCAAAGTAATCCTTTGTTCTCACCTTGGTAAAGTAAAGAACGGACCGAATGAAGGAGAATCTCTTGCGCCTGTTGCAAAAAGACTTTCTGAAAAGCTTGGAAAAGAAGTAAACTTTGTTTCTGATTACAACGTAACGGGAGAAGCAGCTACAAAGGCTGTAGAAGAAATGAAAGAAGGAGATGTTGTTTTATTACAGAATACACGTTTCCGTGGTTCTGAAGAGACAAAGAACGGCGAACAGTTCAGTAAAGAGCTGGCAGATCTTGCAGATGTTTATGTATGTGATGCTTTTGGTTCTTCTCACAGAGCACACGCATCTGTAGAAGGCGTTACCAAATGCATTACTGCAAAGGGCGGTGAGAACGCAGTTGGATACTTAATGCAGAAAGAGATTGAATTCCTCGGCAATGCAGTAGAGAATCCGGTAAGACCCTTTGTTGCAATTCTCGGCGGTGCAAAAGTGGCGGATAAATTAAATGTAATTTCCAATTTGCTTGAGAAATGCGATACTTTAATCATTGGCGGTGGTATGGCATATACCTTCTTAAAAGCAAAAGGACTCGAGATTGGAAATTCTCTGGTAGATGACAGTAAACTTGACTACTGTAAAGAAATGATGGAGAAAGCAGAAAAACTTGGAAAGAAATTATTGCTTCCGGTTGATTCCGTAACGGTTTCTGCATTCCCAAATCCAATTGATGCACCGGTAGAAGTAGAAACTTACGGTGTGGAAGACATGCCGGCAGACAGAGAGGGCTGTGATATTGGTCCAAAGACTGCTGCTTTATATGCAGACGCAGTAAAATCTGCAAAAACAGTTGTTTGGAATGGACCGATGGGTGTATTTGAGAACCCGACTCTGGCAGAAGGTACGATTGCAGTAGCAAAAGCTTTGGCTGATACAGATGCAACAACGATCATCGGCGGCGGTGATTCTGCAGCAGCCGTAAATCAGCTTGGCTTTGCAGATAAGATGAGCCACATTTCCACAGGCGGCGGCGCTTCTCTTGAATTCCTTGAAGGAAAAGAGCTTCCGGGTGTTGTGGCAGCAGACGATAAATAAGAACGCAAATAAATAAACGGATAAAAATGTAATGCATGTATTCTTTTATGAAAGGAGTATGGTTAGTAAGATGGCAAGAAGAAAAATTGTAGCTGGAAACTGGAAGATGAATATGACACCCAGCGAAGCTGTTAAATTATGCGGGGAATTAAAAGATTTGGTGAGATCTGATGACGTGGATGTAGTATACTGTGTACCTGCGATTGATATCGTTCCGGTTGTGGAAGCAGTAAAAGGCACTAATGTGGAAGTAGGCGCTGAGAATATGTATTTTGAAGAGAAAGGTGCATATACGGGCGAGATTTCAGCATCCATGTTAAAGGATGCAGGGGTGAAATATGTGATCATAGGACATTCTGAGAGACGTGATTACTTTAAAGAAGATGATGCGCTTCTGAATAAGAAAGTTAAGAAAGCCCTTGAAGCAGGCCTTACACCTATTTTGTGCTGTGGCGAGACACTGGAACAGAGAGAAATGGGCGTAACAATGGACTGGATCAGGTTGCAGATTAAGTCCGATCTTACAGAAGTTACAGCGGATCAGGTAAAAGGCATGGTAATTGCATATGAGCCTATCTGGGCAATCGGAACCGGTAAGACAGCAACTACAGAGCAGGCAGAGGAAGTATGTAAAGGCATACGCGAATGTATTGCTGAGATTTATGATACAGCAACAGCGGAGGCAGTACGTATTCAGTATGGCGGTTCTGTAAATGCAGGCAATGCAGCAGAATTATTTGCACAGCCGGATATTGATGGCGGATTAGTTGGCGGCGCATCTTTGAAAGCTGACTTTGGAAAAATTGTGAACTACAAATAACAGGTTTTTTTAAAAATCCGATAGCTGGGAAATGGGATAAAACAGGGGTATCAGGGAATCTATTCTTTTGATATCCCTGTTTACTGCCATTGCGGCATGAAAGATTCAGATATGGAGGGTAGGGCAATGGAAAGAGCGGAAAAAGCAGTTGCATATAAACATAGTGGATTTAATTGCTGTCAGGCCGTTGTAAAGGCCCTGGCGGATTTGCTGGAACTGGACGAAGAGACATTAAATAAGCTGGCGTCCGGATTTGCGGTAGGCATGGGAGGCATGGAGGCAACCTGCGGCGCACTGATTGGGGCTGTAATGACTGCAGGATTATTAAAAGAGGGAAAAGGAAGCGTTATGACAGCGCGGAACCTTTTGAATCAGTTTCAGGAATATTCCGGGGCAACAATATGTAAAGAATTAAAAGGAAGAGAAACGGGTGTGGTATTATGTGAATGTGATGACTGTGTGAGAAACGCAGTACGTGCATTTTATGATGTGACGGGAGTACAGCCCTCAAATTAATAAAATGAAAAATTTAATTTATGAATGTGCTATGGTCAGATGGTGAAAGCGTAAATTCAGAGAATGAATTTACGCTTTTTGTAGTTTGGGCGTAAACAGGGGAGTTATGATGACGCAATAATGAAAAAAACTTGACATAAGTATGAAATCATACTATATTTTAAATAGTACGATTTCATACTTGGCGGAGGTGCATGATGGAAAATTATGTTTCAAGAGAAATGAAACGTTTTAATCATCTGATCGGTGAAATGGATGCAGTATATCATGAGATGGCGTTTCATTTTGGTTTATCTGACAGTGTAATGGACATTCTTTATACGATCTGCAATGATGGAGACAGCTGTTTGCTGCAGGAAATATGCAGGCGTTCAGGGATCAGCAAGCAAACAATAAACTCTGCGATTCGCAAGTTGGAATCGCAGGGAATGGTATATTTAGAGCAGGCAGGAGCTAAAAATAAAATGGTATGCCTTACAGAACAGGGAAAACAATTGGCGGAAGTTACTGTAGTACAGATTATTGAGGCAGAAAATGAGATTTTGGCTGCATGGAAGAGAGAAGAGGTGGAGACGTATTTGGATTTAACAGAGAGATTTCTGGAATCTATCAGAGAAAAGTCTAAAAATCTGAATCGAAAACAAAATAATAAATCAGTGCAAAAAGATTGTGCAGAAATGAGGTAAAATGAAAATTATTACAGTCAGCCGTGAATTTGGCAGCGGCGGCAGGGAACTTGGAAAACGTCTTGCCGATTTACTGAAATGGGATTATTACGATAAGGAAATCATTACTGCAATTGCAGATAAAAAAAATTTAGACGAAAAATATGTTTTCAGAATGCTAGAAGATCATGGTTGGAAAAGTGTGCCATTGTCATTCAAAAGTACGTTTTCTTCGGTCACATTAACCATGCAGACTCAGCTCTTGGTAGAACAAAAGCAAGTGATTGAAGCAATTGCAAAAGCAGGAAAAGATTGCGTGATTGTAGGTAGAAATGCAGATATTCTTTTGCGTGAATATCATCCGTTTAATCTGTTTATCTGTGCAGATATGGAAACGAAGGTTCAAAGATGCATGGAATCTGCCCTGGAAAAGGAAAACCTTTCTCGGAAAGAAATAGAAAAAAAAATAAGAACCGTGGATAAAAACCGTTCTAAAATCCGGGAAATCATGACAGACAGTAAATGGGGAGATAAAACAGCATATCACCTTGTGATTAATACGACGGACTGGGATTTAAAAGAATTGGCGTCATCGGTGAAAGTCTTTGCGGATTGTTGGTTCCAACACAGATAGCAGCGTGAAATTTTGGAGGTCAGTATGAACATTCAATTATCAGATCATTTTAATTATAAAAAATTATTGAAATTTACATTTCCGACAGTTATTATGTTGGTATTTACATCTGTATATGGTGTGGTAGATGGGTTCTTTGTGTCAAATTTTGTTGGAAAGGTATCTTTTACTGCCGTTAATTTCATTATGCCCTTTTTGATGATCCTTGGTTCGCTGGGATTTATGTTCGGCACTGGCGGAGGGGCGTTGATTGCCAAAACAATGGGAGAAGGAGAAATTGAAAAGGCGAACCGCCTTTTTTCGCTTATTGTGTATATTTCGACTGCCTGTGGCATCGTAATGGCAGTTTTGGGAATCCTTTTCGTACGGCCTATAGCGTCCGCGCTTGGCGCTGAAGGTACTCTTTTGGAAGACAGTGTTACCTACGGGCGTATTATTTTGACAGCAATTCCCGCATTTATTCTCCAATATGAGTTTCAATGTCTGTTTGCTACGGCGGAAAAGCCGACACTGGGACTTTATGTAACTGTTGCGGCAGGCGTGACAAATATGGTATTGGATGCCTTGTTTGTTGCTGTATTCAGATGGGGATTGGAAGGCGCAGCGGCGGCTACGGCAATCAGCCAATGTGTAGGAGGGGTGATTCCGCTTATTTATTTTGCACGTCCTAACAGCAGTTTGCTGCGTCTTGGCAGGACAGGCTTTGATGGCAGAGCGCTTGGACAGACATGTGAAAATGGTTCTTCAGAACTGATGAGTAATATTTCTATGTCTATAGTCAGCATGCTTTATAATGCGCAGTTGTTGAAGTATGCCGGAGAGGACGGTGTGGCTGCTTATGGAGTCCTGATGTATGTAAGTATGATATTCCAGGCGATTTTTATCGGTTATTCGGTGGGGACAGCGCCAGTGATCGGTTATCACTATGGAGCAGAAAACAGTGGGGAACTGAAAGGACTCTTGAAAAAAAGTTTTGTACTTCTGGGCATATTTGCTATTATTATGTTTGTTGCTGCTTATGTTCTGGCAAGACCGCTTTCGCTTATATTTGTGGGCTATGATGAAGGACTTCTCAGCTTGACGGTTCGGGCATTTTCCATATTTGCATTTTCATTTCTTTTTTCGGGATTTGCTATTT
Organism: uncultured Lachnospiraceae bacterium; assembly: GCA_947650155.1. Taxonomy (GTDB): domain Bacteria; phylum Bacillota; class Clostridia; order Lachnospirales; family Lachnospiraceae; genus RGIG3002. The sequence continues at coordinate 13,729 of CANSUS010000057.1, forward strand.
TTGGCTCTTCTTTTTTTACAGCATTAAACAACGGACCGGTTTCGGCAGCTATTTCTTTTGTGAGAACATTGGTGTTCCAGGCTGCGGCTGTCCTTATTTTTCCGCTTTTCTGGAAAGTAGACGGTATCTGGTTATCTATCGTTGTGGCGGAGGTGATGGCAGTAATGGTAACGCTTCTTTTCCTGAAAGGGAAGCAAAAGGTATACCGGTATTAACGGATTACCTGGATGAAATGTATGTCTGAAGGATCACCGGAATTTACCACATCAAAAGATAAAGCATTAAATAATAAAAACAGGCGGAAGGAAAAGAATAATGAGAATTTTTTTAGACGATATCCGGTCGTGTCCGGACAGATATACTCCGGCAAGGAGTTACGAGGCATTTACCAGACTGGCGGCGCAGAATAGAGGAAATATCTTTAGATTACGATCTGGGAGAGATGCATAACGGTTTGGATGCCTGTGTATTTCTTGTGGAAAATCAGATCATTCCGGGTAAGATCCGAATACATTCCACACACATCCATGCGCAGAAAATGGAACTGTATCTTCGGTCACATATGCCGAAAGAAGTAAAAATTGAGCGCAGATAATCAAAAAAGTAAACACAGTGAAGGAAATTTTAGCCATATGAAAATAGTAATAGCAGTTGATTCTTTTAAAGGCAGTTTAACTTCTATAGAAGCAGGGAATGCCATTGCAGAAGGAATCAGACGGGTAGACGCGCAGGCGGAAATTTGTGTACGTCCTTTAGCTGACGGCGGCGAGGGAACAGTGGAGGCACTGGTGCGGGGAATGCACGGAAGCATGCGGAGCGTAACAGTGACAGGACCGTTAGGAACTCCTGTAGAATGTCTTTATGGAATTCTCGCAGACGGGATTACGGCGGTCATTGAAATGGCAGGGGCAGCAGGGATTACACTTGTGCCGGAAGAAATGAGAAATCCCATGCATACCACAACGTTTGGGGTAGGAGAAGTGATAAAAGACGCCATTTTAAATGGCTGCCGCCGGTTTATAGTCGGAATTGGCGGAAGCGCTACGAACGATGGTGGAGCAGGAATGCTGCAGGCATTAGGATTTGGGCTTTTGGATCAGCAGGGAAAACAGATTCCTTTTGGAGCAAAAGGATTAGAGCAGCTAAAGACAGTTACGGATGCTTATGTACTTCCACAGCTTTCAGAATGTGAATTTCGGATTGCCTGTGACGTAACCAATGTTTTATGTGGAAAATATGGCTGCAGCGCCGTTTTCGGTCCGCAGAAAGGCGCTGATCTTTCTATGATCAGGCAGATGGATAAGTGGCTGGAAAATTATGCAGAATTAGTCAGACTGAGTGATCCGGGAGCAGATCCGAATAAACCCGGAACAGGTGCAGCAGGCGGGCTGGGATTTGCATTTTTAAGTTTTACCAATGCCGTATTGGAACCGGGAATTCGGATTGTATTGGAAGAAACTGCACTGGACAGATATATGGAGAATGCCGATTTTGTGATTACCGGAGAAGGCAGGATGGATGGACAGACAGCATTGGGTAAAGCGCCTGTCGGCGTAGCAGAGGCAGCAAAGAAACGGCAGATTCCGGTCATAGCTTTTGCAGGAAGTGTCGGGAAAGAAGCGGCAGTGTGTAATCAAAGCGGTATTACTGCATTTTTTCCTGTTTTACGGGATATTATGACATTAGAGGATGCCATGAAACCGGAAAATGCGAAAGCAAATCTGGCAGATGCGGCAGAGCAGGTATTCCGCCTTATAAAGGCATGCAAAATGTAAGTAAGTGCGCCGGATGAATGATTCTGACGAATATGCTGATGTCGAGGAAACACAGTGAGCGATAGCTTAAAAAGTCCCTTTTTTAACTTTAACAGGTTAATAAAAGAGACTTTTTATTTATTTTCAGGCAATTTTTGATTTTTAACCCGCAATAAATGATTAGTGTTTTAGAGTAAATTTAAATAAGATAAATGAAGTATTATTTAAGTAATTTATTATGAAAATAAAAGTATTGTAGGATGCAATATTACGACTGCTGGGGTGCAAAGAAATTTGTCGGGAGAAATAGTCAGTGAATTTACAATGGATTAGTGGAAGAATCACGAAAGTAAGAGATTGTTTTCAAGCATACATAGATGATTTTTGTATTAGAAAAAAACTGCTTATTCTCTATATTTTTTGTGTGCTGATTCCCTTGATTCTGACTGATAATTTTATTATATATGTCAGTTTTCATTCTGTGTGGATGGGAAAACAGCACTCTATGGAAAACATTGCCAATGCAGTTTGGCATAATTTTGCCCAATACATTGAAAATGCGGATCAGATGGCGCAAAACTTATATATTAACCGAAGCCTTAATGAATTTCTCAGCAGACAGTACAAAGATGTGCCTGAGTATGTGAAGGCATATTATGAATATTTTCAAAAATCCATATTTGATGCCGGTATGATTATAAATAATATCGGCATTACGTTTTATACGGATAATGCTACAATCGTCAACGGAGGAAGATGCAACAGCATAGAAAGTATCAGTGAAAGTGACTGGTACAAAGAATTAGAGTCATCGGATCAGGAAAGCATATTGTTTTTTTGGTATGATGACAGTCATAGTCCTGCCGTAGAAGCAAAGAGAAAAATAATATTTGCCCGTAAAATGGATTTTTACGATTATAATAATTCCTGCAAAAAAATACTTGTATTGACGCTTAATTATGGTACTATGGCGGCAGATTTGAAAAAGATGAATTATGGTATGCCGGTTTATATATGCAATGGAGATACCTTATTGTTGTCAAACCAAAATAATAGTATCAGAGAAAATTTTGTGATGAATGAACAATTGAAGAGAAATGCGTATATACAGGAAAAACAGTTTTTTGGCAGGAATTTTTCTGTCTGCATTGAGCCGGCAAAGATTAGTATATTAGAGGAAATAAAGAAGAATGCATTGATCATTGTACTGCTCCTTATAGCCAATATAGTGCTTCCTTTTTTATTAGTACGGGAAATAAATCGTTCGTTTTCGGTACGGATTGGGAAACTCAGTGATGTTTTTAACCGGATAGAAGAGGAAAAGCTGATAGAAATAGAAGAAACAGGGGGCAAAGATGAAATCGGTGAGCTGATGTGTAATTATAATAGAATGGTCAGGCGTGTTAATTTGCTGATACAGACGATTTATATTGCCAAAATGAAAGAACAGGAGATGGTGGTTGCAAGGCAGAATGCAGAACTTTTGGCGCTTCATAGTCAGATAAATCCGCATTTTTTGTTTAATGCTTTAGAAAGTATCCGCATGCACAGTATTCTTAAGAAAGAATTTGAAACAGCAGAAATGGTAAAAAGGCTTGCGCTGTTGCAGCGGCAGTGTTTGGAATGGGGGAATGATTTTATTGACATTCAGGAAGAAATGGAGTTTGTAGATACTTATTTAAGGTTACAAAAATACAGATTTGGAGAAAGGCTGAACTACAGGCTGGATATAGAGGAGGATTGTAAAACATACAAGATTCCTAAACTGACGATTGTTACTTTTGTGGAAAATGCCTGTGTGCATGGGGTGGAAAGCAAGTTAAAACCAGGTTGGATATTTGTCCGTGTTTACCGGCAGAATAACAGTTTGTATTTAGAAGTTGAAGATACGGGAAGAGGAATGGATGAGAATACGATGCGTGAATTACAGTATCATATGGAAAGTGCCAGTATAGAAATGCTGCAGGATCGGGGGAGGGTTGGCATTATAAATGCGTGTCTGCGGCTTAAGATGATGGTACAGAATGACGTTTCTTTTTCAGTAGACGGAGAAAGAGGAATGGGAACAATAATTCAGATAAAAATTTCGCCAGGCAGTTCGCAGGATATGAATAAGTGCACAGATATTGTCAGGGAGGATGTATAAATGCTGAAAGTACTGTTAATAGATGACGAGCCGTTCATCTTACAGGGATTAAAGGTGCTGGTGGACTGGGAAGAAGAAGGATTTGTGGTTGCAGGTACGGCTGCAAACGGGTGGGAAGCGCTGGATATATTACAGGTACAGCAGGCAGACTTAATTATTTCAGATGTAAAAATGCCCGGCATGGGCGGTCTGGAATTGTTGGAAAAAATAAGAAAGGATAAAATATCATCAGCTTATTTTGTCATTCTGAGCGGTTATGCCGAGTTTTCTTACGCACAGAAGGCAATGGAATATGAATGTGCATGTTATCTGTTAAAGCCGATAGAAAAAGAGCCGTTAATCAAAATATTACAGACTGTCAGGACCATGAACGAAAATCTGGAAAAAACAATGCAAAGGGAACGGAAAATGGAAAGCGCATATCTTGCCAGACATATGATTGCACTCATATCGGGAAAATATGATCATATGAATCTGGAATGTGTCAGGGAAAATATGCTCTTTACCAAAAGAGTGCGGTATGTTGAGATAATGTTGGATGAGACGCTTTTACAGGAAGAATTGACGGATGAAGAAAAAAGATATTATCAGCGTAAGATTTTTCAGGCATGCGTTGATTTTTTGGAGGAGGATGCCGACCATTGTGTTTTTGATGTTTCGGGTCATGAGAAAATTTATGATACGGGATTGGTGTATTGTGATTTTATGGCCGAGAAAATGAGAGTGGACGAAAAAGAATATTTGGAAAGGCTGCAGGCTTTTTGTGAAGAACAGTGTCAGGTGCCGGTGGCTGTTATGGCAGGCAAAAAAGTGACGGACATATCTAATATAGCGAAATCCTATACGACTGCATGTATGTTAAGATCCTTACAGGGATTTCAGGCAAGAAAGAAAGTATGGATATATGAGGATGATGTACAAGTGGAAACTTCAGGAGTCATATTGTGCAAAGAGGCGATTGATGAACTGATGTGCGCAATTGAGAGTAATAATTCAAAGGATATTGCAAAAAATGTGGATCGTTTTTTCTGTGAGATGAAGCAGATGAAACTTTCCGAAAAAATTATCAATCTGAATATTAATTATTTCCTGTTTCAATTGATTCATCTTGCATCGAGACAGGACAGTGATGTAAATCAGGAAGAAATTCTAAGACTGATCAGTGAAGGAAGCTTTCAGTCTGGTGGTGATATCATGAGGGGCGGGAAAGATCATATCACCCGTTTTGCATGTACTTACGGAGAATATTTAACACAGCTTAGAAGAAAGTTATCAGGAGGAGTGTTGACAGAAATAGAAAAAGAGATAGAGGATCATTATGACCGGAATCTTACTTTGAAAGAATTTGGCGAAAAATATTATGTAAATAGCGCATATCTGGGACAGCTTTTCCGCAAAAAGTATGGACAGTCTTTCAAGGATTATTTAAACGGCTACAGGATAGAGCGGGCGGCGGACAGGCTGATTCGTACAAATGACAGGATCTATGAGATTGCAGAGGCGGTAGGCTATCATGATCTTGATTATTTTGTCAATCGTTTTATTGCGGCAAAAGGATGTACTCCGGCGAAATTCCGCAGACAGGCGCATACAATTGCAGAAAATTGAATGGAACACCTGGCAAAGTACTATATTTTGTCGGGTGTTTTCATATAGTTCCCCCGATTGCTTCATACATGATCTTAAGATAAGATTTTCTATGAAATACAGTAACAGGAGGGTTAATATGAAGAAGAAATTAGTCAGTATTTTATTAGTCAGTGTCTTGGCAGTTTCCACACTGGCTGGATGCGGTAACAAAGAAGAGCAAAAAACGCAGTCTGGCACAGATCAGTCTGGCTCCGGCATTAAAGAATTTACCGCTTTTTTTGCAACGCCCGGAAGCGAAATCAATGATGATAACGAAATTCAGCAGATTATCGCTGAGAAAACAGGCGTAAAGGTTAAGGAAACCTGGCTGACCGGACAGACAGATTCGGAAGCAGTGGGAACTTTAATTGCAAGCGGCGAGTATCCTGATTTTATAGAAGGTGGAAGCGGAACGTTACAGTTATATGAAGCAGGGGCGCTGGTAGCTTTGGACGATTACCTTGATAAGTATCCGAATATCAAAGCGCTTTTTACAGAACAGCAGTGGGATCAGCTCAGACAGGATGACGGTAAGATTTACTGGATTCCACAATTTAGCTGTATCAAAAACGAAGAAAGTGTTTGTACGCATAATGATGAAGCATTTTGGATTCAGACAAGAGTATTGGAATGGGCAGGTTATCCGGAAGTAAAAACAATGGATCAATATTTTGATCTGATTGAGTCATATAATGAGGCAAATCCAACAATGGAAGACGGTACGGCAAACATTCCCTATACGATTTTGTGTGAGGACTGGCGTTATTTCTGTCTGGAGAATGCGCCTCAGTTTTTGGACGGATATCCCAATGACGGTTCAGTTATCGTTGATCCGGCTTCTCTAAAGATCATAGATTATAATACAACGCCTACGGCAAAGCGTTATTTCCAGAAACTGAACGAGGAATATACAAAAGGAATTGTAGATCCGGAATCCTTTACCCAGACATATGATGAGTATATCGCGAAACTTTCAACCGGTCGTGTGCTTGGAATGATTGATCAGTGGTGGGATTTTGCATATACTGCCGGAGATGCATTAAAACAGCAGGGACTGGATGCACAGGGATGTAATTATGTGCCGCTTCCGATTACGATTGAAGAAGGGATACAGAATCAATGGCATAACTCAGGAGGCGTACTTAATGTTTCAAGCGGTCTTGCAATTACTGAGAGCTGTGATGATGTAGAGGCTGCGCTGCAGTTTGTGGACGATCTTTTATCCCAGGAAATTCATAATCTGCGTTTTTGGGGCGTAGAGGGCGTTGATTATGAAGTACTTGACAGCGGTGAGTTTTATCGTACGCCCGAACAGAGAACAACGGCAGCTGATTCAGCATATAAAGCATCGCATATGTGTTCATACTCCTACTTCCCGCAGTATTCAGGAATCAGTGACGACGGAATCAATGCGAATAAAACGGATGGACAGCCAAATGAATTTTACGAAGGACTGCCCAAAGACGTACAGGCATGTTTTGAAGCCTATGGAGCACAGACTTATGTTGATATGATTGGTACAACAGAAGCTCCTGGTGCGTGGTATCCGATGTGGTCATATTCCAATACTCTGACGACAAGTACGCCGGGCGGAACGGCATGGAACAAAATGGGAGAGATCAAGCATGAATATCTTCCGAAGGTAGTTATGGCATCGGATTTTGAAGCCGGATGGAAAGAATATATGGATGCTTATGAAAGTTGTAATCCACAGGATTTTCTTGATGAGATGCAGGCCGAATTAGACCGTAGAATGGAAGAGGCTGCTAAATATAATTAGAAAATCGATACAGGAAATCGGGTACAGGCAGATGTGGGATTATTTCATCTGCCTGTATTTGTAAACAGGAGTGAGTTTATGTCTATCAAGAATAAAAATAAATCTAAAGGAAACATGACAGACCCCAAAGTCAGAATTTCATGGAAAGAGATTAAACAGCAGAAGGTTCTTTTGATTTGGTCTGCTGTCATTGTAGTCTACGGCGTAATTTTCTATTATCTTCCGCTTGCAGGCTGGATTATGGCTTTTCAGAATTATAAGCCAAAAGACGGGCTTTGGCATTCAGAATTTATCGGTCTTGCAAAATTTCAACAATTATTTTCAGATATCAGTTTTCTCAAAACAATTCGCAATACTCTTGCGATGGGTGTTATTAATCTGATTGCAACGTTTATTATGGCAATCGTCTTTGCGATTCTTTTAAATGAAATTAAGTCGAAAGGCGAAAAAAAAGTGGTGCAGACAATTTCTTATCTGCCGCATTTTTTATCATGGATTATTGTTACGGGTATTCTTCATGATGCTTTGTCGGGAAGCGGTATTGTAAACGAGATATTACGCAAATTGAATCTGGTAGACCAGTCTATTAATTTTTTTGCGCATCCGGGTTATTTCTGGCCCATTGTTGCCTTTGCCAATGTCTGGAAAGAAACGGGATGGAATGCGATTATTTATCTTGCTGCCATTACGTCGATAGATCCTTCTTTATATGAAGCGGCATCCATCGACGGTGCAGGAAGATGGGCAAAAATTAAATATGTGACATTGCCGGGGATCAGACCGACCATCATGATTTTATTATTAATGAATGTGGGCAATGTTTTGAATGCAGGATTTGAGATACAGTACCTTTTAGGAAACGGGCTTGTGCAGAGTGTCTCTCAGACAATAGATATTTATGTCTTAAAATGGGGTATCAGTCAAAGTGATTATTCGATCGGTACGGCAGCAGGCATTTTCAAGAGTCTGGTAAGTATTGTACTGATTGTGATTGCAAATCAGATTGCAAAACGTAACGGCGAAGAGCGTCTGTTTTAAGAGAGGTGGATGAAGATATTATGAATAAAAAGAAAAGAACAATGGCAGACAAAGTTTTTGTGGTCTGCAATACGGTTTTTATGATATTATTTGTGATCATCACATTATATCCCGTGCTGAATACACTGGCGGTGTCTTTTAATGATGGGACGGATGCACTTCGCGGCGGAATCTATTTATGGCCGAGAAAATGGACACTGAAAAATTATACGACAGTGCTTCAGAAGAATAATCTTGTTACGGGAGCATTTATTTCGGTGGCAAGAACAGTGATTGGCACAGTGCTGGCACTGGTATCCAATGCAATTCTTGCGTTTATTGTCAGCCGTAAAAAATTTTTATTTAAGAAACAATTATCGTTTTTCTGGGTAGTTACCATGTATGTAAACGGAGGCTTAATACCGACCTTTCTGTTATATAAAAATCTTGGTATGACAAACAGCTTTGCAGTGTATGTGGTTCCCGGAATGATAAGTGCTTTCAACATGCTTGTAATAAGAACTTATATGAACGGAATACCGGATAGTCTGGAAGAGTCAGCACAATTGGATGGTGCCGGATACGGAACCATCTTTTTAAAAATCATATCACCGCTTTGTAAACCTGTATATGCTACAGTAGCGTTGTTTGTAGCAGTGGGACAGTGGAATTCATGGTTTGACGCCATGTTATATAACAGGCTGGACGGGAAACTTACGACACTGCAGTATGAGTTGATGAAATTATTGTCTTCTGTTACCAGCCAGGTTACATCTGTGGAAGCAATGAAAAATTCCAGCGGTAATGTAACGCCCACATCAGTGCGTGCGGCAGCTACGATATTGACAATGATGCCGATTATCTGCCTGTATCCGTTTTTACAGAAGTATTTTGTAACGGGAATGACGCTTGGCGGTGTGAAGGAATAGTTTTCAGTTCTTTTGCAGTTATGAAGGCATACGGTTTTCATACCGCCATTGTCTGGGGGAGATTCCATATACATTTTTGAATGCACGGGAAAAATGCAGCTGGTTTGGATATCCCACTGCATTGCCAATATCTGCAATGGACAGATTTGTAAGTTTTAGCAGTTCCACTGCTTTAGTCATACGATAGGATATTAAAAATTCCTGTGGAGATTTTCCCATGTTTTCATGAAATATTTTTCCGAAATAGCTTCGGTTTAAACCGCAGGAGGCAGCGATATCTTCTACGGAAATGTCATTCTGAAAGTTCTGTTCTATAAAAGAAAAAGCTTCTTTAATATAAAAGTCCCGCAGGCTGTTTCCGCGGCTCAGTTGTGTTCCGCTGCTGGAATGCAGGAGACTGTCCATAAAAAGATAGAGGTGTCCGATCAGATGGAAAGAGGATGCCTCTTTGTGGTTTACAATATACAGCATTTCATTTTTCATGGTTTCGGCCATGTCTTTTTGTCTGGCTTTATAAATTGGCTGATCAGGTTTTAACCCGATCAGTTCAAGCGTTTCTTTTACACGCAGGCCGTCGAATTCCAGCCATGCATATTCCCAGGGAATATCCCTGTCTGCGATATAAGTGCAGATCTGTCCTGGAAAACACATAAATCCCTGTCCGCTTTTTACCTGATAAGGAATGGATTCCCCTTTGGAATTATCTCCGATATATGTGCCAGTACCGGACAGGCATAAATGAAATAAATAATGATTGCGTGCAGCGGGACCAAAAGAATGAGAAGGATCACATTGTTCCCAGCCAAATTGATAAAGACCCAGATCAATAAAATTTTCACTTGGAAAAACAGAAAAAATCACTTCGCTCATAATCTTTTTCTCCGTTTATTGTATTCTGCTATTTTACATTTTTCAGTCTTACAAGATTATTATATACCCAAATGCTATATGACTTCAATTTAATTAATAAAAACGCATTATGGTATAAAATATATAAAACATCGGTATTTACCAGTAGCATAATGATATGTTAAGGTATAAATATCAAAAAAAGAAGGAGTGTATACTATGAAAGAAAAGAGTAAAAGGAGACTGGAGTTAGCATTATGCTGTCTGATTGGTGCAGTTATGCTGTCCGGCTGCGGAAATTCTAAAGACAGTCAAAAAACAAAAATTGAAATTGTGCAGTATAAGCCGGAGGCGGCAGCTTATTTTGAAATGGTCGAGGAAGAGTTTAATGCAACACATGATGATATAGAGTTAAAAATCAGCTCTCCTAATGATGCAATGACCATTCTCAGAACAAGATTTATCAGAGAAGATTATCCGGACATTATAGGAATCGGTGGAGATATTAATTATTCTTATTTTGTGGATGTGCAGATACTGGCAGATGTTTCAGACTATGAAGGTTTAAAGCAGATAAAGCAGGCATATCTGGATATTGACGAAGCGCTGGAACTTGTACCGACAGAAGGAGTTTATGCAGTTCCTTATGTAGCAAATGCGGCAGGCATACTTTATAACAGAAGCATGTTTGAAGAGCATGGATGGGAAATTCCTCAAAATTGGGAGGAATTGAAGGCATTGTGCGGACAGATTCAATCAGAAGGAATTCTTCCTTTCTATTTTGGATTTAAAGATACCTGGACGTGTCTGGCACCCTGGAACGCAATGGCAGTCAGCTTGGCGCCGCCAGATGTAACAAAGCAGGTAAACAGAGGAGAAACTACATTTGCAAAGGAATACAGAGAGGTTTCGGAAAAATATTTGGAATTGCTGCAATATGGAGTGGAGGCGCCCTTTGCTTATGGCTATAATGATGCGTGTACTGCCTTTGCAAGAGGAGAGGCGGCGATGTATTCGATAGGAAGTTATGCCATTCCTCAGATCTTATCTGTAAATCCGGAACTGAATATTGATTCTTTTGTAATGCCAGCCAATGATGAAGCGGAAAAAAATACATTAAACTCGGGAATTGATCTTCAATTCTGTGTCATGGCAGATTGTAAAAATAAAGAAGCAGCTTATGAGGTTTTAGATTTTCTGTATGCAGAAGAAAATTTACAAAAATATATTGAGCAGCAGATATCTATTCCATGTAAGGAAGGAAATTTTACTCTTTCTCCCTTGTTAGATGGTATGAAGTCGTATATTGAATCAGGAAACATGACGGATTATCAGGATCATTATTATCCTTCTGAAATGGCAGTAGATGCACAGCTTCAGACCTTTTTGATTCAAAAGGATACGGATGCTTTTTTGAAGAAGTTTGACACTGACTGGCTGCGGTATAACAGGGATATTATTCGTCTGGTACAGGCATATGAAGAAAAACAGGGTGAAAAAGACTTTTAAATTTGCAGAGTTTGAATATATGGAGGTTGAATATGAAAAATGAAAGAAAAAGAACATTTTTGCTGATTACAATTCCGATTTTGGCATTGTTTATCTGCTTTAATACAATTCCCTTGATTCGCGGTGTGATGTATAGTTTCACAAATTTTAAAGGTTTTGGTAAACACGACTGGGTGGGACTTCGGAATTACATAGATCTGTTTTCGGATGCCCGTGTTGGAAAATCGTATTTGTTTACTTTTAAACTGGCTATTGTATCGACAGTTGTAGTTAATATACTCAGCCTGCTTCTGGCTTTGGCGCTGAACAGTAAAATACGGGCAAAAAGCTTTTTCAGAGGCGCTTATTTTCTGCCCAATATATTAGGCGCATTGGTGGTAGGTTATATTTTTAATTACTTTTTCACTTATATTCTTCCGGCGCTGGCATCTATGATCGGGGTAAATTCGCTTAGTATGAGTATTCTGTCAAGTCCAAATAAAGCGTGGATAGGGATTATGGCAGTATGCGCATGGCAGGCGATAGCAATGAACACGATTATTTATATTTCAGGACTGCAGACGGTGCCGGAGGATGTATATGAAGCGGGCGGACTGGACGGAG
>CANSUS010000058.1 GCA_947650155.1 uncultured Lachnospiraceae bacterium
TTCTCCTTTGACGGTTTCCCTAAATTTTATGAGAAGTGGCAAGTACACTATACGGAAATAGCGTAAACTTCCCCTCTACTTCTTACTACGCACGGAAAAGAGCTTCTAAGTGTCCATAAGGGCAGAAAAAGACACCGGGGAATGACAGCGTATCAATCATCATTTTCCCCATGATACCAACTGCTTTCTGTGAGTATTTTATAATTGTTCAAGTATGCTTCCAATGTCATTATTGATACATATAGATTGTGTTTCAATTTCTGCCGGACAGAATGCTTCCCCGTTGTTGATACACGCATAAATGGCTTTAGGATTTTGGGCTGTCAATCGCCAAAATGGGTATTTAATAATGGCGGGAGTATTATAGCCAACACCAAGTTCTAACAAGAGGATATGCAGCTTTTTACGGCGGCGTATGAAATCATCATACCGCAGGGCTGCTTTATGCCACCCCTCATTTTCCACAAATTTATTATCAGAGCGCAAATTCATAGTGAGGGGTTTCCCGCAAACGGGGCATATAGGGAGTAATTCAGAGGGAATACGCATATCCTTTTGTTCTTTTACCATGCGTCCGATAATCTCCCGGTTGTCATAGGTTATTTGGCAGCATGGAACAGAACATTGAAACAGTCCATAATCTCCTTGCGTATAAAATAGCCGTATTTTATCAAAACCTGCCTTTTGAAAACAATGGTCTACATTGGTTGTAATAACAAAATAATCTTTGTCTTTTACAAGCTCATACAGATTTTCATAAACTGGTCTGTCCGTATTCTGATAACGGTTGACTTCAATATAACGGCTCCAATATGCCCAGTGTTCCTCCGGGGTCTTGTAGGGATAAAAACCGCCGGAATACATATCATGGAAACCGTATTTATCTTCAAAATCCGAAAAGTATTGACGGAAACGGTTTCCCGTATAGGTAAATCCGGCAGAGGTGGAGAGTCCTGCACCTGCCCCGATAATGATAGCGTCTGCAGTTTTTATTTCCGCTTTCAGTCTGTTTGTCTGCGCTTCTTTGACTGTAACAGTCCTAACCATTTAGATCACCACCATCCACGTTAATTACAATTTTACCGTTTATTTTTCCGTTCTCCATATCCTCACACGCCTTTGCAATATCCGTAAAGAGGTAGCATTTTCCGATATGAGGGACAAGGTTATGTGTATTCAGAAAAGCAAATAGTTCATTGATTGTTTGCTGTGTAGGCGTGTTGCTGAAAAATCCTGTCAAGTAAATACCGTTTGGAATGTCTTTGATCGGGTCAAAACCATTCCATGTATATACGCCGCCAAGATTGCCCGTGTTGCAGACTATTCCACCTTTTTCCATGCAGGAGAGGGTATCTTTCAGTGTCTTTATTCCAACAAGCTCTAAGACTTTTGTAATGCCGGAAACCTGCCCTCTTAATGAGCCATTGTCAAGCAAAGCCGTGTCTGCCCCGCAGTCGGTCAATAACTGCATTTTACTTTCTCTATGGGTGGTTGCGGTAACTTTACAGCCTAAAGCCTTTGCAATCTGAATAGCCGCATATCCTAAAGCGCAAGTGCCGCCCCGGACAAGCAGGTGGTCGCTGCTTTTTAAGGAAAGACATTCAAAGAGAGAACCCCATGCGGTAAAGTAGGTTTCGGGTATCGCCGCAAGCCGATCCCATGACAGGTTAGTTTCTACCGCAAAAACATGGTGTGCAGGAAGCAAGGCGTATTCTGCATAGCTGCCATGAAAACTACGCCCCATGCCGCCCATGAGGGCAATTACTTTTTGCCCGGCAGTAAAAGCAGTATCGGAAGCGTCCGCAATCTCCCCAACACACTCTATGCCGGGAATAATGGGTTTTTGAATGTACGGGGCAGATATTTCCGATTTCCGTAATATCTGCTCGGAATGGTTCATGCCAAAAGCCTTGATACGGACAAGCACGAGGCCGGGCTTTACCGCAGGCGTGGGATATTCCGTTATTCTTATCTCTGTACTTTCAGTGGGTTTTGTCAAAATTACAGCTTTCATTTTTCGTTTTCTCCTTTCCGCCATGCATGCTCCCATCCTGTTCATACTTCCTGTGTTGCATGGCTCGTAGCTTTCCAACATTGCGGGTCTGCGCCATAGAAATCGCCGTTTGTACCATATGCTACGGCGGGGCAGCCACGGCAGAACCTTAGCAGCTCGCATTTTGCACATTTTTCAAATTTTCCATAATCCCGGTAGCTTTCCATGTTTTTACCTATCCAAACATCAGCTATCCTGTCAGTAAAAACATTTCCTACCCTGCTTTTCAATCTCCGGCAGGCATATATATCCCCCGTAGGTAAAATCGTTAAGTGGCAGTTGCCGCAGTTGCAGCCGCCGTATATCATATCCGGCTTTGCATTTTCCGGGATTTTGAAAATTCCTTTTTCATACAGATACAGCGTCCAAAGGTGGTCTTTTAAGTTAAAATATGTTTCACAACCTTCCGCTTCATAGGCTTTGAATTTTACATAGCAGGTATCTAATAATGCCCTGTATTCCTGCGGGGTCATTCCCGTTTCTTTTTCCCCGCTTGTGGGACAGTACCGGGCAAATGCGAACACATCTATTTTGTGCTTTACTACGGTGTCAATAATATCGGGGATTTCAGAAATATTTGTCCCGGATACGGTTGTCATAATGACGGAACGTATTCCTGCTTTTTTGATACACTGTATTTTTTCCAGTGTGCAATGAAAAGAGCCGGGTTTGCGAAACCAGTCATGTGTTTTTTCCATGCCGTCAAGGGACATCTGATATTTTTCGCAGCCCATATCTTTTAGCCGTCTGCATACCTTGTCATTCAAGTGAAACGGATTGCCAAGTATTGTAAAGGGTACTCCGTTTTCTTTGAACAGGCTTAACAGTTTCCAAAAATCGGGGTGCAGGATAGGGTCGCCGCCAGTGAGATAAAAATAAGGCAGGCGGTTGTATTTATTGCACATTTCAAGGCAATTTTCAAAGACAGATTGCATTTGTTCCCAAGACATACTATCTAATGCTTTACAATTATTTTCAGAAAAAATGTAACAGTGTCTGCAGCGTTGGTCGCACTCGTCCGTAATATGCCATTGAAAAGCAAAATATTGTTTCATAGCAAAAACCTCCTTGTAAATTTTCTATAAGAACGGCATACAGCCGGATATTTTGTAATATGCCCCCGGAGCAGGACACTCCGGGAGCAGACAATGTAAAACGTCTTTGCAGTTGAAATTATTTGTCAGACGCACCGCAGGCAGAACCGCAAGCAGCCGGAGCTTCCACAGGCTTATCGGCAGCACCGCAGGCAGCCGGAGTTTCCGCAGGCTTATCGGCAGCACCGCAGGCAGCCGGAGTTTCTGCAGGTTTGGCAGACGCACCGCAAGCGGAAACCGCCTCTGTACCATTATTCCAACCAGATAAATTTGAAAGTGCCATAATTTGTTACCTCCTATGTTTTTTTGAGAGGTTTTCCTCTCTGCAATTTTCATTTTACAGACTTTACTTTTTTTGGGAAGTACGCACTTTTTTATTGGGATAGTTACCTTTTTGTAAGTTTTGTGTAATTTAAGGGATTGATCCGGAAATTTTTTTTGAATATAGGTTGATTTGTCCTGTGTGCTACACTATAATTTGAATGTAACATTTATTTGTATGTGTTTATGCAAAAAGAAAAGAGGTTTTGCTATGGTTAAAAAAGAAGAACTCCCGGCTTGCCCTGTTGCTACGACAGTACAGCTAATTGGGAACAAATGGAAATTATTGATTATGCGAAATCTCCTTGCAAGACCGTGGCGGTTTAATGAACTTCAAAAATCTTTAGAGGGTATCAGTCAGAAAGTATTAACGGATAACCTTCGCTCTATGGAAAGTGACGGTATTATTACCCGTACTGTATTTCCAGAAGTGCCGCCAAGAGTAGAATATGCCCTTAGTGAATTGGGAGAGTCCATGCGTCCGATAATTGGGGCAATGGAAGCATGGGGGATAGAGTATAAAAAACAGCAGTAAAAAATACATAAAAAGATACCGGAAAATGGCACTGTATAAGCTGCCATTCCCTTCATGCGATAAGGATAATTCAATTAAAAATCAAAAAACGGATAGGAAGGGAATAGATAATTTATCATTCTGTAATTTATACTTTAGTATTTTATATATCTATATTTTATTGCGTTGGTTCTCCCTTTCCTCTGCACCAGCCTAAACTCCAGAACCTTCAACCAAATTATTAAATTGTACTGCCCAAAATGTCAAATCACAATCCAGCCCATGCCCATCCTTGTAATTCTCCTCCAGCCTTACGTCTGCATATGGCGTAGGATATTCTATATTCTTCGGTGAATAGCGCTTATTGTGCGGCTGGGCATAGTCCATTTGCAGTATCCCCTCATTATTTGTCGCAGCGGATATCGCCTCTAAGGATTCTCTTATGATGCCCACCCGATTCCCCACGCCAAGCATTGCTATCTCCGTCAAGACCCTTCTGTAATTGATCGTATCAATACATTCCGGATCAAATGCCCTGATCGGCGTCACAAGCGCATAGCAGGGCGCATAGTATCTGCTCTTTACTTTCACATGCATCAGAGTGTCCGGTTTCATGATTTTGTTGATATGGTTCAGCGCATCAGCAAGCATCTGAATATTTTTCTCTGTTCTCCATGTTTTGGTATATGCCAAGGTTTCCAGTGTATAACCATTCGGTAAATACTCGTCCGATTCGATATAAGGATATTTATATTTCCTTTCCAATCCTTTTCTCTGCTTCAAAATTTCCTCTAAAGAAGACAATTGTAAGATTTTCTCAAATCCTTTCAGCGCAATCTGCTGGAACTCGATCAGATCATCATAATCATCCCCATATCCAAGTATCGCCTGCATGGTGTACAGTAATGCGCCAAGGCAGTTGCCATTATGAATGCCGACAAACCGATTATGATAGCGTTCGATTTCCGGCGGAATATAAGAAAATTCCTGTTTTAATATCTTCTCATCGCGCATCGCTTTCACAAAATTTGCCACAATGGGATGTTCTTTCGGAATCGCGTAATAAGAGAGTAGTCTGGCTGCTGTCTCGCCATCCTGTAAAGGCGTTTCGTGAAGAACCATCCCCCGCCAGTTATCCCAACTGTGCATACCACTGCCAATATAACCGTCCGGTTTCACATACTTCTGAATGAGCTGCATGTGTGGAAGTTCATAAATCTCATGTAAAAATGTCTCTTCTTCCCGCACTGTGATTTTGCCTGTGATTTCTTTTCTCAGTCGGTATTGAATAACCGGTCCTGCATGATGCAGCAAAAAATCTAATGCCTTATAATTCACGAAATCGTTCTCCTATCCTCATTTCACTTTTCGTCCACATGATAATAATCCCCGATTCTCCCCAGATATTCCCCAATGGAATGATAATTCCCGGAATAAATCACCGGATCAAACTGCGTCAGGTCAATGCCGCGCGCATCAATGTCAATCCCTTCATCAACCTGTACATTCTTTACCCTGCAAAAAAAGGTCTCTGACTGCCCGGTGACAACCGAAGAGAGGACTTCGCACTCGCAGACAAAACGACTTTCGTCAAGCGTGGGCGCATCGACACAGACCGCCTTTTTGTAAGTGTAAGACATCCCATCCTTTACCCCGTCATGGCCAGACGTCTGCCCGAAATAATCCATCAGCGCAAGCATCCCCGTGCTGACAAGATTGATACTGAACTGCCCCGTCCGCTGTACGTTCAACCTCGTCTTCTTTTTGCCGTACATGCTGATTACAATCAGATACTCATTCCCCTCCTCACAGGTCTTGCTCACCCATGTAATCGGCGCAAAATCCGGGCTTTTATCCTCGCTGTAAGTGCCAATAATAAATGCGGGCTGGACAATCATCTCATGCCTTGGCCCAATTGATATTCTTTTCATGCAATAGCCGCCTCCTCGATCATAATCTGAAAAATCACAAAATAGACTTCTTCTTTTCCGACATATTCTTGTCGGATCATGGGGTATAAAATTTCTATTTCTTCCCGCACCATCAGGGAATCCTCCAAAACTGCCCTGCCGCTTATCCGAATCCACTGCCTTGTATTTAAATTGTAGCTTGCAAGTTCCACATAAGGGTTTTCCGTAAGTTCCGCATAGACGCCCTTGCGGGTATCCGTGGCGAAATACAGCGCCTTTTCGTCCGCATACACATGCCCCATTGGCCGAAGTCTCGGCTTTTCGCCCGCATTTGTCGCAAGAAAACAGTAAGTACACTCACGAAGGAACCGGAAACAGTCCCGCGCAGATATTAGCGCTTTGTTCTCACAATCCCGCTGTATCTCACCATTTAACAGAAAATCAATGCTGCACTCCAGAATCCGGCTCAGCTTGATCAGCTTTTCGGTCTCCGGGAACGCCGCATCCATCTCCCAGCGCGATACCGATTGTCTCGCCACCTTGAGCCGCTCCGCAAGCGCCTCCTGCGTGATTCCCTTTTCTTTCCGCAATGCCGCTATCTTTTCTCCTGTTGTCATATGACGTTCCTCCTGTTTTGATTGCGAACCCTTTTTCGCCCTTGCAATTCGTCCGCTTAGACGTACCTACAAATGATTTTAAACAGTGGCCGTTTCTTCCTCATAGATACTCCTGAGCATATCCTCGATGTCCGATACGCCCTCGCCTGCATGCTCCTCTTTAAAGCGTTCTATCGAACCGTCAAAGAGAATGTAGAAAAAAGCGAATACTGTTCACACCAGATAGTCGAACCGAAATATTGATTTCTCTTTGAATGGAATGATCAGACTCTTGCGAAACAGTCCCATAAAGATTTCCTCCCACATGGCATAGGACTATTATAATTCCCATGCAGCATGAAGAAAAGGTCTTTCAGGTTGCATCATGTAATGTTTGAAGTGCGCCCCTCCAGACAAGCTTCGCTTGTCTCATAGTTCATCTTATCCGCTTAAATGCATTGTATCCCGCTTCCATATACAAAATGCAGCTTCTTACTGTTTCGCCGGATTTGGACATGTAATGATCCATGTATAACCAAAACGGTCTTTTGCGAGAGAACCACAGCCATCGTCATCCGGTTCCGGATGCGGGCGTAGCGGTGAAAGTACAGTTCCGCCCTCCGCTAATACAGACAGGGCATGCAACGCTTCCGCCTCTGAATTCATATGAATCATCAGCTTTATACCTGTCTTCACTCCCCCATAGCCATCACCATCGCCCGCCGCCATACGTGTATTGCCTATAGCAAACTCCACATGCATTACCTTTCCGATGAAATCTGGTGCGTCAGCCGTATTCTCAGAAAAACGAGACATCCAATAAATCTCACCGCCAAATGCCTCAATATAGGCGTTAATTGCCTCCTCACAGTTTCCCATAAATTCCAGATATGGGATTACTTCAATCTTTTTATCCATTTTTCCTCTCTTTCCGCATTCTGCAAGCTATGCCCACGGCAATGTCTTGAAATTTCCGCAGACAGGACAAGGTATCCCTTGATTTTACATGGCTTTTCCTCATTTTACCAACATTGTAATTCATAATTTTTCTTCCGAAATGAACATACATAAAGTCTTTCATTTTACACCAATGTTGTGTATAATGCTCAAAAAACTTATCGGGATTTGGGAAAACGCCCAAATCAGACACAATAGCAGCACTCTGAATATAAGTGTTGTTTTCATTCCAATCAACGGAAATCTTTTGAAAGTCTTCTGTTGCAATGGCAAATTTCATAAATTCGCCTTGAACATGAGAGTATTTGGCTTTAACGGCTTCAAGATATTTATTGTCTGTAATAACTCCTTCTAAAGCAAGCCATTGACCTTTATAATAAACTTCTGCCCAAGTATGTACAATTTTGTCTGGTGCAAGTGCCGCAATGATACCTGTGGTTGCTCCATGCTGAAAATCTTTTGATACTTCAAATCCATGAATACGGCACGGAATATTTACACCTCTTAACAATGCCATTAAAAGCGTTGCTTTTGTATTGCACTGTCCGTATCCGTCCATTAATACCTGTTCGGCAGTTAATGTATCATTACGGTTGTAACCCAAAAGTATTTCATTTTGCACAAATCCATAAATAGCTTTTATTTTATCATATTCACTTAACTCGCCCCATCGCTTTTCGTTGATGAGTTTCTGTATGCCAACAGACTGATAATTCAGCATTTTAGTTTCTTCAAGAAATTGCATATCCATAATTAAACCTCCTATTTGTTTGGTTTCATTCTATCAGTTTACTTCCTCTGTAACTTTCAAAAAAACGCTGTTTTTCTTATCGCATAACGTATTGTCGTTCTTTTTCGGCTTCTTTTTGTTCTCTGCTTTGAACTTTCCTTTCTATTTTTCCTTATTCATGCTGAAACTTTAACACCCACTTAGGATTTCTTCTTTCTTCTATCAATAGGCTTTTCGGCAATTATCGGTATAAGCCAAACACGGTTGATGTTCCTTGCTCCTTCAATACGATTTTCTTTGCATAATCGCTGCACCCACCTAAGCGATACGTTCCATTTTTCTGTGGCTTCCTGTGCTGTCATATATTCAAACATTTTTGACCTTCTAATGCGTACTGTATATAGTGTAGCCGCTTGAACGAACTGTATCAAGTAGATAAACAGGAACATTCATTATAAACGGGGAAAAATACTACGCAGACCACCTTGACTAGGCTCATCTTAATCAAGATGAGCCTGAACATGAAGAAAAAGATACGCCTATCCTTGAACAAACTAAGGAATGGCTGACCGTCTATTCATATGATCGGCACTCCTTTTCAGCTTTCCGTATGGAAACTCCTGCAAAAGATACCCTACGGAAAAACCGTCACTTACGGGGAAATCGCAAAGGAGATCGCCGGACAGAAAGGGCTTTCCCGAATGTCCGCACAGGCGGTAGGCGGCGCAGTCGGACACAATGAAATTTCCATTATCGTCCCCTGCCACAGAGTAGTCGGAACAAATGGAAGTCTTACAGGATATGCGGAAGAATTACCGTTTTTGGATAACAGTTTTGACCTTGTTTTATCCTGTCTCGCTTTTCATCATTTTACAGATACGGACGGCGTATTCCGATAACAGCCTTGCCGTAGAAAAAAGCGAGATTACGGAAATGCAAGTGCATTTATCAAATTGATATCCTCCTACTGCTTAAAGACAATTGCCATGCCAGTCGCTATGCACAACGCTGCTATCCATATCAAATTCCATCCGCTCCAGAATATCCTGCCATGCTTCCCCGTCTATCTCTTCGTCACGGAATAGTTTCCGTCTGTCTTCTTCCGTAATCTTTCGGATCACTCTGCACGGATTTCCCGCCGCAATACACCAGTCGGGAATGTCCTTGGTTACCACGCTGCCTGCGCCTATTACCACATTGCTGCCTATATGGACGCCGGGGCATACTACTGTGTTTCCCCCAAGCCATACGTTATCCCCCACTGTCACTTCTTTCCCATATTCATACGCTGAATTACGACTGACCGGATGAATGGGGTGTCCTGCCGTGTAGATTGCCACATTGGGAGCCATCTGGCAGTTATCGCCAATCTTAATTTTTGCCACGTCTAAAAGTGTACAATTATAATTTGCAAAGAAATTCCTGCCAACCTCAATATGTTTTCCATAGTCACAGAAAAAAGGCGGATTCACAAAAGCATCCTCAGATTTCCCGAAAAGTTCCTTTACTGTTTCCCTGATTCCCGCAAAATCGGAACGATCCATAAAGTTTAATTTTTGCAAAATTTTCCTACATACAAGCTGTTCCTCAAAAACAGTGTCGTCTGAAATATAAGCCATACCCGCATCCCTGCGCTCTCTGTTTGTCATATTATTTTCCTCCATCTCTACTTTTTTATCATATCTGTTTTTCATTGCTGCTCCTATCTGCATGTTCTGACATGCTCAAATTTTTAGACTGTATTCTCTGTCTTACCTTAACCTGCGTTCTTCCTCTAAATCTTCGGCTGTAATTTCCCAATCCTTGTAATAATACATTTTGTCTTTTTCCCCAATCTCGCGGATCACCCTGCACGGATTTCCCACTGCAACACTGTCTGCCGGAATGTCATTTACCACTACGCTTCCAGCGCCGATCACAGTATTTTCCCCGATGGTTACCCCCGGACAGATTGTCACTCCTGCCGCGATCCAGCAATTATCTCCAATAGTCACAGGCAGCGAATACATATACTCCCTCATATCCGGATGAATGGGATGTCCGACTGTGGCAATCGTAACTGCCGGACCGAACATCACTTTCCTGCCGATTATTATCTTCCCGTCATCCACAAAATTGCAGTTAAAATTGATATAGGAGCCTTCTCCAATCGTAATATTATAGCCATAACAACAATAAAAGGGCGGTTCTATCCATGCAGCGGTCTCTTTCCTAAACAATTCTTTCATCGCCGCCATACGTCCATCAGTGTCCTCCGGTGAAGTATGATTAAAAGCAGTCATACGTTTCTTACAGTTCACCCTGTCCTCCGGAAGCCCCTCACAGTAATCAGTAAACAGTTTTCCATTTGCAATCCTTTCTCTCATCGTCATTGTCTGACCCTCCATTTTCTCTTTTCATTATTTTTTATATCCATCATTTCTGTATAAAACTCTTATGGCACAGTATGGTCTGCGGTAAGGTCTTTCACCCATTTATATTTTTTATAATGCTGATATACCGCAGGCAGTTTTATGATTTCATCCAAATTCACAATAAAGTATACGGCGGTCACAGGCAATCGGAAGACAAAAGCAGCAAGAAAACCAAGGGGAACCGTAATGCACCACATTGTCACCGTATCGCATAGGAAACCAAACCGGGAATCCCCGCCCGCACAAAAGATACCTCCAATCGTAGTTCCATTCACGGACTTTCCCACCATATAGCAGGAACACATGACAAGCATCCATTTCAGGTAGGTATCCGCCGTATCGCTTAAGTCCGTAACGGCAAGGATCAACGGACTTAAGAAAAACAGTACGATCCCCGATGCCGCGCCGCATACAATCGACAATCTGCACAGTTTTTTTCCATATTCTTTTGCCCTGTCCAATCTGCCGGCACCCAACTCGTTTCCAACCATAATCCCACCGCCGCTTCCAAGTCCAAGACAGAAACAGGCAATAAGGTTTTTCACGATATTGGCAATGGAATTGGCAGCAACCGCATCCGATCCCAGATGCCCCATGATAACTGAATACATGGTAAATCCCACGCCCCAGACAATCTCGTTGCCGAGGACAGGCAGCGAATATTTCCAAAAATCATGGCGCAGCACTCTTTCGTCATATACCATATAGCACAATTTCAGCTTAATACAGTCTTTCCTTGCAGTTTCAAAAATGCACCATGCTGCTTCTATTATTCTGGCGGTAACCGTAGCCAGCGCCGCACCCGCAATACCCATTTGGGGTAACCCGAACCACCCAAAGATCAGAACCGCATTCAGCATTATGTTGACCACCACGCTTACGGAACTGATTACGCTGGATTTTGCCGCCTTGCCTGTGTTTTTCAATATACACAGATATACCTGCGAGATGCCTGTCAGCAAAAACGCCAATGATACAGTCCGCAAATAGACTGCGCCTCCCTCGATTAAAAGCGGTTCATCCGTAAATATACGCATGAGAGCGCTGGGAATCACCAAGCTCACGAGGAAAAACAAAAAGGAGACAGCCACGATAATCTTCATAACATAGGCAAAAATCCGCTCTACAGACGTCCTGTCGTTCTTACCCCAATACTGGGCCGCAAACATGGAAAGCCCTATGGTCATGGCAAGAAGGAATAAGTTTTCAACAAATGTAACCTGACTTGCCAGGGATACCGATGACAGGGCATCCTGCGTCAGCATACCGAGCATAAGGGCATCCGACGCACTGACCAGAGCCAGCATGAACTGCTGAAAGGCAATGGGGAATACAAGCGTCAGCAGCTTTTTGGTAAAATCGTATGTTTGTCTGTCTTTCATTTTGGGAAATCCCCCGTTTTTTATTTGACAATATCAGATTTTTGCATTAAAATCATTCAGTATTTTTTATTTTTATATAACAATTTTCCATTTTGGAGGATACTTTATGGATAACAATACAAGATACTGTTCGGTTTTTAATCCGGATTTTTCGGAAACAGTCGCATACAATAATCCCTTATTCCCTGCCTATGTGGTGTACGGATTTCTTTCTTCCTACCCGGACTATTCTTCCATCAGCCACTGGCATAAAGATATGGAATTCATTTTGATCAAAAAAGGTGCTATGACCTATAATGTAAACGGCAGTTTGATAGACTTGGAGGAAGACAGCGGGATCATCGTAAACAGCCGCCAGCTTCATTACGGCTTTTCCGCGGAACATAACGAGTGCGAATTTATCTGCATCCTGCTTTCTCCAGAATTGCTGTTGGAAAACAGTTGGTTCTATCAAAATTTCATTGAACCCGTTACGGAAAATGCCGCCTATCCTTACCTGTATCTCAAACGGAATGGGTGGATGGCATCTGTCATGGAAAAATTGGAAAATATTTATGATTCTTTTGGAAAAAAGAAGGGAAATCCCATTTCTTATTTTGAATTGATGGAAGATTATTTTTCAATTATGAAGATACTGTATGAACATCTTGATGTTAAAAACGCTGTTCCGATGCGGGAATCTTCCGATCTGGCTTCCGTCAGAAATATGATGACATTTATCGAAGAGCACTATATGGAACATATCACCCTTGCGGACATTGCTTTATCCGGAGCCTGCTGCAAAAGCAAATGCGCTGTTCTCTTTAAGAAGTATCTGCGTGATACTCCCATAACGTATCTCACAAAACTGCGATTGCGAAAAAGCCTGCCGACGTTGTTAGGCTCAGATAAAAATATCGCAGCAATAGCTTATGAATATGGCTTCGGCGGAGCCAGCTATTACTGCGAAACGTTCAAAAAATATTATGGGGTTCCGCCTTTGATGTACAAAAAAGACCAGCCCTCTGCTCTGAGTGAACCATGAACATGGATATTGCTGATATAATGCTATTTCATTCCTTCTGCGCCGCTGGTTCCAATCAAACAAATTTCACAAGGCGATAACATACGGTTTCCCCATCCTCGTCCAGATAGTCGCATGGTCTGCTTTGTTTGGAGAGCGGCATTAAAATCGGCTATACTCTGCTCCCAGTAGTTCTCGGTCTTGTATGAAAACATTTTTTCATAGTAGAATCTCCTTTCTGTGAACAATGGTTTTTATCAACAAATTGATTTGTTGTTTACCTATTTCCGGGTACAGTTAAAGAATACCGTCCTAACTTGAATCTACTTTGAATTAAATATGTTTTTTATGTGTCTGGAAAGTTCGCCTTTGATAACTGAAATAGGCAGCCGTTTCTCACAGCCGCCTGCCCGCCAAGGGAATATTTCGATTTTAGAACTTCTGTAAGAAGTTCTTTATCAAATTTGTACGTTCTTGAATTACTTCTACAATGTACATCAAAAATACAGCATATTCTTCTTTATTCATTTTCAGCAAGTCTGCAACAGTATCATACCTATGTTCTGATAATACTTTGTCTAAAAACACATTTTCATAAACATTTTTAAAAAACAACTCTGTAAATTTCATATATCGTTTATAATACACATTAGGAATATTATAGCAATGAACCATTCCTCTATTCATATTTGCACCCGGCCATGTAGGAATTACATTTCCGATATCATAATAGTGACAAAGAAATTGTTTCAGTTCCGACAGTTCATTAACATGTGGAAACTCTTTATAATGTGTACTCAAAAATTTATCCGAATATAATAATTGTCTTTTTCCATCTTTTTTCTCTTTCAATAAAATATCAACTTTTACATTATCACTAAACATATCTCTATAAAAAATAAAAATACCAATTGCATATATTCCCCTGAATGAATACAAAACATCCGGGCATTCCCATTTTAATTCGACTATTTTATCTTGATTATATTTTTCAACAGTTTGTCGAGTCTTAATAAAAAAATCTTCTACCGATTGTAATACCATTTTTCATACCCATTCTTTGATACGCTCCATAAACTATCTGCCTGCAGCTACTGTAGCGCTTAATTCTCTTCCAATAAATTTTCTAATTGGCATCTGAATTTTTTCTGTCCCTCCAGTACACTTCCATCTCGTAAATGATTAAAAAAAGCATCATATCCATTAGGTGAAAGAAAATGAAATATATACCTTTCATTTAATGCGCTTATTCTCTGATTCAATTCTTCAAAATGCTGTACAGCATATTTATATTTTGCCTTATTTTCTTCACTACTATCACCGTCTTCTTTTATTTCTATAACCAGATAGTATGTTACATCCCCTTTGTCAAGTTTTAAAAAGAAATCCGGATTAAATTTATCATGATAATATTTTCTGGTCTTCGATACAGCACCTCCATATTTACAACTATATTCTATTTCATAAAAGCTTCTATCCCGTGACTTAATCCACGAAGACAGCATATCTGCATTTTCTTTTTTACACAGAAGTTCAACAAATTTTCGTTCTGGTTTAGATGCTGTTATCACAGTTGTGACCGGTGTTTTAAATAAGCAATAATCAATATCCTTAATTGCTGAACGAGGCA
This sequence comes from uncultured Lachnospiraceae bacterium, assembly GCA_947650155.1. Taxonomy (GTDB): domain Bacteria; phylum Bacillota; class Clostridia; order Lachnospirales; family Lachnospiraceae; genus RGIG3002. The sequence goes on from CANSUS010000058.1 coordinate 14,605, forward strand.
AAGATTCATCTTCTATTATCTCTAAAAGAATGGTTTTTTGCTCATCATCTTCAATTTCATCTTTCCAATTATTTGTCAAAAAAATTGTTTTATCCTGTCGCAACATTCCTACGCTTGTTGATTGTTTTTCGAGACTATTTGTACTAATTTCATATATATCATTTGCAACTGATCTTGAAACCACCGACTTCTTATTTTTTCTAAGCAGCGGAGTAAATGCTGTCAATATTTTGTGCACATTTGTTTCAATTATCTTGTCGCCAGTATTACCTCTATTCTTCATAGAAAGCCTTATTATATATTCAATAGTCTGTCTTGGCGGAAGAGAATTTTTCGTATATTCCTCATCACCTAACTTTAATGTTTTTCCTTCCCACTCTCGTTGCTCAAATTCTTCGTAAATTTTGTCAATAACTTCCTCTACAGTCCATGTAATATTTCTAATATTATAATTATGTTCGTACAGATTTCCGTCAATTGCATTTTCATATGTAGTTCCCTTTTTTATATCAACCGACTGTGATTCTATTGCTATTCCTTCCGACATAAGTCTTGTAAAATCTACTGTTTCATTCTCTAAAGTTTTTTCTACTTCAGTCTGTTCCGTTAAATAATTTATATTTTTCACAGAAAAATGATATTGTTCTCGAATGCCCTTTGAAAGCGCTGTACTGTAAATACGCATTTCTATCTCCAGAACTTCTTCCACTAATCGCTTAATCTTGGCATTCCAAGATTTATGATTGAACACAATAACTCTTGGCTGCGGTGTTTGATATTCTTCCGGTATACGAAGACCGCGGCCTAGTACCTGCGCAATTAAAAGTTTTGAATTAAATGCTCTATCTTCCCACGGAATAATTTGAAAAACATTCTTTACATCCCATCCTTCTGTAAGCATTGAAACTGAAATAATCCATTCAGTTTTTTCTGTTTTATCGTCTACATATTTCAATTTTGAGATATTTGCCCTATGCTCTCTTGCTGATGTTACAATTAACACCTTATCTTCTATTTCTTTTTTAGACAAATTCTCCTCTTTCATCAAAAAATCAATGAAATCTTCAAAAAGCTTTTTCGCATGCCTAATATCTCTTGTTATCAATATAGAAATAGGTTTTATAAGTGTATATTTTTTACAGTTATTAACATGATTCTGATATATTTTTTGGAACCGTTCATTATCGCTCCGACTTTCATCTTCCCTCACATAATCTATATTTTTAACAATATGATCTTCGATTGCTTGTCTCAAAGAATATCTATAAATCACATCTGGGAAATACTCATCCTCAATGTATGCTGTGCCAGTAAATCCCAGCATATATTTAAATCCATACTTATCATTTAATAAAAATTCTTTCCATTTTTTAACAGCTGAATCATCGGAACTCTTATTAAAAATATGATGTGACTCATCATTAAGAACAAGTGTATCTTCACCTGTATTTATGAAACTATCATCTATTGATGAGCCTGTGTTTTCATATACAGCGTGAATATTCTCAACACATAGATCTCCTGCTTTTACAGTAACATTTGCACTAACTACACTCGGATTTTTACATATTGCATTTTGAGGAATAAGTGCTTTTAATTCATAATCGCTGCTAAGCATTTGAAACTTCTGGGTCAAACCACTTTCAACTGTTAATGATGGACAAAGTACTAATACACGATTTACAAGTCCTAATCCTAATGCTATTTGTGCAATACCATAAATAACATACGATTTACCCGTACCAGTTGCCAAATCAATATTAGCATACAGTTTGTTACTCATCTGAAGTGAATCTAAAAAAGCGGCAAGCGATGAGTATTTATCTCTCAAACAGGAATTCTGCATATAATTCTTTTCAGCCAAATCTTTTTGTGAACCATAATTATTAGAAGCTAAATAAATGATTGCATTTTTAATTGCATCCTTTTGGTATACTCTATCTCTGCATAATTTATCAATAAATGGTTGCCATTCTGCCAGATCCAACATGTTAGTATCATATACGTTACTTACTTTAAGTACCAATTCCGCCTGCTTAAATGCTTTTATCTCCTGCATAAGTCTGCTCCTCCAATTAAATTGAAAAACACTCTGTTAAATCATTACCAAAAATATCCGTATAAACAACCATTATCTTATCTCCGATAGACTTTTCATTTAAACTAATTACCAGCTTATCATCTATGTAATCTATTTCATCCATGAAAAAAGAGTCCGTCATTATGAATTCTTCTCCATTATAATTTTTGTCTACAAACACTGCTGACAATAAATCAAACCCTGACAAAAATTTTTCCTCTATGGTTTTTGAAGACCTCGGTTCTTCGGAAGAAAATTCATGAATTATTATTTTAACTTGTTTATTCTTAATCTCATAAGAACTTTTAACTTTTGGTGTTCTGTTAAAGGAGAAACCAATTGATTCATCTAATGTATTAACATTATTCTTAGAACGGGGTTGTCTGAATTTCTTAAATTCTTTTTGATGTAATTCCCGAATAATCTGATACGGAATCTTCAAAAAATAATAACGTGTTCCTTTCATTTCTTCATAATCCGTTATAAAGTCAACACGAGTGGATGGTGCAACAATGTACACACGCCCTCCTTTTATTCTATCCCCTACGCGCTCGCTAACCCCTTGAATAAACAGCTCGTCAACATTTGAATCTTTATGGTAATCATAATTAAAAATAATTACAGGATCGTCCTCTTTTTTTCCATCAAATGTATAACCGCCAATTTGATTTTCAATCAAATCAACATTAAACAATCCCGATACAAATGTCTTATATTTATCGAACTCCAAATCCAGCGCCGCCTTTAAATCATAATTTCCAAGAGACAATGTAGTAAAAGGCCTTGCTTTTTTTCCGTATTTTTTAGTTATTTTATTCAAATCTCTGGAATCTTGAATCTGCAAAATTCTTTTTTGAACAGTATAAAAAGATAATTTTCCCATATCACATGTAATCCAACGACGTCCTAGTTTTTCGGCTACCGCTGCCGTTGTCCCTGATCCGCCAAAAAAATCTAAAACAAGATCTCCTTCGTTAGTACTTGATTGGATGATACGTTTCAATAATTGCTCCGGCTTTTGTGTTGGATATCCTGTACTATCCTGACTTGTATATGCATAGGTTCCAACGGGAAAGTCATTATACTCCGTTGCAATTTCCTTTTTTCCTATCCACACGCTCCATACCGGCTGTTTACGCGTTGAGTTGGCAAATTCAATCGCTTGTTCTTTAGAACAATTAGGATCACTACAGATATAAGTTTTTAAGCAATTCATTCCTCCGCTGCTTTCACGTCCACGTGTGTAATACCATCCCTTATCATCTTTAGCTAATGCACCCGTAATACGTTTAGATAATCCCAATCTATTTTGAGGATTAAATACTGCTGTTTTAGACTTATAACAATATATTGTCTCATGCGCTTTTGGGAAAAAATCTCCGCTCCCCATCAATCCGCATACCCAAATGATTTCCGAAAAATCAAACGATGAAAAAATTTCATCCATGAGTATTTTTATGTAATGTCCCATTTTTGAATCCAAATGAACATAAATTGTACCATCATCAGACAATATTTCTTTTGCAACAATTAATCTCTTTCTAAGGTATTCTATAAACTCCGCGCCTTTCTTTTTGTCTGCATAAGCTTTAGCACCATCTTTACTTTGAAAATCATCGGATGTTGCAAATGGCGGATCTATATAAATCAGCTTAACTTTCCCTTTCACTTTGTCCTTAATAAGCGGATCTTCATTCTTATTTATGGTCTTTAACATTTGCAGATTATCACCAAAAACAATCATATTCTTCCATTCATTACATAATGCTTCTTCTTGACTATTAAATACTTTTTCTATTTGTAATGGCATTGGAAACGAACCATCTTCGTCTGCCAATAAATCTTCTTTCCTCATTTTTCCGGCATACGCTAATTCATATTCCTCATGCTCTGTAGGAAATAACTTATATTTAAAATCCTCAGGAATTAATTCCCCTTTATCAAGCAGCTCAATAATATAATCCTTCTCGGCTTTGCTAAGCATTTTTCTCCTCCATTTTCCGCTCAAACACGCTTATGTCGCTTTTTAATATATCAAAACCAGCTGCAACCACCAATTGCAGTAGTATCTGTGCCATTATTCCCTTTTCCATCTTAATTATTTCTTCAGTTGATCCCGAAGTAATCTTCTTTTTTATTGACGATTATGCCTGCGATTTTACCATTCCAAAGCATAAACGTCAATATACGTACTTTTTCAACTAAATGGAGCAAATTTTTCCTCCTTCAAACCGTTCAATGCGCATGCCTCCCGCTAAACTCCATCACCAGCCCCGTCAGGCAGGTATCTTCATACACGCTCCCCGGATATACTTCTGCAATTTCAAAGCGTACCTCTATCATTCCGCCGCTCAATACCTTAATGTCTCCTTCCGGCAGTGAAAAATACTGCGGCAGAATCGTATCTTCCAGATCCAGATACGCATAAAGTTTATCTTCCACATACATTTTAAGCCTCTTAATCCGCCCATTTTCTTCCCATGTCTTTTGATCCTTTGCATACCCGTTTACGATGCAGATCTCTGTATAGCGCATAAATCCGTCGTACAACGGTTCTAAATCATCCGGGCTGATCGCTTCCCATTTATTATTGTCTCCTGTAGTACAGCTCTGGCGGTAAGTAATACTCTCGCCGACACCATTTCCTTCCACTCCTTCCGCCCACGCTGCTTCCCTGTTTTGCGTCAGTACATGATCCGCACAATATCTCCCGTTTGCAGACGCAAGTTCTGAAGAAGCTCTAACAGTCTGTTCAAAATCCATCACTCCACACCATGTAGAACATCCGTCCCACTGCCAGTCGCTATAACCAAAATTAGGGGCATTTTCATCGTACTCCCAGGTACACCACTGATCTTTCTCGTAATCTCCGTCATCTCCGTAAAAGAAATTACTGATCTGCGGCTGTAAAACATATGGCTCGGAAGGATACTTGACAACGGGCGTATAGGATAATACGATCTCCATTGAATTCAATCCGTTTTCTTTTGCGTACTCCGCCACAAGATTTTCCTTCCCCTTCACGTCGTCCCCGAAGCATAAAAGAAAATCTTCATGGCAGTCCGCAAAGGCTTCTTCCTCTATCACCGCGTCGACTTTGGGAAGAAGGACTGTCCACAGATCCGCATTACCCGCAAATGCCCTTTTCCCTATATAGGAAAGCTTTTCTGAAAATGCAATGCTCTCTAGGCTGCAGTTCTCAAAAGCTGCCGCCCCGATTGTTTTCAGATTATCCGACTGTCTTAATTCCACAATTCCCGTATTACGAAAGGCGTTTTTGCCAATTGTCTCTATGTTTTCTCCCAATATTACTTTGTCTATTTCCATATTTGCAAATGCGCCTTCCCCGATCTCTTTCACCGGAATCCCGTTGACATCCGCCGGAAACTGGATATATTTCACATCCTGAGAAATCGATCCATACTGAAGGTTATACATATAATCTGTAAACTTATCTTGATATTCTGGTGCAATTCCCGTAATAATCAGATATCTGTCATAAGCAACCCCCGCTTTTTCATAGGTATATAGCTGTTCCAAAAGAGGAACCGCTTCTTCGCTGATTTTTTCGTCCCAGGCTTCCTCTTCCAAAACCTCCTGCTGCTCCTCTTCGTTTTTCATTTCTTCATCCGTCTCTGTAGAGGTACTCTGATTTACTATTGTTTCCGCTTTCAATTCCCCTGATGACAGGATGATTGTTTCCTCTGATAACGCCGGATCTGCCGAATTTTCTTTTCCACATCCACAGAATAAAGAACAGATTCCGAGCAGCAAGATCAAAACTGCATAAAGAACTGCCGATCTGTTTTTTATCTTCTGTACTCTCTTCCGCACTTTTTTCCCTATATTTACCATAACCGCATTCCCCTTTCTTTTCCTCCCCTGATTTATTTCCAGACTTTCGGCGTACTGATATAGTTACATTTCACTAAATATCTCAGTGCATTAATTTGGTTCATCCTCATTGATAAACTGTCCCAGTTCTGAATTTACATCCACATGCAGTTCTTCCTCATCAGCTTCTTCCCCTTCGCTGTCGGAGGGATAGAAAACATATTCATCCAGAACGGTCTCCAGCTCCCCTGTCTCTTCCTTTCTTTCCATAATCAAATGATGGAAAGCAGAAAATGCCGTCGCATCTGTTTCCACTTCTGCCATCTCATAGTACCGGGCAATCTGTTCATCATTCCGCCACAGCCCCTCTTCCTCTTCATAACGGATCTTCACAATTTCATCCTCTATATATTGATAAGTAGAAAAATAATGCATGTCGGCGCCGCCGCGTTCCATTCCGTAAATCAGTTTCTTTTCCTGATCAAAAGTAGCTAGCGATATTGCATTTAAGCGTTTATCATTCTCAAAAATCTGCCGATCGGGGTTCCACACCAGATAAATCCATTCTGTTCTGTAATTTCCATTCAGCGTGTCAAATAACCGGATATCCTGATAGCCGTCAAAATTTAAATCCTCCAGTTCAAAACCAAGCGTATCCCTACTATCCTCCCAGATAAACGTTTGTCCGAACAGCGAAAGTTCCGGTATGGAAATGGTCTGTAAAAGGGTGTCCTCCTCATAGACTTTCAGGGATTCCACCGAATAACCTCTCATTTTCAAATCAAAATATGCCGTCAGTTCAAAAATAAATTCCGGCATATCCTCCTGCAGTCTGCCGCTTTGCCTCACGGAAAACTCCTGTCCTTTCTTCTCTTCAAAAAAAGCGTTCAGCGTTTCTTCTGAAATTTCATTGCCTCCTAAATTAATATAAGTCAGTTTGGTAAGTCCATACAATGGCGCAATATCTTCAATCTCATTTAGTCCAAGTTCCAGATAATCCAGCTGTTCAAGTCCCTCAAGCGCACTGACGTCACTGACCCTGTTATGGAACAAATTCAAATATTCCATTCCGGTAAGATTACTTAATGCAGAAATGTCTGAAATACCGCACCAGGGCGCATAGAGACTTTGAAGCTTTGTCAGATTGACGAGAAAGGAAATGTCCGTATCAGCGCTGCCGTCATCTCCAATCTGAAGTTCTTCCAAATTGATCAGACCGCTTAGCGCAGAATAATCTTTGACCAGATTGCCTGCACAGGAAAAATTTACAAGATTGGTAAGATCTTTGATCGGCTCGATATTGGTAATCTGATTATTCCTGACATTCAGTTCACGAAGACCGGTAAGCTTCTCTACTCCGTCCAGGCTCACTACTCCACAATCCCACAGCCGTATTTTCTCCAAATTCACATACCACTGTAAATCCCGAAACGGTGAAATAAGATCACTCTCGCTGTTATCCATGCAAAACTCCGTAATCTGCAACAGTTCTGATTTCATTATTCTGCCTTCCGGCTTATCCAAAATCTCTCTGGTTCTGCTTTCTATCAACGGCTCTGAAAAAATCATTTCCGAATCTTCTTCGTCCGTTTCTTCTTCCCATACAGAAAGTGTTTCCATTTCTTCCGCCGTCTCAGGCAATTCTTCTGTTTTTGCACATGCCCACATAATAATCATACAGCCGGCTGTAACGACTAACAAAACTGACTTTTTCATACAGCTTTCCCCTCTGTAACGCTTTCTTTCATTTTTTATTATCTTTCATTATAACACAAAAAAGGCATCCGTCAGCTATCTTCCTGACAAATGCCCCTTTGCCGTTTTATGCTCTGCACCTCAATATAGTATGTCCCCACATACCAATCGCTCCGAACAGCTTACATACAACACGATATTCTTATGTCAAAGTTCAGATTGTTCCCTGCCATGACGCAGTTACATTACTATGTCCATCCCCATTTTTTTCTTCCGATATATTTTCTTTTCCCACATGATCGTTTGGCAGATCCGTAGGTTCAGAAATTTTCAGGCTCACAGTAGCAGACATGCTTCCGATATGTGTTGTCATCACCAGTACTCTTGAGCCGTCCGGTTTTACGATCACATCTGTTTCTGTTTTTGCTTCTTCCTTTTTTTCTTCCGCCCCTTCCGTACTCTCTTCTTCCAGTTCAGGCTCTTCTGACACTGCCTCCTCATAGGCTCTTGCAAATTCTGTTTTTCTTAGTAATGCCTGATTCCTGCCTGTTTTTCCTGACGTATGCCTGTCGGTCCGGTACGCCTCCATATCCATTCCATTCAGTCCAATTCGCATTTTTTCTCCCTTTCCGCACTGCGCCCTGCGCATAACGTGCTTTTGTCTGCACGCTGTAACGTACACATGTCATCTTTTAAAAAGCTCTACTCGTTTTATTTCGGTTATTTTTTTCTGCGCATTTACCGGATTGAAATAAAATGCACTTAAAATGCAACGAATACTCGGCCTGTAAAACGCCGCTAAATAATAAACACACTCTCTTTCCTGTCGGCATAAATTATCAATATAAGAAAGGAGTCCTATGCCATGACCAATCAAAGAGAATTCAGCAATGTTACAAAAACATATCTGTCACGCTATTACGATATACTGGACGAAATGATCTGGGAAATGAGTAATGTCAATCTGACGGACAGTATTTCCCACAATTTCATTGTCCAAATGATTCCTCATCACAGAGCGGCCATCGATATGTCCCACAATCTTTTGCAATATACCACCTTTGTCCCTTTACAGGAAATTGCTGTTGATATTATAGACGAGCAGACAAAAAGCATTAAAGATATGACGGAAGCGCTCAATGGCTGCAGCAGTATGAAAAATACGGAAGAAGAACTACAGCTTTATATGCAGAACTATCATCAGATTACACAGAATATGTTTGCCAAAATGGGCGACGCCTTCGCCTCCAACGATATCAACGCGGATTTCATGCGTGAAATGATTCCTCATCATAAAGGCGCGATTCAAATGTCAGAAAATGCTCTTGCCTTTCCCATTTGCCCGGAACTCACCCCCATTCTTCAATCGATTATCACATCTCAGGAAAAGGGCATACAGGAAATGGAGTGCCTGCTTTCCTATATCTGATACTGAAAAAGAGTATCCCGACAGCCGCAAAAACTTTCAGGATACTCTTTTCTCTATATCATGCCATAAACATACTTTTTTATTTAAAATACTGCGTTTTACAGGGGAGCCATCAGAATCTTTCCTGTTCCACGATATACATTTACAAGACCTTCCCCACTGGCAGCAGAACCGATCAACGTTTTTGTCGTTCTTTCCACTGTAAAGTTAAGGCTGTTACTCCACGCAATGGCAAAACTGCCGTCCACTTTCAGCACGTCATCCTGTAATTCAACCTCAATCAATTCTTCTCTTGGCACTTTGGACTCCAAAACGGCATATCCGTTTCCAATCAGACAACTGTTGAATAAGCCTTCACCGCCTGCAATCGCAGAAGACAGATTTGTTCTTGCCACGGTCTTTACATCCACACTTGCATCGCATGCCAAAAACAGACCGTCGTCGATCACCATGCCATTCCATGCTCCCACATCTTCAATCAAAAGATGTTTATAAGTCGGCTCTAACATGAGAAGTCCGTTTCCTTTATAACAGGGCTTTACTGCGGACTCATTTGTCACCTTTGAACTGATCAGTTTTTTGGCAAAATCGCCTACTCCCTTTACATTCGTAGCAACTTCTACTGCACCCGCCATCCACTGCATGGCGCCTGCCTGTACGATCACAGCATTATTTCCATTCAGTTCAAACAGCACCTGTCTTCTTCTTACATTCATTTTAGATGCATAATATGTATACATAGCGCTTCCCGGTTCCACGCTCATATCATGATCGTACTCAAAAATAGTGATGTTTCCTTTTTTGTCGATTACCTTACGGTTCTGCGTATCAGCCAATTTTAACTGAAACATTTCGTTCCCTCCTCGCTTCTTCTGTGAATTTATTTCTTTCGATTTACTACTTTTTTAGTTTAGCACGTTCTTCCCTTTTTATCTACTCTCATTTCCTTATAAATTTTTTAATTTGTAGCAGTTCTCTAATCCCTCTACGCTGGAATAAAAACTTTCAGGACATATTTTTAAATATACGCAAAGCATCAGAAATTCTTCTGCCGTCAGATTTTCTTCCGTACCTGCATCCAGTTTTCGTTTCGGAATATGTAATTCCTTTTCAATCATGTCCGCTGAAATCTTCTGCTCCAGAATATACTTTGCTATTTCTTTTGTCACATTCCCCATACACATCCTCGCTTCCCACTTATCTCTTTCCTTTCAAGCATTTATACTTATTATATTCTGTGTATAAAAGAATATCAATTGTATCTTTCCTGCTTTCAGGGAATGAATTGACTATAAAATTCCAATACTCTATGATAAAAGAGTGCGGATATCAAGAAACGTTTACAAAATACGGGCAATACTTCTTATATACTCAGCTGAATATTACAGATAAGGAAATGAACTTTTTATGAAAAATCCAAATATAGCAAAAATGTTGAAATACTATAGAAAATGTAACCGCCTCTCTGTTGCAGAGGTTTCCGAAAAATTAGAAGCTATCAGTCCCATTTCGGTTGCAGTTAAAACTATTTAGTGCATGCTCATTAAGTAGCATTTTAAGCACAAATGCTGAATGTTAGTT
>CANSUS010000059.1 GCA_947650155.1 uncultured Lachnospiraceae bacterium
ATGGGGTATAGCAAAAAACTATATAATGTATTGGGGGGTTACGAGTATTATAATAGCATGCCGCTATCTTTCATACAATACCAAGATTCCACAAATATTACAAAAACATATATCATTTTTTGTTAGATTTTCACAAATCATTTTCGTTAAAATTTACAAACAAACTTTCAAATTCGTCTCTTGTGATCTTTTCTTTTTCTAAAAGAAGTTCCGCACATTTATGAAGCACCTCTTCATGCTCCATAATTATATCTTTTGCTTTTTTGTAACAATCATCAATAATAGCTTTTACTTCTTTATCTATTTCACCTGCGACCATCTCACTGTGGCTTCTTGTATGCGCAAGGTCGCGGCCAATAAATACTTCGTCGTCATCATCGTCATAATTTACAACCCCGATGTGATCAGACATACCAAAACGAGTGACCATTCTCCTTGCTTCCTTTGTTGCCTTTTTAATATCACTGGAAGCGCCTGTTGTAATGTCATCAAAAATAATCTCTTCTGCAATACGCCCGCCAAGCGATACCATAATATCCTGCATCATCTTTCCTTTTGTTAAAAACATTTCATCTTTTTCCGGCAGCGGCATCGTATAACCTGCTGCGCCTAAACCGGTGGGAATAATAGATACGGTATAGACCGGTCCCACATCCGGCAGTACATGAAACAAAATTGCATGGCCGGCCTCATGGTAGGCTGTAATTTTCTTTTCTTTATCCGAAATAATTCGGCTTTTCTTCTCTGTTCCGATTCCAACTTTGATAAATGCTTTTTTAATATCTTCCTGTTTCACAAAAGCACGGCTTTCCATTGCCGCAGTAATCGCCGCCTCATTTAAAAGATTTTCAAGATCTGCTCCTGTAAATCCGGCGGTAGTCTGTGCAACCTGCTCTAAATTCACGTCATCGCTCAACGGTTTATTTTTGGAATGCACTTTCAGGATTTCTTCACGTCCTCCCACGTCAGGAGGCGCTACCGTAATCTTTCGGTCAAAACGCCCCGGACGCAGAATAGCCGGGTCCAGAATATCCACGCGGTTTGTCGCCGCCATGACAATAATTCCTTCATTAACGCCAAAACCGTCCATTTCCACAAGCAGCTGATTTAAAGTCTGCTCTCTTTCATCGTGTCCGCCGCCCATACCGGTTCCACGCCGTCTTGCCACTGCATCGATTTCGTCAATAAAAATAATGCAGGGTGCATTTTTCTTTGCCTCTCCAAATAAATCCCGGACTCTGGATGCACCGACACCCACAAACATTTCTACGAAATCCGAACCTGAAATGCTGAAAAAGGGAACATTTGCTTCCCCTGCAACCGCTTTGGCAAGTAAAGTCTTACCTGTACCGGGTGCGCCTTCCAACAGAACGCCCTTGGGAATACGCGCGCCAACTCTTGTAAACTTGGCAGGTTCTTTTAAAAATTCAATAATCTCTTCCAGTTCCGATTTTTCTTCTTTTAATCCAGCTACATCCTTCAATCCTATCTTGCCGTTTCCCATAGACAGTTTTGCCCGGCTTTTTCCAAAATTCATCATTTTACCGCCGGAATTGCCGGATGAATTCTGAGAATTAATGAGTACAAAAATAAAAACGCCTGCTATGAGTACAACCATTACCGGCAGCATATACGTTAAAAACCAACTCTCTCTGGGAATGTCTCTCACTACCGGATCAATGCCATATTCCCGCACAAGCTCCTCTATCACCGTCACATCCGTAGCATATAAAACCTTATCTTCTCCATTCGTAAAATCCACATGCACAGATCCCGTAGGAGCTCCTTCATTTGGCCGTATTGTGACTGCCGTTACTAAATTGTTTTCAAGGTCAGACACCAGCTCACCCTTTGTATAGTTATCATTCTGATTTTGAAAAGTTCCAATCCAGACTGTCAAAAGTAGTAGACCGATAATAACTACAAAATACATACTAAAGTTCTTACCGCTTTTTTGATTCACGCTTTTACCTCCCTGTGCGCTTCAGCACACAAATTATTAATGGAAGAACGCCGCTTTTCAGGCGTTCTTCTCACGCTGCTTCCTAGTCAAATTCTACCACTCCAATATACGGAAGGTTCCTGTATCTTTGATTATAATCAAGACCATAACCGACTACAAATTCATCTGGAATTTCAAATCCGGTATAGTCTACTGTCACATTTGTCACTCTTCTCTCCGGTTTATCCAATAAGGTACACAACTTCAGACTTTTCGGTCCCCTGCTCTGTAAAATTTCCAGAAGATAACTCAGCGTCCGCCCTGAATCTACAATATCCTCAACAACAATTACTTCTTTGTCCTTTAACGGTTCATCCAAATCTTTTATAATCTTAACCACTCCGCTTGACTTTGTTGAACTGCCATAACTGGATACAGACATAAAATCAAGGGAAACCGGAACTGTTATCCTCTTTGCAAGTTCACACATAAAAAAACTTCCGCCCTTTAACACACATACAAGGTGTATCTGCTTCCCGGCATAATCTCTGCTGATCTCTTCTCCGATCTGTTGGATTCTCTTATCCACTGCCTCTTCTGATAACATGACTCTGACATGCTCCGCCATTTATTGTCCTCCTCTTAATCGTACCTGCAATACCTTTTTCGTCTTTGGTCCTATTTTATAATACTGGCTGATTCTATATCCGATAACCCATAATATATGATTTCCATCCGCAAGTACTAAAGTTTTATCCCGCTCTCTTTCCGGAACTTTTTCCTGTATCAGATATTTCTTTAAAGTTTTTTTAGACAATGCATCATTAATAGTCAAATAATCTCCGGTTTGTCTTGTCCTTAATACCAAAGATTTTACTATTTTATCATAATCAAACCATTTCGTATATGTTTTTTCAGGAATAATTTTACTTTTATCATATTCCAAACAAGTAAATTCAAACACTCCTATCCCTTCTATTTTTATCTCGCCCGGTATCAAAACCGGATTTATAAGGGAAGCTCTCTCTGAAATCTTCTCCGGATTAGTTCCAAAGCTGCTCCCTGTTCCAATAAACACCGTATCAAATTCTCTCCTTGCAAGAATTTCTCCGGGAAGCGACTGTTCCTTATTTCCTTCCTTATAAAATAACTCCCGCACTGCTTCTATATGAACAGCGCCAATGTCTTTTCTCCCTTCCTTTAATTCTTCCATGCACAACAGTAAAACGCTTCTTTGCAGTACAGCGTGTAATTCTTTGAATTTCCTGACTTCTATATAACTGCCCGCTTTCGTCTTTTTTGAAATCTTCTCATATGCCTTTAATGCCTGCTCTCGTACAAACTCTTCTGTTTCCATCAACATCTCCGCTGTACGGTTCATATGACTTACTGACCGGTCACATATATTTTTTTCTGCATAAGAAAGTACGTGATGCCTTATTTTATTTCTCGTATAAGTATCCTCGTAATTTGTATGGTCTATACAAAAGGGAATCTCTTTTTCCCTCAAATACTCCTCAATTTCCACTCTTTCCAGACATAATAACGGACGAATTACCTGCCCCCGCACTGGTTTTATCCCACTCAGACCAGGCAGCCCGGTTCCTCTAAACAAATGAAACAGCATTGTTTCCGCACGATCATTTGCAGTATGTGCAACCGCGATTTTTCCCCTGTTTTCTGTGGAAAAAGCATTCTCTCCTGCTTGATCCGCCCTTTTAAAAAGATACTGATCCAGTATTTCCCGGAAAGCCTGATAACGCACATTTCTCCCCGCTTCCTCCGTAGATATTCCCTGCTTTCGCGCTATTTGCTCCACATCATACTCCCGCAAAAAAAAGGGAACTTTCAGCCTTTCACAGATTTGCTTTACATATGCGGCATCTGCCTCCGCCTCCTTACGAATCCTGTGATTTATATGAACCGCCAAAATATGAAGAGGAATTTCTTTTGCAAACTCGTGTAACAGAAAAAGAAGACACAGAGAATCTGCCCCTCCTGAAATTCCTGCCACGACTGTATCGCCTGGTAAAAGCATTCCATATCGCTCTACATATTGTCTTACTTTTTCTATCATCAATGTTCCTCATATCACCTGAATATAAATATGTCAGTATACTGACAATAACAGGTCTCTTTATCAATCATAGTAAATTTAACAATAAATTGCAATCATCAATATACATTTTCCCATAAACCGACTACCATTACCGTCATATCATCTCGGATTCTTCCTTTACTTTCTTTTATTGCCTGATTCAAAATGTAGTTTGCCATTTCTTTTGGATTTTCCAAACTCATGTGACTGATCATTTCTAAAAAAGTTTCTTCTCCGTTTCCTTCCGCAAATCCATCGCTGATGCCGTCTGAAATCATAAAAATATAGTCTCCATCCATAAGCTGTCTGGTAATGGGTTCTGTTTCAATTTCCATAAAAATTCCTAATGGCAGATTTCTTGCCGATATTTGCTCTACTAAATGCGCACGCTTAATATAAGTATTGGCGCCTCCAATCTTAATCATTTCGCTGATGCCTGTCCTTAAATCGATCTGACACAAATCCAGAGAAGACATATTCTGTTCTTCGCTTCCGGCTAATATTGAACTGTTAATCATCTGCACTGCCACTTCCGGTCTGAATCCCGTCTCCAGAAGTTTTTCTGTCAGTTCAATAACAACCCGGCTGTCTTCATTCGCCTTTTTTCCTGATCCCATTCCATCAGACAAAAGCATTGTTAACTTTCCTCTGTCTGTTTGATAGATAGAATAATTGTCTCCCGATACCTCCTCATTTTCCTTTATGGCAAGCGCTACCCCTGTCAATACATGAAATTTCGCTTCCTCTATAAAACGAAAAGTTTTATAAACATCTGCTAAAAGCAGTGGACAGCCATCTGCCGGCGTCAGTCTGCAATTCAGAATCACGGAAAGGATATCCGCTGCTTCCTGCACATTTTTTTCCTTTTTTCCGGTCTTTCTTGCCAGCATCAGATATTCATATGCACCTTCTTTGTCCTGAATTCTATACAATTCCTGCACCTGTATTCCTTCTGCCATCAATCCCTGTATAATTGCCTTTGTCTTTTTTTCCCCCAGTGTTTCGTAACAAAAAGACTCTTCTGCAACTTCTTCCATAATATTGGCAAATTCCTGCAGCTGACCTGCCATAAGTCCGCAATTATCCCGCAGCTTCTTTTTCCACAATGTTTCCTGCCTGTCCCATTCTATACCCTCTTCCTTCTGCGGCATTTCACCAAAGACTTCCGCTAATTCCCGAAACGAATCGGCATATGTCAACAATCTTTTTCTCCCATAATCCGGAAGAAGTTTCTGTTTTTTATCTGCATTTACTAATTGCTTTTGTCTGCGCATGACGGCCTCCCTACTATCTCTCATTTCTAATTCGTCAATCTATTATAGAAGATGTTCTCTTTCTTTTTTGTCAAAAACGCGCCCTTTTTTTCCTGTTTTACTCGACAAAACCTGCATAAAAAAATACTGTCGTTTCTGACAGTATTTTAATCTTCTTCTTTAAAAATAATCTCTCCATCATATACAAGACCCAGCTTGTCCTTTGCAACTTCTTCTACATATTTTTTCGTCTGTGTATATTTACGGTACTCTTCAATTTCTTCCGTACGCGCTTTTTCTTCTTCAATCTGCTGCTCCAAAGCTGCTTCTTTTTCTTTATAAACAAGCTGCTTTTGCTTCAAATCACTGCTTCTGACTGCAACAACAACCACCAGCATGAATACAACAATCCCTGTAAGGAACATGCCAAAACGGTTCTGCCGCCGTTTCCTGTATGCTATTTTCCGTCTTGCCATCTATAACCCCGTTCTTTCATTCCAATAGTAATATCAATGTTTACATAATATCATTTTAAGCATTTTCCCTGAAGCCGTCAACTTCTTTTTCACAAACCGCCCGCCTTTTTTGGTGAAACTGCCTGTCTTCTTTGAAACCCCTGCAATTTTCATCCCCGCCTTTTTAAATGGAAAAAACAGAATACCCAGCGCTTTGCCGATTATATGCAGAACTTTACGAATAAACTCCGAGGCAAAGCCAACTACAAAACGACTTATACTAATCAGATATAAAAACATTCCCAATGCAATTCCCAGAACAGAAAACCATCTAAGTACGCCGCTGCTTTCTCTGTACAAAAGATAAAAAACTTCAAATGCACAAAATACCCAATATAATATATCCTCCAATGAAATAAAAAAGCGATTATGCTTCACTACTCTTCTGAGAATACGGATTATATCATAAATAACTGCCACAAAGACACCCAGTAATACCGAATGATATAAAAATAAGGTTTCCTCCACGATCTGCGGACTCATATTAATCCCCCAATAACTTCCTATTTGAATAACTTAGATAAAAGTGATTCGCCTTTGTTTCCGTATCCGCTTCCTGCCTCAGAATAAGTCAGACTGTCAATCTTTCCATCTATGTCTACCTCACCCTTTTCCAAAGTAAGACGGTTTACATGCAGCTCGCTTCCTTTTATCATAAGCATCCCCTGATCCGTTTCCAACATAATCTCGCTTACATCAAAAGAAAGCACATCCACTACCCCGGTAACCGTACAGGATCTTCTGTTATTCAACGTCAGTTTATGCGTCCGCTGTTTTACACCGTTAAATTCTTCCATAATATCCTCCATTCTTGTTCGATCCGCGAATTTGCGCTTACACACAAATTGCTGATTAAAAAAATCTAAGATTTTTCAATCTGCACCTCCATGATAAAGTATATTATGAATTTTTCTAAGTTATGCCCCTAAATATATCTGAAAAGTTCCTTTGCTTCTTCTTTTTTCACCGTTTCCTGAACAGCAAGAACCTCCACTTTTACTTCCTTATTTCCAAACTGTATCGTAATAATATCTCCTTCTTTTACATTTGCAGAAGCCTTAGCCGGTTTATCGTTGATCATTACTCTTCCTCCGTCACATGCTTCATTCGCCACTGTCCGCCGTTTAATCAAACGCGAAACCTTTAAATATTTATCAAGTCTCATAATAGCCTCCATTTTTAGTAATTGAACAGAGAAAATTTATCTTCTCCGCTCATTGCGCCTCATGCGCCGATTCCGCAGCATACTTCCTCTGTATGAGGCTGCGCATTAAAAAAGAGAACCTGTTATCAGGTCCTCTTAATATCCATAATTATGCGTTGAGCATATCTTTTAAAGCCTTACCTGCTTTAAACTTAGGAGCTTTGGAAGCAGCAATTTTCATTACTTCTCCACTCTGAGGATTTCTTCCTTCTCTTGCAGCTCTTTTAGATACTTCAAATGTACCAAAACCTACTAACTGAACCTTGCCATCTTTTTTTAATTCTTCAGCAACCACATCTGTAAAAGCCTTTAAGGCCTTCTCTGCATCTTTTTTAGATAATCCTGCCTGATCAGCCATAGCTGCAACTAATTCTGTTTTGTTCATTGTGAACTCCTCCTCTAATTCATGAGTTTTCTTTTTTATTTAGTATCTTTCAGATGTTTCCTTCTTGAAACGCCTAATAATATATATATCTGTTTTTCCAGTCTTTGTCAAGGAGATTTTGGCTTTTTTACGGCATTTTTTACTCTCCAAACAGCTCCAGTTCATTAAAGGAATAGTTCACATCTTTATCCTCTTCGTTTAGCTGTATCGTATAACTATGAGTCACATATCCTGTCTTTCTCAGCGTAATCGTATGTGTCCCGTTTGACTTTGTAAAACTGCATGGTACAATACCTACATAATTGCCGTCTAAGTATACCTCCACTCCTTCCGGGACATCAATATATACCTTATAGTTTCCGGTAGTACTTGTCTCGGTATTGGTGTTCGTGTTCGTTCCGCTCCCATTACCGGATACAGTTGGCTTATTTGTGTTATTAGTACTGTTATTGGTATTACTGTTTGTATTATTATTATTAGAATTATTATTGGAATTATTCGTAGTATTTCCTGTACTTTCCTGTTCAGAACTCTCCGTTTTCGTTTCTTCCTTACTTTCCTCCTCTGTCTCCTTTTCCTTGGTTTCTTCCATCGTAACGTCAATACCTGCCGCTTCCTGCCCCACCTTTATATACTGGGTTATCGTATCATACCCTTCTGCCCTCACCATCATCTGATGAATGCCATACTCCAGTGTAACCGCCTGACTGATGTCCACTTCTTCACCATCGATATAAACGGTCGCGTCTTTAGGTTTTATGGTAAACAAAACAGTTCCAAGTTTTGGTTCTTCCCCTTTCAGGTCGCCCACATCCAGTGTTACCTCTTCATCCCTGTTAATCACTACCTGCTTCACTCCGCCGTTCCCTTTATTGCTGATCTGTACATCGTAAGCGCCTTCCGGCACGACTAAAAGCATACCCTCTGTTACTTCCTGAATAACGGACTGACCTACTTCTATCCATCCCCCTACAAAATATTCATCATTGGTAAGTCTTAAATATCCATGTCCTTTATCTACTACAATACTATAAACATTATATCCAACGCCGCTCACCTTTAATACATCAACAGAATTAATGTCCATTAATTCCGCCTGTTTTCCGGAAGATACAATAACCGTATCCTCCGTCAGTTTATAAATGTCCTCTGCTATGGTCATCTGCTTTGCCAGCTCATCAATTGTATATCTGGATATATCCGTAAACGCCCAGCCTGCCGATGAGAGCTGTATACTGTTCAACCTTTTCTTTGATTTTAAAAAAGTAATATCTACAATATCTCCCACATGAATCTGCGCCATCGACATGGTTTCATTATGTTTGTCATAAATTGTTGTTGCACCGTTATATGTCAGAGTGTACTGTTTTCCAAGCTGCATATTCTGAAAGGTTATGGCGGAATTTTCATCATCTTTTTCCACAACTACTGCTGTATCCGCTGAATCATAACTGCCCGCTTCTGTAACAACAAATCCCGTATCATTTCCTTTATCCGCCGATGTAATCGGAGTATTATTTTTTTCCTCTTTCGTTGTTTTTACAAATGCATATCCGGCTATAACAGTAATACAAAATAAAGTAGATATGCAAATGATAACCGCACGTCCTTTTTTGGCCATATAAATCTCCCATTCTTATCGTCTGTTTTGTACTGGTTTCAAACTTCGTTTCTTAATTATATACCATTGTGCAGAGAATGAAAACCCATCACTGATTAAGAAATCATGGAAAATAAACTATCAAGGAAATTTTGTTTATCCTGCTCTCCTTCAATTACCTTTTTAAGTTTCTCCGTATTTTTCTCAGGTATCCATGCTTTTCCCGAGTTAAAATAAAAATTCACAATTTTCCAAAATTTCTCAGGATAAGCAAATCTGTAATATAACTGTACAAAATCATGTGCTGATAAGGGCTTCTCTTCCTGATAAACATGAATCAGTTCTTTTCCCATTTCTATATTCCAATTATTTTTTTCCAGAAGTTTTCTTAAAAATAAATATAAATCCCGAATCGGATTATCGCGAATACATTTTTCAAAATTGATGACTGCAATCTGGCTTTCGTTTCTAAGCAGGTTATGGTATTGATAATCGCCATGACAAACGTATCCCTGAGATAAAATATGTCTGCACTCTTTTTCCATATCATAGCTTTTTAAGTCCTCGGTAGTCTGAACTGCCTTTTCAAGAAATGCATCATAACAGCTTAGTAAAAACAGCTCAAAATCAGTTTTCTGACTTCTTTCTCTCAAAAAACGCCGCACTTTTTTAAGCTCTTTATTATGCTTTTCATATTCATGATCTATCCGAAATACCTGAGTAAAGTCTTCCGCATCTTCTACCGGCATGGTTAACGTCTTATGTAATACTGCCAGAGCGTGTACTGCCTGCCTGCATTCTTCCATATCACGTATATTACACTCTCTGCCTGCAAAGTAAGTTTTTAATATATAAATATTCTGATCCTGATCCTTTACAAAAAGCGCCCCATCCTTCGCCGGTACAATCTGTTCAATAAAAAGTTCTTTATGATACCCTGCCTTTTTTAAAAGTTCATTCTGAAATTCCAATTTATTCTGATGACCATGATATTCTTTAAAAATATAATAACCCTGCTTTGCTTCACAAAGAATAGCGCCCCGCCCCTTTGCAGTGCGAAGCACTTCTATATCATAATTGTCTAACAAACTTACGACTCTGTCGTTCACATTCATTCCTCCCGCATGTTGGTTATAACCTATCATATGCCCTGGAAAAATGAAGTATGTTAATTAATTTAAAGAACGCATCCCTTCTGCCTGTTTTAGCAGATATTCCTTCTCATTACATTCCGGTTTCTCAATTACAAGCTGAAGCAGTCCGTTCAGAATCTCACCCATTTCCTTCCCCGGCTTCATTCCCGAAGCAATCAGGTCATTCCCGGTTACTGCCAGTGTCTTTAATGAAATACAGTCTTTTTGTGCCAGAACTTGTCTGTAAATATCTTTTAAGCTTTCAAGACTTTTCTGTTTTTCTTCACGCTTATAGCCGCTTTGTGCCTGCATGTCCGCCTGTTTCACCTTAAATAAATACGGCATAATATCTTCGCCTGTTTTGAAAATTGCCCTGCGCATTCCCTGTGGCGAAGGAGAAATATAATAATCATGAAATTTCACCAGTCTTGTTACTTTGCCAATCGTATCATTATCAAACTTCAGTCTTTTCATGATCTCCTTTGTCATATCGGCTCCAGCATCGGGATGTCCATGAAAATGATAAGTTCCGTCCTCGTCCACCACTTTCATTTGCGGTTTGGCAATATCATGAAAAAGCATTGCCAGACGAAGCACTTTTTCTCCTTCAATATGCCGCATTGCCTGAAGAGTATGTTCTCCTACACAGTAACAGTGATGGGGATTATTTTGTTCCGTTTCCATCATCCGGTCAAATTCAGGAAAAATTACCGCTGTTACCCCTGTTTCATATGCAATACGAAGATAATCCGGATTGGGTGAAATCACCAGTTTCACAAGTTCCGCCTGAATCCTTTCCGCGCTGATATTTTTTAAATTTGGCGCTAATTCTTCTATTGCGGCTTTTGTTTTTTCATCGATTGTATATCCCAGCTGGGCTGAAAAACGTATTGCACGCATGATGCGGAGCGCATCTTCCGAAAAACGTTCCTTCGCTTCTCCGACACAACGTATGACTTTGTCTTCTATGTCTTTCAAACCGTCATATATATCAATTAAACCTTCCCTGTCATTATATGCCATTGCATTGATTGTAAAGTCTCTTCTTTGAAGGTCCTCCGCAAGACAGGCCGTAAAAATCACCTCTTTCGGGTGCCGGCTGTCCTCATACTCTCCGTCAATACGATACGTAGTGACTTCAAACCCTTCTTTTTGCAGCATAACAGTTACCGTTCCGTGCTGAATACCGGTATCAATTGTTCTTGCAAATAACTTTTTTATTTCTTCCGGTTTGGCAGAAGTTGTAATATCCCAGTCATCAGGAACCCTTCCCAAAATAGAATCACGGATACAGCCCCCTACTGCATAGGCTTCAAATCCTGCTGAATGAATTGTTTGAATAATCTGTTTTACTTTAGGTGGTAATGCTATTTTCATATTTGCTCCCCCTGTCCGCTTCAGCGGACATGTCCACACAATTCTATCATATATTTCCTAATGATTATATCACGGGAACCTTGACATTTCGATAGGAATCCTTTACTGTTTTTGGTAGATATATTTATGGTAAATAAAAATTCTAAAATTGCAAACACAACTTTTGTACTGGAGGTAAAAATGGAGAAAATAGCAAGTTTTACAATTGACCATATTAAACTGGAACCCGGCGTTTATGTTTCCAGAAAAGATCATGTGGGAGACAGCATTATCACAACATTTGACCTGCGCATGACTTCACCCAATGATGAACCTGTTATGAATACGGCAGAAGTGCATACTATTGAACATCTCGCCGCAACTTTTTTGCGTAATCACGATCAATTTAAAGAGCGGACTGTTTATTTCGGACCGATGGGATGCCGTACAGGATTTTATCTTCTGCTTGCAGGAGACTACGAATCGAAAGATATTATACCTCTTATGATAGAAATGTATGAATTTATACGGGATTTTAAAGGTGAAGTGCCGGGAGCTTCTCCAAAAGATTGTGGTAATTATCTGGATATGAATCTGGGAATGGCAAATTTCCTTGCCGACAGGTACCTGACGCATACTTTATATAATATTGATGAGAAACATTTGATTTATCCACAATAATTCAGACAATTCAGGGGAAAATCCTGCAAGTTATACACATAATACACAGAGTTATCAACATATTCGCAAAAGAAAGGACAAAAATTATGAAAAAAATAGGCATAATTGGCGCTATGGATCTGGAAGTAGAAACTTTAAAAAATCATATGAAAGATGTAAAAATCTCTAAAAAAGCAAATATGGAGTTTTTAGAAGGAACTTTAAACCAGTCTCCGGTTGTAATCGTAAAATGCGGAATTGGCAAAGTAAACGCCGGCATATGTGTACAGATTCTTTCCGATCTTTTTCAAGTAACACATATCATCAATACAGGTGTAGCGGGCTCTTTACAGGCGCAGATTAATATTGGAGATATTGTAATTTCAGATGACGCTCTTTATCATGATATGGATGTTACTTCTTTAGGATATCCGCTTGGACAGATACCTCAAATTGATACCTTTGCTTTTAGGGCGGACCAGTCTCTTGCCATGCTCGCAAAAACATCCTGCGAAAAGGTAAATCCTGACATTCATGTATTTACCGGAAGAGTAGTCAGCGGTGACCAGTTTATTTCAAGTAAAGAAGTTAAGAACAAAATTATAGAAAATTTCCATGCGTCATGTACAGAGATGGAAGGCGCCGCCATTGCGCATGCTTCTTATTTAAATGGAATTCCTTTTGTCATTATCCGTGCCATTTCTGATAAGGCGGACGACAGTGCAGAAATGGATTATCCCACTTTTGAAAAAAAAGCGGCAGAACATTCTGCAAGGCTGGTAGAAGACATGGTTGCCGGAATCTGATAGATTAAAATACCTGACTTATAAAAAAGCGGCGGATTAACCGTCGCTTTTTTATAAGATATTTACAATATTTCTGTCTTCCCCACGTAAAAAGGCTTCCACATTTTTATAAGCCTCCTCCACACATCTGGTTCTTGCTTCAACACTTGCCCATCCGATGTGCGGCGTAATAATCAGTTTTCCGCTATCCTTTATTTTGGCCAGCGGATTATCCTCCGTAATCGGCTCCTTTTCCACCACATCCAGTCCTGCTCCCGCAATTTCTCCTTCCATAAGCGCCGTATATAAATCCGCATTATTGACCACTGCACCTCTCGCTACGTTAATCAAAAGCGCAGACTTTTTCATTTTCTTCATGGCATCTAAACGGATCAGATTTCTTGTTGTTTCTGTTAATGGACAATGCAGTGATAAAATGTCGCTTTCTGCAAGCAGCGTATCAAAATCCACCTGTCTGTAATCCCGACAGATACTTTTTCCCGATGTAGAATAAAAAATAACCCGGCATCCAAAAGCCTGCGCAATTTTTGCTACTTTTTTTCCAATATTCCCCATTCCCGCAATGCCCCAGGTCTTCCCGCAAATCTCTGTAAACATTTTATCAAAATTAGTGAATCTGCCGCTTTTTGCATATTCTCCTGATTTTACAAACTGATCATAATAGTTTAGCTTTTCTAAAATATAAAATGCCAGTGCAAAAGTATGCTGGGCAACTGTTTCTGTACAGTAATCCACTGTATTTGCAACTTTAATACCCTTTTTTTTACAATAATTCAGATCCACATTATCATAACCCGTTGCAAACTGACATATCAGTTTCACGTTTTTGGCCTCTCCTATCGTTTCCTCGTTCAACAATAACTTGTTTGCAATTATGATATCTGCCTCTTTTACTCTCTCTCTGATTTCTTCTTTTTTTGTATTCTCATAAGAAATAAGTTCTCCAAAATCAGAAAACATGGACACATCTACATCCATGCCCACACTATTACGCTCTAAAATTACAATTTTCATTTCTTACACCCCATGTCCGTTTCAGCGGACTTAAAATCAATAGTTGAAAGCGTTTTTCTTTCTATCTGTTTATCTAAAAACGGAATCATATGCTGACCTCCCTGTCCTCATATGATCCCGTCCTGTTATTTCTCTTCTGACAATCCAAATATTATAGTCTCTTAAGCAGCTCTTCTCTCTGCGCTTCATATCCCGGTTTTCCAAGCAGTGCAAACATATTCTTTTTATAACTCTCCACACCCGGCTGGTTAAACGGATTTACTCCAAGCAGATATCCGCTCACACCGCACGCAAATTCAAAGAAGTAGAACAATTCGCCTAAATAGAATTCATTTACCTCGGGAACGTTCACCATAAAGTTAGGAACCTGTCCGTCCGTATGTGCCAAAATGGTTCCATTCATAGCGCTTTTATTTACAAAATCCACAGACTTTCCTGCAAGGTAATTTAAACCGTCCAAATCTACCGGTTCTTCTCCAATCAAAATCTCTTCTCTGGATGTCTCAATATTGATAACCGTCTCAAACATGATTCTGGAACCATCTTGAATGAACTGTCCCATAGAATGCAGATCTGTCGTAAGATCTACGCTTGCCGGGAAAATTCCCTTCTGGTCTTTTCCTTCACTTTCTCCAAATAACTGCTTCCACCATTCAGATACATAGTGTACGCTCGGTTCATAATTTGCAAGGATTTCGACAGATTTTCCCTTTCTGAAAAGGATATTCCGAAGCGCTGCATATTTTAATGCATCATTTTCTTCATAAGGATTTTCCAGCGCATATTTTCTTCCACTGGCTGCACCTTCCATCAATTTATCAATATCTGCGCCGCTCACTGCGATAGGAAGGAGACCCACTGCGGTAAGTACGGAAAAACGTCCACCTACATCATCCGGTACCACAAAAGTCTGATACCCTTCTTCATCAGCAACATTTTTTAAAGCTCCTTTTGCTTTATCTGTCGTAGCATAGATTCTCTTTGCCGCTTCTTCTTTGCCGTATTTCTTCTCTAAAATTTCCTTAAATACGCGGAATGCGATCGCCGGTTCTGTTGTTGTTCCGGATTTGGAAATCATATTTACAGAAAAATCCCTGTCTCCCACAACATCGATCAGATGCTTAATATATGTGGAACTGATCGAATTTCCGACAAAATAAATTTCAGGTGTCTTACGAACAGACTTGTCCACTACATTATAAAAACTATGTCTCAAAAATTCTACTGCTGCCCTTGCGCCAAGATAAGAACCACCAATACCGATTACAAGTAAAACTTCCGAATCTTTTTGAATTTTAGCAGCCGCCTCTTTGATTCTGCCAAACTCTTCCTTATCATAATTTACAGGAAGATCAATCCATCCCAGGAAATCGTTTCCGGCGCCCGTTTTTGATACCAGCACTTCTTTTGCGTCTAACGTCTGCTTTTTCATCATTGTGATTTCTTCTTCGCTGATGAAATTAGATGTTTTTGAATAATCAAATGTAACTTTATTGCTCATTTTCCTACTCCTTTTACTATTTAGTTTACCTCTTCAATTATCCCATATTTTAGCAAAAATACAACAACTTTTCAATGTTTATGTAGAGAAATTGTTGGATTGCATTCATCCGTTAAATCGGCCGGCAGTTCCTGTCAGTAAGCATCACAGCTTCTTATACAAGAAATTCTTTCAACAGTTCTTCCAGTTCTTCTTCCTCAGCTTTGCCAAAAGATTTGATTCTATTTGCTTTTTCCACATTTTCCACTGATTTTTTCTCTGTCGCAGCTGATCTTTCCATCTGTTCCGTCAATTGTGTTTCCTCCAGATTCAGACTCAGTCTGTTCACCATGTGATTCTCCAGATAATCTACCAGATTTGTTCTGAGTACATCCTTTTTCGTCTGCATGTCCACTAATGATGTAACAGAAAAATATAAATAAAGAGCTAAAAAACTTAAAATGTAAAAGGGCAGGATCTGGCTGAATGTTTCCCCTTCTATAATACCTTTGCAAATTCCAATTCCCCCGGTAAAAACAGATAATAATGTCATCTGCCCTGAAAGATGATGAAATCCTGGTATCGTTATCCCCAAAAACCGTATCCTGTTTAAAAACTTGTCCACAAAAACAGAAATATTGGCAACCCCCGCATTCATTTGAAAACAGTTTACAAATTTTAATTTACACTGTTTCAGAAGTTTATTCTCAGTAGATGACATATTATCTGTTTCTTTTATCATACTTTGGTATAAGAAACCTATGATAATCTGACATATCATACTTAATAGCACAAACAATAACATTACACTTGTTAAGACGGCATGCCGCATAAAAAACTGTTTCATAAATTAATACTTCTCCTTTCTTTACATCCTTTGACACAATTTTTTGTTTTTTCATCTAAAAGTATAATGGATTTATTTTCTTTTCACAATACGGGCAGGGCGTTAATCCTTTTACATATTTCGTCAATAGTTTACTTGAAATACTAGAAAATACCATTTTTTTCTGTTATAATCCTTTTTTAGTAAGAACGATATTTTAAGAATCTATAACTACTTTTTAAGAAAGGTATGATGATTTTATGATTTATAAAACAAACGGAACTTGTTCAACAGAAATTAATATCGAATTAAAAGACGGGCTGATTGAATCCGTTCAGTTTACAAACGGCTGCCACGGAAATCTACAGGGAATTTCCCGTCTCGTTGTGGGAATGAAACCGGAAGATGCCATTGCAAGATTAAAAGGAATCCGCTGCAGAACAAAACCCACCTCCTGCCCCGACCAATTAGCGCGGGCATTGGAAACTATGATAAGATAAAATGAATAATATATATAAAAACAGCACACAACTTATATAGAAAGGCAGATGGGCGTTTGTATGAAAAAAATTGTTTTAACAGGTGGTGGAACAGCCGGACATGTAACCCCTAATATTGCCCTGATTCCACGATTAAGAGAAATGGGTTATGAAATTTATTATTTTGGTTCTTATGACGGCATTGAAAAAAAACTGATCGCGGATTTCGACATTCCCTATTTTGGAGTAGCTACCGGTAAATTCCGCAGATACTTTGATCCTAAAAATTTTAGTGATCCATTCCGCGTGGTGAAAGGATATTCAGAAGCCAAAAAGAAATTAAAAGAAATAAAACCGGATGTCGTATTTTCCAAGGGCGGCTTTGTCAGTGTTCCGGTAGTACGCGCCGCTGCTTCCCTGAATATCCCCTGCATCATACATGAATCGGACATGACACCGGGACTCGCTAATAAATTATGTATTCCCGTCGCTACAAAAGTATGCTGTAATTTCCCGGAAACTATGAAACTTCTTCCCGAGGGGAAAGCGGTTCTGACCGGTTCTCCAATCCGGGAAGAACTGGCAAAGGGCAATAAAGCAGCCGCCTATGATTTATGCGGATTTACCGCCAACAAGCCTGTCATTATGGTAATCGGCGGCAGCCTGGGCTCAGCAGCAATTAACCAGACAGTGCGGCAGGCTCTTCCAAAACTTTTAGAAGATTTTCAGGTAGTTCACCTGTGTGGAAAAGAAAAAGTCGATAATCTTCTCCTTCGCGTAGAAGGCTATAAACAGTTTGAATATTTAAAAGCAGAACTAAAAGATGTATTTGCAATGGCAGATGTAGTCATTTCCCGGGCAGGCGCAAACGCAATCTGTGAATTGTTAGCCTTAAAAAAACCAAATATTTTAATTCCCCTTCCTGCAGCCAGCAGCCGGGGCGATCAACTGCTGAATGCAAAATCTTTCTCTGAGCAGGGATACAGCATTGTAATAGACGAAGATGATTTAACAGAAAATCTGCTGGTGGAAAAAGTACATGAACTATATTTTACAAAACAAACTTATATTGATGCGATGAACAGAAGCCATCAGCTGAGTTCGATAGATACCATTTTGAAACTTATTAAAGAATACTGAATCAAAAAAGACTGCCATTATCTGCATGTTATATGCAGATATAGCAGTCTTTTTAAAATCAAAAATAGATTCTTTATGGATATATCTTATCAGATATATATTCATTCATGGCATTCACCGCAGGCTGCGTCAAATCATATCTGTACCATACATAATCTTCATTCACCGTCTGCATCCAAACCATAATCCCATTCCATCCGTTTTCATAAACCGACTTATATTTTTCTGTCAAGCTCATACCGCATTCCTGTTCGTCGTCATTATGCGTTTCTCCTATCACGCATGGTTTCGTTCCGTCAAGACCAAACTCTGCCGGAGATTTATCACAGGGAAATCCGAACCACTCCTTCTGCCAGTTATAATAATGTGTACTGTAAAAATCAATATATGATTTTTCATTCCCCGTCAGACGGGTCAAATAATCATCCGATATTTTATTCCCTTCATACTGATCCGAATTATATTTAACAATACCCATTCCTACTGTCACAAGAATATCGCTGTTTTCATGGATAACGGCGGCGCATTTTCCAAAAAAATAAGAAAGTTTATCCCAGCTGATCTTTCCGCATTCCTCATTTTCGTATACCCAGTCCGGCTCATTCATAATATCAATTGAAAAAATATACTCATTGTCTTTATAACGTTTACAAAATTCCTTTACATATTCTTCCGCATAAGCGTCCGCAGCAGCCTTATTGCTTAGAAGCGCCTGCCAATGCTCTCCGCTTTGCTTCGGTTCTTTGAAATGGTCAAAAGATAATAATGTGGGCATCAGATATAATCTGTACTTTTTCGCAAGTGCAAATAATTTATCAAGATCCTCCCAGTGTCCTTTATTTATACTAATAATCTCTCCGTTACTGTTAAGCTGTACGATATCTTCTCCATTACAGTTGATCCAAATTCTGGTACAGTTTATATGATCCCCTGTCAGTCTTGCAAATTCATGATCCCAGAACTCCTCGTCCATCTTTCCCGCAAAATCATTCCAGGTCTGCCACGGCGTATTGGCGCCGTTAATCCATAACTCTGTGCCGTTAACTGTAAATTTTCCATTCTCAATTTTTACTCTTGCCGATATCTTTTGCATCATCCTAATAAACTTTCCTCACTGTATTTTCTTCTCCAACTTTTCTACCATTCCTTTTAGACAACCGTCTTCAAACGGATTGTCCAGTCCGACTTGTCTTATCAGCCCTGTAAAGAAATCGCTCGCCGACAGTTTACAAAGCTTCAAATAGCTTTCCCATGCCGCTTTGTAGTCTTCGTCCATTTTAACTTTATACTGGAATGCGCAGGTCTGTGCAATACAGTAATCAATATAATAGAACGGGGAATTATAAATATGCTGCTGCCTCTGCCAATACCTTCCTTCTGAAAAGAGAGGATCGCCATTATAATCCAGATGCGGCTTATATTCCTTTTCTAACCTTGACCATGCAGCGTTTCTTTCGGCCGGGGTCATATCCGGATTTTCATATACGATATGCTGGAATTCATCCACCATGCATCCATAAGGAATAAATGCCGCCGCATCCTCCAAATGCATCGCCCTGTAATCCTCTGCCCTGTCTCCAAAGAACATTTCCATCCACGGCTCCGTAAAAAATTCCATTGACATAGAATGCACTTCTGCTGTTTCCATTGTGATTTCCTGATGTTCTAAGATCGGGTCCTGCATGGCAAGATACCCTTGGAAAGCATGACCGCATTCATGGGTGATTACATTCACATCATGATCAGTTTTGTTAAAGTTCGCAAAAATAAAAGGAACTTTGTAGTCTGACAGCTGTGTCATATAACCGCCTGCTTTTTTTGTTTTACGCCCAAGCACATCAAATAATTCATCTTCCATCATACGGTCAAAAAATTCTTTTGTTTCCGGTGAAAGCTCTGCATACATCTTCTGTCCGCTTGCCATGATCTCGTCCGGCGTACCAACGGGAACCGGATTTCCATTCTTAAAATAGACCCCTTCATCAATATAGGACAATTTTTCAAGACCAAGTCTCTGTCTTCTTCTGTCATGAAGTTTTTCTGCAAAAGGCACAAAATAAGTCTTTACCTGATTCCTGAAATTCTCTACCGCATCCTTGTCGTAACAGTTCCTGTTCATACGGTAATAACCAAGCTCAACATAGTTTTCATAGCCCATCTCTTTTGCCTGTGCAGTACGGTTTTTCACAAGCTTGTCATAAATCTCATCCAGTTTATCTTTTATCCCTGTAAAAACTTCAGAAACCTTATTCCAGGCCTTTTTACGCACATCTCTGTCCTCACTGTGTAAATAAGGCGTTAACAGGGAGAGGTTTAAGGTCTCTCCTTCCCAGTCAATCTTAATGTTTGCGATTAATTTATTATATTCCGTTGTCAGCGCATTTTCTTCCTGCATCAGCGGGATCAGTTTTTCATCCATAGATTTTAAACTAAGTTCTATGTTTTTAAATGCAACCGGCCCGATTTTTTCTTCCAGATAAGCACGGTATGGCGATTCATAGACTTCTTTTACATAAGCCACCTCAAGATTCCCAAGCGTCGGCATAATTTCATCTATATAATCCTGCTCTTTACTGTAAAACTCGTCCATTGTGTCAATATCATGGCGAATATGCGCAATCGTAACACTGGTATATAAATTACTTCTTAATTTGTAATATTTCTGATGTACAGCGAACTGCTCTTCTCCGCTTTTTGCCGCCCTGAACTCTTCCATGAGTTGTTTAAATTCTTTTTCTACCTCTTTTACATTTACCCGTTCATATGGCATATCTTTAAATTTCATTTTTATTCCTCCTAATCATACTTTTCCGATTTAACATTTATAACGGAATAACTCCTGTCTGTGTCAGCACCTCCAAAAGTGAACCGTTTTCCGATACATATTGATACGCCGGCATCTCCTCCTTATGAAATACAGGCAGACGATTAATATAAAAGCCGTCTATCCCTGCTGCTTTTGCCCCCGCCATATCTGAGTTAAGTTCATTTCCGATCATAATCGATTGTGATTTATCCAATCCATACCGCTCACAACAGATATCATAAAATGCCGGATCAGGCTTCATACAGCCTTCGTCCGAAGAAATCAATATGCCGTCAAAATACGGCACAAGCCCTGTCTGCTCCAGTTCCATCCATGTGAAACTTCTCTGTGCATTCGACAGAAGGAAAATCTTCTTTCCGGCTTTTTTCAATCCTTCAAGACAGGCAGTCGTATCAGGGAAAAGACTCATATAAATCAGAGAAATGCTTCTGAAATTTTCGCACAAACGCACAATTTCCTCCTCTGAAACCCTGTAACCTTTTGTTTCAAAAACCGCCTTAAACACATCATCAATACATATTTCGGGCTTTTCATAGCCACTCTCATTCAAGGCATTTTCCCGATATTGCCTTTCTGTTGAAGTGTACAATCTGTGAAAAAGTTTCCATTCAAAAGAATATCCCTGTCTTCTCAGCCATTTTGCATATTTTTTATAAAAATTTTTGCTATATTCGTCTGTATGAATGTCAATTAATGTACCATACAAATCGAAAATGTAATTTTTATACATACTGCAAAACCTCCCTTACGCTTTCTATTATAGCATATACAAATTAAAACTATAAATCAACCCTTTTCGTTCACAGCTCATACAGCAAACTTTTATTAATCTCGTCCTGTCATAACAAAGCCTTATTTCCTTCTCTTTAATTTTTCCATTCTTCTGGCAATTACCTGTTGCCTTGCCTTCGCATGTGCCTCTTCTTTTTGCAGGCTTAAGTAAGTTTTCCAATGTCTTTCATCCAGTGTTCCATCCTCCAAAGCTTTCTTGACAGCACATCCCGGCTCCGCCTGATGTCTGCAGTCTGAAAACCTGCACTGCAGCGCAAGTTTTGCAATATCTTCAAACGTGGAATCCGTTCCGTCCGTTCCTTCTCCCATAAGCAGTTTTCTCATACCCGGCGTATCAATGATTTTGCCGCCTCCTTTTATTATGCTCCCATCCGGCAGTACAATTTGCTCCGGAATATCCAGCATCTGCTTAAATGTTGTAGTATGGCGCCCCTGCGAATCGCTTTCTCTGATATTTCCCGTCTGCATCTTTTCTGTCCCCATCAAAACATTGACCAAAGAAGATTTACCCACTCCTGAAGAACCAAGCAGCACAATGGTATGATCACTGGAAAAATATTTCTCCAACTGACGGAGTCCCTCTCCGGTATAAGCGCTCACACAATATACATCTACCCCCGGCGCCAGCAGATTTACACTTGCTATAACTTCCTCCCGGTCTTTCATTAAATCTGACTTTGTCAGTACAACAACCGGCGTTCCTCCGCTTTGCCATGCAGCAGTCATATAGCGTTCCAGTTTAGATGGATGAAAGTCTTTATTTAAAGACATGGTAATAAAAACATAGTCAAAATTTGCGGCAACTGCCTGATCCGGCAGACCCTGTGTCGAATTCAAACGCATAAACACTGATTTTCGTTCCATAACTTTGAGAATGGTACTGTCGCCGTCCGCATTTTTTGTAACTTCAACTCTGTCGCCAACTGTCGGAAACATCACTATCTCTCCATTATTATAAAAAGCTGTAGTCTTTAATCTTCCATATATCATTTCTGATCCAAATCTCAATTCATAACGGTCCCTGTGCACCGCTGTAACAATTGCAATATTCTCCACTTCATTTTTTCCTTTCCTTTTTAAAACTGAAAAAATCCCAAAGACACAATTCTATGCCTTTGGGATTTAAACTTTCTGCGCGCATAAAAAATCGTGGCACCAAAATGATACCACGATATACAAAACTTGTTATTTTTGATATTTCTTCGAGGTAATCATGTGCTTTATTAAATTTTGATAAAAACTTTTTTTCATTTTTGTCATAACTAATTACCTCCTTTTCTTTTTATATATGCTATACTTTACCAAAAACTAAAAATGATGTCAATCCATTTTCCTTTATAAGTATCGTACGGCCCACATACTTTGATTGCTTCCTACCCCTGTCAGACACATCGTAGGATTTCCCGCCTCGTCATTTAATTGTACAATGACGCCTTCGTATGTAATACCTCCAAGTGTCACACTGATTCTGCTTTCATTTCCCGACAAATAGTTACCGACAGATCTTTTATTCACTGCATTTTCATCTGCCGTTTTTTTCATAAATATCTGACCGTCCTTACTAAATTCCATTTCTACCGGTTTTCGCATTTTTGCCGAAATATCAAGTCCATGTTCTACTACATAATAAGTACCAAATATCTCCGCTTCGCAATAAGCCTTTGCACAAAGCATTTCTCCTTCTGTAGCAAAGGGCGCTGCGCTAAACCATCCGCCTTTCGTCCTGAATAATTGATGCACTCTTGGTTCATGTGTTTCTGTATTCGTGTCAAAACGCTGATGATATACAATATAGATTTTCCCGTCTTTATCAATAAATGCAGAATTATGCCCCGGAGATTTACATCCATATTCCATACTCGGAAAAACATAATTACCGATCAATTTCAGTCCATATGGTTCATGATGATTCACACGTCTGAAAGTCTTTCCTTCCATGTCTACATAGGGTCCATCCGGTTTCTTGGATCGAAACAGCCGGATCTGATAACCGCCATCCCTTGCAAGCCAACCAAAGGAAACAAATAAATAATAATAATCTGATTCTGCATCATATAAAATAAATGGTCCCTCAATGGACTTATGACCGCCCCCTAGCAGTTTTTTCCCATAATACGGATCAACATTATTTCTTTTATCCTCTGCCGGATGTATCGGACGTCCTGTCTTTTCGTCCAGTTCCAGTAAAAAAATGCCTCCTGACCAGGAACCGTATACCATCCATAACCTGCCTTCTTTGTCACGAAAGGTATTCGGATCGATACAGTTTGGAAAGCTTAAATTATTGTAATTCCCGTTCTTCTTCAGATAGCGGCTGATGTCTTCACTTCCTAATACTTCTCTCACATTTGTCTTTTTCACAGTCTCTGTATCAAAACCGGAATGTAAAAGAGTATCAACAAATGTATAAGGACCTCTTGCCTTATCTGCAACCGCCATGCAGATACTGGATTTTACATAAGAACCGGAAGTACAGAAATACATGACATATTTTTCCATAACCGGATTATAAGATACATCCGGCGCCCATACTGCGTACTCCCTGCCGCCAAATTTTCCACAAAAAGAAAAGGCCTTTTTTTCACCTGTAAATAAATTATCAAACAATGGATTTTCTGCATTTACTTTCTCCGCAAAGCAATCCCAATGGCGAAGATCTGTAGACGAAGCTGCTGTCATATGTGTTCCAAAAATATAATAACTGCCGTCCTTATCTACAAAAATACTGGGGTCATGCACAGATGCCTGCGTATGAAATCCCCCTTTTTTTATTTCTTCCTTTTTCTGCATGTCTGTCCCTTCTATGCCTCCCTGCGTACTCCGGCACGTAAACAAATCTATAATTTAAACAAATATGAAATAATTTATATTTATTTAAATTATATGCTTTTTATAGTCTATACGCAATGACTTTTTAACAAATTTTTTAATATTTTGTAAATTTATTTAGAAGTAATTGACTAAATTTATCTTTGTTCTTATAATTTTATTACCTGTCTTTCGGAGTTGAATTAAAAAAATAGTGCTAAGCCATAGTTTAGAAC
>CANSUS010000060.1 GCA_947650155.1 uncultured Lachnospiraceae bacterium
CAAATATTATATAAGAATGACGTTTTATGGCGCAAGTCTAAGGCATCGCAAAAAACCGCAAAAAAGACAGTTCCTTTCGGAACTGCCTTTTCTTCTCATTATTTTATAAAGATGCTGCTTCATCAACAATTTTCTTTAATGCTGCAAGCGCCTCATCAGGAAGCTTATCATAACCTTCCTTCTTTGTTGCAAAATCTTCTACCGCACTGACACGATTTTCCATTGCATTCTTTAATGCTGCAACATACTCTTTATTAGAAAGATCCGGTTTGAAATCTCCTGTCTTTCCTGACCAGTCATACATGATTTCAATATCTTCAAACGGTCCCCATGTTTCAAAATTAGCTTTACCTTCTACGATAGTTTCAAGGATTCCCAATGTATCCGCCGGTTTTACCTTTGCGCCCATGAAATCGCCTGTATTAACAATATAGCAGTCTACGTTCTTCTCTTCTACTAATTTCTTGAATTTCTCGTAATCATTCACTAACGGATAAGTTCTGAACGGGTTAGCATATGGAACGATACGGAGTGCATTCAAGTCGGTTCCTGCTGCCACACGCTCTGCCGTAGATGTCTTTGTAGCAAGAGTTGCACCCATAACAGATGCCAAAGCAGAACCTTTTAATTTTACTACCGGAGGAATGGTAGGATCTTTCATAATCCAGAAAATTGCATTTACAGGTGCGTCAATCTTATCCACACGGTTCGGAGACCATAATTTGGACTTAATTGCACGACCGTTACCGTTTCTGATATCTTCTGTCACTAACTGAATCTTACCCTCTTCATCTAAAGTACAAGAGCAGTTCTGTGCGGACAATAAATACTGATTGTCAGGACATCCTGTCGGGTAATCCGCCGTCTTATCAAAATAAGTAGGCTCTAATGCAACGGATGCACAGGTATCTGTATTAATAATAAAAGCATCATCATGAAGTACGGTGATCGGATACTTTCCACCATGCTTTGCATGTGTCAATGTAGATTTTCCGGAACCTGACAGACCATAAACGGATGCAACAAATTTAGATCCATCCGGCAGCGTGTATTCTTTCTGTCCGCCGTGGCATGCTGCATAACCGTTTCTGTTAGCAAGCGCCCATGCCATAGTAAGCGTACCTTTTTTGTGTTCCCCAAAATATCTCATACCAAGGATTGCTGCACAGTTCTGGTTCGTATCAAAGTAGCAGAGTGTCAAAGGATCGCTTAAGCAGCTGTAATCTACATCAGGACGGTTGCCCGGTACCCACTGAGGATCAGAGAAAATATAAATATCCGGTTCATTGCCATCGCCTACCGGCTTGGAATTTTTATACATCTTAACATACTCATCAGACATATACTGGAAATTAATCATCCAGTTATAAAGAATATTTTCTTCTCCTTCCGGAATAAGAAGATGTGCTTTTACCATAAATTCCGGATCAAGACCTACAAAGCATTCTGCATGATACATTGTTTTCCAACGTGTCTCATAAACAGCGTCCATTACTACTTTATCAAGTTTTACTTCATCCACGCCCGGTTCCCCTTTGATACGGCGTGCTGCTGCATAACGGCCGGTAACTGCACCGTCATTGAAAAGAAGTACTTTTGCATCTTTCTCAAGCCCGAATTCTTCCCCTCTGTAAACAGGCATGTCTGTTACTACAGTGCCCGGTGAATTTTTAGCTAACTCGTATGCTTCCTTTAATGTATTTACCTTTACGACATTGTTCCCGTAAAAGGCAGCCTCAATAATGGAACGAGTTTTGGAAAAACCTACTTTTCCTGCTCCAATTTCGGAAATTGGATAATAAGCTTTTGTTGACATATTACTTCCTCCTTCATTTATAAATGTATATTAAAATCTCCGATTTTCCAATTTATTATCTCAAAGGAACCGGCAAAAGTCAATAATCTTGACCGCTATTTTTCTAAATGATATGTTTTCCCTATTCTTTTTTATAACGGCAGTGTAACCTCTCTTAACCATTCCGCTTCTTCTTTTGCAAGATGGGGGGAAAGCCTTCTGTAAACTTCTTCATGATATTCATTTAAATATTTAATATCTGTCTGCGTCAAGTACTTTTTATCCAATGCTTCCCTGTCAATCGGTACAAAAGTAAGCGTTTCAAAATACATAAACTGTCCGTCTGCATTCTTCTCTCCTTTTCTGACAAGCAGTACGTTCTCTGTCCGTATGCCGTGGCTTCCTTCCCTGTAAACTCCCGGCTCATCCGTTACATTCATCCCTTCTTCCAATACTGCTTCTTTCTGTCCGTCTGCATACTTCCATCTGATTCCCTGAGGCCCTTCATGTACGTTTAAAATATAACCTACACCATGCCCCGTGCCGCATTTATAATCAATGTTCATTTCCCACATTGGCCCTCTTGCCAGAATATCCAGATTTCTTCCGGTACAGCCATACAGAAATTTTGCATTGGTAAGCCGTATCATTCCTGCTGCCACTGCTGAAAAATGCTTCTTTTCTTCTTCGCTTATCTTTCCTAAAACAATGGTTCTTGTAATATCCGTCGTTCCTCCCATATACTGTCCGCCGGAATCCACTAAAAGCATCCCTTCAGGCGCAATTTCTTTATGATTATCCTCAGTCGCCTCATAATGCATCATTGCGGCATTTTCTTTATATCCGGAAATCGTTTCAAATGACAGATCTAAAAAGCCCTCTGCCTCCCTTCTCATGCCATCCAGTTTCATCGCCGCCGTATATTCATTTAACGGAATCTTACCCACATTCTGTTTCAGCCAGTAAATAAATTTTGTTACTACCACATTATCTGTCAGAAAAACTTTTCGCATATTCTGCAGTTCTACCGGATTTTTTACCGCTTTCAAAAGCTCTGTAGGATTTTTTTCATCCACACATTCTGCATTTTCTTTTATCGTTTTATACAGGGAAAAATTCAGATTGCCGCTGTCGAAAAGTACTTTTCCATCATAGGAAAATCCTTTCAAAAACTCCGTAATCTCGAAATAATCCTTTAATATAATATGGTATTTAGAAGCATATTCTTTCAGCTTTTCTGTAACCGCCTCCCTCTGGATAAAGAAGTACATTTCTTTCATTGTAATAAATCCATAGGAAAGCGCTACCGGATTACAGTTCACATCTTTCCCTCTGATATTGAGAAGCCACATAAGATCATCCAGCTTGCTTAGAAGAAAATACTCTGCCCCTTTTTCCTTCATTTTTTCCCTTACATGAGAAAGTTTCTCAGCACAGGTCTGCCCGCAGATTTCCTCCGGAAGCATCATTACTTTATGATGCGGCAATTCCGGTCTGTCTGCCCAGATCCGATCTGCAAGATCCTTTTCATAGCAGACTGTAACACCCTTTTCTTTTAACGCTTTTTCCATTTTTTTACCAGACTTACAGTCTACCACTCTGCCGTCAAATCCAAGCGTTTCCCCGCTTTTCATTTCCTTTTTCAGATATTCTTCAATCGTCGGCACTCCCTCTTCCAGCATACGAAACAAAGTGATTCCGGTTCCTGAGAGTTCATTTTCCGCCTGAATAAAATAACGCCCGTCTGTCCAGAGTCCGGTTTCCTCTTCCCGTACCACCAAAGTTCCGTTTGAACCGGTAAAATTTGAAAAATATTCTCTGACTTTAAAATACCTGTCCACATATTCTGAATTATGAAAATCCGATGTCGGCATCATATAGCAATCAATACCGTTTGCTTTCATCTCGCTTTTCAAAAGCTTCAGCCGCTCTCTTATCTTTTCATTTTCCATTTTTCCTGATCCATCCTTTCTATTCCTGTCCGCCCAATATATCAATTGCAGAAGAAGTGCCGATCCTTTCGCAGCCTTCTTCCAAAAACGCTGTCATGTCTTCTAAACTTCTGATCCCGCCTGCCGCCTTTATCTTTACGTTCTCTCCAATATGATCCTTAAAGAGCCTGATATCTTCCAAAGAAGCGCCGCCTGTCCCAAACCCTGTCGATGTTTTAATGTAATCTGCACCGGCATTCGTTACCGCTCTGCACATGGCCGTTTTCTCTTCTTCCGTCAGATAACAGGTCTCAATAATCACTTTTAAAATATGGCTGCCGCACGCCTGCTTTACTGTCCTGATTTCCTCTTCCACCCGGTCATAAAAGCCATTCTTTACATCACTGATATTCACCACCATATCAATTTCATTCGCGCCGTCCTTGATTGCTTCTTTCGTTTCCGCCACTTTCGCTGCAGGTACGCTGTAGCCTAACGGAAACCCGATTACGGTACCTATATTGATCCGTTCTCCATAAGTATCATGAATTTTTTTTACGTAGGAAGGGGGAACACATACGGAAGCTGTTTTATACCGGATTGCTTCTTCACATAATTTCGCAATATCCTCCCATTTTGCAAATGCCTTTAACTGTGTGTGATCCACATGACTTAGTATCTCCTGTTTTGTCATTCTTCTCCTCCATTCTCTCCAGATTTACATACTTTTTATTGTAATACGGGAAATGTTAAAAATCTATATTCCATACATGAAAAATAAGATTTTATTTGTTAAAATTTTATGAACTCTTCTTTTTTGCTTGTCATAAGTAAATTTAACATGATATGATTAAATTGTTATGACTTTCACATATCACAGTGAAAAAGGATCACGTGAAGAAAAGTCAGAACGAATCTAAAATGAAAGGAATGATTCCTTGGATAACAACAGTTTTTCTGAAATTACACCCGAAATATTGCGACTTGCAAAAATGAGTGAACAGGCAGGCATTATCGACTCCGAATTATTTACAAAATACGAAGTAAAACGGGGACTTCGTGACCTGAACGGTAAAGGTGTTCTCGCCGGACTCACAAATATTTCTGATGTCAGGGCAACAGAAATGGTAAACGGCGTTTCGGTTCCTGCACATGGTAAGCTGATTTACCGCGGTTACGATGTAAAAGAACTGGTCACCGGTTTTACAAAAGAAAATCGGTTTGGTTTTGAAGAAATTACTTATCTTTTATTATTTGATAAACTTCCAACAAAAGAAGAACTTTCAAATTTTAAAGACCTTCTCGCCCATTATCGGACTCTTCCT
This sequence comes from uncultured Lachnospiraceae bacterium, assembly GCA_947650155.1. Lineage (GTDB taxonomy): Bacteria > Bacillota > Clostridia > Lachnospirales > Lachnospiraceae > RGIG3002. Next base: position 5,052 of record CANSUS010000060.1, read on the forward strand.
ACCAGTTTTGTGCGCGACATCATTATGAAAGCGCCAAGCAAAGATATGATGAACACACTGGCACGAAGTGTTCTCACTCTCTATTCCTACGATGACAGAGCTGACGATACTTCCATTCCCAATGTTCTGCGTCAGTGTTTACAACTGATCAGTCTGTTTCCGCTGCTTAGTATTTACGGTTATCAGGCATACAGCCATTATCATGACGGAAACAGCCTGTTCATCCATCAGCCACAGCCCGAGTTGTCTACTGCTGAAAATATTCTTCATATTTTACGGCCTGACAGTTCCTACACTCCGTTAGAAGCTAAAATCTTAGACATTGCCCTCGTTCTTCATATGGAACATGGCGGTGGTAACAACTCTTCTTTTACAACTCATGTTGTTACCTCTTCTTTAACGGATACCTATTCCACCATTGCGGCTGCCATTGGTTCCTTAAAAGGTCCAAGACATGGCGGAGCCAATATCAAAGTTGTACAGATGTTTGAAGAAATGAAACAGGAAATAAAAGATTGGGAAGATGAAGACCAGGTAGGCGCTTATCTCAAAAAGCTTCTTCACAAAGAAGCCTTTGACCACGCCGGATTAATCTATGGAGTCGGACATGCAATTTATTCCAAATCCGATCCCAGAGCTGTCGTTTTCAAATCCTTTGTTGAAAAACTCTCTGAAGAAAAAGGACTGCATAAAGAATTTGCACTCTATTCTCTTGTTGAAAAACTTGCTCCAAAGATTATTGAAGGAGAACGCCAGATGTATAAAGGCGTCAGCGTCAACGTGGATTTTTATTCCGGCTTTGTCTATAACATGCTCGGACTTCCTATGGAACTGTACACTCCGATCTTTGCCATAGCACGTATTACCGGCTGGAGCGCCCACAGGCTGGAAGAGCTTGCCAACAACGGCAAGATCATCCGTCCCGCTTATAAACCGATTGGCGAAGAGCGGATTTATACGGATATGAACAGCCGTTCCTGATAGTAATTTTCTACATAAAATCATAGATAGCATCATTTAAAAACGTCCATCCTTAAATTTTCATTTAAGGATGGACGCCTTATTAAATCGCCTCGTCTTCTTCCAATAAAACCTTCTCGATTTTTTCCAAAAGCCCGTCCGGATCAAACGGCTTGTAAATATATGCTGCCGCTCCCATCTCCATTCCTTGTTTCTCCGTCATGCTTTTTACGTCTCCGCTCAAAAATATAATGGGGATATCCGCGTAAAGCGGATTGTTCTTTATTTTGACCATTGTCTCATAGCCATCCATTCCCGGCATAATAATGTCCATCAAAATCAAGTCCGGTTTTGCCTTTTCCAAAATTTCCAGCGCCTGCTCACCTGACTTTGCCATTGACATTTTGTATTTCCCCTTAAGTACTTCCCCTTCACATCTCAAATTGGTTGACACATCATCAACTAAAAGAATATGTTTTTTTCGTTCCATACTTATTTAATCTCCAAAAAATTCTTAACAATCATTTTCATCTGGGTACGCTCACATACTGTTTTATGTACTACCGGCGCTGTTCTGATCTCTTCAATCGCACCTGGTACTGCAATATTTCCTAATTTAGCCAGTTCATCTACCAGTTCAAAGTCTTCCCCTGAACTGTATTTGGGATCAATTGCCTCCATAACGCTTCTTGTAAATTTAAATGGACTCGCTGTAGAAGCAATGACAGTCTTTGTTCCATCTCCTGTATCTTTTTTATACTTCGCATAAACCGCTGCTGCAACTGCCGTATGCGTATCTATAATATAACCGCAGTCTTCATACAATGTCCTGATCCTCTCTGCAGCTTCAGCTTCCGTTGCAAAATTCCCATAAAAGTCAGCCAGTTCTTCCTTCATCACCTCCGTTATACTGTATCTGCCTTCTCCGGAAAGTGCATTCATAAGTTTTGCATTTTTTCCCGCATCATTTCCTGCAATCCGATAAATAAGCCTTTCTAAATTACTGGAAATTAAAATATCCATTGAAGGCGATGTTGTCAAAACAAATTCCCGGTTTTTATCATAAACGCCTGTCTTAAAAAAGTCATACAGCACTTTATTATCATTAGAAGCACAAATCAGTTTTCCAATAGGAAGTCCCATATTTTTAGCATAATATGCCGCAAGAATATTTCCAAAATTACCTGTCGGCACTACTACATTCATCTTTTCGTTTTCTTCAATCTCTTTTTCTGCTAAAAGTCTGGTATAAGCATATACATAGTATACAATCTGCGGAACAAGGCGTCCTATATTAATAGAATTTGCGGAAGAGAACTGAAAACCTGCTTCCTCCATTTCTTTTGCAAGCTCTTTATCATTAAATAACTGCTTTACCCCTGTCTGCGCATCATCGAAGTTACCATGAATGCCCACAACATGCGTATTGGCGCCTTTCTGTGTGAGCATTTGCTTTTCCTGAATCTTACTCACTCCGTCTTTGGGATAAAATACAATAATCCTGGTACCTTTTACATCTGCAAAACCTGCCAAAGCCGCCTTTCCGGTATCCCCCGAAGTCGCTGTCAGGATGACAATTTCATTTTTAACATTGTTTTTCTTTGCTGATGTAATCAAAAGATGCGGAAGAATGGAAAGCGCCATATCCTTAAATGCAATCGTAGCTCCATGAAACAACTCCAGAAAATATGCTCCGTCTGCTTCTACAAGCGGCGCAATTGCTTCTGTATCAAATTTTGAATCATAAGCGTTTTTTATACAGGCTTTCAATTCTTCTTCCGTAAAGTCTGTTAAAAAAAGCTTCATTACTTCATATGCTACTTCTCCATAAGTCATTTTAGACAGCTCGGACAGGCTCTTATCAAGCACTGGAATATGATCGGGTACAAATAATCCCCCATCTTCAGATAATCCTTTCAAAATCGCCTGTGATGCCTTTACAGGGGTACTATCGCTTCTCGTACTCTTATACAATACTTCCATAAATAAGTCTCCTCCCGCTTTCTATGCTTTCGTTACACGCATTCAAACCATTTACTGTTCTTTATTCAGTAAACAAGTATACCATATTTTTTTGTATGCCGCAACGATAGATAGAAAAAACCGTATTGTAAAATAATACTAATTAAAAAACTCATGACCTCCGTAAGAAAACAAGAGTTCCAAATGTTCATCAAACCATTTCATTCGCTCTGGAGACGCATTTTTTCTGGATGCAAAATAGAGAGCGCCTTCCGAAATGTCTTCTCCCCAAAGAGCCCTGTCCACTGCTTCCACCGTTTCATCACTGACAGTCACCGAATAAAGTCTTCCGTCCGCTACAGGCGAGAATTGAAAAACGCCTTTTTCTTCCTGAAATACTACTTCTTTTACTGTACCGGGAAATTTTGAATTTTCCACCCTGTTTAAAATTACATTGGCTACAAGAAGTTTCCCATCTTCGTCTTCTCCTCCGGCTTCCGATTCTACGATACGAAGCAGGATATCATAATCCTCTTCGCTCAAGCCGATTCTTTCCGACTCCAATACGTTTACTTCTACGACCCTCTGCAGCGACACTGCCTTACTCTCGTCCAGAACAACGTTTGTCCTGATACTTTCCTCCGGTGATTCTTCCATCTGAAACGCCGGCATTTGCTGCGCCCCTGCATCCGCTATCTTCTCTATGTTGAACCAGCACAGAGAAAAAATAACATTACATAAGAAAATAAAACAGATATATTTTTTATACATTTTTGCTCCAATCTGCGTGCATACGCACGTTTTTCTTGTCCTGAATTGTGACTATTTTATTATCTTTTGTAATACTTCTTTAATATTCTATACAGGAATTAGTAAAAATATATCTATTTTTTTAAAATTTTTCTTTTTTTCCTTAATTTGTATTATTAAAGCATTGCTGTTATAATGAAAAAATATCGGTATTTCGATATTTTACAACAAATGTTTCCAGTATAATTTAAAATACCGGCATGTTTAAATATTTATAACAACGATAAAAAAATGTATAAATTTTTAGTCCGGTTACATAATATGTAACTTTTCATACCGGTCAGACAGGAGTAAAAAATTAATGAGAAAAAAACTTCCAGGAGTATATCCAGCGTCAAAGAAAGACGGTACTCTCTATTACCGTGCCTCTCTTACATACAGCAGAAAGCACATCAGTCTGGGCAGCTTTTCTTCTGAAGAGGCCGCACATAACGCCTACACGGATGCATGCAGCCTTTTGCATACAAACTCTCTCTCCATTGAAGATTATGCAAAAGACTCTTCTCCTCTTTCTTTTGAAAAATGGGTATGCCTTATTAATCTGCGGGACAATAAACTCTATTTTCATACGCCAATTTATTTACGACCAAAATTTTTTTATTATTATCTTTCGCAGACAGAAATATTAAAATTTGATTCCGATGATTTGTTTTATTATTCCTCCCACAAAATCATGAAGCGAAACGGACATCTGTTTGTTTCCGATTATGGTATGCAGGTAAATATTATGAGCCGCTATGGCATTAAAAATTATGCCGTGGAGGGAAGGGATTATCTTTTTATCAATGGGGATTCTTATGATTTCCGTTACGAAAACATCGAGATTATCAATCGTTTTCATGGCGTAACCAGACTAAAAAAAAGTGACGGCTGTCTATACTGCGCCAGAATCCATATAAACGGATACTTCCTTATAGGCACCTATCAGACAGAAGCAGAAGCTGCGATTGCTTATAACAAGGCAATAGATTCTTTAAAAAAAGCCGGTGTGTCAAAACAGTACACCCCTAATTACATTGATTTCCTTTCCCCCTCAGCTTATGCGGATCTCTACGCTTCTCTTGAGATCTCTTCTAAAATAACAAATTTTAAACTATAATAAAAATGGATGCCATATGGCTTAAACAGCCGGTATGACATCCATTTTTATTTATTTTGCCGAGTAATCAATAAAATTAATATTCAGATCCGCATATCCCGAAATACCGCTGATTTCTCCGGTATTCGTATACTGCCACATGGAGAAACGGTACGGATAGTCAGGAAGATCCCCGCTTTGGGAAAGCCAGATGTCATATTCAGAAAGTTTGGAAAGATCCACTTCCTTAATAAGCCATTCCTTATTTCCATAGACCATTGGCATATAACCTGCATCTTTAATCGTATTTAAAAATGCTCTTGTTACTGTTGTCTTATCATTTTTAGAAAGACCGTCAATCCTTGCCTTATCATTGGATACCTTTTCCATCAAAAACGCAACCGGATAATCGATCTCGTACGCCGCAATATGCTGTAAAACGAAATTTGCTTCTTCCACTGCTTCTTCTTCTGAAACCGCCTGGGAATAAAAATATACCCCGACTTCCAGACCGGCTTCTTTGGCACGTATCATATTATCGTCAAAATTATCATCCAATGTGATCTGACCGGTACTATAGCCTCTTGCCCCTACGCGGATCATCACATAATCCACGCCCTCATTTTTTAAGGTAACAAAGTCGACATAATCCTGATATTTGGAAATATCCACTCCAAGAAAAGATACTTTTTTTCCATTCTCATAATACTTCATAATATTGGACTGGCTGACCAGATTTGTAAAATCATACGTATTTTTTATAAGATAAGGGCTGATCAAGACCCATTCTTCACTTCCGTCAGCATAAGTAATCTTTGTATGTTTTCCATCCAGGGACGGATCTTCAAGAGACTCTTCTTCCTCTTTCTCTTCCTTCTTATCCTCTTTTGATTCTGTTTCTTCTTTTCCTGCTTCCACAGGATACATATCCCAGAAGTCCAGATCGTCCGCCGTTAATGTACTGCCGCTGATATATTCGTCAAGTTCCACTTTTACTTCTTCTTTTTCTGTCTGTTCCATACTGGACGGCTCAACCGCCGCGCCGGTCCTTTTATTTTGATTCTGATTCATAAAAACCATGACAAATACGAGTGCCATAGCAGCAATAATCGTAACGGACACTGCACCAACAGGAATCCCTCCCCGTCTTTCTTCGTAATCGTAATCGTCTTGAAATCTCATAAATATCTATACCTTTCTAATGCCATATGCTAAAATACTACTAAAAAGCCGCTAAGCTTTTACTTTAATACTTAATGTAACACGATTTTCAGGATGACGCAATGGTTTCCTATTATGTTTATTCTGGAAAGAAATCATTTATTTAAAAGGCTGATGCACAAACAACGGAAGGAAACAGACCATCATGAAAAAGAACTACCTTTTACCGGCCATTTTTTTTCTCCTTCTTTTTCTTACCGGCTGCGGGGAAAAAAATACTCCCGTATCAAAAACAGGCTTTTATTTTGATACGGTAATTACCATAACAGTTTATGACGCCTCTAAGGAAGAGGTGTTGTCACGCTGTTTTGAACTGGCAGGCGATTACGAAGATCTTCTCAGCGCCACAAAAGAAAATTCAGATATATGGAAAATCAACCATGCGGAAGGCAAACCGGTAAAAGTAAGCGAAGAAACCGCCTTCCTGCTTCAAAGGGCACTCTATTATGCAGAACTTACCGACGGACTGATCGATCCCAGCATTGCCCCGCTTTCTTCCCTTTGGGACTTTTCTTCTGCAAACAGTGAAACCCGCTCGGTTCCATCCGATTCTGATATTAAAGAAAGACTTTCACACGTAAATTATCATAATATCTTAATAGACGGGACTACTGTTACCCTTTTGGACCCCGACGCTTCTATCGATCTTGGATTTATTGCCAAAGGTTACATTGCAGATCAGATCAAAGAATATTTATTGGAGGAAAAGATTGACAGCGCAGTGATCAGTTTGGGCGGAAATGTCCTTACTGTCGGAAATAAACCGGACCATTCCCCCTATCGCATTGGTATCCAAAAGCCCTTTGCTACAACAGGAGAAAGCATAAGCAGTATCTCGGTTTCTGACCTCTCCGTTGTTTCCTCGGGCATTTATGAGCGGTGCTTTGAAGCAGACGGCATCCTTTACCACCATATACTTGATACTCATACCGGCTATCCTGCTGAAAATGAACTTGCTGCCGTTACCATCCTCTCTTCCTCTTCTTTAGAGGGGGACGCGCTCTCCACAACCTGTTTTCTTTTAGGCTTAGAGGACGGTATGGAACTGATCTCTTCTCTTCCCGACACGGAAGCGCTTTTTATAACAAAAAACGGGGAACTGATCGTTACCGATGGTTTCCATCTGAATCAGTCCCCTTAAGCTTTCTATATCACTTACCTTGTATCCATTCTACTGTTCATAGCGGTTTTCCGGCAAGAACTTCTTCATAATCCTGCAGGTTTTTCTGTAACAATGCCGGTGTATCCAGGCCATAAGGACATTTTGATTTACAACTGTTACAGTGAATACAATCTTTAATCTTCTGCATCTTTTTCTGTACCTCTTCTGTCAGCTGCAGCTCCGACGGAGACCGCCTGAGTAACAGTGACATTCTTGCACAGTTATTGATCTCAATTCCTGCCGGGCAGGGCATACAATAACCACACCCTCTGCAGAACTCGCCCAACAATTCTTTTCTGTCCTTTTCTATCAGTTTTTCCAGTTCCTCTGTCATTTCCGGCGGATTATCAATATAAGACAAAAATTCATCCAGTTCTTTTTCTCTCTGCACTCCCCAAATGGGAAGTACTTCCGGGAATTTTGCCAGATAGGCGTAAGCTGCCGCGGAATTTGTAATCAGACCGCCGGACAATGCCTTCATTGCAATAAATCCCATATCCGCTGCCCTGCATTTTTCATAAAGTTCCAATTCTTTTTCACCCGACAAATAACTGAAAGGAAACTGAAGCGTTTCATACAGACCGCTGTCTACTGCCTCGTGCGCTACCGAAAGCCTGTGATTGGTAATACCGATATGTCTCACCTTCCCCTGCTTCTTCGCTTCGAGCATAGCGTCATATACGCCGCTTTCATCTCCCGGTCTGGGACAAAATGCCGGATTGTGGAATTGATACAAATCCAGATAATCTGTTTTTAAATTATGAAGCGTAGTATCCAGATCTTTCCAGAAATTTTCCGGCGTTACTGCCGCCGTCTTGGAAGCGATACAGACTTTTTCCCGCATTTTATAAAAAGCCTCGCCCAGTTTTTCTTCGCTATCCGTATAAAATCGCGCCGTATCAAAAAATGTAATCCCATGATCGTACGCTTTTCTCAAAAGAATAACCGCCTCTTCTTTACTGATTCTCTGGATAGGCAGGGCGCCAAACCCGTTTTTATTTGTTATGATTTCTGTTTTTCCCAGCCTGACTCTTTCCACCTTGCTCCTCCTTACTCGTTCTTAAATGATCGCATCTTTCGGACACTTTTCTTTACATGCGCCGCAGCCAATACACTTTTCCTGATCGATGACTGCATGGAAGTCAACTACAGTAATTGCATCCACAGGACATGCTTTTTTACAAAGTCCGCAGCCAATGCATCCTGTCGTACATGCTTTCATCGTTACCGGTCCCTTATCTTTGGAACTGCACGTTACAATATGTTTGGCCTCATAAGGCACAAGCGAAATCAGTTTTTTGGGACATGCCTCTATACATTTTCCACAGGCACGGCATTTTTCTTTGTCAACAACAGCAATCCCATTTTCCACATGGATCGCATCAAAAGGACACGCTTTCACACAGGAACCAAAACCAAGGCACCCATAATCACAGGATTTTGCTCCGCCTCCCGGTACAAAAGGCAGCACCCTGCAATCCTCCACTCCCGAATACTCATACGCAAGCGTCGTCTTGCTGCAGTCCCCTTTACAATGTACGAAAGCAACTTTATGTACGCTTTCCCCCGCTTCTACTCCCATAATGCCGGAAATCACTTTTCCGACTGCCTCGCCGCCTACGGGACAGGCGTTTACCGCTGCCTCGCCCTTTGCAATTGCCGCCGCCAGGCCGGAACATCCAGGGTATCCGCACCCGCCGCAGTTATTCCCCGGAAGCGCCGCAAGCACAGCTTCTTCTTTTTCATCTACCTGCACTTTAAATTTAATTGCCGCGACTCCCAAGAAAAGACCTGTCAATAATCCGATCGCGCCTATCAATAAGGCCGCAGTCAATATACCTGTAATGCTCATATCTTCTCCCATCTGCCTGCCTGTGCAGGCTCTTCTTTCCTTTCCACATTCCGGTTATAAAAGTCCTGAAAATCCACAGAACGCAATTGCCATAAGCCCTGCAGTCAAAAGTACAATCGGCATTCCCTTAAAAGATTCCGGCACATCGTTATACTCCATTTTTTCCCTGATACCTGCAAGGATCACAATCGCTATGGTAAATCCCAGCGCCGTTGCAAACCCGTTAATTATTCCTGTTCCAATTCCGTATTCTTTCTGTACATTCGTAATTGCGACTCCAAGTACTGCACAGTTTGTCGTGATTAACGGAAGATAAACGCCAAGCGCCTGGTATAAAGAAGGCATAAACTTCTTTAAGAACATTTCTACAAACTGTACCAGCGCCGCAATAACAAGAATAAATACGATGGTCTGTAAGTAAGTAATGTCAAGCGGTTTCAGGATATATTTATAAATTACCCCCGTTACCGCCGTGGAAAGCGTAATGACAAAGATAACAGCGCCTCCCATTCCGGCCGCAGTGCTTGTTTTCTTTGATACGCCAAGGAAAGGGCATAATCCAAAGAACTGGCTTAAGATCACATTATTTACCAGGGAGGAGCCCACTAAAATCACAAGCAATTCTTTTACACTGTCAAGCATCTCCTATTCCCCCTTTTCTCTATTTTCTTCTTTTACGGATTCTGTATCGGCTTTTTCCCCTGCCTGCGCATCATAAAACCGATGACTGCATCCGGCATCCTCGCAGTTCATACAGTCATGAGAACAGCCGGACTGTATTTTAGACATATCTTTTCCTTTTTTCTCTCCGATGATCTTTACTTTATTCTGAATCGCTGTAAGCGCTGCCAATACAAAAAATGCGCCGGGAGCCAGAATCATAATGTTAACGGGCACATACCCCTTCGGCATAATGTAATAGCCGAATAATTCTCCGGCACCTAATATTTCACGCACCGCGCCAATAATCGTAAGCGCAAAGGTAAATCCAAGTCCCATTCCAAGTCCGTCAAAGAAAGAAGGAACCGGAGGATTTTGATAAGCATATGCTTCCGCACGTCCAAGTATAATACAGTTTACTACGATTAACGGAATATAAACGCCAAGAGCGCTGTACAAAAACGGAATAAACGCCTGTAACAGCAGCTGCACCATTGTAACAAAGGAAGCTATGATAACAATGAATGCGGGAATACGTACTTTATCCGGTATGATCTTCCTGAGAAGGGAAATAAATACATTACTGAGCGCCAGCACTACTGTTGTGGTAAGCCCCATTCCCAGCCCGTTTATCGCTGAAACTGTAACCGCCAGTGTGGGACACATGCCTAACATCAGCACAAAGGTAGGATTTTCTTTGAGGATACCGTTTAATAACCTCTCTTTTGCACTATTCATTTCCGCCACCTCCTAAAAGACAAGTCTGGAACACTTTCAAGCCTCCGTTTACTGCATTTGTGACTGCTCTTGTCGTGATCGTAGCGCCGCTTATGGCATCAATCTGATTTTCCGCTGCCGCACCGCTTTTAGTATATTCAAACTGCACTGCATTTTTACCGGCAAACTGCGGTTTCAGCACACTTTCCGCTTTCATTCCCAGTCCGGGCGTCTCCGAAATCTCCAAAATGGAAATGCCGTTCACGCTGCCTTCCAGATTGATCCCAATCGTCAGTTTAATGTCTCCGCCGTATCCTTCATGCGTAGTCACGGTAATGCAATATCCCAAAAGTCCGCCTGCGCTGTCATATGCGCCTACGACCTCATCCACTGTCACGCCCGAAATTCCCGCCTCCGTTAAAACGGCGTCCGTCTTTTCCTGCGTAATTCCTTCTACGGTCTCAAAGTTCTCCGCCGCTTCAAATACTTCTGCAAACGCTTCCTGCCTTGCCTTTTCTTCCTGTGCGGCAATCGGTTCTTTCGTAACCTGGTAGACAATGCCAAGCATAAGTCCGGCAAACAACGTAATCACAAATAATACCAGTGTATCTTTCAGCATATTCTTCATCTTTTTTCTCCTCCTTTACCAAACGCTTTGGGGAGAGTTACTTTCTCAATCAGAGGCACCAGCAGATTACTGATAATAATCGCATAGGAAACCCCTTCTGCGGACGGTCCGAATATACGGAAAATCCCTGTTAAAAGTCCAAGTATTATACCGTAAACATATTGTCCCCTCTTTGTAACCGGTCTCGTCACATAGTCTGTCGCCATAAAGAAGGCGCCTAACATCAATCCGCCTCCGGCAAGCTGTGCGGACAAAAATGCCGGATCAAATCCGTGTCCGCCAAAAAGCAGGACAAAGAGAATAAAAGTCACAATATATGTACCCGGAATCCTTAAATCTATGATCCCCGTAATTAATAATATGCAGGCGCCTATTAAAATAGCAAGCATAGAGGTTTCTCCGATCGTTCCTGCCGTTTTTCCAAGAAACATATCAAGAATATCCACACTGCCGCCTTCTTTTAAAACGGCAAGCGGCGTAGCGCCCGTATAAGCGTCGCACTCAAAATTCGTCATATAAGAAGTAAAGGAAATCAGCAAAAAGCACCTTGCGCCAAGCGCCGGGTTCATAAAATTCTGACCCAGCCCGCCAAAAAGCATCTTTACTACAAGGATCGCAAATGCCGCTCCCAACACCCCCATCCATAAGGGTACAGAAACCGGAAGATTGAGCGCCAGTAAAAGTCCTGTCACTACCGCTGAAAAATCCCCTATCGTAACCGTTCTTTTACAGATGATATCATAAAGATATTCCGTAAGCACCGCACTGGCCACGGTAACAGCAATCAATAAAAGCGCGCGTATTCCAAAATTATAGATTCCAAAACCGGCTGCCGGCAAAAGCGCCAAAACCACTGTCAGCATAATGTTTCCCGTAGTTGCCTTGGACCGGATATGCGGATTTGATGATACTTTGAGTAATTTATTCATCCGACTTTTCCCCCTACTTTTTCTTTTTTGCAAGCTGTATCTTACGCATGGATTTAATTGACTGTGTTAAGGTTCTCTTTGCCGGACATACATAACTGCAGCAGCCGCACTCACAGCATTCCATACCGTTTAATTTCACAAAAGTCTCTTCGTCGTAATGCTCCGCTGCCGTTGCCACTTTGCTTGGAACGATTCTTCCCGGACAGACTTCCACACATCGTCCGCAGTTAATGCATGCGGAAGGAGCCGACTTTGAAACTTCATCCTGCGTCAGGCACAAAAGCGCGGATGCTGTTTTTGTAGTAGGCACATCCAGATCAAAAATAGCGAATCCCATCATTGGTCCGCCCGATATAATCTTTTCAGGTTCCGACTTAAAACCTCCCGCTTCTTCTATCAGTTCATGATAATTTGTACCGATGCGCACTTTGAAATTACAGGGATCCGCAATCGCATCCCCTGTTACGGTAACAATTCTCTCCATTAACGGTCTGCCCTCTATTACCGCATGATAGACCGCTACCACGGTATCCACATTATTTACAACGCAGCCTGCATCTGCAGGCAGTTGGGAAGAGTTAATAGCTCGTCCCGTCACTGCAAAAATAAGCTGCCTTTCTGAACCTTGCGGATATTTGGTCTTTAATGCCTTGACACTGATTCTGTCCTCGTCCTTTGTAAGCCTTTTCAGCAGTTCAATACAGTCCGGCTTATTATCCTCTACCGCCAGAATCCCCCTTGCCTTGTCAAAAAGCCTGAGCGAGACTTTCAAGCCTTCAATCAGTTTGTTCGGTTCTTCGAGCATCCTGCGGTAATCAGACGTCAGATAGGGCTCACATTCTGCGCAGTTTACAATCACATAATCAATTTTTTCCGGTTCTTTTGGAGAAAGCTTAATAAAAGTAGGAAAACCTGCGCCGCCCATTCCTACAATTCCCGCTTCTTTTACTTTTTCAATGATCTCTTCTTTTTTCAGTTTATCCGGTGACGCTGCTTTTTTATATTCTACTTCTTCATAGAGTCCGTCATTTTCAATGACAATACTCATAACTTTATCCCCGGTCACTACCCGTCTTTCTTCGATTGCTTTTACGGTTCCTGATACGGCGGCATAAATCGGCGCCGAAACAAAACCGGATGCTTCCGCAATCTTCTGTCCTGTTAAAACTCTGTCCCCTTTCTTAACAATCGGCGTGGCAGGCGCGCCGATATGCTGTGAGAGCGGGTATACCAAATCTCCCTTGGGTAATACTTCTCTAATCGGTTTATCCTTGGATAAATCTTTTCCGTCATAGGGATGGATTCCGCCCACAAACGTTAATCTTGCCATTTGATGCCCCTCTTTCCTTTCAAGATAGGTGATAAAGTCTATCACCGCTATTATTTTAAATATACTATTTTTCAACAAAAAAAACTACTGTATTTTAAAAAATTATGCTATGATTAGCATATGTATTTTTAATATATTAATTTGAATGCCTGTTTAGACGGCAGATGGGAGATTTTTATGAAAACCATTGAAGAAAAACTTGAAAATTTTACATTGTCTTATCCGCTCTCACACATTGCACCTCCAGATAAATGTTTATTTTTAGATATTGAAACAACCGGATTTACTGCAAAATCCTCTTCCCTTTACCTGATTGGCTGTGCCTATTCCAAAGAAAACAGCTTTTATGTGCGCCAATGGTTTGCGGAAACGCCTGAAGAAGAGGCGGAAATTTTAGTTGCATTCTTTGAATTTGCAAAACCATACTCGCACCTCATCCATTTTAACGGCAATAATTTTGATCTTCCTTTTTTGCTTCAAAAATGTGCACAATATAAATTTTCCTACAATTTTGACCATTTTAAAGGCATTGATATTTACAGGCGCATTTCGCCTTACAAATATTTTTTAAAACTGCCTAATTGTAAACAAAAAACGATAGAATTATATCTCGGTATCAATCGTACTGATATTTTTCATGGTGGTGAATTAATCAGTTTTTACCACGATTATGCCAATATGGCAACTGAAATAGGACTCAAAGTCCTTCTCCAGCATAATTTTGACGATATTGCAGGCATGCTCTCCATTCTTCCCATATTATCTTACTACGACTTATTCAATGGAGGAGCGCGTGCCAAAAAGGTACAGGCAAACTACTACAAAGATATTAATAATGAAAGGCGTCAGGAAATCCTCATCAAACTGAAACTGGTCTCTCCACTGCCTTCTGCAGTATCCTTTCATTCTTTAGGCTGCTATTTTACGGGGAAAGGATCGGAAGGGAGTTTAAAGGTGCCTCTATACGAAGAAGAAATGAAATATTTTTATGCGAATTATAAAGACTATTATTATCTTCCCGATGAGGATCTTGCCATGCATAAGTCTGTTGCCACATTCGTCGACAGCAAACATCGTACACAGGCCACTGCGTCAACCTGTTATACAAGAAAATATTCCTCCTATCTTCCTCAGTGGGAAATCCTGTTTGAGCCTTTTTTCAAACGAGAATATAAGAGCAAAGAATTATTTTTTGAACTGACGGAAGAATTTAAAAAAGACCGTGATGCATTTACGAACTATGCAAACCATGTACTGAGTATGTTGTCTGTTACTTATTAAATGAAAATGCCCTCTGCACTTTGTAATTTCTGATACTGAAGATACAAAAAACGCTATAAAGCACGTTTCATACTTTATAGCGTCTTATTTTTTGCCATATCCTATACTTTTTCGTAATAAAAAGAATTTTTACGCACAAATCCCACATCCTTATGATTGATGATCTGCTCTGTACTGCCAATAAAGAGTATCCCCCCGTTTACCAGCGATTTTTGGTATTTACGGAAAATCTGGTCTTTTGCTTCTTCTGTGAAATAAATCAATACATTCCGGCAGACAATCATATGCCAGCCCGACTGGTAATCGTCCTTTAACAGATTATGTTTTTTAAATTCAACCCTTGATTTTATTTCCGGTGAAATCTCATAAAACATGCCCTTTTTGGTAAAATATTTTTTCTTCAGATCTTCCGGCACTGCTGCAATACTCTTTTCCGGATAAATTCCCTCTTTTGCTTTTGCAATAACCTGTTCGTCAATGTCTGTTGCATGAATCTTAATCTGATTCAGCGGAATGTGCCTTGACAAAGCCATGACAAGAGAATACGGTTCATCGCCGGTAGAACATGCCGCACTCCAGATCTTCAAATTCTTTCCGAATTTTCCGATCAGTTCCGGAATAATCTCCGTATCCATCAGCTTCCACTGGTCTGGATTACGATAAAATTCCGATACATTTATCGTAAGATAATTTACAAATTCGTCAAATAATGCTTTATCATCCTTCAGCGCTTTCACATAATTATCATATCCTGAAATCTTATGTTTTGAAATCAGGGTGTCGATCCGGCGCTTCATCTGCTTTTCCTTGTAGGCATTCAAATCTATCATAGTAAGCTCGTATACTGCCTTTTTAAGATATTCATAATCATATGTCATCATAAGAACACAATCCTCCATACCTACTAATCTTAGCATTCTTTTTTATGATACAAAGTACATTCCTATATGAACGCATTCATACAAGAATGTACTCTTTTTATTCTTATGCGTTTTCGTTCGCAATCACTTCTTCAATATTTACAGAAACCACATCTTCCTCTGTTTCCGGTTTTACTTCTTCCGGTTCCGGTGCAAACATTGCCTTTACACTGAGGCTGATTTTCTTCTCTTCTTCATTAAAATCAACAACTTTTGCCGTTACTTCATCACCTGCTTTTAACACATCGGAAGGTTTCTCCACATGATCCTTTGCGATTTGGGATACATGAAGCAATGCATCCACTCCCGGCTCTAACTCTATAAACGCGCCAAAATCCGTCATTCTGGCAACAGTTCCGGTAACAACATTTCCCACTGCATATTTGGAAGCTGCATCCTTCCACGGATTTGCATCTTCAAATTTTAAGCTGAGTGCAATTTTATTTCCTGTAATCTCTTTAATCAGAACGTTTAATTTATCGCCTACTTTAAATACCTTTTTAGGATTATCCACTCTTCCCCATGACATTTCAGAAATATGGAGCAGACCGTCTGCACCGCCCAGATCGATAAACGCACCGAAATCCGTCACATTCTTAACCGTACCTTCTACCACGTCGCCAGCATGGATTCTGGCGAATAATTCTTCCTGTAATTTTGCTTTTTTAGCAGTAATCAACTGTCTTCTGTCACCGATATATCTTCTCCTCTTCGGATTATATTCGCTGATCACAAATTCGATTTCCTGACCTGCATATTTGGACAAATCTTTTTCATAAGTATCCGAAACAAGGCTTGCAGGAATAAAAATTCGTACTTCGTCAATAATGACGCTGAGTCCGCCTTCCAACACCTGTGATACGGCCGCCTTAAGCACTTCTTTATTATTGTATGCCTCTTCGATTCTTTTATTTCCTCTCTCAGCGGCAAGTCTCTTATAACTAAGGATAACCTGTCCCTCTCCGTCATTTACCTTTAATACTTTCACATCTAAAGTATCACCCGGTTTTACAACAGTAGTTAAGTCTACATTCGGTTCATTCGTATATTCATTTCTTGTAAGAATACCGTCTGACTTGTATCCGATGTTCAGGATAATCTCTTCTGGTTTCACATCGATTACTGTTCCTTTGACTTCCTCTCCTGCATGTATTGTCTTAAATGATTCTTCTAACATTTGTTCAAAAGTTAATTCTGACATAATTTTGAACCTCCTCGATAA
>CANSUS010000061.1 GCA_947650155.1 uncultured Lachnospiraceae bacterium
AACTAACATTCAGCATTTGTGCTTAAAATGCTACTTAATGAGCATGCACTAAATACCCTCCGCGTTTCATTTATAATTTCTTTTGTTTTTCCGGCAAAAATATTCGATGGGCTTTATTTGATACAAAAGGCAAAATATCCGACTCCTGTGTTAAGAAGTATACTATAATCAAAACATTTTGCAGAAAATTCCTGCTGGAATTGTTCAAATGTTATCAGGTGATTACTTTCTAATTGATATTGTGAATGCAGATGGAAATGTCCGCCCACCTGATTAGTGATTTGTTGTGAAAGTTCCCGGGCAGCATTTTTGACCAGTTTATCCAATTTTTTCAACGGCATATCCAACATGGCGCTGACTGCACGTAATACAAGACTTTCTTCAAGCACGAGAAAGATTTGTATTTTGGAACCTTCTTCAGTATGGTATGTCAGGCGGTCAATGATGCTGTTTCCAAAGTCTTCTCCATTATAATGTTCACTTACAATTTCTGTCTGCAGCCGGAAGATTTCCTGAATGGTTTCTGCCAATGCATCTTCTAAAGCATCCATATCTCTTTCTGCATTTTCTGTTTTCCACCTGTTTGTGACTTTTCCCGTAATGGCACGGTCTTCGATCAAAATATGTGCCGTCAACCAGCCAAGGCAGATGCCAAGAAAGTGATGAATAGATTCATGGGAGTAATTTGACTCTAATAAATCTTTTTCAAGAGCAGGAAGTGTCTTATACCGCATATCATCATGCAGACGCTTATGCATCTCATATCCTTCGTAACCGATAGACTGCATATATGCTTCTTCATCGGTAAAATGTTCTATTGCGTAACTTTTAAAATATTTGATACCCTCAGCACATGCCCACTGTCCATGCTTTTCATCCTTACTCAGATCTGTCAGTTTCTGCACAATTGAGAAAAGCTTACGGTGTGCATTGTCGATGGAATCAACTCCGATGTTAAATTGTTTATTCCATTTTGCTGTTTTATCCATTTTGCTCCTTTTCCTTTCGGGGGGATATATCTCTTCGTTATGGTTTGTAAAATTGCTCTGACCAGAGAGTGTTTTTTATGATCAATATATGTCGAAAAGTGAGATTATGTGTCGATTTTAAGAAATGCATGAATGAAATATTTTAAAATGTTGACAATATAAGGTAAATATTTTATAATGGCATAGTTAGAACGTTTGTTCTAAACACCGGCGTTTTGAATCCGGATTCTAAATTCTGCTTAAGCGGAATTACGGAGGTTGGTATGCAGATCATACAGATACTTTGGGACAGGAGAGAATTTTTCCTGACCTGCTTAATGGAACATATTAGGATTTCGCTGACAGCGGTAGTCTGTGCAGGAGTATTGGGGATACTGGCAGGGATTTTTATCAGCAGACATAGAAAACTTGCCGGTGTTGTTCTGGGTGTTATTAACGTTATTTATACGATTCCCTCCATTTCCCTGTTAGGATTTTTAATTCCCTTTACCGGAATTGGGAATAAGACGGCAATCATTGCCCTGACGGTTTATGGTCTGCTTCCGATTGTCAGAAATACCTATACAGGCCTGACAAATGTAGACCCCAGTATTCTGGAAGTGGCGGAAGGACTGGGCGCGGATAAGAGACAGTTGATGTTTGGAGTGAAATTCCCGCTGGCGCTTCCGGTGATCATCAGTGGATTTCGCAATATGGTAGTGATGATTATTGCAATGAGCGGTATTGCTTCTTTTATAGGTGCGGGAGGACTTGGTTCGGCGATTTACAGGGGGATTACTACTTATAACATGACATTGACGGCAGCAGGCTCTTTATTGATTGCCCTTTTAGCGCTTTTCAGCGATTGGGCGCTTTCTAAAGCGGAAAAGGCGGTAAACAGGAGGTACGGCATTGGATAAAATAATAGAAATACGAGATTGTACAGCCGTTTATGGGAAAAATAAAGTATTAGATCAGGTTTCTTTAACCATTACAAAAGGAGAATTTATTGTAATCATCGGTCCGTCAGGCTGCGGGAAAACGACACTGTTAAAAATGATGAATGGGCTTATAGTGCCAATAAAAGGAGAAGTATTGGTAAAAGGACAACGACTTGCAGAGTGTAATCTTGTTGCTATGCGAAGAAGTATTGGATATGCAGTGCAGGGAGCGAAGCTTTTCCCCCATATGACTGTAGAAGAGAATATATGTTATGTTCCCTGTCTGGAGAAGAAGCTGCCAAAAGAGGAAAGACGGATGCTCGCAAAAAAGATGCTGGAGATGGTAGAACTTCCAGCGGAATTAGCAGTCCGTTTTCCGGGACAGCTGTCCGGAGGGCAGAAACAGCGTGTAGGAATTGCAAGAGCTATGGCATCTGATCCGGAGATATTGTTAATGGACGAGCCTTTTGGTGCGGTGGATGAAATTACGAGGCGGACATTACAGGATGAACTGCTTGCTTTACAGAGAAGGACCGGAATTACGGTGGTGTTTATTACTCACGATATTGGGGAGGCTTTTAAGCTTGGAAGCCGGATACTGGTTATGAAGGAAGGAGGCATATGGCAGGAGGGAACAAAAGAGGAACTGACAGAGCACCCTAAAGACCGTTTTGTAAGTCAGTTAATAGGAAGATAAAAAATAGTATTTAATATTGTGATATTAACAAGCATTAATAGAAATTGTAATTTGGAGGTATATAAAAATGTCAGTTAGAATTTTAGAAGTAAAGAAAGAAAGCTGTCCGGCAGCGCGGTTTATTGGCAAGAAATATGAAAGTGGCGCAAATTGGAGCGAATGGTGGGAAAATAGCTGGTTTACAATATTAGAAAATAATCAAAGCCTTTCGTTTAATGGGGACGCCTATATCGGTGCGGTACGTATTGTGAATGGGATGCCCGAACACTGGATTGGAATGCTTTTTCCAGTAAATACAGAAGTTCCGGAGGGGTTTGAGTATGTTGATATAGAACCATTGGATTACGCGGTATGCTATTTGTATGATAAGGAAGACAGTGGTGAATTTTATACATTGGATACGCACAATATGTGCTTGGAAGAGTTGAAAGTACATAATTTCAAACGAAAAGAAGATAATTGGTGTATGGAAAGATATAATTGCCCAAGGTTTACCACACCGGATGAAGCCGGAAATGTAATCTTGGATTATGCAATTTCGATCGAGCCCTAATAAGAAAATCAATAAATAATTAAAAATTGCGGAGGATAAAGGAGTATGACCAGAAGAATAAAAAGAGGAATTGTATATTGGGCATTTATGGCATGGATAGTATTGGGACTCAGCGCATGTGGAAAGCAGGAGCCTATCAGGATTGCCTCTAAACCTATGACAGAACAGTACATTTTGACGGAAATAATTGCACAGTTAATCGAAGCGGAGACGGATTATAAGGTGGAAATTACAAAAGGAGTGGGCGGTGGAACGACAAACATTCATCCGGCGCTTATGAAGGGTGAATTTGATCTATACCCGGAATATACCAGAACAGCATGGTTAAATGTTCTTAAAAAAGAAGAGATGGAAAAAGATGATCAAAAATTGTATGAGCAGCTGCTGGAAGAATATGATGCGTTAGGACTTACATGGACCGGTTTATATGGATTTTCTAATACCTATGGCCTTGCAGTCAGACAGGATACAGCAGAGCAGTATGGACTGTCAACATATTCGGATTTAGCGGCAGCCTCAGGCGAGCTTATTTTTGGCGGAAACCCTGACTATATTGAACTGGAGACAGGATATGCCCGTTTGTGCGAGGCCTATCAGATGGAGTTTAAGGATACCAGGCAAATGGAAATTGCATTAAAATATGAAGCGCTGACAAACGGAGAAGTAGATGTAATCAATGCATTTACTACAGACGCGCAGCTGGCGGCAAACGACCTCATACTGCTCACTGACGACAGTGTATTTTTTGAAACTTTTGACGCGGGTACGGTAGTTCGTAATGAAACGTTAGAGAGTTATCCGGAACTGAAGGGCGTATTGGAAAAACTGAATGGATTAATCAGCGAGGAAGAGATGCAGCAGATGAATTACGAAGTAGAAGTAAACGGGAAGGAAGATAAGGAAGTAGCAAGACAGTTTTTGGAAGAAAAGGGATTGATAAATAATTAGAAAAGGAATGTACACAAAAGTTTTTTAAGGTATACGGAAAAATCAAATTGAATACATTGTTTATATAAGCTGTAAAAGGCAGGAACTGTATGGCGGGAGTATTATCAAATATTTCTAATATTGTGATACCATTGGTGATCTTTTATATTGTGGCTTATGGAATAGCTGCAAAAACGGCTGTGTATGATGACTTTATACATGGTGCAAAAGAAGGATTTAAGACTGTAGTGCAGATTGCTCCGACACTGGTCGGACTTATGGTTGGAGTTGGGGTATTAAGGGCTTCCGGTTTTTTGGATTTTTTAGGGAGTATTACATCCAGATTTACCGAAAGTCTTGGACTCAGCCCTGATTTGATACCTTTAATTTTTATTAAAATGTTTTCATCTTCCGCGGCAACCGGTCTGGTGTTGGATATTTTCAAAACCTATGGTCCTGACTCTCTGACAGGAATGATCACATCGATTATGATGAGCTGTACAGAAACCGTATTTTATACGATGTCTGTATACTATATGGCGGCAAAAGTAACAAAAACAAAATGGACATTAAGCGGGGCGCTTATCAGTACTTTTGCAGGAGTGGCCGCCAGTATTATACTTGCAGGATTATAAAAATGAAACAAAAAAGCGGATGGTTAAACATTCTGCCTGTTAAATAGAAAAGAAAAATGCATTGTACAAGTCTGCATTCTATTCTATAATATTGCTAAGAATTTTTATGGAGAATGGAATATATATGGCAGAGATTACAATGCGGGAACTTAATATGCTGTCCATTTGTATCAGAATTATTTTATCGCTGATTATAGGTGGAATATTAGGAATGGAACGGGGGAGAAAAAATCGTCCGGCAGGTTTTCGTACTTATATACTGGTTTGTCTCGGTTCTACTCTTGTTATGATGACGAACCAATATATTTATCAATGTTTCGGAACTTCTGATCCGGCTAGAATGGGCGCGCAGGTTATCAGCGGCATCGGTTTTCTTGGCGCCGGGACAATTATGGTGACCGGCAGGCATCAGATTAAGGGGATTACAACAGCAGCAGGACTGTGGACTTCTGCATGCTGCGGACTTGCTATTGGTATTGGGTTTTATGAGGCAGCTATCGTTGGAGGAATCGTTATTTTTTTAATTATGGAGTTTTTGGAAAAGACAGACGGAATTATTAAAAAGCATTCCTCGGTAATGGAAGTATATATGGAATTTCATGGAAAGAAGCTGTTTAGCAGTTTCCTGACCCATGCAAGAGAAAGCGGATTAGATGTTACCAATATCCAGATGAGCAAGAATAAATACATGAAAGACAGTATGATTTGCGTGATTTGTACTGTGGAAAGTCATGTAAAACGTACACATGGGGAAATGCTGGATCTGATCGGAAATGCGGAAGGTGTGGATTTCGTGGAGGAATTATAAAATGGAGATTATCAGTATTTTCATCATATTTATTTTGTTTACTACACCGGCAGCCTTGATAATATTAGATATTGTATTTTTTGCACAGAAAAAAGAAAGGCCTTTTTTTGAACTGACTGCCTTTTTTATTGGAACAATTTATATGGCGCTTGCTTTTTTTGCCTGGGATCTGCCGGCTTATCAGTATTCTATAAATCTTTATGGATTTGCTCATATACATGAACCCTTTAATCGTCAATATTATATTGCTATTTTTATATTTGCAGCATGGGGATTTTTCAGTTACTTTATTTTGAAATTTTCAAGAAAAATACTTCCGCCGCTTTTGGAGGTCATATTAATGGGCGGGGTATATGTGGGCCTTGGATTGAGCAGCGTGTGGATTTTTCAGCTTATTTGCGGGGCGCGTCCTGAAGGGGCGAGCATGGATGAAATGGATGCATTTGTAATTTTATGTCTTTGTATAGTCCCTGGGCTATTTATCATTCATGTAGTACAGATGATGATTTGCCTGATAAAAGAAAAGGCAGGAAGGCAGGAAGAACTCCAATATAAAAGTCCTGTCCTGCAGGCGTTGAACATATGGTTTTTAAAAGGCGCTAATCTGTTTTTTGCTGCTTTTATAGTAGTGCTGCCGATTTTGGGTATTCTGTCGATGCTTCTTACCTTGTTCGGGCAGCAGCCGGATAGCATTATTCTTGCATTTACGCAGACCAGTGATTGGATTTTGTCAAAGGAAATTGCACCGCCTCCAATTGCAGAAGATGTACATTATTTGTGTACAGTTTCGCTGCGGGGGCATAAAAAATTAGTAAGGCCGATACGTTATGGGATGCGCAGAGGTGAAAAAATTGTAGTGAACAGGCAGCTGTGTGTTGCCAATGCATTTGAACAGCTGCTTATGGAGAAAACACCGCGGTTTCATAAAAAAGTACGGCATTTTTACGATACTTACGGATATCCGGTTTCAAGGCATATTAATCATGCATGGAGTGCGGACATTACATATCTTATTATGAAACCGCTGGAATGGGTATTTCTGATTGTACTATATCTGTTTGATGAAAAGCCTGAAAATCGTATTTGCAGTCAATATCTTCCACAGGATAAGACGGGATGCTGATTCGTCAGATTAATCCATATAATTTGAGTATGTACAGCCAGAACGTAATGGTAATCGAACTTAAGAATGTAGTTGAGACTACTACGCTGGATGTAAGGATTCCTTCATGGTTCATATTCTTTGCCATAATGTAACAGCTTACCGTAGTCGGAGCGCCTAACATGATTAAAAGAGCAACCATTTTCTCACTTCTAAAGCCCATGTAAGCTGCTAAAGGAAGGAAAATGGCAGGCTGTAGTATCAACTTGATAAAAGAGCAGACAAAAGTAGGTTTCAATTTTGCCAGCGCCTTTTTCCCTTCAAATCCGGCGCCCAGACCAAGCAGGGCAAGAGGTGTGGCAAGGATGGAAATATTTCCAATTGTCTTTGAAATAATAACAGGAAAAGAAATGCGGCAGAGTGAGACAGCCATTCCAAGGACAATACCAAGTATAATTGGATTGGTTAAAATTCCCTTTATGGATTTCTTTAATGTTTCCTGATCCATGCCGTGGCTTTCCGGTCCTGTAAAAGATAAAACAAGTACGGCGGCAATATTATAGAGGGGAACAGTGCCCACTATCATTAAAGGCGCCATTCCGGCTGTTCCATAAATATTCTGAATAAAAGCAACACCCAGCACGGCGGCGCTGCCACGGTAGGACGCTTGAACAAATTCTCCGATCAAGGCTTTATCTTTATAAAATAATTCTGATAAAATCCAAATCACACAAATACAGAATAGTGTAACTAGAAAACAAAATAAAACATATTTTGTATCCCATACTGCGTAAAAATCTGCTTCTGCAATGTCTTTAAACAACAAAACGGGAAGAGTGATTTTGTAATTAAATGAATTCAGCGTTTTTACAAAATGATCATCTATAACTTTAAAAGTTCTGCAAAAATATCCAATAACCATAACAAGAAAAATAGGTATTGTTGCATTTAAACTGAAAACCAAATTTTCCATTTTTATACCCATCTGCGCGTTGCGACGCACACAAATCCATTAAAATGGATTGAAATTAATAGGATGAATACGCATTTTTATTCATCTTTTTTCTCATCTGTCCGCTTTGGCAGTTATAAATTCACAGCCTTACTGAGTATAAAACTGAAATGAATTTATGTCAAATTTTATAACGAAAAAACAGGTTTTGTGTTATACTATACATTATGTAGATTTTTGAAGACAGAGGATAGTGGCAAATGTATTGTCATTAAGAAATATTATGAATCATACACAGGTGCAAACGGCATATATCATAACGATCATTGCAGTTATTCTGACAATTTCTATTGCAGCGTTTTTAGGAGTCCGTATTCTCAGAAGGCGGTATAAGAACAGGAAACAGATCTTTGACGACATGGAAGGACATGAATTTGAATATTATTGTGCTGAATTGCTGAAGAGAAATGGATTTACAGAGGTAGAAGTTACAAAGGGAAGCGGAGATTATGGGACGGATATTCTCGCAGAGAAGGATGGAGTAACCTATGCGATCCAATGTAAATGTTATTCTGATATGGTAGGGGTAAAAGCAGTACAGGAGGTACACGCAGGAAGAGATTACTATGACCGAATGGTAGGCGCTGTACTTACCAACCAATATTTTACGGCATCTGCAGCAGAGGCGGCGCGTAAGCTGAAAATTCTGCTTTGGGACAGAGAATACTTGGAAAGTATGATGGAGGAATGACTGTGGATATTAATGTAGTTTTGAATGAAATACTGGTAAAACTTTTTCGGAACATAACAGTAATAGAGGAGCGTTCCTTAAAAAGAGGTGAGTACAAAAATGTAACCATAAATGACATGCATGTTATAGAAGCAATTGGACTGGAAGAATCTAAGAATATGACATCTGTGGCAAAAGCACTTGCGGTAACAACAGGTACACTCACAATTTCCGTAAACAGTCTTGTTAAAAAGGGTCTGGTAGAACGTGTACGAAGTGAGGAAGACAGGCGGGTTGTGCTTGTTTCCCTCTCAGAAAGCGGGAAACAAGCTTATAAATACCATCAGAAGTTCCACAAAGAAATGGTTGATACAGCGCTGCGGAACTTAAGTGATAAGGAGAAGGAAATACTTGCCAAAGCGCTCAGCGGTCTTTCCGATTATTTCAGACAATGCCTTGAGAATGAATAAGTCAATGCAAATGATTTTTTAAAGTCTGAAAATCAGATGGTCCTGCATCCAGGTAAAATTGATGGAAGTTATAGTCTGTATAGGAGCCGCCCCATTCCTCCGAAGCTTTTTCTTTAAGAGACAGGATTTCCAAATATCCAAGGTAATATTTCAGGTAATTTGCAGGTTCTTCTGCAATATATTCATAAATGCTATGACATACATTTGGCTTTTTAACACCCATTGCAAATAAGAAAGATTCTATTTTGGAATAATCAGCGCCGTCATAATGGATAGATACATCCATGAGAGAGTAAAGACAAAGCTGTATTTTCCTGTCTGTTTTTAAAAGCTGATAATATTGTGCTGCTTCTGTTTCTCCGGCATTTAAAGCAAGTTCTGCAGCATAATCATAAGACAACAACTCTACATAAAGCGCATATCCTTCTGTATATCCATTATAACTTAACAAACTTCTTATTGGATTTTTTGAAGCATTTTTATTGTTATTAAAAACACACTGATACAGATGTCCCGGATAACCTTCATGGGCAAGCGTTGTAAAAAGTTCAAGTCTGTTGTAATCACGGTTTGGATTTAAATAAATCACATTGCTGCTAAAGTCATCGAGCGGTGCCGTCAGGTAAAAAGCGGGGCTGCTGTAAGGGGCAAGGGACTTAGAAATTTCTTTTAATGTATAGGACACCTCTGAAGTAAGAGGAGGAAAATCCCTGCTCATTCGTTTTTGCAAATATGCAAGCATTTGATCTTCATCCATAAAAGGAAGAGTCTCTTCAAACTGACCGCTTGATGCAAGCGCAAGCAGATTTGGATTTTCCTTTGTAATGGCGGACAGTTCATCCAGATTCCGGTCGAGATCTTCACATAACATTGCTTTAATCTCATTGATGCTTAAATAACATCCCACGTCTTTTTTTAATAAATAAAGATAATAATCTTTTCCATGCTCAAAATTTGCAAGTCCGCCGAGGTTTTTTCCGGTGCCGGAAAGCAAATAAAGCCCATCGCCCAGAGCATCATAAGCAGGGGACATTATCGTGGTGAGAAGCCGGTCGTTCTGGGACTCATAGTATTCCATTTCTTTTTCACTGAGAAGTCCCTGTTCCTTTAATTTCAACAGTCGTTCCGTGAATGTAGTCTGTAAAAAATGTGTTCCGTTTTTCAGCAGAACAATATCCATAATTGTGTCACATTCTTTTATCACCTTTTTTACAGATGCATCTGACATAAAAAGTCCGGCTTTAGATTTCTCCTGCTCAAAACGAAGAAGGCCGGCAAAAAAGTCAGCAGATTGTTCAATGAGCTTTAAATAGTCGTCTATATCTTTTTTAGAACGGAAAGTATACTCTGCAAGTAAAATTGGTAATTGTGTCTGCATTCCCGAAGAGGGAGACAGAGGTTCCGCATAGTAAAAGTAATTGACGGCGCTATACTCATTCTCAAAATAAGTAAGCAAAAGTTCATAAGTATAAGCGTCTTTGGAATTTAAGAGTTTTGGGTTTAAAGAATATAAAAATTCGAGGATATCAGAGAGAAGTTCCTGTTGTTTCATTTTGTTGTCAGGTGAAAAAACAGGAAGCTTAACTTCTGTATCTTCTAATCCGAAATTTTCAGGGTGAGCCAGAACATAATGCATGGATAATGTATTCTCTGAAAGCTCTGACTGAAATAAATCTTTAGTAAAACTGTGAAAGCTGCGAGAAGTTTGTGTCAGCGCAAAAAATAGAGTAATACAGAGACCTGTAATTAATATAAAGAAAGATAAATGTTTTTTATTTATCTTTCTTTGTGAGAAAAATGATTCCATATATAGACTCAATCTGTTTTTTTACAGTTTATGAATAAAGAAGTAATTTCATGCAGAAATCATTAGCGGACAGGTTTTAATACCTGCCCGCAATACCTCTTTTTTCTTTTACAAATAACTGTACCTCATAAGGTTTCAAAAAATCTTCTTTTTCACCCTCTAAAAGCGTATACATCCCATTTAAATGATAGACCTGCTGCTCATTCGTATGATTTATGACAAACAACCATATTTTGTCATCGCTTTCCCGTGTCATCATTTCCACATCTTCGGATGCAGTACCAAGCATTTCTATATTGCAGGCTTTTACAAAATAACCCGTCAGGTCCGCCATGAGATCATCCCCGGGTTCTGTACCCACATACCATGTAATACCGTTTCCATAGGAGTTTTCTGTGACTGCAGGGGTTTGTCTGTAGAAACCCGTTGTATATTCCGCAATTTGTTTTGCGCTTCCAAGTGTAATAATGTCGCACCATTTTTCCACTTCATATTCTTTGCTGTCAAAAAATACACCGCCCGTAGTTTCAAGCAGACAGTCATACTCCGGTACTTCCATGCCGCAGATTTCACTCAGCCTTCCCGGCAGTTCGCGGTCTGTCATACACAGATTGGAAGCGTCCTTTACACCTGTCCGCATGGTCAGTACCAGATGGCCGCCATTTGCCACATAATCGATATAATGCTGTTCTAATTCAGGCGTCATCAAATACTGAAGCGGTGCAACTACCAGTTTATACCGGGAAAGGTCGTCCATTCCCTGAATGAAATCTACAGGTATTTTCTTTTCATAAAAGGCTTTATAATACTTTTGAAGATGCTCCACATAACGCAGTTCCGGATGATTGGGCTGGATATCAAATGCATAATTTTGTCGGAAACTGTGAACAATAGCAACTTCCGGACGGGGCAGCGCTCCTTCAAAATCATCCATATATTTTGCAAAAGTATGGGTTAACTGCTTTGCCTCGGCATAGATTCTTTCAGGTTTTCCGCTATGTCCAAGTATTCCGTGCCAATACTGTTCGGTTCCCATAGCGCAGGTTCTCCATCTGAAGAAAACAACTGCATCTGCTCCATGTGCGACTGACTGCATTGCCCAGGCAGACATCTGACCGGGTTCTAACGCCCTTCCCATGATTTCCCATCCGGACATGCCGGACTGCTGTTCCATCATCCAAAACGTTCTCTTTTTGTAACCCCGTATTACATCATGAGAAGCGGCGAGTCCGCTTTCGGGATGAACGGACTGCTTTTGCCAGTGTCCTGCCGGATAAATGTCATTGGATACAAAATCAAGGAGCTTACCCAGATCATAATAATTGACCTTATTGTCAAAGCACATAAAGTTATGCGTAATAAAATGATTCGGGCAGTTTGTCCTGATAATATCTGCCTGCCATTTTGCAAAATCCACAATCAGGTCGGAACAAAAACATTTCCAGTCAAGCATTGCGGACGGGTTTTCGCCTACTACGGTAAGAAGCGGAGTACTGATCTGGGAAAAATTGTTGTAGCCCTGACTCCAAAATGCAGTTCCCCATGCGTCATTTAAAGTTTCTATCGTGTGATATTTTTCTTTCAGCCATTTTTGAAATCCTGCTTTGCAGGAATTACACATGCACAGATCAAAATGGGAATTTCCAAGTTCATTATCTATCTGCCATCCGATGACTCCGGGGTTATCGGCAAATCTTTTAGAAAAGGCTGTTACAAATCTTTTGATATGCGCGCGGTAAATCTCATCTGACTGGCAGTCATGGTGTCTGCCGCCAAAGCGTCTGCGTCGTCCCTCCCGGTCAATCGGCTGTATTTCAGGATTTTTCTGGATAATCCATGCGGGAGGTGCGGCTGTGGGAGTGCCAAGTATGGATTTAATACCGTATTTGTCCAAAAGAGCCACAGCCTCTTCCAGCCATTCAAAATGAAATTCACCTTCTTCAGGCTCCATTTTAAACCAGGAAAATTCCGCCATTCTTACAACCTGCACACCCATTTCCTGCATGAGTTCTGCATCAGTTTCCCAGCGCTCTTTTGGCCAGTGCTCAGGATAATAATCTACTCCAAAATGTATACTCATATGTGAGTCCTCCTAAATCTGTAGTTTTATGATAAATTTTTAATTGTCACTTTTGTATATAATACAACTTTATCCCCCTGCTTTATTATTGTGGAACCTTCAGGAATGATAACTTTATTTTTTCTTCATGTTGGAAGGCTTCTGCGCCAAGCACCAGCCGGTCGCCGGAGTATATAACGGTATCTCCTTTTGGAATGATTGTGTCGCTGCCTCTTATGACCACTGCAAGAATCAGACCGGAAGGGAGATTCAGTTCCCTGATGGTATGATTTTTTCAATTATGTCCGTCGTCGATATATAAACTGATAAACCGAATATTATTTTCTTCGGAATAAGTACTCATAGTTTTTATCTTTGTATATTGTTCCACAAAACCAGCGCTGATAATATCGGTTGGAATTGCGACAACGCCGACGCCTAAAAATGCAATTATGATAGCCATGCATTTCCCTAATACCGTGATCGGATAAATGTCACCATAACCGAAGGTCAGCATAGTTGACATACTCTACCAGATACCGGAAAAGGTATTTTTGAATTGCTCCGGCTGCGCATCATGTTCCGCACTGTACATGCATAAGGAGGAAGCAAACATCAAAATTAATATAATAAAGACGGAAGACAGTATCGGATTCTTTTTTTCCACAAAAACTGTGGTAATTACGTGAAAAGAGTCATATTGTTTATTGATTCTGAACAAGTGAAAAATCCTGACTACCCGCAGCATACGGAAAACAATAAAGCCTGATAAAAAGAAAAAGGGCAGAATAGTCAGTAAATCAACAATTCCATCATATGAAAGGATAAATTTATATACGGATTTTCCCTTACTGCAATTCGGATAAAGGTATTCTGATGTCTATATCATGAGAGCATATTCAATGCAAAAAATTACAATAGTGATTATCTCTATAAAATGAAGAATATCATAGTAAGGATTCATTTCATCAAAAGTTTCTAAAAATAAAACAGCAATATTTAAAACTATTGTAACGGAAATAAAAATATCAAATATCTTACTTAAGTTATCTTCTCTATGACCAATCTGAATCAGTTCGAAAATTCGTTTTTTCACAGGTATTATTATCCCAGTGTTATAGTTACAGTTTTTTATACACGAAAAACACTCCTGATTTTATATGTAAATCATTCAGGAGTGCTTTTTCATGTTATATTATTTGGAAGCATTGACAGCTTCTATTAACAATTTTGTACATAAATCAATTCCGAGATTGCCACTGTTTAAGCACATGTCAAAATAGTTAGGATTCCCCCATTCCCATTTTGTAACTGAATTGTAAAAATCTTTTCTGCGTTTATCATATTTCTTCATTGTACTTTCCACTTCAGACTGTTTTATGCCTTCTTTTTCAAGTGCTCTTTTCATTCTTGTTTCTGTATCTGCATGGATAAATACTTTAAGACAGTCATTTCTGTCTTTAAGGATATGACTGGCAGCACGGCCTACAATGACACAACCCCCTTCATCGGCAGCTTTTTCTATAATATTCTTTTCTTCTGCAAAAAGTTTATCTGCCATAGGAAGGTCTTTTTCACTGGGGCCGCCTCCAAAGGGAGAGGATTTAGTCAGATTAAAAATAAAGCCGCCTGAGGAAGTTTCCTCTAAACTTTCAATATAAATAGCGGGGATTTGAAGATTTCTGGCGGATTCTGTAAGGATATTCCTGTCATAAAGCTTAAAACCAAGGGCCTCTGCCAAACGTTTACCTATTTCATTGCCTCCGCTTGCGTACAAACGCTCAATTGCAATAACATGATACATTCGCATTCTC
Organism: uncultured Lachnospiraceae bacterium; assembly: GCA_947650155.1. Lineage (GTDB taxonomy): Bacteria > Bacillota > Clostridia > Lachnospirales > Lachnospiraceae > RGIG3002. Next base: position 14,464 of record CANSUS010000061.1, read on the forward strand.
CTTTCTACCACAAATATTATGACTTTATTATAACTGTTCTTCGGAGTTCTCTCAATACTTTTCATAAACTATAATTGTCAGAAAATATCTTTCGGATTACTGATTAAGCCACCATTTCAGAACATCCTGTATCCTGGCATCCCAATATTTCCATTGATGATCTCCTTCGGACTGCTCACATGTTAAAGAATACCCTAATTCTTTCATATGATCCCATACAAGAAGATTGCCCTCATATAAGAAATCTTCTGTGCCGCACCATGCATAAAGCCGGGGGAATTCTTTTTTTTGCGCAGCCAGTTTATCCGCTAATACCAACAATTCATTATCTGAGCCTTTCAGCTCATCCAGACTTCCAAAGATACCGGTAAAAAGAGGCTTTTGATGCGGATTATCATGCAGGTTCCGCTTATAGTCGCTTACAATATCCAGTGCGCCGGATAAAGATGCAGCAGCTCCAAATGTATCGCTTGCGCCAAGGCCAAGTTTCCAGGCGCCGTAACCGCCCATTGACAGTCCGGCAGCCAGCGTATCTTCCTTTTGATCAGACATATTGGGGAAAAATTCCCGGCATATGGAAGGAAGTTCTTCTGAAATAAAAGTCCAGTAACGCATTCCGTATGTGGTATTCGTATAAAAGCCTAAATGTGTCGTTGGCATTACTACTGCAATTCCAAGATCGCTGACATAACGCTCAACAGAGGTTCTCCGCTGCCATATTGTATGGTCATCGCTCATACCGTGCAACAGGTACATTGTCTTATATTTTCCCTGTGCAGTCCGCCCCTCCATGCCAATTTGGCCATGTGTCTGTTGTGGTAAAATGACATCCATGTTCATGCTCATACCAAGAACATCAGAAAAAAAATCTACGTGCATTAAAGCCATATGAATCCTCCATTCCTGCCCGGCCCGTAAATAGGAGCGAGGGTATATTTTTATTTTGATACTATAATTATTAACTCAATTATAATGTTTTTCACGGTGGTACTCAAATAAAATTTATACGTTTTTTTCTTTATTGTTCAAGTTGTACATATACAAATATGTAAAATTGGTACATATACACGATGGAAAATTTTATAAATTGTACTATAATAGTAATAGACAATAATAGAATATATAAAGCAGGGCAGAAGATAATGTGTTTGCGGGCAGACGCGGCGGCACGAAACGGAAGGGGCGATCACATTGCATGCAGAACCAAAATATATCAAAGTAGTTGAGTGGATCAAAGAACAGATCGGGAAAAAAAGTTTTGTGCCTGAGGACAAGATTCCATCTGAAAATGAACTGAGCGGACAGTTTCAACTGAGCAGGCAGACTATCCGGCATGCAATCAGCGTTTTGGAAGAGGAGGGGATTCTTACAAGAATCCAGGGCAGCGGAACCTATGTGAGCGATAACTGTTTTACAAATCTTGAAAAGAGAACGCGCATTGCGGTAATAACTACTTATGTGGACAGCTACATTTTTCCGAAAACAATACAGGGAATCGAGCAGATTCTTTCAGAGAACGGCTATGCAATGGAGCTTTCATTTACAAATAATACGGTAGAACGTGAAAAAGAAATTCTGGAAGACATATTGGAAAAAGACGATATAGCGGGAATGATCGTGGAACCGACAAAAAGCGGACTGCCCAACCCGAATGAAGATTTGTATTTACATTTTCTGGAGAGAAAAATACCAATTATTTTTATCAATAGTTTTTATCCGAATCTGTCTATACCGCATGTATCCATGAATGATAAAAATGCGGCAATCAAGGCGGTAGAGACTCTGATTCATGCAGGCCATAAAAGAATTGCAGCAATTTTAAAGATGGATGACGGACAAGGACACCGGCGTTACAGCGGCTATATGAGCGCTATGAAAAAGGCCGGACTTCCTACACGGGATGAAAATGTCATTTGGATCGATACAGAGGACGTACAGCATCCCGAATTGTATTGTGATAAACTGCTGCGGAGACTGGATGGATGCAGCGCGGTATTTTGTTATAATGATCAGGTAGCGGTCAGCCTGATGGAACTGCTTAGAAAAAAAGGAATTTCCATACCGGAACAGATTTCGATTGTCAGCGTGGATGATTCTGAACTTGCGAAACTGGGTGATATTAAGCTGTCGTCCATTCCCCATCCTCTGGAAAAACTGGGGGCAAAAGCGGCGCTTAATTTAATGCAGATGATGAGGGATTCCAAATTTGACGGTACGTATGAATTTGAGGAAGAAGTGATACTCAGAGAATCAGTGGCAGTAAATATGCATTCTGTATCAAGGGAGGCATATGAAAATAAATAACAATAAAAAAGGTTGAAATTAAAGGAGGACTAATCATGCAGGAAACAAAGAATTACAAGTTTTGGTTTTGTACAGGTTCACAGGATTTGTACGGAGATGAATGTTTAAAAAATGTGGCAGAACATTCAAAAAAGATTGTAGAGGTATTTAATGCATCCGGGAAATTACCCTTTGAGGTGGTTTGGAAACCAACTCTGATCGATCAGGCATCGATCAGAAAAACCTTTAATGAAGCAAATAATGATGAGGAATGTGCAGGTATCATTACATGGATGCATACTTTTTCACCTGCTAAGATGTGGATTATTGGTCTTCAGGAATATCATAAACCGTTATGCCATCTGCATACACAGTTCAATGAAGAAATTCCATACGATACGATAGATATGGATTTCATGAATGAAAATCAGTCTGCACACGGCGACAGGGAATATGGACATATCGTAAGCCGTATGGGAATCGAGCGTAAGATTATCGTTGGACATTTTGCGAATGAAAAAGTACAGGAAAAGCTGGCTGGATGGATGCGGACTGCGATCGGCGTAATGGAATCTTCACATATCCGCGTAGTTCGTATTGCAGATAATATGAGAAACGTAGCCGTAACAGAGGGGGATAAAGTAGAAGCACAGATAAAATTTGGCTGGGAAATCGATGCTTATCCGGTGAATGAGATTGTAGAGTATGTGAATGCGGTTTCTAAATCTGATATTGATGCATTAGTGGAAGAATATTACAGCAAATATGAGATTTTACTGGAAGGCAGGGACGAAGCAGAATTCAGAGAACATGTGGCAGTACAGGCGGGGATTGAAATAGGATTTGAAAAATTCCTGACAGAGAAAAATTATCAGGCAATCGTAACGCACTTTGGCGACTTGGGAGGATTAAAACAGCTCCCAGGCCTTGCAATACAAAGATTAATGGAAAAAGGTTACGGCTTTGGAGGAGAGGGCGACTGGAAAACGGCAGCGATGGTACGTCTTATGAAGCTCATGTCTGCCAATACGCCGAATGCAAAGGGAACATCCTTTATGGAGGATTATACTTATAATCTTGTACCGGGCAAAGAGGGGATCCTGCAGGCGCATATGCTGGAAGTATGTCCGACTGTTGCAGACGGCCCTATTGCCATAAAGTGTCAGCCGCTTTCTATGGGTGACAGAGAAGATCCGACCCGTTTGGTATTTACAAGCAAAACAGGTCCGGCAGTAGCGACGTCCCTGATCGATCTTGGAAACCGCTTCCGCCTGATTATCAATGCTGTAGATTGTAAGAAGTGTGAGAAACCGATGCCGAAGCTTCCGGTAGCAACTGCATTCTGGACGCCGCAGCCTTCTTTGGAAGTTGGCGCAGAGGCATGGATTCTGGCAGGCGGCGCACACCATACAGCATTCTCCTATGATCTGACTGTGGAGCAGATGGAGGACTGGGCGGCAGCAATGGGAATTGAAAGTGTTGTAATTGATAACAGTACAACGATTCGTGACTTCAAGAATACACTTAGATGGAATTCTATAGCATTTAAATAAATGCAAGTGTGAATACGCATCAATGATTGTCCGGCTTACATTTGTGAGCCGGGCGGGAATGGAGGGTTTGAATGAAAAGCAGCGAAGAAATTAAAAAAGCCATAGGAGAAGGAAAAACTGCGCTTGGCATTGAGTTTGGTTCCACAAGAATTAAAGCGGTGCTTGTAACAGAAGATAATGTTCCGGCAGCGGCAGGCAGTCACGAGTGGGAAAACCGCCTCGAAGGAAATATTTGGACTTACAGTCTTGACGATATTTGGAAAGGCCTGCAGGATGCCTATGCGCAAATGGCGGAGGATGTCAAAAAGCAATATGGTGAGACTCTGACTACAATAGGCGCAATTGGTTTTAGCGGTATGATGCACGGTTATATGGCATTTGACAAAAACGGCGAATTGCTGGTGCCTTTCCGTACTTGGCGTAATACGATCACTGAAGAAGCGGCGGAAAAACTGACGGAAGAATTTCAGTATAATATTCCCCAGAGATGGAGTATTGCCCATTTATATCAGGCAATTTTAAACGAAGAAGAGCATGTAAAGGATATCGCTTTCTTTACAACGCTTGCAGGATATATTCATTGGAAAATGACAGGGAAAAAGGTTCTTGGCGTTGGCGAAGCTTCCGGTATGTTTCCAATTGATGTGGAAACGAAAGATTTTAATAAGAGTATGATAGAACGTTTTGATCAACTGACAGCGGATAAAAATTTCCCCTGGACGCTTTCAGAAATCTTACCTGAAGTGCTGACAGCGGGTGACAATGCCGGTACATTGACAGAAGAAGGAAGCAAACTTTTGGATATCAGCGGTAATCTGAAGGCCGGTATTCCGCTCTGCCCGCCGGAGGGAGATGCAGGAACCGGAATGGCGGCGACAAACAGTATTGCAAAGCGAACCGGGAATGTATCTGCAGGCACAAGCATTTTTGCAATGATTGTTTTGGAAAAAGAGCTGACAAAGGTATATCCGGAAATCGATCTTGTGACAACTCCCACCGGAAATCTGGTAGGAATGGTACACTGCAATAACTGTACTTCCGATTTGAATGCATGGGTAAATATTTTTAAAGAATTTGCAGAGAGCTTTGGGATGAAAGTGGACATGAACGATTTATTCGGAACCCTTTACAGAAAAGCATTAGAAGGCGATGCAGAATGCGGCGGACTGCTTGCTTATAACTATTTTTCAGGAGAGCCGGTTACCGGTTTTGCAGAAGGCAGACCTCTTTTTGCGCGTACCCCGGAAAGTAAATTCAATCTGGCAAATTTCATGCGTGTAAACTTGTTTACCGCACTTGCAACTTTGAAGGTAGGGCTTGATATTATGCTTAAGGAAGAGGGCGTACAGGTAGACCGTATTTTCGGACACGGCGGACTTTTCAAAACAAAGGGCGTAGGACAAAAAATCATGGCGGCGGCTATGAACGCGCCGGTTTCCGTTATGGAAACAGCAGGTGAAGGCGGCGCCTGGGGAATTGCTGTTCTGGCATCTTACATGCTTCATAAGGAGAACGGGGAAACATTGGATGATTATCTCCAGAACAAAGTGTTTGCCGGACAGACGGGAGAAGAAATGCAGCCGGATCAAGCCGATGTAGAAGGATTTGACACATTCATTGAACGTTACAAAAAAGGACTTTCCATCGAACGCGCAGCAGTTGATAATTTAGTATAAAACAGATCCTGCCTGCGGTACTTCCTGCAGGCAGGAAGAAAGGTATGGTTTCTATGTTAGAAGAATTAAAAAAACAAGTATACGAAGCGAATATGGATCTTCCGAAGTATGGTCTTGTTACCTTTACCTGGGGCAATGTAAGCGGAATCGACAGGGAGAAGGGATTGTTTGTCATTAAGCCGTCGGGGGTAGATTATGATAAGCTTTCACCGGAAGATATGGTGGTCATGGATCTGGAAGGAAATAAAGTTGAAGGAAAATATAATCCTTCCTCAGATACGGCGACTCATTTAGAGTTGTATAAGGCATTCCCGGAAATCGGCGGTATTGTACATACCCATTCTTCATGGGCGACAAGCTGGGCACAGGCGGGAAGAAGCATTCCCTGTTATGGAACCACGCATGCAGATTATATATACGGCGAGGTGCCCTGTGTAAGATGTCTGACCAAAGAAGAAATAGACGGCGCTTATGAAAAAAATACAGGTCTTTTGATTGCGGATTATTTTAAGGATAAAGAGATTTTAGCAGTTCCGGCAGTGCTTTGTAAGAATCACGGCCCTTTTGCATGGGGAAAAGACGCACATGAAGCGGTACACAATGCAGTAGTACTGGAAGAAGTGGCAAAGATGGCGGCAAGATGCGAGCAGATCAATCCTAAAGTAGAACCGGCGCCGCAGGAACTTCAGGATAAGCATTATTACAGAAAGCATGGCGCGAATGCATATTATGGACAGAAAGTATAAGGGATATAAATGCAGGTAAAAATTCTGTAATTTAATATGGTATACGGATATGGACGGCATTATTGATTTATGATAAAGTAAAGATGATTAAAATTGCTCAGGTTGCCGTAAGGCACTATAGGAAGGAGAAAAAATGAATAACTTAGAGCTTGCAAAAACAGCGAATGAAGTTCGCAAAGGCATTGTGACCGGTGTTCACAGCGCAAAAGCAGGACATCCGGGCGGTTCACTTTCGGCCGCAGATATTTTTACATTTCTGTACTTTGAAGAAATGAATATTGATCCGAAAGAACCTAAAAAAGAGGACAGGGATCGTTTTGTTTTGTCTAAAGGACATACGGCTCCGGGGCTTTATTCTACTTTGGCAAACAGAGGATTTTTCCCGGTGGAAGATTTAAAAACTCTCCGTAAATTAGGTTCATACCTTCAGGGACATCCCGATATGAAACACATTCCGGGAGTGGATATGTCCAGCGGTTCTTTAGGACAGGGTATTTCAGCAGCAGTAGGCATGGCGCTTGGAGCTAAAATGGACCGGAAGGATTTCAGAGTATATACTCTTTTAGGGGACGGCGAGATTGAAGAAGGACAGGTCTGGGAAGCATCTATGTTTGCCGGACACAGAAAGCTGGATAATCTTTGTGTAATCGTAGATAACAATGGTTTACAGATTGACGGTAAAGTGGAAGACGTATGTTCTCCGTATCCGATTGATAAAAAATTTGAGGCGTTTAATTTCCATGTAATCAATGTGGACGCGCATGATTTTGATGCGTTGAGGGCAGCATTCAAAGAAGCAAGAGAAACGAAGGGGATGCCGACAGCGATTATTGCGCACAGCCTGAAGGGAAAAGGTGTTTCCTTTATGGAAGGAAGCTGCGATTGGCATGGAAAGGCACCAAACGATGAAGAATATGCAGTCGCTATGGCAGACCTTGAGAAAGTGGGGGCAGAATTATGTCAGAAGTAAAAAAAATTGCAACAAGAGAAAGTTATGGTAACGCTCTCGTGGAATTGGGGGCAGAAT
>CANSUS010000062.1 GCA_947650155.1 uncultured Lachnospiraceae bacterium
CAGTATTGATTTTTCAAGGTTCAGCACACCAATTGGTGTGGGAAGTTTGAGTAAATAACTTGTATTGTCCGGTCTCTCCAAACGAAAAGTTCCCTGCCTATCCAAAAATTCATATTGTCCTGTTTTTACTTTACTCATTTTTGCTCCCATCTGTCCGCTTTTGCGGACACTCGAATCAGGGAGATTGAAAGTGTATTTTCTTTCAATCTTTCATCCCTTCTTTTTTTATTGTAATCGGAAAGCTGCGATTGCTTTCTCTAATTGTTCCATGTGTGTCATCAGCTGTACCGTATTCTTTCCTGCCAAAATAGTTTCCTGCGTTGTGTCTATACTGATAACCATTTCTTTTATATTTGCGTTGACCTGCTTGATCTTTGCCGATAGTTCCTCCATCATTTCGTTACATACAGTGATTTCCGTATCCTCTTTTACAATGTTATGACCTATTTCATCAATTTCCGCCCGCATGTCACCTATCATTCCGCTCACATTCGCACTTGCTTCATTTACCTGCACTCCTGATGCAAATACAGATCGGATCACCTGATTTACCATGTCAATCAGTTCCCGGATTTTCCTGATTGTATTTTGAATAGCAGCATAAAGTTTACCAAATTCACGGTTATTTGCCTTCAGTTTCTTAGCGGTCAAATTACCCTGTGCAACCTCATCCAGCGCTGTAATGCTTTTTCCGATATGAGAACCGATTCCCGCAATGATAACCGCACTGAGCAAAATGACTGTCACCCCCGCAAGCATTACCATAAGAAGTGTAATATTTTTAATTTGTGTTGGAAGTATTTGATGTCGTCATTGCCAAAATATCCCCATCCGGTATGATATGTATATTGGAAATAAAATCGTTTGTAGTCTGCTTCACCATAATATCTTTGCTCACAGACTGTCTAACCGAACCTTGTGTTGAACTGTCTGAATCATACCCGAAGATGCGCTGCGATACGAAATAATGCCTACTCCTACCAAAAACAGAATCGGTACTGCAAAACCAATCATCAATTGTATACGGAGTGAGATTCCACCTCCTTTGTTTTTATTTCCTTCTGCTTTCTGTTTTACCCTTTGTTCCTTTCCAAACGTTTTATCCTTTTCCATTCGCCTGCTCCTTTTGATGATTTTTCTGTTTCATCAGTATTTCTTATTTTCATCATAAAAATTTTCTCCAAAGATTTCAGTATACTATTTTTTATTTAGGTGCTTTTTTTATAGTAGCCGTTTCGTTATAAATACCGTTTTTTGCGCATCATAAAACGGCGCCCAGACTTAACGTCTGAGCGCCGCTCGCATTGATACTGCTTTGCTATTTTCTTTTTTCAAAAAAATCGTCGATAATCTTCTTAATCTCTTCCTCCGGCATCGTCTTTAAAAGATATCCTTCAGGTTTTAATGCCATGACCTTCTTTACACTCTCCCTGTCCCCTCTTCCGGTAAGGAAGATAACCGGAATGTTCGCAGTCGCTTTCTCTGAGCGGATCATCTCCAATGTCTGCCTTCCGTCGCAGACAGGCATTTCATAATCTAATAAAACCAGATCCGGTCTGTTCATTGTAATACTCTGGATAGCCGATATACTGGAACCGGCTTCCAGCACAGTATAATCATTGTCAAATAACAATGTCAGTTTACTGCGCATAAACTCCGAATCATCCACTACAAGTATTTTTTTCTTCTGATCCTTCCATTCCGCACGTTCATTCACTAAGTACTGCTTGATCGTATCCATCGCGTTCTGATGATTGATATCCGATGTGATCTTCCCGTGGATAGAATCATCAGCTGCTGCGCAAAATGCAAAATAGCCTTCTCCCGTGTCGAACAGCAGACTGCATGACGGACTCACACGCTCAAAGGAATCCACAAGCTGTTCATGGGTCAGCAGGCTTTCTTTCTCCAGTTCTAACAGGTCCATTGCCGGAAAGCTTTCTCTGACACGCTCTAAGAACTGTCTTGAAATATAGCGGTTGACATTTATCACCATATCATCCACTCTTTTATACTCGGTATTTAGTATTGTTCCGACTATTTTCAGTAAGAGCTGCTCTTCAAAAACAAACGTGATCTCCCATTTTTGTTTATTCTCTCCACGGTAAACCAGCCGGCTGCAGATCACTTTTCCAAAATTTTCTCCAGCATAATGGCTGCTGATCATCCTTGCTTTCAATTGAAACATATCCTGAACAAGCTGGATAATCGTCTGTTCAAGAGCCTGAATTTCCTCTTCATGAGGAATATCTACCCACTTACTGCTCTTTTTCCCTATAATTGCCATATCCTCTGTCAACGTATGCGCAACCGTCCATCCAATGCAGACGCCCAGAAAATGTCTGATGGATTCCGTCGAGTACTTTGACTCCTCCATTTCCTTTTCAAGGGCCGGCAGCGTCTTATCACGAAAATCGCTGTGCAGACGTTTATGTACCTCATATTCACTGTAGTTAATCGACCGCATGTACTCCTCTTCATGCTCAAAGTGTTCTACTGAGTGATTCTTTAAATATTTTACGCCTTCTCTGCATACCCATTCGCTTTTTTCCTCATCTTCACTGAGTTTTAATAGTCTGTCCATCGTTGACAAAAGCAGTTTGTGCTCTTTATCAATAAAGTCAACTCCAAGTTTATATCTGTCATTCCATATGATCTGATTCACAATACCCCTCCTTTGTCTTAATATATCATTTTCATTGACTTTTTATTGGCGTTTCTTATGCCGCGGACCCGGTTTCCTATGACCGCGTTTCTTATGCCGCGGACCCGGTTTCCTATGACCGCCTTTCTTATCCTGAAGAATCTATTTCCATATTCTTCTCACTAACGCTCATTATAGCACACTTTCTTCTTCTTTGCCTATCATTAAATAAAAAAATTGTTTTTATCCTCTTTTTAGTCTTTTCCCCATTCGGGCAAGCAATTCGTTCGTAATAGTGCCTGCTGCTTTTGCCGTTTCCTCTGCTGTTATTTCCTCCCTGCCGTCTTTTCCGATAAAGGTAACGGTATCTCCAACTGCAATGCCTGTCACCTCTGTCACATCGATCATACACTGGTCCATGCAGATTTTCCCAATGATTTGTACACGCTGTCCGCGGACAAGCGCTTCTCCTCTGTTCTCTGACAGACTCCTTGGCAGTCCGTCCGCATAACCGATCGACACGACCGCAGCCATACTGTCTTTTTCTGTTATAAATGCCCTTCCATACCCTATGCTTTCGCCACTTTTTATTTTTCTTAAAAGAATTACCTTTGCTCTTAAAGAAAGTACCGGGCGCAGATCCAGCCGTAGTTTTATATGCTCCTCCGGCATACTGTATACTCCATATAAAATGATCCCCGCCCTTATATAGTGACATGGGATTTTCGGATAATTCATAAACCCATAGCTGCTGAACATATGCACTTTGGGTATCAAAATTCCTTTTTCCTTCAATGCTTTTATTACCCGGTAAAAATCCTCAAGCTGTTTGTTTGTAAATCTGACCGCGTCCTCCTTCCTGCTTTCGCAATCACATAAATGAGTGTATATTCCGCACACCCTGATCCGTTTCATGGAAAAGACTTCCGCAATCTTGTCCGTTTCTTTGCAGGAAAAGCCAAGCCGATGCATTCCCGTATCCACTTTGATATGCACCTTTATGGAATATCTCTGCCTGTTAAGAGCAGCTGCATGAGCATAATCTGCCGCTGTCTGTATCAGATCATATTTATGAAGTTCCTGTGCCCTGCCCGGATCGGTATACCCCAGTATCAATATTTCTCCGCCAATTCCATAGGAACGTAAGTCTATCCCTTCCTCAATGGTGGCAACAGCAAACGTCTCTACACCGCTTTGTTCCAGACAGACTGCCGTCTGAAATGCACCGTGGCCATAAGCGTCCGCCTTTATTACTGCCATCAGCTTACATCCTTCCGGCATTGTTTTTTTAATTTCGTCTGCATTATGAAGCAGGTTTTCTTCATCAATCTCTATCCATGCCCTTTTTTCTCCCTTCTTATTATTGATTTTCTGCTGGTCTGCTTTCCACTTTACGAACAGGCCGGAAAGAAATAGGGATAACAGGACAGTCATTGCACTGACCGCCAAAAAATGCACGAAATTATTTTCTACAAAAACTGCCTGTGTCCCTGTTATTCTGGCAGCCAGCCGCAGAACAAGGATACACATGGGATGCAGGATATAAATGATTAAGGCGCCTGTCCGCATTTTTTCTTTTCTCTTTCCCCTGTAAACGGTAAGCATCCGAAAACCAAAATACACGCATGGCACCAAAAACAGATACATACTGTCATGCCTCTGCCAGGAAAGCCTGTGCAGACTTAACCCCTCTGCAAGCATAAACACAACGGAAAAAAGGAATCCAATCAGACAGCGTTTTTTATTATTATCCGGCCGTTTCTGCGCTGCAATGCCCCCAAGCACAAAAAATACCGGCGCAAAAAAAACGCCGTTTCTTGTATAGTCCGTTACCTCAAACAGAGCCGCATAAACCTTTTGAAACACTGGCAGTTTTTGTGCAGCCCCGTAATAACTGTCTCCGAAAAGACCAACGACATATAGCGCCATCGTCATAACAAGCGCGCTGTTCATTCCCGCTTTTTTTACAATTCCCCAGGCAAGAGCCGCTCCTGCGGCTGACGCCGGAAGATACCACAAATGATAAAATGTTCCGTCAAATAAAACGTCTTTTATCATATTCGGAATCAGATGTTCCATTTGAAAATAACCGTTATACAAATTGACGGGCAGATAAAGAACCATAGAAATACCGTAAAGCACTACTGTATGTTTCAGAAATTTTTTCAATTTGTCCGCGCCATTATGGTATTTAGAAATCAGGAAAAAACCGGAAGTCATAAAGAAAAACGGAACCGCAGTGCGGGCAAAAATGCGGGTAAGGATAAAATCCGCCTGCCCGCTTATATCCGCTAAAGGCGAGGTATGAATCGCCACAACCAAAAAAGCTGCCGCTATTCTGAAAGAATCGATTCCCGGATATGCTTTATCATTATTTTTTTTCATTCCAAATACACCCCGATCAGTCTGCAGAGAATCTCCTCAAACGACATTCCGATTCCTTTCATCATACCAGGATAACGGCTGTGTGAGGTAAATCCCGGAATCGTATTTACCTCATTAAAATAAATTTCTCCCTTCGGCGTTAAAAACATATCAACTCGTGCAAATCCTGTACAGCCCAGTATCCTGTAAATTTTTACCGCTGTTTCCTGTATCCTTTTTTCACATTCAGCGTCAATTCTTGCAGGCATATGAATTTTTGAAGTTTTCAATGTATATTTCTCCGTATAGTCGAAGAACCCGTCCGTCAGTTCTATTTCATCCACTCTGCCCGTCAAAAGTTCCTCTTTACCGAGAACCGCACATCCTACTTCAAAACCTTCCACCGCTTCTTCTATCACGATTTCATCATCATAAAGAAACGCCCTCTCCACCGCGGGATACAGTTCTCTTTCTTCATATATTTTCGTAATGCCAAAAGACGAACCTGCTCTGACCGGCTTGACAAACAAAGGATAAGAGAGTCCCTGTGCCGTCTTTTTCAAAGCGTTTCGCTCCTGATCCGTATTACAAAGCGTTACGCCTTTTGGCACTCTGATCCCTGCACTGCAAACCAGTTTATGGGCTCTGTCTTTATCCATACAAAGCGCGGAGGAAAGCGTATTGCATCCGACAATGGGTATCCCCGCAAGTTCAAAGAGTCCCTGCACCGTTCCATCCTCTCCGTTTCTGCCATGCAGAACCGGAAAAACAAGATCCAGCCTGACCATTCTTGGTTTATTCAAAAGTTCTATCATTCCGGGAGCTGTCCGGTTTTGTGAAATCACAACCGGAATCAGTTCTGATCTGTCACTGTCCCATGTTTCATTTTGAAGTTTTTTATCATCTCCCGTGTAATGATACCAATCCCCTTTTCTTGTAATACCGATCGGAATGACATGCAGCCTCTCCTGCTCCCTGTTCATGTATTTTAACCCGTTCAATACTGCAAATGCCGACTGCAGTGACACTTCATATTCGGTTGAGCATCCGCCAAAAATAACTGCCATGTTTTTTACCGCTGTGTTTCTCATGAAATTCTCCTCCTTGTCACCTGAAATTTTCGCAAAAAAATCCTTCCTGCTCCGACACTGAAATCGTATCAAAAGCAGAAAGGATTTTTTTCTGTTTTTTCTATCTATTTTCTTACGTTTTTCCTACATTCTTATCCTGATATGGCAGCGACACTTCAAATGTAACCTCTTCCTCTTCGCTTTTTGCAGTGATCCTGCCTCCATGACGCTCTACAATCTCTTTTGCGATTGCCAGCCCCAGCCCGGCGCCGCCGTACCCTGATCCGCGCGCCTGATCCAATCGATAAAACTGTTCAAAAATCCTCGTAAGTTTCTCCTCCGGTATCGAATCGCCATGATTCCTGAACCGGATCGTTATGCATTCTTCCTCTGATACAACAAAAATATCAATCGTCGTATCTTTGTAACTATAAAACACTGCATTCCTTAACAAATTATCAAATACTCTCTGTATCTTATCCACATCGCATCTGATCTGATATTCCTGCTTTGCATGAAGCATACATTTTAAATTCTTTTCCGACAGCATGGGTAAAAATTCAAACGTAAGCTGCTCCAAAAGCCTTGTAAGATTTACCTTTGAATATTGAAGCGTGATATCCAGAAGGCTGAATCTGGTAATTTCAAAAAATTCATTAATCAGTTCTTCCAACCGCTCCGCTTTGTCTAAAGAAATGGACAGATATTTTTCCCTCGTTTCCTCGGAAATCTGTTTTTCATCACGAAGAAGCGTCAGATATCCTATCACGGAAGTAAGCGGTGTTTTCAGATCATGAGCAAGATAAACCACCAGATCGTTTTTTCGTTTTTCTTCCATTTGTGCATCCAGTTTTCTCTTTGTCAGAGTATGTTTGATGGTATTGATCTTTTTTTCAATCGACTGGATCTCCGGCGATAAAACCACATCCCCCGCATCTTCTTTTAAAAGCGCATCGATTCCTATATTGATCTCTCTGAAATATTTGGTAAACCAGCCCAGATAAAAATGAAACATAATAAAAAAGATCATGGTCATTCCAATCAGAAAGTAAATCTGTATATAATTGCGGAATACCCTTCTGTACAGACTGAGCGCCGCTTCAAATTCCATCCCCCATACATTTTGAAAGAATGCAACGACCCAATTCGCAAAACGGCCGAAAAAGAAAAAATGATAGATCAAAAAAATGGATGTAAACCCTGCAATCATCATAACCACTGTCTGCAAAAACAATCTGGATTTCAGATAACGATACTCTTTGTCCTGCTTTTCTTTCCGGTTTCCTGCCAAATGCCGTTTATGATTTATCTTAAGCTTCAATCGTATATCCCACTCCCCACACTGTTTTTATAAATTTCGGATTTCTTGCCGGTTCATGCAGTTTTTCCCGCAGCCTTCCCACATGCGCCATAACGGTATTATTATTATCAAAATACTTTTCACCCCACACGGTCTCAAATAATTCCTCCGAAGAAACCACCTTCCCCTTATGATCGCATAAATACCAGAGAATGGAAAACTCAATTGGCGTCAATGCAATTTCCCTTCCATACATCTGGCATTTATGTTTCTCTTTATTGATTACAAGTCCCCTGATGTCATGTTCCGTGACATGTTCCATATCCTGCGTCTGACGATTGTATCTGACATACCGCCGCAGCTGTGTCTTTACCCTTGCAATCACCTCTAATGGATTAAAGGGTTTGGTAATATAATCGTCAGCCCCGATGGTCAGTCCCTGAATCTTATCGATATCCTCCACCTTTGCCGTCAGCATAATGACCGGATAAAAATATTTCTCCCGGATCTTTTGGCAGATATGAAATCCGTCAATATCAGGAAGCATAACGTCTAAAACCGCCATATCTAACTTTTCTGATTCGATGCAGGCAAGCGCATCCACGCCATTGTAGCATTTATAGACTTCATAACCGTCATTTTTCAAATAGACTTCAAGAAGATCTGCAATTTCTTTTTCATCATCTACAATCAATATTTTTTCATTCAATTTGATATCCATTCCTTTTGTCCGCGTATTCTTATATTATAGCAGACCTGTTTTGCCGTTTTCAAATCTTTTGCCTCCCGCAAAAAAAAGCATTTGCAGTTTCAGAATCATTATACAAAAACTGTTCATGCTTTTTATATATTTTCTATACGGAATTTCTTACAATTTTCTTAAGAAGCTCGCTTGCCGCTTTCTTTTTGTCTAATGCCTGAAAATATCTTCAAACCATTCATAGGGAATTTCAAACGTCGGATTTCCGCTCGCTCCTGCCTGAACCGCATATCTGTCATAACACAGCACGATTCCGTCGGGCGTCAGATAACAGCTTAAATCTCTGAAATTTTTCACAAGTACATTATTATCAAAAGCTTCATTCCACCAATCCATCCCTGTCATTTCACAATATTTATAAACGGCTCCTGTCAGCCGCTTCATATACTCATTTTCTTCCACCGTAAACAAATCTTCCATATGAATCATAAGCCCTGTCTCACGGTCAAAAAGCAGCGGCAGAGATTCTCTCCATACTCTCATGCCGCCGTCATAGCCGCCTCTGAAATAATGCATGGAAATATAAGTTTCCCCGATATATAAATTACTGTACCCATGCTGCCTGTACCAGTTAATACAATCATCCTGACCACCCTGCTCCTCCGCCTTTTCAAAAAAAGACTCCTTATCCTCCATTGCAAGCGCAAACAGCGAATCCATCTGCCTGTTCATCTGATCACAGCAAGTAAGCCCGGAATTAAATTTCGGAAGCGTAATGCTGAAATTCCCATAAGTTGTTCCATCCTCTCTTACTCCATAAGCTTCATCATAACAAATCTCCCCATCCATATCCAAATATTCTTTCGCCCCTTCATCCTCCCTTCCCGGATCATAAAAATTCAGTTCATATAAAAGAGAAGTATCAAGCACCAGATCCTCTGCATCCAAAGGTTCCATATCTTCAAAAACCACAAACTTTTCCCCGTCCCATAAATGCCAGAGAACCCCTTTTTTTTCGGATTCAAAATATCTGACAAAGATCTGTCCGTTTACCAGAAAAATTCCTCTGTTATCACTCCCTGCAAACCACGGATAAGTATCCTCTCTGTTCTGCACATTATTTCCCCACCTGCTGTCTTCTCTGATTAAAAGCTCCTCTTCTCCTGTTTCCAAATCGACCCGGCGTATTTCCTCCTTGTTATTCACATACGCCTGCCCTTCCGATATGGAAAAAAGCCACACATCAGAGGCTATTTCCTTTGCTCCCTGTTCTTCTATACAGATCAGCTGTTTCTCTCCGGGATCCACACAGTACAATGCTCCTTTATATAAAGTCAGGGCCCATAGCCGGCTTTTACTTTGAAAAAATATCTCCTGATCTTTCCCGTCCATACCGCTTTTATAAACCGTAAAGAACCAATCCCCCTCATCATTGTCTTCCACAAGATAATAAAGAGATTCTCCGTTCGTCGTCACTTCCAGACACACCTGTGGAATCAACAGTTCACAACCGCTTCCATCCAGATTCATAGAATAAAGATATCTGTCATTCTCCGCCGCTTCTTCCGTCAACTGATAAAACGGATCATATTCCCGCTCATAAACGGAACGAAAATATATCTTATCTCCCACAACGATCAACTCCTGCATCGGAAAATCAGAAAGTTTCCTGAGATTGCTTCCATCCGTCCCCACACAGTAAAGTGTCCTGTTATCGCTGACATTAATAAAATAAACCTGATCTTTTCTGACATAAATTGCTCCCGGAATCTGACCGACAACCTCCTCCACAGGCATCCCCTGTCCTTTTGTACGACACAGGGAATAATTCTTCGTCTGGCTTCTGAAATAGTAATATCCATCTGCATAAGTAATACTGTTTCCCTGACTCTGATTTTGCAGACACTGCACATAAAAATCATCATCCCTGTTAAAAAATTCCACAGGTACGACTACCTGTGGAACGCCCAACTGCAGTTGCTGCTCTTCTTTCGCGCCTTCACCTGTATCGATTTCCGGTTTGCTGCCTGCACCCACGCTGCATAATGTCATCAGCAGCAAAATCCCTAACGCCATACATCTTTTCCATTTTTTTGATCCCATGTTCATCACCTCTGAATGCCATTTTCATTCAGAATAGTACATGGATGCATCATTTTTACATCAACAATGCATCATTTCTGCATCATTTCACAGAGTTTTCTTCAAGATTGTGCATAAATCCCACATATGTGGCCGCAAAATAGATACTGTAAACCCCGAAAAACAGCAGAAAAGAGATCCCCAGATACTGTCCCACAGGCGTCGCTGCACCTGAATAATAATTAAATTTCCCTCCTACAAACCCTGCAATTATTCCACTGATCAGCATCGCAAACAATGCCGGGCATAGATAAAACAAAGCAAGCTGTTTAAAAATCAGTCCTGCCACCGGCTTTGCTCCCATGCCGATCTGCTTTAATACATGGTACCTGAACCGGTACTTCGCTGAGTCACTTAACTGCTGTATGGACAATACTGTCAAAGCGACGCACAAAAAAACCAGTCCCATATACAGCATAGGGAATATCAGCGTTGACAGCATACATTTCACTTCCACTACTACATTATCACGAACCAGATTATCCGCCACATAAACCACAATACTGTCCGATCCGCAGCAGCTGTTCGCATACAGCGTTTCCTCCTCATCCAGATCCGCCACAACATCCACCTGCTTAAAGTCCAGCCCTTTTGCTGCCTGATCCAATTCTTTTTTTAAATTTTCCGGCGCTGCATCCACAAGTTCCACCGCAAGTTCCGAATAAAACGGATTCATTTTTGCAGTCAGTGCATCCGGCACTACAATCACATAATCTCCGCCATTATGACCGTCCTGAGAAAAGGGCTCTGAAAAATATCCCGAAAACCGCAGCGGCCCCTGACTGCCTTCCACCACAATCTGATCGGAAAAATCTCCCGTTTCCCGAAGAACCCTGTCTTTGATATGAATCACATACTCCTCTTCATTTAAACTGACCTCCTCCAGTCCGATCATATCCCGAAGATGGTTATAATCTGTCAGTCCCATATAAGTATCATAAGTACAATACGTAAAATTGCGCTTTTGCGCTATCACCTGCCTGTCAGGACTTCCGTCTTCTTTTTTATACATATCGCCGAACACTTTCAAATGGGTATACAGATAGACATTCACCTGATCCGTTCCGTTTTCATAAATATGATAAAGATACTTTTCTTTGATCCGGGCATTCTCTTCTATGACTGCAAGTTCCGCAGCAAAAGTATCCTGCACATATTCACTGTGGATATGCACATCAAAGGGCATTTTCTGCGCCAGCATCCGGTCCTGATAAAAATTAAACATCATAGCCACCGAACAGCCTAAAAAAGCCAGTACAAAAAGCGCCGTCAGCGTTCCCATTGTAAACTGCATTGTTTTTATTTTGGAAGAAAACTGCCTGAGCAAAAACAGATTCTGTCCCCGATAAATCAGTTTCCCCTTACGCCGTACATAACAAACGATAAAGGACGACAATCCCATATAAAAAAGATAGATTACAAGCACCAATCCAACCAAAAACAGCAGAACAAGCTGCGTACTCCAGTTTTTTCCAAAAAACAGCCATACTCCAAACAGGAATAAAAACAGACCGGAAACCGGCAGAAGCCATTTCTTAAGTTCCTCATGGGACTCTTTGATCTCTTCATTCTGTTTTTCCGCATTCATCAGCCTGTAAATATTCATTTTCCCAAGCTTTCTTTTGCACCCAAGAAGCGCCAGAATATAGCAGCCCGCATAGCAGGAACCCGTCATAATAAGACAGTTTTTATTCATTTCTATATGGATTCTGTAGTCCATTGATACCATGCTGTAAAGCACAGACATAATCATCTGCTGTACCAGCACGCCAAGTACCAATCCTGTCAAAAAGGCGCCTGCACCAAACAGTACGTTTTCCCGCATGTACAATTTTGCAATCTGTTTTTTCTTCATTCCCAAAAGCAGATAAGTCCCAAACTCCCTGCTTCGCTTTTCCAGAATAAATCGAAGCATGTAGTTGATCAGCCATGCAATAATCATGACAATAAAAAATGTCGCCAGTCCCAGCATGGCTTCCATAATCATTGCCTGTTCAAACATTTTCCGAATATCTTCCGAAAACAAAAGACTGTTAAAGGCAAACATCAGCGCCACTACCACTGTCATTGTAAAAAAATAAACCAGATAATCCCTTGCAGAACGTTTCACATTCCTAAGCGCCAATTTAACAAGCATCGCTCTCACCTCCCGTAAGGGAAAGGACGTCCAAAACAGCGTTTAAAAATTCACGTCTGCTTTTCGTTCCCCGGATCAGCTCATGAAAAATACGGCCGTCCTTTAAAAAAAGAATACGGCTGCAGTAACTTGCTGAAAATGCATCGTGCGTCACCATAAAAATCGTTGCCTTTTTTGTTTCATTCATATTTTGAAACGTTTCCAAAAGCGTGCCCGCCGCCTTAGAATCAAGCGCTCCCGTAGGTTCGTCCGCCAGAAGCAGCTTCGGACGGTTGATAAGCGCCCTTGCGCAGGCACACCGCTGTTTCTGCCCTCCCGATACCTGATAAGGGTATTTGTCCCGCAGTTCCCAGATTCCTAACAGTTTCATCATCTCTTCGCTGTCTTTAACGATCTCTTTTCTGCTCTTTTTTTGAAGCGTCATGGCAAGCACGATATTTTCTTCCATCGTCAGAGTATCCAGCAAATTATAGTCCTGAAACACAAAGCCCAGGTTTTCCCTGCGAAAATCCGACAATTGATCGGGTTTTAACTCTGTAATATCCGTATCCTGAAAGTAAATATGCCCCGCCGTCACACTGTCTATTGTGGAAAGCATGTTTAACAGAGTCGTCTTCCCGGAACCGGAAGCCCCCATCACACCGACAAATTCTCCCTCTGCCACCGTAAAGCTTACCCGGTCTACTGCTTTTGTCATACCGGCTTCACTGCCATAATATTTTTCCACTTCACAAACATTGATATATTCTTTCATTTCCTGCTCCCATCCGCCTGTACTGACAGGCATGCAAATCTTCCTTCCTGCTCCTTTTGATTTAGTCTAACAAAAAATAAAAAAAGATTGTATCAATGTTGTTTTCAATAATCTTACAATTTTGAAAGATAAGTGCTGACAGGAAATTCCATTATAATTCTGGTATATGCGCCTTCTTCGGACTGGGCGGAAATTCCGATTCCAAGCTTTTTACAAAGTTTCCGGCAAAGGTACAGTCCCATTCCGGTAGACCGTTCTCTCTCCCTTCCATTCGTCCCCGTAAAGTTCTTTTCAAAAATACGCCCGGTCTCCTCCTCTTTGATCCCAATCCCGTTATCTTCTATCACCATGCGGACGCATTTTTCTTCCTTTTGGGAATAGATCTTTATTTTAGCATCCGTCTCTTTCCTGTATTTCATACTGTTTTGCAAAATCTGATCCAAAATAAAAGCGATCCACTTTCTGTCCGTATAAACGGAATCTTTACAATCTAATTCCACCTGCATCCCGTTTTGTATCAAATAATATTTATTCCGCCCGATCACTTCCGCCGCCGTTTCTTCCAGATTGGTTTCCTGAATAAAGTAATCTTTATAAACTTCATCGGAACGCGCATAGTAAAGCGCCATATCCACATATTTCTCTACTTTTCCGTTTTCTTTACTGATCGTTTTCGTCAGTTCGTTTTTATGATTTTCACATAAGAGGGAAATACTGGTGATCGGCGCTTTGATTTCATGTACCAGACTTTCTATATATTCGCGGTACTCTTTTTTTGCCTCTTCTGCCGCATGTATCTTTTCGATCACAGACCGGTTGGAGCTTCTTATCATGTCCCGGTATATTTTATCTTCAAGCCGGGAAGAATCCGGCATCAGTTCTCCCAGCAAAAAACGCTTGTCCACCTGTAAAAGTATCTCTTCCATTTTGGCAAAATACCGCTTTCTTTTTCGATATTCATAAAAAGTCCAAATTGTCAATATCAAAAACCAGCAGACTAAAATCAGCAGACAGGCGTCTGTTTGATATCCTGTGGCAGGCAGAAATACGCCAAGCGCCATCATGCAGGAAAGATGCAGAAGAAAGAGCAGGATTTTATCTTTCAGAAACGAAATGATATTCATAATCGATACCCCATTCCCCGCTTTGTCTCCACAAAATCCTGCACGCCAAGCCGCTCCATTTTTCCTCTGATCCGCGTCATATTCACACTCAAAGTATTGTCGTCAATATAGACCTGATTATCCCATAAATATTCGATCAGTTCCATCCGTGGTATAATCCTTCCCGTATTTTGAAAAAGATAATAGAGAATCTTAAACTCATTTTTCGTTAATTCCACGCTTCCTTTTTCCTGCTCTGTGAGACAATAAATGCTTCCGCGGGCAACATCCAGTACCACACCCTTGTACTCCAGTCTGTCCGGCTCTTTTTGTACTTCTTTTTTGGTTCTTTTTAAAACCGCAGCAATGCGCGCCAGGAGAATCGGCGGATGGAAGGGTTTGGTAATATAATCGTCCCCGCCCTGCAGCATCCCGCTCAGTTCATCCGACGCTGAAGTCCTGCTGGTCAAAAAGATAACCGGCACTTCAGATACTGCGCGTATTTTAGCGCAGATCTCAAATCCCGATTCTCCCGGAAGCTTTAAATCCAATAAAATCAGATCGGCATCAGCCGCCAATGCGGCTGACGCAGTTTCCTTAAAATCCTCAATTACCGTTACTTCATAAAGCGCATTTTCCAAAAGCAGCTTCAGCTCCTGCCTGATCTGTGGTTCGTCTTCTATAATTACTATACGCATATTCTTTTTACGCTTCCTCGCTTTGGTCTCCGTAAGTATGAAAAAAATCCGTTATCTGGTAAAATTCGTCCGAAGTTTCTCATTTACCGGGTGTTCCAGTCCATTTTTCTTTCCGAGTTCAATGCATTTTAACATCCATGCCATGTTTTTGCCAATGTTAGTCATAGTCATCAGCCCCTCTTTGTCTTCTGCTACTTCGTCCGGCTGCGTACCATATACATGATTCCAGTAAGTAGAAGAAACTACCGGCATGGAGCATATTGTAAAGTATTTATTGATCACATCAAAGGACGCCGTCGTTCCCGCGCGCCTTGCGCTTAATACTGCCGCTGCCGGTTTAAAGGCAAAGGCGCTGCCGCCTGAATAAAAAGCCCTGTCCATAAAAGTCAGAAGCCGGCCGCTTGGATGCGCATAATAAACCGGAGAGCCAAATACAAAACCGGCCGCCGACTTCGCCTTTTCCACAAAATCGTTTACCGCATCTTTAAAAACGCAGCTCCCTGTCTCCCTGCATTTCCCACAGCCGATACAATCCGGCAAAGCTTCATTACCGATAAAAATCTTTTCTGTTGCAATTCCCTCCTGCTGCAGCGCATGTTCTACCTCTGTGAGCGCGGCATTGGTGCAGCCATCCGCTCTGGAACTGCCGTTTACTAATAATACTTTCATAAATAATTACCTCCTGTTCTCATTCCCTAAATTGTATGATTTTATTTATTCCATAAATACCGACTGTAGATTTCTTTTAAAAAGTTTTGCCGGCCGGTGTCCCGCGCCTTCTGACATTTGATCCGTCTCTACCACATAGTCCGCCATTTTTCTACGGAAATTGGCGGCTAAAAGTTCTCTGCCAAGCACAATTTCACAGGCGTTCTGCAGTTCGGTCAGCGTAAAATATTCCGGCATCAGGTCAAAGACGATCCTGCCGTCCGTTTCCGCCTGTTTTCTTAAATGCAATAACGCATAAAGAATAATCCTGGCATGGTCAAATGCAAACCCTTCTTCCCTCTCCACCTGATAATCGGTACTCGCCTGAAACTGAAAAAAGCGTTTCTTTTGTCTGATCACTGCCTGCAGACAGATTGGTTCTTCCCCGTCATTGTTTATCAGAGTCAGCCGGTAAACGGTTTCTTTCACGTTTAGTTTCTGCTCCGATTCTTTGAAACGCTGATTCTCAAAAGCAGCTTCCGGCGCTTCTTTTTCTTTCTCTGCTTTCAGTTCCACGTCAAACCACCTTGCGTCCCATGCGTCGCTTCCTGCCCTTAATCGGCACTTTTTCCCGTCAAACAACGCCAGAAAAGTATGGGATATGATCCAGCCTCTCGGGTCTCTTCCCGCTTCTCCAAATACTCCCGCAAGCTGTAAATAAGCATCGGATACTTGTGTTTCCTCAAACAGTTCCCTCCTTGCCGTATCCAGAACCTCTTCGCCCTTTTTGCAGAAGCCGCCCGGCAGCGCCCACCTGTCTTTATAGGGATGGGAACCTCTCTTAATCAACAGAAGTTTTAATTTCTTTTCGGGAAGTTTCCGGTAGTTTTCCTGAACCCTTGCCGTCTCCTTTCTCTGGTCCCCCATCACCGTAAATACCGCCATATCTGCCGCAACGGAAGGACGTTCAAACTTCGTGATGTCATATTGTTCCAAATATTCTTTTTCTTCCTGACTGATCTGATCCATTTCTTATTTTCTCCATACTTTAGGTTCTGCCGCAAAGACGGCAGATTCCGGTTCTTTAGAACTTTTCTTTTTTACTATACCACAAGTATACCTTTTTTCGGTGCTATTTGTATAGTAATTTCCGTTCCGGCATTAAATTCAACGGCATCGTTTTCCATTCCGTCCGAAAAGACCACGCCGTTTTCCGGCATTTTAGATAAAATTTTAAAATGGTCAGAACCTGTAAGCTTTCCGTAAACAATCTGCGTTCCGGTGGCGCGGCTGGGAAAGGGTTCTCTGACAA
Source organism: uncultured Lachnospiraceae bacterium (assembly GCA_947650155.1). Lineage (GTDB taxonomy): Bacteria > Bacillota > Clostridia > Lachnospirales > Lachnospiraceae > RGIG3002. Next base: position 16,873 of record CANSUS010000062.1, read on the forward strand.
TAAAGGCCAGACTGTTTTCACTCCATCCCATCCGCTCTCCTTCCAATTTCTTGCCGCCAAACTTCCTCGCGATACCTGCCGCCTGTGTCATCACTGATTTATACCAGCCGGTAGATCCCAGTCCGGTCGAAATAATCACACCGCTGGAAGACTGGTATTCTGTTATCCCATTCCACGTAATATCATATCTTGCGGACACATGCGTTTTCTGCCCCACAAACAGATCGTTTACTGCAAGCATGATCTGTCCGTCCTGTGTCACAGCCTGCGCCATTGTAATCTCTTTCACCGCATGACTTCCTCCAAGCACTTTTAAAAGAATCCCCTCCAGTTCCCCTGCCTCAAAGGGAAGCAATATCCCATCCCATCTTAAGCTGTCAGGATTCACGCCGATCAACGGCTGTCCGTTCAGATATTTCAGTACGTTCGCCACAAGTCCGTCCTGACCCGTTGCAATCACAATGTCATTTTGTCCGAAGATCATATTGGGCAGAAACTCTCTGTCAATCTGCTGCACTCTCGCATATTTCTCTGAAACGGCCATAATCTTTTCCACTGCTTTCCGATACTTTTCGTCTTCTCTTATGTAATCGGAAAAATCCGCTCCCATATGCTCAATATAAAACTTTGCCTGTTCTATTGTATTGTATTTTCGGATCAGTTCTGTCAGCCTTGTTTTCCTTGTGACAAGCACTACCTTATTCATTCCTCTTTCCATCAGTCCCCTCCCTTCTTCCTGCCTGATAACCTTATTTCTTTTCTGCGCTTGTGAGTGTTTCCAAAAGATCAGGAGATACATTCAATACGCCGATTTTATCCGCCTTGTCGCCAATTTCCACAAACGCCTTTGCAATCAATGCCCTGCTGTCCATTCCGCTTGTAACAAGCGCTTTTATCACCTCTTTATCCACACCGGAAAAGGTCTTTAACAGCACTTCCGAATCATATGCCTTTGCATCCGACTTTTTCTTTTCATTTTCTGTCTGAAGGTCTACTAATCTGCAGTTTTCCTCTTCCAGGCGAATATCATTGGCAAGTTTTTTTGCGTCCAGTTCCGCCTGTTTTTCCTGTACAAGACGCTTCATTTCCATTTCTTTTTCCCGCTTCTCTTTTTGCTTTTCTGCAACTTTGATCTCTGTGTTCAACTCGTTTTCTTTTACGATCCGTTCCTGTTCAATTGCCGCGTTTCTCCTCTTATAAATTGCATCGTCCTGCTGTTTTAATATTTCCTCTCTTGTCGCCGCCTCCAAAGCCTTCCTCGTATCGCTCTGAGCCAAAATTCCCAAAATAGAAATGGAAATCAGCTCCAGTCCAAACTCCTGAATCGTTTCATCTTCCTTCATGTTTTCCCTTAACGTACCGGCAAGTTCATCGGCAGAAATAATGGCTTCCCGCACATTCTTGCCGCTGATAAATTTAGTAACGTAAACTTTTGCGAGATTCATAATACGTTTCGCCATCTTTTGTCTGGCCTCTGTCAGTACCGCCGCATATTCTTTTTTCCCTTTATAAGAAAAGTCCACCATTTTTGAAGCTCTTTCATAATCCGTGATGACATAGGAAATGTCTCCCTGCACATTGACCCCCTGGAAGTCTGCCGTCATAATCTCATTAAATGCAAAACTGGCGTCAAACGCCGTTGCCGGAATGACCATCATGCTTGTGGTCATGGTATTATAGAAAAAAGATAACCCAAGCCCTTTTTGTACGATTTTTCCCCTTTTTACTTTCATTACATATTCTGTCGGTTCAAATTTTTTGTAAGTAATACTCATATTAATCCCTCCCGTGTTTTGTTATTATCAAAATGATATTATCTATTTGTTATTATTATGATAATATCATTTTGATAATAAGTCAAGGAATTTTTCAAAAAATTTTATATCAGGCGGGAGGCTGTATGGTTACCATCCCAATATGCGTTTACAGAATTGTATTGACAGAAAAATAATCAAATGATAAGATCACGCTATCTTGTAAATTGAAATGACTGGAGGAATCACTGAAAATGAAAAATATTTATATTGAAGGCATTCAGGGAATGGGAAAATCTACGTTAATAAAAGAAATAGCCGCACAGATTCCTGCACTTCATATGTGCATGGAAGGGGATTATTCACCGGTCGATCTGGCATGGTGCACATGGATGAGCGAAAAGGACTATAAACAGACTTTACAGCATTACAGTTCTCTTCAGGAAGAAATCAGAAAAAACACTTTCAAAGAGGAAAATCACTACATTATTACCTATACGAAAATCCTTACAGATATCCCCGGCTTCCATAAGGATCTGGAACGTTTTGAAATCTACAACGGCAGAGTATCCCTGCAGGAACTGGAAACCATTATTCTCTCCAGATATCAGAATTTTTCCCAAACAGGCTATTTATTTGAATGTTCTTTTTTCCAGAATATAATCGAAGATCTGATTCTGTTTCACCAGTTAAGTGATACCAAAATTATGGAATTTTATGAAAGATTATACGAAGTGGTAAAGAATGATGATTTTTTGTTACTTTATTTATACAGTGATCAGCTGGAAGAAACGATTTCAGGCATCAAAAAAGAACGCTGCGATGCGCTTGGAAATGAAATGTGGTATTCGCTGATGAATGAGTTTCTGATCCATTCGCCATACGGAAAGCAACATGGCTATAAAGGATTTGAAGATATGATTTCCCATTTCCGGCACAGGCAGGAACTGGAACTGCGCATAATCCATGAAATCCTTTTAGACCATGCGCTCATCCTTCCTGCAAAGAACTGGAAAATAGAGGAAATCTTATCAAAAATCCAAACAAATCCTGCCGTCTGAATCAAATAACCCAATAGTCATAGTATGCTATGTTTTGCTGATGCCCTATCAGGGCTTCTTCTGATTTTGTAAAGCCCGCTTTTTTTAACGCTTCTATCCGGTCAACGGCATAGACCGGAGCTTTAGTTGCAATTTTAGAACAGGCAAACCATTCATAAAACGGCTTTATAACCAATGACATAATATGATAAATCGGTTCTGTTCTTTCACAGCCGCTCTTAACATCCAGCCGCAAGATCCCACAGTCGGTAAAATAATCTTTCGCTTCCCGCCTGAACATCTCTATTGTTCCAATCACCTTTCCCGCCTTCTTATCTTCGATGGAGAAACGAACAAATCCTTTATTTTCGTGATACTCGATCAGCCAATATTTGATCGTATTCTCCACATCTTCCTTCCGGGCACAGTAAAAATTACTGCCGTGACAGTTATCGCTGTTGAAAAACGGAAGGGCAAATTTATCACTATATACGTCAAAAAGATCCTCCGCATCCCTTTCTTCAATCAGACGGATTTTAAAAAATTCATTTTCCAATACCGGACAATTTTCGTAAACATCCTGATTCATCTTAATCCCCTTTCTCTTTCAGCCTGTAAATTTCTTTCAAATCGTCGATGGCCATTTTTGCTTCCATCTGCTCGGCTTACAGATGCAATTGCGCCATGTCTTCAACTACAAAAATTGTTTACTTACTAATTCGTATCCCCACACTGAAGGTTTGCCGCCTCCATCTGCAATTAATCTGTGAACTCCCTGTTGTTCCTCATACCGTCTTTTGAAACTGTCGCTGCCTACACAATACAATTCAATGTGAATATTTTGATTCACGCGAACCAAATATAATTTTCCGTTTTTCTGTTCCATATGTATCTTACCGGGAAGATAGGTCCCGGTATATTTCTCAAGATCTTCCGGCGACAACACAATCTCCTCCAGTCTGTGCGTTACAGGCGCTTGTCCGTTATGCAGCATTGCCGCAATGCCATTCCCAAAGCGATATTGATCTAATGATTCTGTATTGGAAATAATGATAATGCATAGATCCTCTTCAAAATAATATTGAACATAAGCAGATACACCGGGCATGTCTCCGCCATGCGCATATTTGATTCTTCCGTCTTCCTCATATCTTTCCAAGCCGTAGCAATAATGGTTTTTATTTTCTGAAAAATAAATCTCATAGGTGCGTTCTGATAAAATATTTTTGTTTTTAAGACACTCATACCATTTTTGCAGATCGTCACAATTCGTAACTAAGGCGCCTGCACCAATACTATACAAGTTATTAATATAAGGAGCTTTGACCAGTTCTCCATAATCATGCATATAATTACAGGCTTTGTTCCGAATAATATTCTTCCCGTTGTCAAATACTTCTCCCGGTTTCTTTATTGGTTTCCTGACAATCCAATCCCTGAAAAACTGTTCTTTGTAATAGGGTTTTCTGTCTTCCCCCACATAAAAATCATCTTCAAAATTATAATTATTATGCAGACCCGATGTATGAGACAAAAGATGGTGAATCGTTATTTCTGAAGGAAGCTGCATCGTAGACGGCAAATACCGGTTCGCTTTTTCCTCTAACTGCAGCAGTCCTTTTTCGTATAATATCATAATTGCAAACGCAGTAAATTGTTTGGTTACAGAGGCACACAAAACCGTGTTTCCATTGTATTTTTAATACCAAACTCTATAATGGAATATCCTCTGCTGACTTCATATATAGTTGCGCCTTTTTTCATCACTCTGATTACTCCGGAAAAGTCCCACTCCTCCATTTCCGTATTCATATAGCTGCTCAAATTATTCTAAATATCCGTCATCAAAATCCTCTCTATACTTTCTTATTTATTTTGCACAAAAAAGCTTGTATTTTAGCCGCT
>CANSUS010000063.1 GCA_947650155.1 uncultured Lachnospiraceae bacterium
ACGCAACTCTGTTATATTACCATGCGTCTTCTCTTTTGTCAACAGCTTTTTACAGTTTTTTCATATTTTCTTTTCAATCCCCCACCGCTATTACGCGGTGGATTTTTATATTAGCATATCATCATGCTATTTGTCAACTGCTTTTTCTATTCTTCTGCATTCTTTTTTTATTGACTTTTTTTATTGTCCTAATCCAAAGTAATTATCAATACCATTTGCAATTCCCTGTACCATATTTTGCTGATAAACTGCATCTTCCATATTAGTATCATCCGTAGAATTGGTCATATATCCCATTTCTAAAATCGTAACCGGAACCGTGCTCCAGTTAATACCTGTCATCGTATCTGAAGATACGACTCCCTGATTATTCATTCCTGTCGCAGCACAGTAAGCATCTAAAATACATTTGCCCAGATTTTGACTTTCTGCGGAAAGGCCGCTGATATATGGATTGCTGGAAGAAGGAGCTAATGCCAATGCACCGCTGACAGAGGAATTTTCAGAACCGTTCGCGTGAATCCTTACAGAAATATCTGCACCTACAGAAGTTGCATACTGTGCCCGTTCCATATTGCTTATATTCACATCATGGGTTTCTCTTGTCATATATACAATATATCCTCTTGTTTCCAGTTCATCTCTCAGTTTCAGGGAAATGGAAAGATTTAATTCATATTCCATAACTCCGGTAGTACAGCCGCTGGTTCCTCCCGTGACACGCGCTTTCATGACGGACGATTCCGGTCCATTCGGTTCTTTCGTACTATCGCCGCTTTTTTGATGTCCCGGATCAATGACTACCACATACCCATTCGTTTTCGGCTCCTCCGTTGTTAAATAGTCCATACTGACATATCCTTCTATGCCATTATATTCTACTGCACCCCAGCCCTCTTTTTCATACAGAAAAAGAATTTGTGTATTTCTCCCAAGTCTTTGCAGCACTTCACAATTCAAATCAGGCTCTGTTCTGAAATTGACGTCAGATGCAGTAATCCATGCCGGAATATTCAATATTTCTATACTTTCTGTTTCCTCTATCGCCGCTGCTTCCTCTTTTGTTTCCAGATTGGTCTCATTTTCCTCAATTTGCACCTCTCCTTCCACTTCAGATTCTATAAACTGTTCGCTTATTATTTCCTCTTTCTCTACTTGTTTTTGCCCATCCCTTACTGTACAGGCTGTCATGCATATAAGAACAGGAAAAATGAATACTCCAAAAACAGCCTGCATTACTTGTATTCTTTTTATAGAAAATTTTTTCATACTTGCTCCCATCCGTATTGGTCTGCATGCAGCCTGCCTCTGACCTCTATAGCTTTATTTTTTCACAGCATTGCTCTGTTCTGGTTATAGTTTTTTAATGCTCAAGTAATTTCTTAAAAAGATTATTATGATATAAATATGTCAAAAAATCACTGTCTTTTATATATGCTGCCCCCATTTTAGCAAAGATACCCATATGAAAGTTATCCAGCATATCAAGTACAAGATAAAACGCCCATAGCAAAACCGTAATTTCAATTGCCCCCATAGCGATCCCCAATACTTTGTCTGCAAAGTGAATCACCGGAAGTTTTACGATTGTCTCTGCCGAAAAAAATACAAGTTTTAAGATCTTAAATCCAATTCCTACGACTATTAAAAGCATAATGGATATAGCCATACCCATTCCGTCGCTATGAAAATATGAGTTTACCGCCTTACAAATCATTGCAATGGATACAGCGGACACAAGAAACGTAATAAATGATTTCAACTCTTTTACCATTCCCTGTTTATATCCCGCCGCCATCCTCCATATAAAAGCCAGAATGACTATCATTAATAAATAATTCATTTATACGCTCCTCGTGTACTTCTGTACACATAATAATCAATATTTACTCCTTATCCGCTTTAGCGGATTTACCATTCATAGTGGAAGCATTTTATCTTAATTCTATAGTTTGCAGAGAATCCTGCGTAACAAGTACATAATGTGAAACATTTTGTGACGGCACTAATGTATATACAGTATCTTTAAATGCACCGTTATACTTCTCCACCCCATTCATATTGCACACCATACATTCCTGTTCATTATAAACAATGAAATAATCACTGCAAAACACGATGTCTTTATAATCGATGTCAAATGCCTTGCTAAGCACTTTATTTCCATTTGTGTTATAGACATCAATCCGATATTTACTTTCTCCATCAATATTCGGAAAAACAAGTCCTACATAATTGCTGTTATAATAAACCCCCTGGAGCACTCCCTCAAAAAAGTTTTCTACCAGGCTTTCGGGAATCTCTGATCCCGAATAAAACATGATACGGTTGTCTGCTACTGCAAACGCAGTGGAAGAATTCATAAATCCTGCAAAAGGCACTACACTGTCCGCATAATCATACCCTCCTACAAAATTATCACTTTTGTTTTTTCCGACCTGCCCAAAATTATAAAAAGCAACTCTTGATTTGATTGTTCCGCTGTCAACATATAAATAGGAAACTAAAACAAGCTGACCATTTTCAGACATTGCAACAGCAAGCGGATAACCGCTGTTCTTCATTCTGGTTCTAAAGCGTCCCAGTTCTTCTCCCGTCTGACCGTACAAAGATATCCACGTAACCGCTGCATCGTCCAACACTGCTGCCACTACTCCATTAGCAGCTACAGCAATGTTTCTAATCGGAAGATTTGTATTTATTTCACCTAAAAAACTTTGATTATCCATCACATAAATGGTTCTTCCGTTATAATCTGCAATCGCTGCCGCTTTTCCTTTTATTGCAATAATAGGATTCTGCATTTCATATGTCTGATTCCATAAGACTGTCCCTTTAAGATCTGAACAATTTATGCCGTCTTTACTGTAAGTTAGAATCGCTCCGTCAAGATTTACCACTGTTGTCCCATTAATCATCTCTCTTGCAACAGAACTTCTGATCTCATAATCCGTATAAATTTTATTCTTCGTTCGGATATAGAATACGGTACATACCAACACTATCAAAATAATAGCTGACAGAGCCGCTGAAAAGTATCTCCTGCGATGTTCCCGTATTCTGGTACGATAATCTTTTTTGTAAGCAGTGTTACTTTTTGCTTTTTCTTCCTGACGAATAAACTCTTCTTTTGTCCGTTGTTCTTTATACTTCATATAACTTCTTATATCAGACATTTATACCATCCTTGCACTGCTCACAAATGAATTAAAAACTATATGTTCCGTGTGCTTACTTTATAATTTACTCAAAATGATAGATTGTTGTTGATTCGTAGGGTTTTTCAGGCCCGAAAACTGCACTCGGGAACGACGGTTCATTAGCGCTGTTAGGGAAAAACTGGGTCTCAATACACAATCCGCTTCTTTTTGTATAAACATGACCATTTTTACCCTGTTCCCTTCCAATACCATTACCGGCATAAAACTGAAAACCTGGAAGATCCGTATATACAGACATCTTTCTGCCGCTTTCCTCTTCTTCTACTGTAGCGCAAAGCTGCAGCATATTATTCCAATTATCAATCACCCAGTTATGATCATATCCGTTTGTCAGAGAAAGCTGTTCAAAATCAGCATCTATTTCCTGTCCTGCTTTTTTAACTGTTCTAAAATCCATAGGCGTTCCTGCCACATCTGCAAGTTCTCCTGTCGGTATTGCACCTTTTACTACCGTCGTATACTTTCCTGCTGCAAATTGCAGTTTATGGTTTAATATATCACCATTTCCTTCTCCCCGAAGATTGAAATATGTATGATTGGTCGGATTAATAATCGTCCTCTTATCTGTTGTAATCGCATAATGAATCTTTAACTCGTTATCCTGTGTCAATGTATACGTTACTGTATTCTTTTTATTTCCCGGAAATCCCATAACCCCGTCCGCTACATCCAGCAGGAAAATAACACTGTCGTCCGTCGTTTCCACATCCCATACTTGTTTGTGATATCCAAGTTCATCATGACTGTGCAGATTATTAGGCCCGTCATTTGCATCCAGTTTATATGTAACGCCATCTAATTCAAAAGCAGCATTTGCAATCCGATTTCCATTCGGTCCAATAGTCGCGCCAAAAAAACACCCGTTATCAAAATACTGTTCCAGTTTATCATAGCCTAAAACGATATCCTCTACATTCCCATCTTTATCCGGTACATAAAGCTTAACTAAGATCGCCCCATAGTTCATGACCATCGCTTTCATTCCATTTTTATTTTCCAAAGTATAAAGAAAAACTTCTTTCCCGTCCTTTGTTGTCCCAAATAATTTTTTTTCGCTTACCATATTTACCTCCAATTTTTACAATTCTACACGTCCCTCTAAAGCGCGAAGCAGTGTCACTTCGTCAATGTACTCAAGGTCACCGCCTACTGGCACTCCACTTGCAATTCTTGTAACCTTAACCCCGGTTGGTTTAATCAGCTTACTGATATACATTGCTGTCGTCTCGCCTTCCAGACTGGAATTCGTTGCAATAATAACCTCTTCTACCTCTCCTTCCAGTCGGTGCATCAACTCTTTCAGCTTAATATCACCTGGTCCAATCCCCAACATCGGAGAAATGGCTCCATGAAGCACATGATATACACCTTCGTACTTCCCGGTTCTTTCATACGCTGTCATATCCCTTGTATTTTCTACTACCATGATCAAACCGTGATTCCGCTTTCCATTTGCACAAACCGGACAAGTCTCTTTGTCGGTCAATGTAAAGCATTCTCTGCAATATTTCACATTGGCCTTTGCCTCTATAATAGCCTCAGCAAGTTTATTTACCCTGTCCTGCGGCATATTGATAAGATGAAAAGCAAGCCTTTGCGCCGACTTTGATCCTATCCCCGGAAGTGCCGAAAGTTCTTCTATTAAACGGTTTATATGTCCACTATATAATTCCATCAGAACGGAAAGCCTCCTCCTAAACCGCCTGTCATTTTATTCATAATCTCTGCATTTGCTTCATCTGCCATGCGGAGCGCTTCATTTGCCGCTGCCATAATGAGATCTTCTAACATTTCAATATCATCAGGATCTACTACCTCTTCCGCAAGTTTTACCTTTGTAAGTTCTTTTTTGCCCGTAACAGTCACTTCCACTGCACCGCCCCCTGCTTTGGCAGAAAATTCCTTCTGTTCCATTTCCTTTTGGCTCTCTTCCATTTGACGCTGCATTCTTTGTGCCTGCTTCATAAGATTATTCATGTTGCCTGGCATTCCTCCACCAGGAAACCCTCCACGTTTTGCCATCTTTACTCCTCCCTGTCAATTTTAACCGACATTCATTTTATTCTTCTTCCTCAATATCCATATGAATAATTTGGGTCAGATCCACATAATTCTCTTCAAACTCTTTCGTACCTCCGACACTCTGTACCATGACTTCCACTTCCTTTTCAATGGATTGTGAAATAATCTGTTCCAAAAGTTGTTTGTTTTCAGGCTGTTTGCTTAGATAATCTGTCGCTATTCCATCCTCTAAAACAAGCATTAACTTGTTTTCACCGCCAAGGCTTAAACGTGCCCCTTTTACATAAGTTTTCAACGGCTGGGGACAGTCCGCTACAATTCTGCTCCATTTGCTGACAATTTGCTCGATTTCTGCCGGTACTGCTTTTGGAAGAGGCGGCCGTTCTTTTTTTAATATCGGCGCCGATGGAACAGAATTTTGATCCGGTGATACTGAAATAGTAACGCCATTTTCCAGTTTTTCTTCTATTTCACGAATACGGTCCAAAAGAGAATCTTGTGTCGTTTCCATTTCCGGTTTACATAATTTTATCAGTGCCATCTCTGTAAGAACTCTTTTGTTGGCTGAATATTTCAGCTGACCGGACAATTCTGAAAAAATGCGAATATATCGCATTATTATTTCCATTTCTGCCATTTCTGCTTCTTCTTTCAGCCTTTCCAGATTCTCACTGGACATATCCACTACATCCTCTATATTATCCGAAGTCTTTGCTAAAAGCAAATTCCTCAAATACCATGTAAAGTCTGTTACAAACTGCGTCAGTTCACGTCCCTGTATAATCACTTCTTCCAGAAGTTCAATGCAGCCCCGGACGTTTCTGTCTAAAACATTTCTAAGCAGACTGCTGAATACTCCGATATCTACTGCACCCAGCACATCCAGTACTTTGTCATACGTCAGTTCCTGTCCAAAATGAAAAGCAATACACTGATCCAAAAGGCTGAGCGCATCACGCAAAGAACCATCCGCCGCTTTTGCTACATAACGGATGGCTTTTTCTTCTACCGGAACTCCTTCCGTTTCCATCAGCTCTTTTAGTCTGTCTGCAATCGTATCTACTGTAATTCTCTTAAAGTCATAACGCTGACATCTGGATAAGATCGTAATCGGTATCTTATGTGTCTCTGTCGTTGCCAATATAAATATCACGTATGAAGGGGGTTCTTCCAATGTTTTTAACAATGCATTAAAAGCGCCTATTGAAAGCATATGGACTTCATCAATAATATAAACTTTATATTTTCCCTCTGCCGGCGAATAGGAAACTTCATCCACAATTTCCCTGATGTTGTCCACGCTGTTATTGGAAGCCGCATCAATCTCTATCACATTCATACTGACGCCTGCTGCAATTGCCTTACAGGCAGGGCATTCCCCGCAGGGACTGCCCTCTGAAGGATTCTCACAATTTACTGCTTTTGCAAAAATTTTGGCAATGGTTGTCTTTCCGGTTCCCCTCGTACCGCAAAATAAATATGCATGCCCAATGCGGTCCGCCTTGATCTGATTTTTTAATGTTGTAACAATATGGTCCTGTCCTTTTACATCCTCAAAATTATCAGGACGAAATTTTCGGTAAAGGGCTGTATAAGACATAATCATTCCTCATTTTCTTTAGTCGCCAAAACTGATGCCCAACATTTTTGCTTCCTTTACAATCGTCGCATCAGGGGCAACCATTTTCAGTTTACCTGCTACTTCTTCCAAAGGCACTTTTACGATTTCCCGGTTACGGTATCCAACCATGAAACCATATTCTCCTTTTAAGATCATTTTACCTGCTTCCGACCCCAGTCTGCTTGCAAACACACGGTCATATGGACATGGACTGCCGCCGCGCTGTGTATGTCCTGGTACAGTCACTCTTACTTCCTGACCCGTTTTCTTCTGTATCTGTGCTGCAATTTCATAAGAAACGGAAGGATAAGGTGTATTTTTTAATTTATCTTTGTATTCCTTTTTAGAAAGTTTTGCATCCTGCTTGGAAATTGCGCCTTCTGCAACTGCCAGAATTGTAAAACGGCTTCCCCTCTTCTGTCGTGTTTCAATGGCGTCAACCACTTTATCTATATCATATGGAATTTCAGGAATCAAAATGATATCCGCTCCCCCTGCCATACCTGCATTTAATGTGAGCCAGCCAACTTTATGTCCCATAACTTCTACAATAAATACGCGTCCATGAGAAGCTGCCGTTGTATGAATACAGTCAATAGCGTCGGTTGCAATATCTACAGCGCTTTGGAAGCCAAAGGTCATATCTGTCCCCCAAAGATCATTGTCAATTGTCTTGGGCAGTGTCACAACATTAAGTCCTTCCTGACGAAGCAGATTGGCCGTCTTATGCGTGCCGTTTCCTCCAAGGATAACCAGACAATCCAATTTCAGTTTATAATAGTTTTGTTTCATTGCCTCAACTTTATCCAGTCCTTTTTCATCCGGTTCCCTTATCAGTTTAAAAGGTGTCCTGCTTGTTCCAAGAATGGTTCCGCCTTTTGTAAGGATACCGGAAAAGTCTGCACCGGTAAGCATACGGAAATCACTATAGATAAGCCCCCTGTACCCATCTAAAAATCCATAAATTTCTACGTCTTCCTTGCTGTAGGAAAGGCATTTTACCACTCCGCGCATTGCCGCATTTAAAGCCTGACAGTCACCGCCGCTTGTCAGCATACCTATTCTCTTCATTTGATTCCCTCCTTAAACATTTTCCAATATTTTGTCCAAATCATATCAAATAAATTATAGTATAATTTTCAGATTATCACAAGAATTAGTTGACGGGAATCCTTTCACACTTTATAATTATTTTTCGTAAGCTATGGAGTCGTATCGAAGCGGTCATAACGGGGCGCACTCGAAATGCGTTTGCCCTCCGGGGCACGAGGGTTCGAATCCCTCCGACTCCGTCAAAAAACTCCCGATCAAATCGGGAGTTTTTCTTCGTTTTTATCCTTTATTTTCCATTGTCCATATTCAGTACTTCTGCCAGTCGTCCTACATCATTTTGTACACTTTCCATAAAGTTCAGGACCGTTTCCACTCCGGCTGCCTGTTCCTGAGTAGAGGCGCTGATATCCGTCGTGCTTTGTACAGATCTCTGTGAAATATCTTCCACTCTCTCCATTGCCTCTAACAAGTGCTCTTTAATCTCAATGATCTTAACCAGTTCACTCTTTAAGGTATCAGTAACTGTAATGACTTCTTCTGAAGAATGCAGCATGGTATCAAAAATATCAACTGTGTCATCCAAGCGTTCTTTCGATTCTTTTACAATTACATTATTATCGTCAATTACCCTGTTGACCTCTGTTACCGTAGCAATAATATCTTTTAAGATTGCATCGATCTTCTGGGTTGCAGAAGCAGACTCACCTGACAGCGCGTTAATTTCATCTGCTACTACTGCAAAACCTTTTCCTGCTTCTCCTGCTCTGGCTGCCTCAATAGCTGCATTTAAAGCAAGCAGATTTGTCTGTTTTGCAATCTGACTGATGCTTTCAATAATCTCACCAATGGAACTTGATTTCTGTGCAAGAGAACCCACACCCTCAGATGCGACCTGAGTTGCTTTAATATTTTCACTGAATTTCTTGGACAGTTCTGTGATGGCTTTAATTCCTTCGTCGTTCTTTTCTTTTAACTGCTTCATGTTTCCAACTGTTTCGTTTACCCGCTCTTCGGAATTTTCAAGTTTATCGTTCAGATCGTTAAAGATGTCGATACTTCCTTTTACCTGCTGGATCTGTAAATCTGCGCTGTCCGAAATTTCTTCTGTAGAAGCGGCAATTTCTGTCGTACTTTGCTCAAAATCATGCAAAGCATCGTAAATTTTTTCTGACGACTGCTGTAATCCCTCAAATGCGCCTCTGACATTGGAGAGAAGACTTTCCATCTCCTGCTCTTTTTTCTCAACATTCAAAAATAATTCACGTGCCCGCATTACAATAAGTACTGCAACTATCACTGCCAATGCGTACACCATCCATGCAAAAATCCAAATGGAAAGTGTATACATTGCAAGATACATATCCGGGAAAATAATCATGGCAATGACATTTGGAATTATAGTAACTGCTGTACATACTTTAATCAAAGACAGATCATAATAAGGTACTGCCAAAAACAAAACTAAAAAGTACGCCTCTACCATAGCTCCAAAAGAAGCCGGATTACCCATTACGATCGTCACAGCGCCAAGCACAGGCAATACTGAAATATAAAAATATTTCGCATATTTTCCCAATACCTTTTCAAAAGCTTTGATCAAAAGGCTGGCAACTACCATGATAAGCGCAATCGTGTCTCTCATTGTACCGCCGTTAAACAGAAGAACATAAACCACTGCAACAACTGGTATGACTGCCAGAAATACGAACATAATCATATTCATTCGTTTTTCTTCGTTTTTTAAAATTTCCAGTTCCATCAGAAACCTCCTCATAAATTTATTTTATATTTTCGCTGCAAAAAATATCGTGAATTAAAACAATTAATTTTTTATATGGAACATGTCCATAAGGTTTTTCAACAATCCTGCCTGTGCGCTAAGCTGCTCGCTGGTAGCCGCGCTTTCCTCTGCAGTAGCAGAATTGGTCTGTACTACCATAGAAATCTGACTGATCTGTTCCCGTACCTGTGCAACTGCCTCTGCCTGTGCAATTGCCGCTTCAGCAATCTGATTTGTAGTCTTCATAACCTCATCAGCGCCTTCCACAACAGATGCTAACTGATCTGCTGTCTCATTTGCGATCTTTGTTCCCTGTTCCACCGCCGCAACAGAATGTTCAATTAAGGCTGTTGTGGACTTGGATGCTTCTGCGCTTCTGCCTGCAAGTTCACGCACTTCCTCCGCCACTACCGCAAAACCTTTTCCGGCTTCTCCTGCACGGGCTGCCTCCACCGTTGCGTTTAACGCAAGTATATTAGTCTGTGATGCAATGTTTTCAATCGTCTTAATAATTTTACCAATCTCATTTGAACTTTCATTAATTTCCTGCATCGCCTGTATCATTTCCTGCATTTTCTGATTGCTCTCCGTAATCAGCCCGCCAACAGAAATTACTTTTTCACTCGCCTGTTTGGCATTTTGTGCCGTCTCGCCTACCTGACCGGAAATTCCATGCATGTTCTCATCCAGTTCTTCCACAGCGCTTGCCTGCTCCACAGCCCCCTGGCTAAGTGCCTGCGCGCCAATTGCCATTTGCGAAGAACCATTGGAAACACAATTCGTACTTTCTACAATCTGCATCATTGTATCATTTAATTTCTTTAAAATATTATCCAGAGATGTCTTTATAGAAGCAAAATCACCTACATATTCCTGTTTCGTATCCAATGTCAGATTTCCTGCAGCAATCGCCTCTAAGACGGTGGAAATCTCACCTATGTATCCCTTTAAACGGCGAATCGTATTCTCAAAAACATGTGCCAGCATTCCCACTTCATCATTGGAATGAATATCCAGCTTCATATCCTTACTGCTGCCAATTCCCAGTTCTCCCTGCTCCATCGCATTGGCAAGATCTGTAAGTTTTGCAAGCGGTCTTGATACAGCAAATTTGATAAAAAGCGCTACCAGTATCACGCTGACTACAACCAAGGCTCCCCCCGCCATACAGGAAACAATAACCGTTCTGTTAATTTCCTCCATTGCTTCTGCCAAAGATACGCCTGCAAAGATTAATCCATTCACTTTACCGCTTTCATCTCTGGTGGGCACATAGGAACAAAGATGGTCTACACCTAAAACCTGCGCTTCTCCCACATAGGCTTCTCCTTTGTCAAGTACAATTGCTGCCAGTTCATCAGACAGTTTCGTACCAACAACCCGCTCGCCATTCTGTACAATCGTCGTATAAGCGCGCTCGTCCCCAACAAAAATAGTAAGCTCACATCCGAGAGCATTCTTCAGTTCATCCAGCAGCTGTGTCTTATCCTCCGGTCCAGAATATTTCTCAAGCTCGTATGACAATATGTCTGTACCATTCACACAATCTTCTTTTAGCATATCCATAGAAAGTTCATAAAACATAGAAATACACTGTAAAACTACTGCAAAGATACTTACCACCAGAAGACCAACTACCAATAAGCTCACTTTACGGCCAAGATGCCCCATTCTTTTCTTTCGCATTTCATTCACTCCCATAATATTTTACCAAATACTAATATAATAATTTTATTTAATATCTTCATAAAATGCAAGTACAAGTTACAAAAGATACCAAATTATTATCAATTTATACTCTGAAGGAAAAAAACTCCGGGACAGTCTGTCCCGGAGTCCATAAATTCTCTTATATCATCCCATCCTTTAATACATTATGATCACGCAGCACTTTTTCAATTACTGTCCCTTTCACTACATGAAGTATCGGTTTTTTCAATGCATTTAAAGGTCCCGGAAGTTCAATCTCAAGAGGCGATTTTCCATCCATAAGTTTCACGCTGCTGTCTAACAGTTCCCGGATGTCATACACACTGCCCCATACTTCCGGCACGCCTCTGTCCACGCCCAGCAGACCATATACAGCCTCCATTGCAGTCCTTACCGAATATTCAGTGGTAAACACAGTATCTCTCGGTGTTTCCGCAAACTGACCTAAGAACGCAAAATTCACACAGCCATCCGGAATCACATCCGGGCGGTCACCCTTTGTTCTTGGCATGAAAAACGCTGTAATATAAGGCATCATAGTCGGGACACAGACCGCACTGTTCTCAGCCAGTTCCGGTATTTCCTCTACCGGAACGCCCATGTGATACAGCCATTCTTCCGTAATCTCTTTACCGGTGCATTCTCTCATGGATTTCTTCACATAATCACCGGGGACATCGGTAAACAGACCATATACCCAGACACAGACTTTATCTTTATCCTGATCTTTAAACTGTCCCTGTCTGTTAATTGTCCAGCTCATCAGCCAGCTGGAATCCTTGCAGCTGACAATTCCGCCGGTTACCACTTTACCGCTCTTGGGATCTCGTTTACAAATGTTCATAATATATGGCAGGATCTTGTCATCTAATGTTGTTACAGTCGCGGATTCCCAATTTGTTTTCGTAATATCCGAGCAGAATTTCTCAGGATGCCCGAAGGAAGGGTCCTGTTTTGCAATATTCCGCCATAAGTTCCAGCACCCGCTTGTTCTTACTTCCGCATCTCCATTAGGCGCATGATTTTGGTCTCCATATACGGTTCCTTCCGTACAGCTTCCGTTTGTCACAAATACAAGGTCGTTTTCTGTGAGCATGATGCCCTTTTCTACCCCTTTTACCTTACATTCAATTGCTTTTGCAATCTTTTTCCCATTCTCAAATTCAAAAATAACATTTGTAACTTCCGTATTAAACTGGAAGTCCACGCCCGCTGCCTCCAAATATTTCTGCATTGGTAAAATCAGTGATTCATATTGGTTATACTTTGTAAACTTCAAGGCGCTGAAGTCAGGAAGCCCTGCAATATGATGGATAAATCTCTGAAAATACAGTTTCATTTCCAAAGCGCTGTGCCAGTTTTCAAACGCAAACATGGTTCTCCAGTAAAGCCAGAATGTAGAGTCAAATACTTCATTGTCAAATACATCTTCAATTGTCTTATCATATAAGTCTTCATCTTTTGTCATAAACAACTTCATGATCTCCATGCAGCCCTTCTGGCTCAGATTAAATTTTCCATCTGTATGCGCGTCCTTCCCGCATTCTTCGGTTGCACGGCAAAGGGAAAAGTTCGGGTCTTCTTTATTTAACCAGTAATATTCATCCAAAACGGATACTCCGGGAGTTTCCAGTGAGGGAATACTTCTGAACAAATCCCACAGGCATTCAAAATGGTTTTCCATTTCACGCCCGCCCCGCATAATATATCCTCTCGTTGCGTCATAAATTCCGTCGCAGGCGCCGCCTGCAATGTCCATTGCTTCTAAAATATGAATGTGTGAGCCGGGCATCTGTCCGTCGCGCACAAGGAAACATGCTGCCGCCAGTGAAGCAAGTCCACTGCCTACAAGATATGCATTCTTTTCCTCTACGCCCTCCGGTTTTTTCGGTCTTGCAAATGCCTCATAGTTGCCGTTGGAATAGTAAATTCCTTTGCTGTTCTTTTCATTTTTTCCTATTTCCGTATTACGATACTCTTGCTTTTCAAATGCATTCTCGGCTGCTTTTTTAGCCTTTTGCTCTGCCTTTTTATGATTCTTTACGGCAATTGCCGCCGCGCCTGCGCCTGCTGCAATCGCTACTCCAATTCCTACGCTCTTTTTTGTTGCCATATCCTTCCCATTCCTTTCCCTGTCTTATCATCAATGATTTATGGGGTTATCATATCTCACTTGTGTCCGTGATTCCACTTACAAAATAAGCGAAATGATAAAAAACTTATCATTCCGCTTATCTTGATAAACTTTAATTCATGTTCAATTGTTCAAAATTATGAATCGAATTCTCTATATTACCATGAAGAGTAATACTCATTCTTTTTACAATCTCTTTATAGTCCTCTTTCATTCCATGATCAATCCATCCCAGAATGATTCCTACAAAACCATATTTGTAAAACTCTGCAATAAATACTTTATCCTCACTGGTAACATTCACTTCCGTACATTTTTCTTCCACCACATTAACAATCAGTTCATATGTAAGTCCGTATAAATAATTTTCAATCTTTTCTCTGCTGATCGAACGGTACACATTAAATATGAATGCCTTATTTTCCAGGACTGCTTCAAAAACCTGCTGCATTCCTTCCTGCCATGTATCATAAGTCTTTTTCCCCTGAATCGCTTTTTTTCCATCTTCTATGCATACCCATTCAATCAGGTCATAAATGTCTTTGAAATGATAGTAAAATGCCATACGGCTGATCCCGCAGTCTGTAGTCAGATCATTAATAGTAATTTTATCTATCGGCTTGTGGGCTAATAATTTTTTTAGAGATTCCCCCAGCGCCTGTTTGGTTGTATTAGGCATAATACAACTCTCCTCCTGTCTAAACTGATTTGGCCTACGGTCTTTGACCCATTCCGCCTTCCAGTGTAAGTGTTTCTCCTGTCATATATTTGAAATCCGGAGATGCCAGCTGTACGCATACCCGTCCAATTTCCAATTCTGCATCACCGTAATGCCCTGCCGGCGGCATCTTAACATTTGCTTTAAATGCATCGGGATATGCCTGCTCAAACTGTTCCAGCTGCGCTGTCCAGGCTAACGGACAGATAATATTTACATTGATCCCGTCTTTTGCCCATTCGGTAGCCGCCACACGGGTCAGTCCACGGATTCCTTCTTTTGCAGCCGCATAAGCGCATTGACCAAAATTGCCAAAAAGTCCTGCACCGGAAGCAAAATTAATAACGGAACCTTTGGATTTAACCAAATGCGGATAACATGCTTTCATATAATAAAATGCCGCATATAACCCTGAATACATAGCAAGATTAAACTGATCGGTGGTATGTTCTGCCAGCGGAACACCCGACGCAGACGCCTGTGCATTATTGATCAGAACATCAATTCCCCCAAAAGTATCTATTGTCTGCTTTACAACGTTTTCAACAACCGCTTCATTATCCGCTCCCGCATTTACGTCCGCCTGAAGAATCAAAACCTGAATGCCATACAAACGCTCCAATTCTTCTTTTGCATCTTCCAGTTTCTTTACATTCCGCCCTGTTATCACCAGATTCGCACCTTCTTTTGCATACGCGGTAGCAATGCCATAACCAATAGACCCACATCTGCCATCACTTAAAACTGCCCTTCCAGCGCCGGTAATAATCGCAGTCTTTCCTTTTAAAAATCCCATAATCGTAAACCTCCTGTCCCAATCAATAAGTTTCCAGGTCCTCAGGCAGCATTTCCATCAGACTTGAATATTTATATTATAACCCAGTTTTCCTCTTTTGAGTAGCCATAGCTTTATAAACTTATAAACTGTAACTGTTAAGCCTTTTTCTTCATATTTAATAAATATCAAGCAATATAGGAAAAGGAGAATTCAGGTTATGGCAATAGGGTATCTGACGATACAGGCACGCACAGCACACGATGCGGTTCCACTGGCCAACGTACACATTACAATACTGGATAACATGAAAAACAATATCTATGAACTGACAACAGACGAAAATGGAGAAACACAGATCGTTCCATTGGAAACATTGGACAAAAGTTTTTCACAGAATCAATATTTTTCAGGAACGCCTTATTTCAGTTACAGCGTTCTTGCCGACAAAGAAGGATTTCATTCTCTTTCCGTTTCAGACATACCCATATTTGACGGTGAAACGGCCGTATTACCGGTCTCTCTTGTACCAATGCAGGAAAGGCAGCAGAATCCGGTACAGACAGAAATTTCTATTGGGAAACCCGCTGTAGCAATGCAGACGCCCCGTAACCAGGAAGGTACAGCCGCAGCGCCATATGTGCTGCGCCAAGTTGTGATCCCCAATCCAATTACCGTACATCTTGGCACCCCCAATGCAACTGCCACCAACGTTGAAGTATCTTTCCCGGATTACGTTAAAAACGTTGCAAGCAGTGAAGTTTATCCTACCTGGCCTAATGCTGCCCTGCGGGCAAATATATATGCCATTATCACTTTTGCTCTGAACAGAATCTACACGGAATGGTATAGAAGCCGGGGATATTACTTCGATATTACAAACAGTCCTGCATATGACCAGTATTTTATATATGGGCGTCCCATTTATGATTCCATCAGCAGGATTGTAGACGAAATTTTCAATGAATATGTAAGAAGGCAGGGACAGAATGCGCCTTATTTTACTTCCTTTTGTAATGGCACTACCGTTACCTGTCAGGGCATGTCACAGTGGGGAACAGTCACGCTGGCAAATCAGAATTACTCACCTTTACAGATCCTGCGTTCTTACTATCCTAATGATATAGAAATTGTAGAAACAAATATCATTACCGGCGTAACTTCCTCCTATCCGGGAACTGCGCTCAGAACAGGAAGTACCGGCCTGGATGTACAGACAATTCAAACTTATCTGAACCGAATCCGCAGGAACTATCCTGCTATTCCTGCCATCACTGATAGTCCCGGCGTGTTTGGAGACAGCACCAGGGCTGCTGTAACAAAATTTCAAAGTGTCTTCAATCTGACCCCCGACGGCATTGTAGGAAAATCTACATGGTACAAAATTTCAAGCCTTTACACCGCTGTAACCCGGCTCGCCGAGCTGGATAGTGAAGGAACTACGCTCGGAATAGGAACGGTTCCTCCTTCTGTAACACTCAGACAGGGGTCCAAAGGCCAGGATGTGATCACTCTGCAATATCTTTTGGATGTCATTTCCGAATATTATCCCGGTATCCCAAATGTATCCCAGGACGGCATCTTCGGTCCGGACACCAGGCAGGCGGTCATTGCCTTTCAACAGGAAATGCAGCTTTCTCCTGACGGCATTGTGGGACCTCGTACTTGGAACGCGCTGTATAATGCTTATTTGGGAATTGGTGAAAACGTTCCGTCTCCCAAACCGGAAGACGGCGTCATGGAATATGTTGTGCAGGCCGGTGATACTCTTTGGCTTCTCGCACAAAGATACCATACTACTGTAGATGCAATTAAAAATCTGAACGGTCTGACAAACAGCCTGTTAAATATCGGTCAAATATTAAAAATACCTGTTTCTGGAAATACAACTTATTTTGAGTATACCGTAAAAAGCGGAGACACGCTTTGGATATTGGCAAGACGTTTTGGCACTACGGTAAATGATATTAAGAATCTGAACGGTCTGACAAGTGATCTGCTGAATATAGGTCAGGTATTGCGGATCCCCAGTTAAAAAAATTTTTTCTGACTATCTTTTTTCTGACTCCTGACGTTAAACTATATAGAAAGTACTTTCGACACTGCAAGGAGTAAATGGATACAATGGATTCGGATTTATTTTTGATACAAAAAATGAAGCTTGGAGATGATGCGGCAATTGAAATATTTGTTCAGAAATATTATGCAAAAATATTTCAATATTGTCATCTCCATATCAGGGATTACGGATATGCTGAAGACATCACACAGGAAACTTTTGAAAAATTTTTCCGTTCTCTGGATTCTTATAAACATTATGGAAAGGCGCTCAATTATCTATATGTCCTTGCAGCGAATAACTGCAGGGACTATTACAGGAAACCCCCTGAACTTTGTTTTGGGGATCTTCCTGAAGGGACAGGCTCTGATTTCAAAAGGATAGAGGAGCAGGTCATGGTAGAACTTGCCATTAACAGACTTCCACCGGAGCTGAAAGAAGTGGCTGTTTTATTTTTCTTTCAGGAATTACGCCAGAAAGAAATTTCCAAAATTTTAGGCATAGGGCTGCCGCTCGTCAAATACCGCGTCCGCAGATCCAAAGAATTACTTGCAGATTATCTCAGAGAGGAGGATACCTTATGAAGCAGTTGCAGAAAAAATGTAAAAATTACTCTGAAAGATTATCAGGGAATCAGCATATACGGGAAAGCTGTTTTAAGACCATGCAAAAATCAAAAGACGCTTTTGCAGAATACGAAGCGGGACGTTTTTTATCTTATTTTGAATTTCTTTACCAGCAAAGCTTTTATATCAAAAAAAGGTGGTGGGGAATACAGATCCTGTTATTGCTTTTCTTATGGAGCATCCTGCAGATCAGCGACAGTAACTACTATATTCAACGCTGCTGCGGCCTCTTTGCTCCCTTATTTGTCATACTCATTATTCCTGAATTATGGAAAAATTACAGTTCCACTTCCACGGAAATTGAAGGCAGTACTTTTTATTCTCTGTCCCAGATTTATTCGGCCAGACTTCTTTTGTTTTCCGCCATCGATGTATTACTGCTGAGTTTGTTCTTTTCTGCGGCAGCATTGAGTGGGATCAGGATGACCGTAAACTTAATTATTGATTTTTTTATTCCTTTTAACATAACCTGCTGTATCTGTTTCCGAACTTTATGCAGTCCAAAAGCTGTTACGGAAACGCTGGCCGTATCGCTTTGTATGGTCTGGTCCGCTGTCTGGCTGTTTGTTTTACTGAAGGAACCTATTTATGAAAAAATCACTCTGCCGGTCTGGGGCGGACTGCTTTTATTCACTTTTATCTACATGATCTATTGTGCCAGAAGATCGTCAAAAAGCTGCAATCTCATATGGGAGGTAAACACATCATGGAACTGAAAATGAATACGTTAACAAAAGAGTTTCAAACTTTAAGAGCCGTAAATGGAATATCTTATACCATGCATAACGGCGTATACGGTCTTTTAGGAGTCAACGGCGCCGGTAAAACCACGTTAATGCGGATGCTGTGCACTCTTATGAAACCCGACTCCGGTTCCATTACATGGAATGGAGTTGATATTTTTAAACTGGACGGGGAATATCGAAAGCTTTTAGGATACCTCCCTCAGGAATTTGGCTTTTATCCTGAGTTTTCGGTTTATGATTATTTAATGTATATTGCGTCTATTAAGGGACTCCGCCCGACTACCGCAAAAAAGCGAATAGAAACGCTGTTAAGTCAGGTCGGCATGTCAAAAGCGCGGAATAAAAAAATGAAGAAACTTTCCGGCGGCATGAAGCGCCGGGTCGGTATTGCACAGGCCATGTTAAATGATCCAAAAATACTGATTCTGGATGAACCGACCGCAGGTTTAGACCCCAATGAGCGGATACGGTTCCGAAATTTAATCAGCGAACTTTCCGAAGACCGGATGGTACTCTTGTCCACACATATTGTTTCGGATATAGAATATATCGCAAATGAAATCCTTCTTATGAAAGACGGCAGCCTGACGCTGTCCGGCACTGCGGAAGAAATTATTGCATCCATTCCTGAAAAAATCTGGAATTGTACTGTCTTTAAATCAGAAATAAGCAATTATATGAAACAATATAAAATTTCTAATATAAAGACTGTTGCCGACGGCGCACAGCTAAGGGTCATTTCTTTGGAAAGCCCGTGCGAGCATGCCGTTTTGGAAAGCGCTACTCTGGAAGACGCCTTTTTATATTATTTTGGAGAGAAAGCAGAGGTAAATGAATATGATGCTGAAATATGAAATTAAAAAAGTTTTTTCAAGGACAGGCGGTAAAATTTCTCTGTTTCTGCTTGTATTTCTGTTATTACTTACCTGTTATTTTGCAACGAGTATTTCGTATGTTAATGAAAAGGGAGAATCTGAAAACGGCTATCGTGCCGTCCAGAAGCTCCGCCAGGCAAAAAAAGAATGGGCGGGGCTGCTGGATGACGAAAAACTTCGCGCTGTCCTTACAGAAAATGCACGCATAAACGCTATGCCGGAGGGGCAGGCCGAAAACAATGTCACATTAAGCAACATTACTTACGGAAGAAAGCAGGGATTCAGCGATATCAGCAGCTTAATCAGCCATGCTTTTGCTGACGGTTTTCGTGAATATGATTATTATAAAGCGGACAGCCTCTGTGCAGAGCAGGCAGGCAATTTCTATCCTAATCGAATCAGATTACTGCGGGATTGGCTTTATGACGAAGCAAAGGACCAGTTCTCCGAGACAGAGAAAACCTGGATCATTGCACAATATGAAGCATTGGAAACACCTTATATTTATGATTATTCCGACGGATGGCAGCAATTATTTGAGTTTTCACCTACGATTATTATGATTACCATGCTGGTTCTCGGTTATCTGGTATCCGGTATTTTTTCAAATGAATTCAGTCTGAAAGCCGATTCTGTTTTTTATTCTTCCGTTTATGGAAGAAATAAGGCGGTGTCTGCTAAGGTCAAGGCAGGGATTTGCATTACCACCACCCTGTACTTCATCATGATTCTGCTATATACAGTTATTGTTCTTTTATATCTTGGTGCAGACAGTATGAATCATCCCATTCAAATAAGTTGGAAAAACTGGAAAACTTTTTATAATCTTACATTCGGGCAGGAATATTTACTGATTGTAATGGGCGGTTATATCGGCTGTTTATTTATTTCCCTGCTGACCATGTTTATCTCCGCCAAAACAAAATCCAGTATACTGGCAGTAATAGTTCCTTTTATTCTGGTCTTTCTGCCCTCTTTTGTCAGCTTCTTTCAAAGCTCTGTTGTCAATAAAATTCTCGGTCTGCTGCCGGACAGATTATTGCAGATCAGTACTGCCATAAATTATTTTGATCTGTACAGTATCGGACAAACAGTCGTTCCGGCTATTCCGATTTTATTCCTGCTCTATGGAATTTTATCTATAGCGCTTATGCCGGTTATCTATCTGGAATATAAGCAAAAGCAGCTGGGTTAAAGGACCGCCGCATTAGTGATTGTATTCATCACAGATGCGGCGGCATTTTTATTTTATAAAAAATCTGTTGACATATGTGTATATGTGGTGTATATATTGATATATACAGTTTATATGCAATAGTATCTCAAAAGTACCGCATTTACAGATCGTATAAATCATAGACCAAACACAAAGAGGCTGATTCCTATGCTAAAACTTGAACATGTATCAAAAAAAATAAACAACTTTCTGCTAAAAGACATTTCCTTAGAACTGCCACCCGGTCATATCATGGGACTGATTGGAGAAAATGGCGCAGGCAAAACAACGCTCATACACACTCTTTCAGGATTATATACAGCAGATCAGGGACAGATCCTGCTTAACGGAATGAAATACGACAGCAGCGAAGCCGATGTCAAACAGGAAATCGGCGTTGTGCTCCACGGCGGCGGAGTCTTTGACAGAGAAAGAACTTTGATTGGGAATGGACGTCATTATGGGGCTTTTTATCGTAATTATGATGAAAACCTGCTGCTGCATTATTTCACACAGTTTCAACTTGATGGCAGGAAAAAATACAGACAGCTTTCTAAAGGAGAAGCTTTAAAATTTGCAATGGCGTTTGCATTATCCCACAGCCCCAGACTATTATTATTAGACGAACCTACTGCAAATTTTGATAAAGACTTTAGAAAGATATTTTTTGATCTGTTAAGGGATTATACGGCAGCCGGTGAAAATTCCGTAATTCTTTCCACACATATTACTTCGGATATCGAAAAAACTGCCGACTATCTTTTGTATCTGCAAAGCGGCAGGCAGTTATTGTATAACGATATTGAAAGCATACGTGGAAGCTATCGGATCGCCGCCGGGGAAGAATATAAACTCCGGCTTCTGAAAGATAAGATTATTTATTTACTCAAACTTCCCACATTAAAAATGGGATTTGCTCCTTGAAAAATCAATACTA
>CANSUS010000064.1 GCA_947650155.1 uncultured Lachnospiraceae bacterium
AAAAAATTAGGTGAAACGGATTTATACATATACAAAGAGTCAGATGGAATAATTACAGATTACGCAATACTTGAAAATAAATATATTGAGAACTTTGCGGAACAATACAATCAGCTAATGGGATATTTGAATCCTTATTTTAAATTTGGAATTACCCTTTCTTTAAATAGAAAGATGTCTCTGAGTCAAGGATTTGACGAAATAGAAAAAGAATTAAAAACAATTGATGGAGATTTTGCTCCAATAAATATAAGAAGGATTGGTGAAAGTGAAACGTTAATGATTGTTAGTAAACATATTGTACCGGAAACTGGCAGTAAAATGAAAGTGTATCATTTGATTTTTCAATTGAATGACAAGGAAAGAAAAGAAGTGGCAGCATTGGCAAGAAAGAATCGAGCTAATCATGCGTAGATCCAGTAATATCAAAGACCGTTAAATCGCTTGGAGTATCGCCTGTTTGTAGAAAAACGCTGTTGAAATATGGGGAATATTATCGAATTCTGTCAGGGTGTCTCCTTCCCCGGCAGATACGGACACGGAAAGCCGGGAAAGCCCGTAAACACGGCACTTTTGGCACTACATAGATTCCAAAGTTACATTATTTCCGTGTGCTTTTAAGGGTATTTTTACATTAGCGAAGGTGCGAACTTTTGTTCGGGGGGGGGGTAGGGTCTTTTGCCTGATAGTGTATATGAGTAAAACGGTAAAAACTTAATGGATAAATGACTATGTGACAAAAGGGCTGTTTGGGCATTTCATTTTTACAAAATAGTTTCAGTCCACTCATCCACTCTTTTATGGTATAAAAACAATTCCGCAGGAATTTTGATGGTATCTGGGGGAACTGGTGTCTGTATTACGCAGCTTTTCAGCGGAAGTCCGTGCGTTCCTGTTTCCTGATCGGGTTTTAAGCGCATCATGAGAAAATGGGAACTTCCCTGATGTGTTTCCGGGCGGGATTTCAAATATTGTTTGGAGTAGAAGGTAAGGTCATAATTTTTACTGCATTCATATTCTATGCCTATATAGCACATCCCTTTAGGACAGCATTGCTCCAATGCATCATAACTATGTTTTGCCGCCTCTTTCAACTGTTCCGGGGAAAACCTTTCTGCCAGTTTGGGATCGTTCAATTCTTCTTCCGTATTTTTCCACACATCTATCAAGGTAACAGAATTTATATGACAAAACACCTCATCTCCATGACTGTCCACGAAACAGAAAGAACGGGATTTCCCGACATTCAGGGTAACTGTCTTTTCTATTATATGCTGGATGGGATTTGGCCTGTGTGTTATCGTGATGGGTGTTTGAGGTGTAAGGTGGGGCAGCTTCGAAACCTCCGCTATGTTCAGCGTCAACAGCATGAGATTCTCCCAATCTATATCTTTCAGCCATTCGGGAACTGTCCAGCCCGCACCCATCATATCGAAAAACAACTGGATCATTCCATAATTATCAGAATTCATAGGGCTGCCCATGCCGCCCTGTATCTTGAGATGCACATCATCAAGGCAGAGATCACTGCAATGCAGATAACTGTATCCGTGCCTTTCATGCTCTTTCAGCATCCTCCTGTGATTACGGATGCCTTTCCTGTTCCGGCTTTCCGGTTCCATGTATGGTTCTATGATGTACAGTTTTGCTTCATCGGATAAGGTCATGCCGACAATATGGTATTTCTTGCCGTCCCATTCTGTGGTTTTCCCAATTACAAGGATATCCTGCCATTTTGAGTGGAAATCTTCTAATAATGAAAAATTCATTAGCAACACCTCCGTAAATCTAATATGGCAAGTATACCATGTATACCGAAATAATTCCATAAAATGCGGAAGGACGCCATAGTAAATCTGTGCTTTCCATTCCCGAAAAATAGTCGTTTCGTGCAATCAGGTGAAAAACAGAAAATTTTTATGCTATAATTCCGAGGACACTTTTACTTTAGCAGGAACAATATTATGCCGAAGTAATAGGAAACAGTCCGGGAGGCATACAGGCAAAACACGGAAAATCTGAAATCCTATATGCAGCGCCAGTGGAGCCTTGTCGGGGGAATGGCCGGCACGTTCAGGGAGATGGAATGATAAAGTCAGCAGGAAAGCCAGTCAAGGTTCTCCTGCTGTTTTTTTGTGTAGCATGGCGGCTGGATGTCCAGCCCGTCCAAAAAGCCTGCGCCCCAATCGCACATGGCATTCAGTACAGGGATGATGCTGCGTCCAAATGAGGTGAGGGAGTACAGCGTCCTGGGCGGCTTGTCCGGGATGACTTCCCGGTGCAGCATCCCGCATTCCTCCAGATCATGTAACTGCTGCGACAGCATTTTGGGTGTCGCTTTCGGGATCATGCGCTGCAGCTCCATGTAGTGGAGCGGTTTTTCTATCAGATACCAGAGGATGAGAGGCTTGTATTTCCCGCCGATTAAAAACAGCGTGGCCTCAACCGGGCAGTTGAACTGGTCTTTTGAGTATTTCATTACATACCTCCAACTTTTAATAACTACCCTTTTGGGAAGTATCTACCCCAAAAGTGCGTACTTACGGAATTCCTGTAAAGATACGCATTAACAATTACAGAAGCGGCGGAGTATTACCATATAGGAGAAAACAAACTGCGCATGATAGCAGACGAACACCCCGAAGCGGACTTTATCATTATGAACGGCAACCGCATACTGATTAAACGGCAGAAGTTTGAAGAATATTTAGACCGTGCAACGGTGGTATAAACAGCGGTTGGGTATGGAAAGAGATCTTGATTTGTGTTAGTATAATATCACGAGTTTGGGTCTCTTTCTCAGAAAGGAGACAAATAACCATGAGTGAAAAAAGGAGAGACAAAAGAAACAGGATTTTACACAACGGAGAGACCCAGAGACCAGACGGCAGATACCGCTTTAAATATACCGATTCGGACGGTAAGGAAAAGAGTGTTTACAGTTGGCGGTTAGACCATAACGTCCCATACCCGAAAGGCAAGCGCAAAGACCTATCACTTCGGGAAAAGGAGAAACAGATTGAGCAGGATATGTTTAATCAGATTGCATCAAACGGCGGCAATTATACGGTGCTGTCATTGGTAGAAAAATATGTTTCCCTTAAAATAGGCGTAAGGCATAGCACCAAAGCAGGGTATAAAACCGTTATAAACATCTTGAAGAAAGACCCGTTTGGGGATAAGCGGATTGACAAAGTAAAGCTGTCTGACGCAAAAGCGTGGCTGATTAAATTACAGCAGGTGGACGGACGGGGGTACAGTTCCATTCATACGATTAGGGGTGTGTTAAGACCGGCATTTCAAATGGCAGAAAATGACGATTTAATCCGAAAAAACCCGTTTCAGTTTGAATTAGCCACCGTCATTGTAAATGACAGCGTGACAAGGGAAGCCGTCACAAGAAAACAGCAAAGGGAATATTTGAGATTTATTCAAGAGGACAAACATTTTTGCAGATACTATGACGGTATCTTTATCCTGTTCCATACAGGCTTGCGCATATCAGAATTTTGCGGTCTGACGATTGCAGATATTGATTTCAAGAAAAAGCGTATTCGGGTCAATCATCAGTTACAGCGCACAAGCCAGATGGAATATGTGATAGAAGCGCCTAAGACGGAAAAAAGGGATTCGCTATGTACCCATGACGGAAGACGTGGCAGAGTGTTTCCGAAGAATTATTAAAAATCGGACTGCCCCGAAAGTAGAGCCAATCATTGAGGGATATACGGGTTTTCTATTTTTGGATAAGAATGATATGTCTATGGTGGCACTGCATTGGGAAAAGTATATGCAGCATATCCTTGAAAAGTATAACAGTATCTACAAGGTGCAGATGCCGAAAATTACCCCTCACGTTTGCCGACACACGTTTTGTTCCAATATGGCAAAAAGCGGAATGAACCCGAAAACCTTACAGTACATCATGGGGCATTCTGACATAAGCGTTACCTTAAACACTTATACCCATGTGAACTTTGAGGACACGCAGAGCGAGTTACAGCGTGTAGTGGGCGAGTAAAAAGGCAAGGGGTAAAATGAAATAATTTACCCCTTATTTTACCCCTTTTGCAGAAGAAAACCTAAGAAAATACGTGACAATCTAAGAAAAAATGTTTGAAATCAAGAATGGCAGAAACGGCTACAAGCCTTGAAAATACAGGAAATAAGGGAGTTTTAGCGTTATGATAAAAATTTTATTCGTCTGCCACGGCAACATCTGCCGCAGCCCAATGGCAGAATTTATTCTAAAGAAGAAAGTCGCCGACCGCGGCATTTCGGCCCAATTCCACATCGCATCCGCCGCAACCAGTACAGAAGAAATCTGGAACGGTATTGGCAACCCGGTGTATTCCCCGGCAAAGCAGGAATTGGCGAAACACGGCATTTCCTGCGAAGGAAAAAGGGCTGTCCAGCTTCAAAAATCCGACTATGACGATTATGATTATCTGATTGGAATGGACCATATGAATCTCCGCAATATGGAACGGATTACAGGGCACAAAGGCGGAAAGATAAGCTTACTGCTTTCCTATTGTGGCAGCAGCGCCGACGTAAGTGATCCCTGGTATACTTCAAAATTTGACGTTGCCTATTACGATATAAACCGGGGATGTGAAGCGTTTCTGGAATATCTTTGCAAAGAGGGCATAGTAAAAGATACTGCCCCAGTATGACAAACTGCAGCGCTTCATTAAAAAAGTACAAAAACAGCACAAGATAATCTATGGAGGTATGCAAAAAACAGCACTATAATGTGAAATCGCAAGGCAGACAAGATGTACTGACAGTATATCTGTCAGGATGGACGAAGCTGTCCTGCCTGTATTAAGAGGATATTTTTTAATGTCTGCACCCAAAATTTCGGGTTTTGCAAGAATGGAGATTATTATGACAAAGGATTTGACAGAAGGGAAACCATTTAGCTTAATTTTAAAATTTGCGGTTCCATTATTATTCGGACTTTTATTTCAACAGTTTTACAGTGTGGTAGATACGATGATTGTTGGAAAAATTTTGGGTTCAGATGCTTTGGCGGCGGTAGGAAGCACCGGCTCCGTAAATTTTCTGGTGATCGGATTTTGCATGGGAATCTGCAATGGCTTCGTAATACCGGTGGCACAGCAGTTTGGCGCTAAAAAAGAGACGGAACTTAGAAGATTTGTTGCCAATTCCACTTGGCTTTGCATTCTGTTTTCTGTTGTCCTTACATTAGTCACAACGGTATTTTGTCGGGTGATCTTGACAGTAATGCGCACTCCGGATGACATTATTGGCAGTGCATACAGTTATATTTTTATTATTTTCGCGGGAATTCCGGCTACGTTTTTGTATAATATACTGGCGGGCATTATTCGCTCCCTTGGGGACAGCAAAACGCCGGTCTTTTTTCTTGCTCTTTCTTCTATTATTAATATTATTCTGGATATTGTATTCATTTACTATTTAAAGACAGGAGTAGCAGGCGCGGCATATGCGACTGTGATATCTCAGTTGATATCGGGAATATGCTGCTTCTTTTTTATGAAAAAAAAGTATCAAATTCTAAAAATAACAAAGGAAGAATGGAAGTTTAACTCTCACTATGCTATGATCTTATGTGGGATGGGAATACCGATGGGACTTCAATATTCCATTACGGCAATAGGAAGTGTTATTTTACAGACAGCGGTAAATTCTCTGGGAACTGTTTATGTATCGTCTATGACGGCGGCAAGTAAACTGTCGGGCTTCTTTTGCTGTCCTTTTGATGCGCTGGGATCTACAATGGCAACTTACGGCGGGCAGAATGTGGGTGCCGGAAAACTGGAGCGATTGGGAAAAGGGCTGAAATCATGTATTATATTAGGTGCGGCCTATTCGGTTATTGCGTTGGTGATATATATGCTCTTTTCACCACAGCTTTCTTTACTGTTTTTGGACGCGGCAGAGACAGAACTGATTGCAAATGCGCGGCTGTATCTTCTGATAACCGGTGTATTCTATTTTCCGTTAGCACTTGTAAATATTATCCGTTTCATGATTCAGGGAATGGGATTCAGTGGTTTTGCAGTATTTTCCGGCGTATTTGAAATGATAGCAAGAGCAACGGTTGGTTTTGGGTTTGTGCCTGTGTTCGGATATGCGGCAGCTTGTTTTGCAAGCCCGGCAGCATGGATACTGGCAGATGCATTTTTGATTCCAGCATACATTTATTGCATTCAGAAATTGAAAGCCAGAATGAACCCCAAAACAGAAGACTAAAAGTAGTTGGTCGGAGGGCATATCAGAAGATGGAGCGAAAAAAAGCATTGGTAACGGGGGCATCCCGGGGAATTGGCAGAGCTATTGCTATAGAACTGGCAAAAAATGGGTATGATATTTATGCAGTCTGTAAAAGTTCTGTGCAGATATTGAACAGTCTTTGCTGTGAACTGGAAAACGAGTATGGTATCAGGGCGCAAGCCATTCAGGCAGATGTGGCGGATGCAGGGAGCATAGATTTTTTGTTTGAACAGATTTCAGATGTGGATGTGGTAATTAACAATGCAGGAATTTCTTACATCGGACTTCTGACGGACATGTCGGAAGAAGAATGGCATACCGTAATGGATACAAATCTGAATTCCTTATTTTTCATATGCAGAAAGGCAGTACCTTTCATGCTGCAAAAAAGAAAAGGGAAGATCATCAACATTTCTTCTGTGTGGGGGAATGTGGGCGCTTCTATGGAAGTGGCGTATTCGGCATCCAAGGGGGGAATGAATGCATTTACAAAAGCACTGGCAAAAGAACTTGCACCCAGTAATATTCAGGTGAACGCGATTGCATGCGGTGTGATTGATACAGAAATGAATCATGGTTTTAACGAAGAAGAAAGGGCGGCCCTGTGTGAAGAAATACCGGCGGACAGGTTTGGACAGACAACGGAAGTAGCAGCGCTTGTAATGCAGCTGATACAGGGAAATGAATATCTGACCGGACAGATTATTACGTTAGACGGTGGATGGACATAATACCCCTGAAAGGCAGGAAAACTTTGAATCAATCAGGAATTGCCGTGGATACGGAGAAATGAGAGGAATTATGTACGATTTAATCATTATAGGTTCAGGACCGGCAGGATTGTCGGCAGCAGTATATGGAAAAAGAGCAGGTTTAGAGCTTCTGGTGATAGAACAGAGCAATATGAGCGGCGGACAGGTATTAAATACTTATGAAGTAGATAATTATTTGGGGATGCAGGGAATGAACGGATTTGATATGGGGATGCAGTTTCGCGCTCATGCAGATAAACTGGGGGTCTCTTTTATAGAAGAAACTGTTTCCAAAATTGAAAGCGGAGAAAAAGTACTGGCTGTAGTAACAGAAAATAACCGTTTTGAAACAAAGACTGTTATCATTGCAACCGGAGCGGCTCATGCAAAACTTGGGGCAGCCGGGGAAGAGGAACTGTCAGGAATGGGCGTTTCCTATTGCGCAACCTGTGACGGCGCTTTTTTTAAGAATCGAACGGTGGCCGTGATTGGAGGCGGAGACGTCGCTGTGGAAGACGCTGTCTTTCTGGCCAGAACCTGTAAAAAGGTGTATTTAGTCCATAGACGGGATGAGCTTCGCGCAGCGAATATTTTGCAGGAAAAATTAAAAGAACTTCCTAATGTTGAGATTTTGTGGAACCATATCGTTACTAAAATAGAAGGAAAAGATCAGGTAGAAGGAATGAAACTCCAAAACACAAAGGACCAGACAGAAACCACAAAAGAAATTGACGGGGTCTTCATTGCAGTCGGAATCAGACCCAATACCATTAATATAGAAGGAATGCCGGAGAGAGACGAAAACGGATATATTAAAGCGGGGGAAGACGGAAAAACAAGCGTAAAAGGTATTTTTGCCGCCGGAGACGTCAGAACAAAGCGGCTTCGCCAAATTATAACGGCGGTAGCAGACGGTGCAAATGCTGTAACGAGCGTGCAGGAATACTTACTGGAAAGCCAATAAGATTTAAAGATTTGTAAAAAAGATTTGCATAAGTTTTAAGAAAATAAAGAGAAATCACAATAAGTGATTTCTCTGTTTTGTTGTATAGTATTTGGAAAAGCTTTAGAAAGTACAAGATATTCCGGCGCTTAGAAATATATGTCAATTTGCACTATGTATTGACAAATCAAAATAATAATGATATATTTATTACAGTCGTAACAAATTTGTAACAAATGACAGCCTTGTAAGGCGAATGAAACGAAAGAAATTTAAGATTGACAACATACATGAAAAGGATAAACAGACGGAGGCTAAAATGAAACAGCGTAAACTGAAAGCAGCAGCATATGGACTGACAGCAGTAATTACTTTTTCAGGACTGAATATGACGGTATATGCAGCAGGAGGATTATCGGACGTTCTTCCTTCAGCCGGTGTAACATTGACATTTGCAGATAATACTACTACGGTACAGACGATCAAGGATAATGTCAGTGCAGGTGATAATACAGAAACAGAAGCACAGACAGAAACAAAACAGATAGAAGAAGCTCAGAATATTGCAGAATTGGAGATAGAGGAACCAGAGGAAGAGATGACAGCGGAACAGGCGGAAGAAGAGGGATTCAAAAGCCTTGTAATCGCACAGGTAACTAATTATGTCAACGTTAGAAGTATTCCAAGTGAAGAAGGAGAGATCGTAGGAAAGCTTTATGATAAATCAGTAGGTACATTTCTTTCAGAGCAGGACGGATGGTACGAGATCAATTCAGGAAATGTTACAGGATATGTAAAAGCAGAATTTTGTGTAACCGGCGATGATGCTGTAGAATTGGCAAAGCAGGTGGGAACAAGAATTGCAACAGTGACGACGACCACATTAAAAGTAAGAATGGAACCGAGTCTTGACGCACCGGTATTAGGTCTTGTCCCGATCGACGACGACCTGATTGTAACGGAAGAACTGGATGGATGGGTAAAGGTAAACATTGAGGAAGGTGACGGATATGTTTCGACCGATTATGTTGCACTGAGCACCGAATTTGTCAAGGCAGAATCCAAGGCGGAAGAAGAAGCCCGTCTTGCAAAAGAAGAAGCAGAACGTCAGGCGGCAAGAGAGGCAGCAAGAGAGGCGGAAGCAAGAAGAGCAGCCGAGAATGCAGGACAGGAAAGTGCACCTGCTGAAGCACCCACAGTAATTATCTCCGGCGGCAGTGAAACCGGTAATGCGCTTGCATCTTATGCATGCCAGTTCGTAGGAAATCCGTATGTATACGGCGGAAGCAGTTTGACAAACGGTACAGATTGTTCCGGTTTTGTAATGAGCGTATATGCTAATTATGGTGTCAGCCTGCCACATTCTTCTTCATCCTTAAGAAGTTCGGGATCAGGCGTAGAGGGTGGTCTTGCAGCAGCACAGCCGGGCGATATCATCTGCTACTCAGGACACGTTGGAATCTACATTGGAAACGGACAGATTGTGCATGCATCTACGGCGAAGACGGGTATTAAGATTTCTAATGCAGACTACCGTCAGGTACTTGCAGTGAGAAGAATTTTCTAAGTTTTTGAAATACATTCATATAGAAATTATAGAAAGAGTTGTTTCTGCCATACATAGCAAAGAGAAGGTGGAAACAACTTTTTTCTTAATTATTTTTCCCAAATAGCTATTGACAGATTTAAACTTGTGCGAGATACACAAAATGCGACGAAAAGGGAAAAATATCTCGAAATAAGGAAAAATTCCCGATAAAGTTATCCACATGGTAAAGCGTTGTAAATACGGCATTTCCTATTTATACACTGACTTATCCACATTATCCACAAAAATTAGTAATGAAAAAATAAGAAGAAATGGGAGAAAATCAGAACAGAGGTTTTGTGAAGTTGTGATAAATTTGTAAAATAAAGAAAAAAAACAGGAAAACATGCAGATTCCTCAATGTGTTAAATTAAAGTTAAATTTTGACAAATGATTGTACAGAAATAAGCGAGTGTGCTATAATATTGATACAATAATTAATCGGAAGGGATGATCAGCATGAAATTTATTATTAGCGGAAAAAACATCGAAGTGACAGAAGGACTACGGGCAGCAGTTGAAGACAAGATCGGCAAACTTGAAAAATATTTCACCTCCGATACGGAAGTTCATGTTACCATGAGTGTTGAGAAAGAGCGCCAGAAGATTGAGGTTACTATTCCTGTAAAAGGAAATATCATCCGCTCGGAGCAGGTAAGCAATGATATGTACGTTTCCATTGATTTAGTGGAAGAAATCATAGAAAGACAGCTTAAGAAATATAAGAATAAATTAGTGGACAAGAAGCAGGCGGCAGCATTTTTCCGTCAGGATTTTATCGAAAAAGATTATATGGATGAAGAAGAGATCAAAATTGTCCGCAGTAAGAAATTTGATATTAAGCCGATGTATCCTGAGGATGCCTGCATTCAGATGGAACTTTTGGGACACAACTTTTTTGTATTCTGTAATGCGGAAACAGATGAAGTTAATGTAGTGTATAAGAGAAAAGGCAATACCTACGGACTGATCGAACCGGAGTTATAAGAAAGAATGGAAATAATAAAGAAACGGAACCGTAATGATGAATTGCGGTTCTTTTTTTGTGTTTTTTCGATGAATGGATGCACTCATATCCGGAGGCCGCCTTTAATATAATTAAGTAAGAATGTAGAACTGCACTGATATAAAAACGGACATAAAAGGGCGCAGATTGTCCCAAAAAGAGTGCAGACTGTTAAGTAACAGGGGGGTTTTCGTGAAATCACAGGCAGGATATAAAAAAGCTGCAAGGCTCATTCCCATATGTTTAATGCTGATATGCGGAATGTGTCTTATTTTTTTTCTGTATCAGAAAAAATTGCAGACGGTGGCCGCATTGGGAGATGGGGAAAGCATTAAATGGGTAGATTTTAATGTCCCCTATGAAGCCTTATGTAAAGCATATGAGATAGATGTTGCGACCTACAAAGAAGAAAATCATATTGACTGGATAGAACTGCTTGCCTACATTGCTGCTAAAACAGGAGGCAATTTTAAAGGAAATATGGAAAAAGAAATGGATAAAATTGTAGAGAAAGTAAAAACGGGTGAAACGACAATTGCAGAGGAAGGAAAAGAACTAAAATACTATGATTACTATTATCAGGCATATTCGGCAGTACTTTCCGCTTATGTTGGCGAGTATAAAATCCAGAAGCAGAATGAAAACGGTGAAATGGTATGGGAGGAGCGTTATGGATTAAAAGCCTTTTCCCCGATTGCCAAGGGCTTTGAATACAGTGATTATGATGACTTTGGAAGTTCCAGAAGTTATGGATATAAAAGACTTCATCTGGGGCATGACATGATGGGACAGATTGGGACGCCGATCATAGCCATTGAATCAGGTACTGTAGAAGCGATCGGCTGGAATCAGTATGGCGGATGGAGAATTGGCATCCGCAGTTTCGATAAAAAACGTTATTATTATTATGCCCACTTAAGGCAGAATTATCCATATGCAGAAGGTCTGGAAGAGGGAAGCACTGTGACGGCGGGGGATGTAATCGGATATATGGGGCATACCGGATATAGTACAAAAGAAAATGTAAATAACATTAAAGTGACGCATCTTCATGTAGGCATTGAATTGATTTTTGATGAAGAACGCAGAGCTGCCGGAAATGAAATTTGGATTGATTGTTATCAGCTTGCAAAATTCTTATATAAGAATCGTTCTGAAGTGGAAAAGGTGGGAGACACAAGAGAATGGAAACGAAAATTCATGATGGAAGAAAACAGTCAGCCGGCAGAGTAAAGAGATCCGTACCTATATAGGTGAAATGCAATCTTTAGGTTAACTTTAGGTTGCATTTATTTTGTCTTTAATTACATGCTTTATGCTGATATTAATAAATAATCAGCAGAAAGGACAAAAGAAATGATAACAATATCCAATCTTTCAAAATCTTATAAAGGGAAAAAGGTAGTGGACAATTTGTCATTTACAATGAAAGAAGGGGAGGTATTTGCCCTTCTTGGCAGTAATGGCGCGGGAAAAAGCACTACCATTAAAATGATTCTGGATCTGGTAAAAAAAGACAGCGGGGAAATCATGATTCCCCCAAATACCGTTATCGGCTATTCGCCGGAAACGCCCTATTTTCCGCCGTTTTTAACGGGAATGGAGGTGCTTTCCTATTATGGGGCATTACAGAAAATACCGCAAAAAGAACAAAGGGAAACAGGTAAAAAATTGCTGACGCTGGTAGGGCTGGAAGACGATAGTACAAAAATCCGGTTTTATTCTAAAGGAATGCTGCAAAGACTGGCGCTTGCCCAGGCGTTGTTAGGTGACCCGGATGCCCTTATTTTAGACGAGCCCTGCGCCGGATTGGACGCTATGGGCAGGATCGAGATGCTGAATCTGATTAAAGGAATGAAAAAAATGGGAAAGACAATTTTAATGAATTCCCATATTTTAAATGACATGGAAAAAGTGTGTGATGAAGGAATTATCATGCAAAAGGGAAAAGTTATGCAGCGGTTTAAAAAAGAGGATTTTGAAAAGGAAAACAGTCTGGAAGAGATTTTTATAAAAGCGGTAGGAGCATAAAAAGAAATACGGAGTCTTGCGCCGAAAATATCGTTACAGGAAAAGGAAGGAGCTTATAGATGATAACAATTATGAAAAATGCGCTGAAGGAGCGGATACGAAGAAAGGAACTCTATATTGTAGTGGCGGTCGGTATTCTTTTAATATTATTGTGCAGCAGTGACAGTACCAGTATCTCGATGAACGGGGAGCCGTTAGTCGGTTTCCGGAATATGTTTATGGTTATGCATGTACTGATTCACGTAATCAGCTGCCTTTTAGCGGTGGTACTAAGCCTTCGCACCATTCCCAAAGAATATGAACGCCGTAACAGCCATTTGGTCTGGGTACGGGGGATTGGACAGGCGGAATATCATGCCGGTCTGGCAGCGGCCAATGTGCTGGCAACGGCATTTTCTGCAGCGTTTTTATATATGGTGCTTGCCGGCTATGCAGTGGCAAAGGGACATGCCTCCTATGTTGTGAGAATGCTGCCCGCTTATTTGATTTTGACAGTCAGCGTATCTATAGTGAGTTTATTGGTCAGCGTACTCAGCATCTGCCTGCCTTCTATGGCGGTGGGGATTCTGGCTGTTTTGTTTGCAGGATTCGGAGTTCTGCATGGATTTTTGGAAATATTTAAAAACGCGGTAGGAGGGGCAGGCAGTGCGTCCATGTCGTTTCTGTTAAAAGTGATACCGGATCTGAACGGGCTTCAGAAGCAGGCGTACAATCTGATTATTGGAGAAAGGGTAGATCTGCATCTGGTTTGGTTTGGATTGTTTGCTTTATGGGTGATTTCATCAGGACTTTTTATTTTTAAGAAGAAAGAAGCATAGGAAGGAGAAATTAAAATTATGAAAGCATGGAAAATCATATATGCAGCAATGGGAATTTTTCTGGCAGCCGGAAGTATCGTCACGGGAAAGTATGGATTGTCCGAGAAAAACATAACCATTTACCGGGAGGCGCTGGCACTGGATGAAACAATGCGGGAGCTTGGGTTTGAGAACTTTTCTTTAAAAACGGTGAAAGTACGTTTTTATAATGGAAACTGCGATTATGTGGCGTCGGTGGATACGTCAGCGGACGAAGAAAATCATATTTTCATAAAAAAAGAAAAAGCCCAATTGGATGTCTTTGCGGGAACGACAGTGGAGGCAGACGGGCAGTGGCAGGTACTTCTTCCTACATATGAACAGTTTTCAGGACTTTTTGATGCGCTGGGGACTTTGGACAGTTATGAACAGGGGATGCAGGAAGGAAGTTTTGCCTTTTCTGAAAGTGAATACAGTGAAAGCAGCCATGTCGCTACCATCTGGCATGAAGCTTTTCACGCATGGCAGGCGGAAAACGGGATAGAAGATGTGGAAGAACTGATGGCACAGGCAGGAGTTGACGATGAAAATACAAGGGAGGATATTATCGTAAAAGAAGTGGATTCCGACAGGGAACTGAGAGAACTTTTTACAGAAGAAATGCTGCTTCTGACAGAAGCATATCAGACAAAACAGCCGGAAAAAAAGAAAGAACTTGTTGTCAAAGCTTTGGAAATAGCAGAAAAAAGGGAAGAAAAACTGACTTCAGAGGCCAAAGCAATGGAATATTTTCTGGAAAATTATGAAGGCAGCGCAAGATATGTGGAAAGTATGGCGTACAGAGAACTGGAAAATGAGACGGCATGGAAAACGGCGTATCTGTCGGAATTTGAGTATCGGAATGGCAGCGAAAAATATTACAAACTGGGTATGATGAAATGTATGCTGTTAGATCAGATATACGATGGGTGGCAGGAAAAATATTCAGGAAAGACAGGGTTGGATGAGTTCTTGAAGGATGCGGTCAGATAACCGTTTCTTCATTTGTTTTTTGTGCTATACTGGAAGGATAAGAAACATAGATGAAATCTGCGGGAGTGCAGGCAGTATGGGGGAGAGGCATGGGAGAAAAAAGATTTGTGATTCTTGCAGCAGATGACGAAGTGGAACTTTTGGACGCGCTTCAATTATTTGTCGAGAAAGAAAATATGGAACTGATCAAAACTGCTGACGGGATATCTGCACTGAATCTGTTTGAAAAGCGTCATCCCGATCTGGTGCTTTTGGATGTGATGATGCCGGGAATGGATGGATTTGGCGTTTTGAGAAGGATTAGGGAAAAGAGTAAAGTTCCTGCGCTGATGATGACGGCAAGAACGGAAGATTATGATAAAATTCTGGGATTGGAATTGGGTGCCGACGACTATATTACAAAACCTTACAACCCGCTGGAAGTTGTCGCAAGGATCAAGGCGCAGTTAAGACGGTGTTATGATTATCAGGAAAAAAGGGAAGAGGAAAGCGAAATAGTAAAGGGATGCGGTCTGGAACTGAATTTGCTGGAAGGGACGCTGAAAAAAGACGGCAGGGAAATTTCGCTGACCAAAACGGAATTTAAGATTTTACAGCTTTTGATGAAAACGCCGGGGCGCATTTATACCAAACAGCAGATTTTCGATTATTCATGGGAAGAGACCTATATGGAGGATGACAGTACGGTTATGGTGCATATCAGCAATCTGCGTAATAAAATTGAAGACGATCCCAAAAAGCCGGCTATTATACGAACAGTGAAAGGATTAGGCTATAAGTGTGAAAAAGAAAACGAGTGAAAAAATCAGCATTTTTTGGAAACTGATCATAAGTTATATTG
Organism: uncultured Lachnospiraceae bacterium; assembly: GCA_947650155.1. Lineage (GTDB taxonomy): Bacteria > Bacillota > Clostridia > Lachnospirales > Lachnospiraceae > RGIG3002. The sequence goes on from CANSUS010000064.1 coordinate 15,255, forward strand.
TCTTTTCCTTTTTTGCTGTTTTAATTGTGATTGCAGTGGGAATTACAACTTTGGTTTTTCAAGTGTATATTCCGCAGAATTTTGAATTTCCGGGAATTGCATCAGGAAAAAATGGAGAAATTCTCTATCCCGGAGCGGAAGGAGTGAAGACGCTTGGCGGCTGGATAGAGGAACTGGATGAAGATTACAGAGTATGCCGGATATACGGAGAGAAAAAAACGGATACAATGCAGTATACGCCGGAACTTTTGCTGGAATGGACGGATCTGAAAGCAGGAAATGAACAGTATTATCTGTATTGGCAGAGAAAAAAAGGAGGCATTTATCTGATTTTTTATCCGGTAAATGCCTATACGATTTCCTACAACTTTGACATAGATTCCATGTTTGTTTTCTCTCCCAATATTGGAAAGCGGATGGGGCTTCTTTTGGTGGTTCTGCTTTCGGCGGATATATTTTTTGTCAGCCTTTATATTTCAAGAAAGATACATAAACCCCTTCGGAATTTGATAAGCGGAATGAAAAGAGTAGAGCAGGGAGAAGAAAAGGTGGCGCTTTCCATGCAGACGGAAAAAGAGTTTGTAGAAATACAGGAAGCGTTTAACCGTATGACCAAAGAACTTTATGCGCAAAAGACGGAAAATGAAAAGATGAGCCAGAGCCGCAGCAGGATGCTTCTGGAATTGTCTCATGATATTAAGACGCCGGTCGCTACGATTAAAAGTTATGCCTTTGCCCTGCAGGAAGGCATGGTTCCGGAGGCGGAAAAAGAAAAATATTACCGGACGATTGCGCTCAAGGCCGACCGTGTGGATCAGATGGCGGCGGATCTTTTTACCATGCTTAAAATGGAAAGCGCGGATTATGTGTTAGAGTTGAAAAAAACGGATATCGCGGAACTGACGAGGCGTGTCTGCGCAGAATTTTATGAAGAGGTTACAGAAGCGGGCTTTACGTTTTTAATCGAGATTCCTGAAAGGCCGGTTTATGTAAACGGGGACGAAGCGCTTCTGTCCAGAGTGATCAGCAATTTGCTCACCAATGCTAAAAAGTATAACCGGACAGGGAATATCATACAAATATGTTTAGAAGAACAGGAAGGGGCAGTGCATTTGTGGGTGAAAGACGACGGAGAACCCATAAGTGAAGAATTGAGAAACAGAATGTTTACCGCCTTTGTCCGGGGAGAGAGCACGAGGAGTACGAAAGGCGGAACCGGACTTGGACTGGCCATCGCCAAAGCGGTTATGGAAAAACACGGGGGAAATCTGATTTATTGCGGAGAACAGGGAAATAAATTTGAAATACACATTGCAAAAGTACAGCCCCTATGATAAAATAAAACCAATTGCAATGATAAAAAAATAACAATCATTGCGGTGCCCGTAAACAAGGCATTTTGAGAGTATGGAGGATAAAAAAATGGCAAAGAAAGTTGTATTAGCAGGTGCGTGCCGTACCGCAATCGGAACAATGGGAGGAAGTCTTTCCACAACTCCGGCAGCAGAACTTGGTTCTATCGTAATCAAAGAAGCATTAAACAGAGCAGGCGTCTCTCCGGAAGCAGTAGATCAGGTGTACATGGGATGTGTTATTCAGGCGGGTCTTGGACAGAACGTAGCGCGTCAGGCATCCGTTAACGCAGGTCTTCCGATTGAAGTACCGGCAGTTACCATTAACGTAGTATGCGGTTCCGGTCTTAACTGTGTCAATATGGCAGCGCAGATGATTATGGCAGGAGAAGCGGATGTAGTAGTTGCAGGCGGTATGGAGAATATGTCTATGGCGCCTTTCGCACTGCCTAATGCACGTTTCGGATATAGAATGAACAATGGTACATTGGTGGATACAATGGTAAATGATGCATTATGGGATGCGTTTAATCAGTATCACATGATTCAGACGGCGGATAATATCTGCAATGAATGGGGACTTACCCGTGAAGAATTAGACGAGTTTGCATTAAAGAGCCAGCAGAAAGCGGAAGCAGCTCAGAATTCCGGCGCATTTGAAAAAGAGATTGTTCCGGTAAGCGTAAAGAAGAAAAAAGAGACGATTGAATTTAAAGTAGATGAAGGTCCCCGCCACGGTTCTACGAAGGAGGCCCTTGCAAAACTTCGTCCGATCAATAAAGACGGTTTCGTTACGGCTGGTAACGCATCAGGCATTAACGATGGCGCAGCAGCAATCGTCGTAATGAGTGAAGAAAAAGCAAAAGAATTAGGTGTAAAACCTATGGCTGAGTGGGTAGCAGGCGCTCTTGCAGGCGTAAGACCTGAGGTGATGGGTATCGGACCTGTTGCAGCTACCAAAAAGGTACTTGCCAAGACAGGCATGAAAATTGAAGATTTTGATATTATCGAAGCAAACGAAGCTTTTGCAGCACAGTCTGTCGCAGTAGGAAGAGATCTGGGAATCGATGTGGAGAAACAGCTCAATCCTAACGGCGGTGCAATTGCACTCGGACATCCGGTTGGCGCATCAGGATGCCGTATCTTAGTTACCCTGCTTCATGAAATGGAAGCAAAAGATGCCAAGACAGGTCTTGCAACGCTTTGTATCGGCGGCGGTATGGGCTGTTCAACAATCGTAAAAAAATATGAAGCATAATTCAGACCAACCACGTCAGCGGTGATAAGTCGTTTCGTGTGCAGAGAAATGCATAAAAGTGCCGCCTTTATGACGGCACTTTTTGAAAGAAAGAAGGCGCGGCTTTTCCAGTGCGTGTCAAACTACATACAAAGTATCTGTGCGGAAACATAAAAATAAAATAGAGAGAGGAAACGGATCATGGAATTTGTTTTATACGAACAAAAAGGTGCGGTAGGTGTGATTACCATCAGCCGTGAAAAAGCGTTGAACGCTTTGAACTCCACTGTTTTAGACGAACTTGATAAAACATTGGATGCAGTTAACCTTGACGAAGTCAGATGTCTGATTCTGACAGGCGCAGGAGAAAAATCTTTTGTTGCAGGCGCGGACATTGGAGAGATGAGCTCTCTTACCAAAGCAGAGGGAGAGGCTTTCGGTAAAAAAGGAAATGATGTATTCCGTAAATTAGAGACTTTTCCGATTCCGGTAATTGCAGCAGTGAACGGTTTTGCACTTGGAGGCGGATGTGAGATCTCCATGAGCTGCGATATCAGGATCTGCTCTGAAAATGCAGTGTTTGGACAGCCGGAGGTTGGACTTGGCATTACGCCCGGATTTGGCGGAACGCAGAGACTTGCCCGTCTGGTAGGTGCAGGTATGGCAAAGCAGATGATTTATACCGCAAGAAATATTAAAGCTGACGAGGCATTTAGAATTGGTCTTGTAAATGCTGTTTATCCGCTTCCTGAGCTGATGCCGGCGGCAGAGAAAATGGCGGCGGGCATTGCAAAGAATGCGCCGATTGCTGTACGTAATTGTAAAAAAGCAATAAATGAAGGTCTGGATGTGGACATGGACGCAGCAATCGTGATAGAAGAAAAATTATTTGGCGGCTGCTTTGAATCCTATGATCAGAAAGAAGGAATGGCTGCTTTCCTTGAAAAAAGAAAAGTAGAAGCATTCTTAAATAAATAATATTATAACTGCGTTAAGCAGCTGATAAATCAAACAGTAAAGCAATCAGGAGGAATGAGGCTGAAAGAAATACACTTTCAACCTCTCCTGATTGGAAGGTCCGCAGAAGCGGACAGAAGGGAGCAAAAATGAAAGTAGGTATTATTGGAGCAGGAACAATGGGTTCCGGTATTGCACAGGCATTTGCACAGACAGAAGGGTATGAAGTATTTCTTTGTGACATCAATGAAGAATTTGCTGCAAACGGCAAAAACAGAATTGCAAAAGGGTTAAACAAAAGAGTAGAAAAAGGTAAAATGGAGCAGGCAGCGGCAGATGCGATCTTAAATAAGATCACAACAGGCGTAAAAACAATTTGTACAGATTGCGACCTTGTTGTAGAAGCAGCTCTTGAAGTAATGGACATTAAAAAACAGACTTTTAAAGAATTACAGGACATCTGCAAAAAAGACTGCATTTTTGCTACGAATACTTCTTCTCTTTCCATTACGGAAATTGGTGCGGGACTTGACAGACCGGTGATCGGCATGCATTTCTTTAACCCGGCGCCTGTTATGAAATTAGTAGAGGTAATTGCAGGATTAAATACTCCTGATGAATTAGTGGAAAAGATCAAAACCATCTCCACGGAAATCGGAAAAACTCCAGTACAGGTAAATGAGGCGGCAGGTTTTGTCGTAAACAGAATCCTGATTCCGATGATCAACGAAGCAATCGGCATCTATGCAGACGGTGTAGCAAGCGTGGAAGACATCGATACAGCTATGAAGCTTGGTGCAAACCATCCGATGGGACCGTTAGCTCTTGGCGATCTGGTAGGTCTTGATATTGTGCTTGCTATCATGGAAGTACTTCAGGCAGAGACAGGCGATTCCAAATACCGTCCTCATCCGCTTCTCAGAAAAATGGTACGCGGCGGCAAATTAGGCCAGAAGACAGGAAAAGGCTTCTATGATTATTCCAAATAGGAAGGATTTTGGTGAGGCGTTTTAAGATCAATAAAATATATAACATTTAACATGGAGGAAATGAAATCATGGATTTTACGTTAAGCAAAGAACATGAAATGGCGAGAGCTCTTTTTAAAGAATTCGCTGAAAAAGAGGTAAAACCTCTTGCAATTGAAGTAGATGAAACAGAAGAATTCCCGAGAGCGACAGTTGAAAAAATGGCAAAGGCCGGATTCCTTGGAATTCCGATCCCGAAGGAATATGGCGGACAGGGATGTGATATTTTAACCTATGCTATGTGCGTGGAAGAACTGGCTAAAGTATGCGGTACAACAGCTGTTATCGTATCTGCACATACTTCTCTGTGCTGTGATCCGATTCTTACATATGGTACGGACGAGCAGAAACAGAAATATTTACCGGATCTTGCAAGCGGCAAGAAATTAGGCGCTTTTGGTTTAACCGAGCCGGGTGCTGGTACGGATGCGCAGGGACAGCAGACAAAAGCTGTACTGGAAGGAGACGAGTGGGTATTAAACGGCTCCAAGATCTTTATTACAAACGGTAAAGAAGCAGACGTATATGTGATCTTTGCTATTACAGGAATGGTTGAGAAACGCGGCAGAATGACAAAAGAAATCTCCGCATTTATTGTAGAAAAAGGCACACCGGGCTTCAGCTTTGGTACAAAAGAAAAGAAAATGGGTATCCGTGGATCATCTACTTATGAACTGATCTTCACAGACTGCAGAATTCCGAAAGAGAATATGCTTGGCGCACAGGGCAAAGGATTTGGTATTGCAATGCATACTCTGGACGGCGGACGTATCGGTATCGCAGCGCAGGCGCTTGGTATTGGAGAAGGCGCTTTGGAAAGAACTGTGGAATATGTAAAAGAAAGAAAACAGTTCGGACGTGCAATCGGCGCATTTCAGAATACTCAGTTCCAGCTTGCTAATATGGCAACCAATGCACAGGCTGCTCAGATGTTGGTTTACAAGGCTGCATGTACAAAGGATCAGTATACAAAGGATCACAAGACTTCTTACAGCGTAGAAGCAGCACAGGCTAAGCTGTATGCAGCAGAAATGGCTATGGATGTGACAACAAAGGCTGTTCAGTTACATGGCGGTTACGGTTATACAAGAGAGTACGAAGTAGAGCGTATGATGCGTGACGCTAAGATCACGGAGATCTATGAGGGAACAAGTGAGGTTCAGCGTATGGTTATTTCAGGAGCATTGCTTAAATAATCTACGCATTCTCATAAGAACCTCACTCGCGAGGTTCAGAGAATGGTTATTTCAGGAGCTTTACTGAAATAATACCCGGCGAATATATAAATAAAAATAAGGAGAGAAATACAATGAAAATTGTTGTTTG
>CANSUS010000065.1 GCA_947650155.1 uncultured Lachnospiraceae bacterium
ATGACTGAAAGCGATATAAAGAAAGCAATGATGGATTTGAATGAGGGAGAATTAGACTACCCTTTGTATGAAGCCCTGTTTTCAAAAAATGAAGGAGAGTCTACCATTTTTAAATTTAATGGCATGAAGTTTGAATATATGTTCAAAAGTGGTTTCCCAATAAGGCTTAATAAAATTGAACAAGAAGCACTGTTCTCACTTACGGACATTTCGTATGCGGGCGGATTTATAAATGCGGAAACTTTAAAGAAAATAGAGGATATTGCATATGATCAGATGGAAGTGTCCGTGCGTGATGTTGAGATAAAAAATCAAAATTCGCGTGAAAAATCTGAGGATTTACTAAAAAAGATTGCAGTGATTCTGTCTGCCTTGAAATGTTCTGGACGGGTTGTGTTTGATAATGTAAATGAAGGGAAATATGTGTACAAGAATTCCTGCGTGTGGCCAGTCAAGTTAGAATATTCTTTCGTCAATGATATGTTTAGGTTGTGCGCATTTTCACCAGAGGATAAGCGCTTTATTAAAATAAGATTGGACACAATGAAAAATGTGTCTTGTGACAATACACCTAAGGCAGACTTGGAAAAAGAATATATTGAGTTCATGAGGAATAATTCAAAAACAGTTGTGTTAGAAGTTGATCCAGTCCAACATGTGATAGAAAGATGTTTCAGACTTTTTTCATTTTATGACAGAAAGGCTGTTTATGATAGTGATAAGGAAAAATATAGATTGGAACTGAGCTATTATAGATTTGATGAATCCGAAGTACTCAGAGATATAATGTCTCTGGGAAGTAATGTGATAGTGATTGAGCCACGTGGCATACAGATAAAAATATACAATCGGATGGTTGCAGCAAGGAAAAGATATTCAGTGTAAAAAACGATGCGAAGAAATAATTTTGGTTCGCACAGTTTTTTTACATAACAAATTCCTCTGTTTTGATATTCTTAATTCAACAAAGAGATGCAACACAATTGCAAACGGAGGTATGGATTATGGATATTAAGAAGGTTCTTAAGGTGGCAAGCAAAGTTGTTTCAGTCGCATCAGCAATTATCGGTCTGGGACTGACTATTGTGAACCAGACAACATCCAAGTAATGATATTGGGGTTTCACTAAGTTATATGGAAAATGTGAATCTTTCAGGGGAGTTAATAAAGGGAGGGATAATTCATCTCCCCTGTAGATAATAAAGAGAAGTGACAAGAAGACGGTCATTAGCAAAGGAGGAACAATATGGCATTTAATCCAAACAATTACAAGGCACCTGCGGCAAAGAAGTTACCTGTTATTCTTCTGCTTGATGTGAGTGGAAGTATGGGTGGTGAAAAAATTGATGAGCTTTATGACTCTGTTGTGACTATGGTCGATACATTTGTGGATGAGCAAATAAAGGAGACTATAATTGATGTTTCTATCATAACATTTGGGAATGAAGTTATATTACATACACCATATACATCGGTTACAGATCTTCAGAAGAAAGGAATAAATAAGTTCAAAGCCAGTGGAAATACACCGTTAGGGGTAGCATTGACTATGGCGAAGGACATGGTTGAAGATAAGGATACAACTCCGTCAAAAATTTACACTACTCCATCAGTGGTGCTTGTTTCAGATGGTATGCCCAATGATTCATGGGAAAGACCGCTTGACAAATTTATCAAAGATGGAAGAACTTCAAGGTGTCAGAGATTTGCTGTTGCTATAGGGAACGATGTTGACAGGAAGATGTTAGAGAAATTTACAGGTAATCCAACTCTTGTGTTTATGGCAGAGGGAGCAAAAGATATAGCTGGCTGTTTCAAGAAAATTACGATGTCAATCTCGACTAGAGCTAGTTCTCAGAACCCTAATGCGATTCCTAGACCTTCATCCGCAAAGTTTGATAACAACCCGTCAGCCGATGGGGATGATGACGATGAATACATTTGATTTGGAGGATATGTGTTATGGCTATGGCTATTGGTAATCCGGAAGATATTGTTAATTTCTCAAACGCACTTGAGTCATATCTGAATACTATTTCGGAAGAGACGGATCGGCTGAATTCTGCTTTCCAGACATTAGGAGAGACATGGCAGGATCAGCAGAGACAGTCTTTTGAAGAAAATTACAGACAACTTTTAAATGCTTTATCAAGTTTCAAGGAAAATGCGGCACAGCAGATACCACATTTGCGCACTATGGCAGATGACTTAAGCACATATTTAGGCAGATGAAAATGTTGTTTATTCTGCAGTTGGAGGAACGGTGGATACTGTTAAAGTAAAAAATTTGGATGCGATTGTAGAAACAATAAGAAGTCTGGCACAAATAAAAAAAGATACAGAAGATCAATGTGCCGAGGGGCTTCGCATTGTACAACAGGTATTATCAGAAGCTGAAGATGAGTTAAATACAAGTAATAATATCCTTAATGTATGCAAAGCTGTTGAGACTGCTAAACTTGCAAAAAAGCTTGAAGCTGAAGCCAGGATGGCAAAAGCACTGGCTGATGAAGCAGCAGCAATTGCTTCAGGTAATCCTGTCGCAATTGCTGCCGCTACAGCAGAAGTCGCTGCATTAGCCCCGGAATTAGCACAGGCTATTGAAGAATATAATAATGCCGTTGAACACAGGCAAAGAATTGAACATAGATGTGAACTGGCTCAGAAGTGTGTAAATATAGCACAAGAGATGTGTGAAACTCTTAATATGAGGTTTGGGTTCTCCAAGGGGAAAATTTTAGAAAGAATTCTGGTCGGATCGAAAAGGCTTCAGCTTGCTTATGAGGATTTAAGCCGGTATTTGTCGCAGATTTCTTCGGAAGCAAAAAAAGAAATACTGGAATGGGATAGCTGGAAGCCGAAAGAGAATGAGCCGATTAAGCCGGACAAGATACGCGATAGGCTTAACGCAAGCAAGAATGTTACAAACGGGATACTTGAATATCTTTATGTAACGGATATGGATTTTAGGGCAGTAGTAGACCGGCACAGTCAGAATTTAAAGATTCCCGGGATGGAAAGTGCCACATTAACGCAGATTAAGAGAAATATAGTTGGAAGACTGTGTGAAGAATTAGTTATAAGGACTTTTCTTCCAATGGGTACAAGGATTGAAACACAGCACAGGGAAAATCTTCCGGATGGATCTTATACAAGGGTTGATATGCTTTTATGCGGATTGAAAGAACCACTCATACTTGGTAAGGGTGAAGGAATGGGCGCCAGAGAAGGTGGAAGCCTTGGTATTGAGGTGAAAGCCGGGCATAAAGATTATCTTTATGGGCAATTGGCACATATGGAAAAACAGGCGCAGGGACATCTGGATTGTGATATTTCCTGTACAGTATGTACAAGAGATATCAAAGATCTTTCCTCGGACAGGGAAACCAGGCTTCGGGAGAAGGTCAGGGAAGCGGGATCGCCGATGCTTGGAATGCTTCCTTATAAAGATGATCTTGATTGGGATTGCGTAGAATTTGTAAGGTCAAAGGGGAAGAGACATGTTTGAGGATACCATAAATAATGTTCTGCACACAAAGGAGTACTTTGGTAATATAGTCAAAGATTCTTTTGGGGCATCCATAATAAATGATGTAATGGATCCTTTGGAAACGGAAGAACAGAAACTGCATCATGAATATGAAATTGCAGAAGCAAAAATGGCTCAGATTAAAGCGATGACCATGGAATTGAGGCTCATAATATAAATATTGGGAGATGATAGAGTGCAAAATCAGGAAACAATTGAAGGTCTTATTAAATGTATAGATGATGTAATATCCAGGAGAGACAGGGATTTTTCCAACCTCAATGCGGCGTTTAAAAACGAGAATGGTCATATTGTGACATCGGAGTATGCTGAATACAGGCATCGGAAGGAACGAATTGTTGAGGCATTTCATGCAAGCATCCTTGACTATCAAAGAAAATTGGATAAATTATGTCAGACCATAAGGAAAAAGCAGCCGGCCTTAAATGAGCTGAATGCCTCTTTTATTAATGATACATACAGATTTCCAAGAAGAGTGGCATTGGGGAAAATGCGAATTCAATACGAAAATTTGGACATATATGTTCCGAGAATGTTTAAATTTCCTTTTGAAAAACCAATGTATATCTGTGAGGATGATCAGGTTGTGCTGTTTCATAAAATTCTGCTCAGACTTATGTTTTCCCTTCCTAAAGACAGGCAGCAGTATTATATCTTTGATCCTTTTGGATTGGGGAAGTCCGTCTGGAATTTTAACAGGCTTCTTGATAATGAAGCGTTGTTTCCTCAAAAAAAAGTGATGACAAACCCCAATGAGTTAAAGAATGCTTTAAAGAATGTTATGGATTATATGCAAAGCTTATATTCGGGGGCATTTGACATTACGAATGATACACCTGATTGGGATTCATACAACAGGCGTATGTTTTCGCAGCACAATTATAAGAAGGTGCTGCCATATAAGATTTTTGTTTTTACGAGCGTTCCGGAAGGAATGGATGCGGAATGCTTTGAAATGTTTAGAAAGCTCATCATGCATAGTGAGGAATGCGGATTTTTGGTGTTGTTCTCTTTTAATGAACTTCTTCTTGAGGCAGAAGACAGCCGGATGAAATCCACGGAATTAGAACTCAGAAAATGCATTGAAAATAGTGTTCGCCTGCATAAAGTTTTAAACCTTGAAGCGGAACTGTTATTGTTGGAAAATCTGGAGATTTCCAATGTCGGTGAGAAATTTCCGAACGATGGGAAATTCGACAGTATGCTTACCGAATTGAATAAATCCATATCTGACACACGCAATTCCATGTATTCATTTGACGAGATGCTGGCAAATAGTCGCATTGTATCGTACAGTTCAGAAAAGGAAATGTCATTTCCTATAGGATATACGACATCCGGGGGTGGAGAGGTGACATTAAATATAGGAGATAGAACCCCGCACTACCTTGTTGGGGGTGCGACAGGCTCTGGAAAATCAAATTTCCTGCATAATTTAATTATGAGTGCGTGCTGGAATTATAACCCTGAAGAGTTGGTGGTATATCTGCTTGATTTTAAAGAGGGAGTAGAGTTTTCGCGTTATGCGGATCCAATGCTGCCTAATGCTGCATTGGTTGCTGTGGAAGCAGATACAGAGTATGGAATTACAGTATTGGATCATTTGATAAAAGAACAGGAAGACAGATTCAAAAAATTCAAACAAAATAAATGCAAAGATATCCAGGCCTATCGGCTAAAAAATCCTGTCGAAACGATGCCAAGAGTCCTGGTGGTTATAGATGAATTCCAGGTGTTGTTTGCCGGAAGCACAAAAGAATCTGCCATTGAAAAAATGACGATGCTTGTCAAACAGGGGCGTGCATGTGGTATTCACATTGTGCTGTCTACGCAATCTCTTAAAAATCTGGATACGGGAGGAATCCTTTCCCAATTTGGAGGACGGATAGCATTAAAGTGTTCTGCCGAGGATTCAAAGAATATTCTTGGTGGAATTACAACAAACAATGAGGCGGCATCGGAATTAGAGATTCCGTTTGCGATAATGAATGTTACACAGGGAAGCCTTTCCGGAAATGTCAGGTTTGCAGTGCCGGAAGCGAAAAGTGAACTGATTGAGACCAGGATTGAGCAGCTGCAGCGTTCGTGTGATGCTGAAAGAATCAAATTAGATAACAGAATTTTTGATGGGCAGCGACTTCCTGAAATGAATAGAAATGCTTTTGAAAAGATTGTTGCCCCAGGCTCCATTGTGCTTGGGCAGTTTATGAATTATTCTGCTGAACCTATAGCTATCCACTTTAGGGATAAATCAGAGAATAATTTGTTGATATGCGGTCACGACGATATTTTTAAACGATATTTGCTTGAAAATATTCTCTATTCCGCAGCAGTATCATTAGAGAATTATGAAATCATATACATCGGGGAAAATCATGTTCCAGTAAATGACGAAAGAATAATTCAGCTTATGGATCTTACCGGGTATATTGATAAATTTAAAGATTGTTATTTCGATAGGCATAGACTGGTTATTATGGATAACTGTAATCCTTTGAAGGATATTGGCTTTCCACCACCACAATTTGGTGCAGCCAGTGATGCTGGGAAGGCTTTTAAAGTATATTGGGACGACGCGAACAAATATGGGAATCATTTTATTGCTTTTTTTGACAGCTTTAATCGAATTAAAAATAGCGGAATTCCGATGCAGGATTTTCAATACAGAATAGGGTTTGCCTTAAATGGAGAAGAAAAAAACAGTCTGCTGTCAAATACTTCCTATGGGTCTGCATCAATGAAAGAAAACCGGGCTTTTTTTGCAGACAATCTTGAGATTATGGCATGGTTCAGACCTTATAGAATTGATTGAGGTGCATATGAATATGAACGTTAATATCGTAATGGATGGTTCCGGAAGCATGAGTGAAAATGGGAAAGTTTCTATAATGAAATATATCATAAATTCAGCGAAAGGCTATTCAAAAGAAGAAGGGACAATCACTTTGTTCCTCTACCAGTGGGGAGATAAAATTGAGTGCTTAAATGATTTGGCTGAATTTCGCATTCAGGATGTAAATTCTGAAGGTGATATTACGGAGTTTGTGAATAAGCATACGGGGGAGAAAATCCTAATACTCTCGGATGGCGAATTATCAATAAAAACCCAAAAGGCTGTTAGAGGTATGCAGGGTAAAGAGAATGTTTTCTGCATAGGGGTAGGTTGTGATTGCAATTTTCCTGCAATACGCAGTCTTATAGATGATAAAAATATATTCAGGCCGCAGGATATAATCACCTGCTTGCGGGCTATGTCATACACGGAGAGGTAAGTATGTTGTTGAACGGGATATCCATAAAGGGTAGTTATCACAATAAAAATCAAGATTGTTATGCAAGTAGGAACATTGGAAATGCTTATATTGTTGTTGTTTCTGATGGTCTTGGGAGTAAAGAGTTGTCCGAATTAGGTTCAGAGGCTCTGTGCCAGAGCGCTTGTGATATTCTATCGGAATTTCGGGAGGAAATCGATGATATGAGTCCCGAAATATTTATAAGGCTAGTTCACGAGAAGTGGTTATATAAGCTTAGAGGTAGACGGATAAGAGATTGTTATGCGACTATGCTAATATTTCTTGTGCTTTCAGAAAAAATAATTGCCGTAAGACTTGGAGATGGTTTTGTTGCATTTTGGGCAGATGATGAGGTGAGGATATTATTTGATCAGAAGGAAGATTATTTCTCTAATGAAACAGATTGTCTCACTGAAAATCTGGCAGAAGAAAAGATACAGTGCATTGAGTTTCCGTATAGAAAATTTTATGGGGGCATACTGTGTAGCGACGGGGTTGGAATCGGAAATATGACAGAAAATGAAATAAAAAGATTCACCATAGACTTTATTAAAGAATACAGAACTTATACAGAGGAAGAAATGATAAAGGAAATTGAGGATTGGTTGAAGGATTGGCCGGGTGCAGACGATAAGACGCTGGCATTTGCCTTGGTGGAGGAAAGATGATGAAGAATGACATCGTTGAAGATATCAATGGATATAAGCATACTTTAACAAAGGAAATTAACAGAGGAGGTCAGGGGGCGGTTTACAGAACACAGAATCCCAATATTGCTGTCAAACTTGTGTTTGATAGGGAAAATATGGGATATTCAAAAAATGTATCAGAAAATAAAAAATTTAATTTTTTGAGAACCCTTCCGTTGCCGGAAAACATAGAAATCACGCTCCCACAGGTTACTCTGAGACAATATGTTGGCTACACAATGACTTTACTGGATGAGATGGAATCCTTTGAAGATGCGTTTGCGTATAAATTTGATTTTGATTCGGACTACACCAATGCGTGGCTGGAATCTATCCGGAAGGAGAATGAGGAATGTGCAAGAGATTTTACTCAGTATATAGTTTCCGGCGGCTTAAGGAGACGGATTGAGGCCTATTTTAAAAGTGCAGTTGTTCTTTCGATGTTACATGCGTCAGGACTTGTGTATTGTGATCTTTCCGCAAATAATCTCTTTATATCAACGGAGGACACGAATGCCGTGTGGTTGATAGATGCTGATAATATTAATTTTCAGAGTTACACGGTTAAAAATGGCGGATACTATACTCTTGGATATGCAGCTCCGGAAATTTTATGGGGAAAAGGGAGCACATTTTATTCAGACTGTTATTCCTTTGCTGTTTCATTTTTTTGGAATCTGACATGGAATCACCCCTTTGTCGGGGCGTTATTAGATGAGGGGTTTGACGATGATTTTGCAGATGATTCCCAAGATAGAGCTTATTCAGGCGAATTTCCCTGGATATATGATGTAGAAGACGATAGCAATCATCCGGGCGACGAGTCAAAGGGAATGCCGGCTGATTATGTTATAAGTCCCAGATTGATGAAATATTTTAACAGAACATTTTCAGCTGAAGGGAAAAAGAAAAAATCCACAAGAACGACAATGTTTGAGTGGTGCGAGGTTCTGGCTGAAACGCTTGATCATATAATAAGATGCCCTAAATGTGGAATGGATTATTATTTCTATTCTTCATGTTCCTGCCCGTGGTGCGATGCTGATCCTATTGTGATAACGCTCACATCATATAAAAATGGCATAAAAGTGTGGGAATATTGTCATGAGCTGACGGAGCCCAGTGAGGTTGCCATTCCATTGAGAATACTGGAAGGTGTGAATGGGAGCAATGTTAACAAGACGGCATTTTATATGAAACAAAAGGAAGACGGGATTGTTATTTACGATATGAATGATGAATATGATTTTAAAATCAATGTAAATAAAAGAGGATTTACTTCGGCATATGGCGAGGTTTCTATCCCAAAAAAATGCGAAATCATGGCGGAGAGCATTAAAAAGCGGTTCGCAGTAAATATAGAGGTGGTAATAAAATGAAGCTGGATGAGTTTAAGACGAACAGGGACAGTACGTTTTCAGGGCTGAAATGCAGACTGAACATTGCGAAACCAATCATAGCGGTCGAGGGCATTGTGTCTGCTCAGGGAATAGATTCTTTTCAATTCATTTCTGGGGATGCACATTATGAGTTTAAATTTAAGGATAGTTCTGACGCACGAATGATTCTTGATCGTATGCGTCAGAACAACTATAACCTTGCTCGTATAAGTCCTTTAAAAAACGGATCTGTTGAATTTGATCTGCATATTGTATTTTTTTACACATCAAAAGTAGATAAGAAGACGAATGTAATCCTCAGCGAAAAAGTAAAGGATACCCTGATCAAGAAACGTTTAGTCAACAGAAGATCGGAAGATTTTGAAGAATCGGTAAGGCAGAATTTTGTCCTTTCAAATGGGACATCTAATTGCTATACATACACAAGCGGCAATTATCTGTTTGATGATACTTTGATTGCTGCAAAAGAAGACGAGGATATGACATTGGTCTTGGAAGATTCCTTGGATGATGCGAATTTAGAAGAAGAAAATGTGAGTTCACCGGATGATTTTGTGAAAGATGTTAGTGGTAAGAAAATGAAAATCTTTGGCAAAGATTATTCGCTTAGCGTCTGCCAAAAGATGGTAGGGGATGATGCGTTCCTTTATGCTGAGAAGATTGACACTGTAAATGCAAATATTCCCAATCTTTCACTTAATATTGGAGAAATATCCTTCAAGGATGGAGATCGCTATGTGTCTGAAAAAGTCAGGCGGGAATTAAGTGACACTTCTGGGTATATTGATATCTGGGATCAGTACACAAAACTGGAAGGGGATTTCCTTCTCGAAAAGACCAGAAAGGTAGGTGCTTTCTCTATAAATAGAGCAAATATTTCAAGAACAGAGGGTGGAGTGGTCATAATGCCAATTGGGTTGACTGAGGAATCCCTTTCACTAATTTCCAACAGTGACAATATCCTATTTTCAGAAAATGTACCTGTTTATATACAGGAAAGTAGTATGACATGGATACAATTTAAAGAATACTTCATGGCAGCGGACAGTATCAATATTCGCAGAAAATCTATAGTATCGAAACACGTAAAACGAGTAGATAAAAATGGATACATTATAATAGAATTGGGCGAGGATGAAGAGATCCCAGAAGGTATTGCTTCTTTGGATATTTATGGTGAAATGCAGCAGATTTTAAGAAGAGAAACGGCAAGAGATTTAATTGCAAATGCTGAATCTGCCAACCCTGCGCTTGGAAGAATATTTGAAGGGCGTGTGTCAAGCGAGTTCGTAGATATACATGAGGTGAAAAAAATCAATCCACTTTCTCCTTTTGTGAAATCAAAGATTTTTACACATGACCCCACATCCACACAGGTTAAAGCCATAGACATAGCATTGAATACTCCGGATATTGCAATTATTCAAGGACCACCGGGTACAGGTAAAACAACAGTAATTACGGCAATTATTGAGCGTTTGAACGAAATAGCAGATAAACGTAAAGATGTTAAGGGGCAAGTACTTGTTACGAGTTTTCAACATGATGCGGTTCGTAATGTTATTGAAAGACTTAGCATTAATTCATTGCCTACAATAAAATTTGGAACACAGGGAGAAAATGATCTTTCGATGGAAAAAGCCATAGAGAGATGGTGCGATGATTATAAAGATAGGTTAATACAACGAAATCCCAATGTGAATGCCACTTTGGAGCAAAAAAAATTGCTCAGACTTAGAGATATGTACATAATGACGCCAAGTAAAGTGAATGCAGTAAATTTTCTGAAGTATGCGCAGGCAATATGTCTGGATAATGACATAAATGAGGAAATCAATTTTTTGCTTGATGATCTTCAGGTTAATGAAGGGACAAACAACAGCGATATTTTGACCAAAATATATAGATTAAGGACATCATCCGTTGGATTTAAGGATGATGGCTCAATGACAGCAGACGATCTCTTGGAAGCGCTTGAACCGATAATTAATCGTAAAGTGGAAGAAAATAAAAAAATCATGACGGTATTGGAGAGAGCGGCGGATTTTTCAGGCGAGGATATTCCTGAAGATTTGTTGCAGGACATAGAATATGTTAAAAAGTTTCTTATCGAAAAGTGTAAACCAAAGCCAACTTACAGCGTGGATAAGGCACGGGAAGATGTGCTTAAGGTGTATGGTCGCATATCTCAGGCAATGCGGAATCCCCAAAATGAGGAGGATGAGATACTCTACAATCTTTTGAATGAACTTGAGGGGAATATTACTGGAATTAGGGAATCTGTTGTTGGATACAATTTTGTGTTTGCCGCAACTACCCAGCAAAGTGAAGGAGTAGCAATAAAAAGGGCTAAAGAGATATCGGACAATGATGGTCATCCAACATATGACACGATTATTATTGATGAAGCTGCAAGAGTTAACCCAGGGGATCTTATGGTGCCAATGGCACAAGGGAAAAGAAGAATAATATTGGTTGGCGACCATAGACAACTGCCGCATATATATAATGATGAGATTTTTGAGAACATGCAGAGTATTGATGGCTCAGTAGGCAAAGATGTTGTTAAAATCAGTATGTTTGAGTATTTAATGCAAAAAGCAAAGGAACTGTATTTGCAGGATAAAGTTGAGAGAACCATTACTCTCGATGCTCAGTACAGGATGCATCCTTTGTTAGGGGAATTTGTTTCAAGACAGTTTTATGACAGATATGATGAAGGGTTTAAGTCGCCATTATCTGCGGACAAATTCCAACAAAATTTATTTAATACCCCACTTGTTTGGATTGATTTGCAGAATTCTATAGGCAATGAAGAAAAATACGGAACCAGCAGAATTCGGCAATGTGAAGCGGATGTCATTGCAAGCAAAATTAAAGAATTTTTTGAGTCTGGCAAAGGAACTTACGATGATGGCGGGCAAAAAAAAGAATTAAAGTATGGCATCATTACTTTTTATAGTGCGCAGGTCAAGGAAATTCAAAAGAAACTTGGTGTTTATGCAGATAGGGTCAGAGTAGGCAGTGTAGATGCTTTTCAAGGAATGGAATTTGATGTTATTTTTCTTTCGGTTGTCAGAAGTCATAAAAAAGCACCAGATGTAAATTATGATTTGTTGAATATGGATTTGGATGATGTGGGCAAGGATTCGGAAACCTATTCAAATTGGAAGAAATATATTGATAAATTAGGTATGTCCGTATATGGATTTTTGACATCCGAGAACAGGCTCTGCGTGGCATTGAGCCGCCAGAAAAGACTGCTTGTCGTGGTGGGTGATTCGAACATTTTTGTTGGTGAGACGTGGTGTGATGTTGCAGATAAGTGTGTTCCTGCAATGAAGGCGCTTTATGAACTGGCAAAAAGGGAAGGAGAAGTTATAAATGGCAAAGCCTAAGGTTATCAGTTTATTGCATACTGATAAAATGAATAATTTGTTCCTCAATGTGCCAACACTGGGACGACCGGCAAATGTTTTTGTGCAGTGTACAAGCTATGATTTAAAACTTCCATTGAGTGGTCTTGAAAAAAGAGTTTTAGATATTTTTGAAGAAACTATTCTCAGGATGATCAAGCTGAAAAAGTGTTCGATCTCTGAGCTGGCAGATATTCTTTGCATGGAAAAGGATCTTGTTAATTTTATTGTTACAAGGTTAAGCGAGAAAGGTCTCCTCAAAGATAATTATACTTTATCTGAAGTAGGAGAAAAACAGCTTGACGAGCAAAGAACATTGCAGGATGAGGTAGAGTATCAGACAGCAAAACTTTTTGTTGTAAATGGATGTGATATTGTATTGCCGTATATTTACGTTGGGAATTTTGTGACAGAGGATGTGGTGGATTTTGATGCATCTAGTTTGACATTGGGATTTGGGAGCATAGGAGCTCAAAAAAGGATAAAAGGCATATGTATACGCGAAAAAAACAATGGTAGCAGATTGTCGATTTTGCCCCAGATAACCATCAAAAATGCAATAAACAAATACAATCGCCTTGCGGCGAAGCGTAAGCAGAATAAAATCCTTCTTGCTAATGATTATGGGATTGAATCAACCAGAGGCGAAGATATTTATTTCCATATGCAAACGGCAGTTCAGATGGGAAATACGGAGGAACTGCTTGTGTCGGATGGCTTTGTATCTAATATTGATGGATTGTTTGAATTTATAAAAAGTTCAAATCCAGATTTAATTATGCGTGTTAAAAGCAAAGCAGTTCAGATGAATGTAATTGACGCTTTGAAGCAAGATAGTTCTGAAAACAAGTATGTAGGAAAATACCCTGAAGTTGTACGGTATAACAAGGAAATGGAAAAGTATATTCATCCATTAACAGAAGATTCCCGGCTGGATGATATAAGGCAAAGTGCAGAAGAAAAGAGACAGGCAATAATAAATTGCTACAGTATGCTCGAATGGTCATTCCATTATTTTTCATTACGATATCCGATATCAGACGCAGTATTGCAAATATTTAAGACACAAAAGACTTATGAAAATTTTGAAACAATAAAAAATTTCTCTAGAAAAATTGGGCTGGGCAATATTGACAACTGCATTAATCTTCTGGGGAACTTTGATGGAAATAGAGCTGAAATGATTTATAGAGATCCGGGGAATACAATTCCATCTATGCAGATGGTCTTGCCAATGTCGATTGTCTCAGCCAGTGAGTATGATGACAGTGAATTGAAGCTGCTGATTTCGCATGATAGCAGATTTGTTTCGTTCATAAATTATGTGGGAAAAATTGCGGCGGACTTACGGCATGATTCGACGGTTAAAGCAGATGATGTCAATATAGAAGAAATGCACGGGCACGCAGTTGACATTATACAAACAATATTGCCAGATATTGATGTTGACAGGTCTTATATACACGAAACTGAACATATATCAAATGAAAGATTAAAGGCAACAATTGAATGCGAAAAAGCGATGGGCAGCCTTTTGTTTACATCATTGGATGATGGAATTCAGGCTGATTTCAGAAGAATTTCTCCAGACAAGGATGCGGATCATCTGCCAGCACCGTATGAATTTATTCAGATCTTATACAGAATTTTGCAGACGGCGTTTTACGATGAAAACAAGCGGTTTGTATCAAAAAGATGGCTGTCAAAGGAAGAGTGCATAAAAAGGGACGAGGAGCTGCTTGGGTGCAAGCTTCCCAGATCAATTGTAACGGTTCGGGATGAAAGATATAACGCAGCACGAAGAGGATATAAGATGACATTAGGAGCTCAATTCTTGGTTCTTATATCTTACTTGCCTCATAAGGAACTTGATTTGTTAAAAGCGCAAAATATTGTTCGTGTCGTTGACAATATATTAGAATTCAGGAAACATGCAAATGACATTTCCTTAATTTTGTCATGGGAGGAACTTTCAGAGTTGAGAGAAAACGTCATAAGTATATTAAAAATATTAGGAGGGTATTACAATGGTCAATGAAGAGAATGCAATGAATTCTACAGTAGATGTAGTGGGTTCTAATGCGGAGGAAGAGCAGATGAAATCAGAGGACAAGTCGGCAATTGTTAATACCCAGGAGGATATTTCTGGGACTGAGACGGATATCAACATTAGTGAGCAATTGATTAATCTTCAAGCTAAAAAGTTCTCCATTGATGCAAGAGAGGCAGAATTGAAAAAGCGCGAAGAAGAACTGAATGCTAGAGAAAAGACTGTTTCTGAAAGGGAAGTAAATGTAATAAGACGAGAAAGCAAGGTTGCAGAGGCTGAAAGAAGGCAAGAGGATGATCTTGCAAAAGATAAACTTGCGAAAAAGATGGCACTTGACGAGGAATTATCCAAAGAACGCACGGCAGTATTGGGAAAAATATCTGAAATGATTTCTTCCAGGCGTGAGGAATTAGAAAATATATTTGCGAGTGAAATTGAACAAAGAAGAATCCAAGCAAGCAAAGATGCAAATGCTATCAGAACGCGAGCTCAGGAGGATGCCGACAGAATAAGGAGTGAGGCAGAAAAAGAAGCACAGGAACGTCGTGAACGCTTAAATGCCAGCACGGATGCCGATATTGTCGAAAAAAACAGAGCTGTTGATGCAAGAAATGACGAACTTCAAAGAAAAATTAATGAGTATGATACAAAACTTAGGGAATTGGAGGAAACACAGAAGAAGGTTGAAGAATCAAGGGAAAATGCTGAAAGGCAGAAACGCAGGAATGAAAGACGTGAAGAAAGTATTGAGAGCAGGGAGGCTGATTTGGATAGCCTTATAGAAGAAAGATGGGGGGATAAAGTAAAGGAGTTCAAGGCCATTATTGCGGAGAAGGACAAGGCTTTGGAGGAATTAAGGAGCAGAGCCAGTGAATTGAGCAGAACTGTTGATGCTATTGAAAATTTTAAAGCCAGTATCGGCGATGAGCCGGCAATAATTCAAGACCGCATATCAAGATTACAGAAAGAACGTGATAAACTTGAGGATGAACTTGCAAACAGAGCACCACAGGATACTCAAAAGGAGCTTGATGGTCTGAAGAGAGATTACGAAGAACTGAAAGTAAAAAGTGAAGCGCTTAGACAGGAAAATTCTGACATGAAAAAGTCTCAGGAGGGTTTGGATGCTGTCACGGTTGAAAAGCATAGGGTTGAAGCGTTAAATAGTGAATTGAAATCGCAAGTTGAGGAATTGACAGGACAGGTTGCACGATATGAAGATAGGATAAAGAGACTTAGTATTGCGGAAACAAGAACTGCAGATAGAGATGCCAGAATAGCTGAGATTCGAAGCGGATATACAGAAGGCTTTGAGGTTACATCTGCCCTTTATGATGGAGAAGAAGTAAATTGGTTAGACAACATAGGCCAACAGTGCGATCGCTATGGGATATCGTTCCCTCAAAGAATTCTGTATGCTTTCCACACGGCATTGAAAATATCAGATTGGTCAACGATAGCTGTTCTTGCCGGAGTAAGTGGAACAGGTAAGTCAGAACTTCCCAAGCTTTATGCAGCCTTTGGAGGCATGAATTTTATAAGCGTGCCAGTTCAGCCCAGTTGGGATAGTCAGGAATCCATGTTGGGGTTCTTCAATTCGATTGATAATAGATTTGAACCGGAGCCTCTTCTTAAATATTTGGCTCAGTGTACGGAGGATAACCATTACAATCCATATATGAGTATAGTTTTATTGGATGAAATGAATCTTGCGCATGTGGAACATTATTTTGCTGAATTTTTGAGTAAACTTGAGACTCGTAGAGGAACGGCAAAGAATGTACCATCGGTTGAGGTAAAACTGGGGGCGGGTGTTGATCCGTATGAGCTTCAGCTTAGGAGAACTGTCCTTTGGACTGGAACCATGAATCAAGATGAAACAACTAAATCTCTATCGGATAAAGTTCTTGATAGAGGCTTGGTAATTTATTTCCCTAGACCGCATACATTGATTAGCAGGACAACACTTAAAAATCTTGCTGTGATGATTAAGGATAGACAGATGCTTACAGAATCCAAGTGGACAGGATGGATCATTCGCAATTTGATTACTGGGATAGGAGCAAATTCGCCCCTTTTGTCTGAACTGGATGAATATAGAAAGATTGTAGAGAACATTAATGATATCCTTGAAAAAGTTGGGAGAGCGCTGGGTCACAGAGTGTGGCAGTCGATTATGAATTATATCCTCAACTATCCGACTGTCAGTGAAATATTGCGCAGATGCGGCCAACGTGATGAGAAAAAACATACATGGAATTTTGATTCTGTCGAAGTCACTGAAGAATTAAAAAGCAATATGAGGACGGCATTTGAAGATCAGATTGTTCAGAAAATAATGCCGAAATTACGTGGTATTGAAACTCGCGGCAAAGGAAGAGATCACCTTCAGGAAATTGAAGATCTTCTCGAAAGCAAAGGTTTTGAGAAATTAAAGGATGATTTTGAAATTGCTTGTACACAGGGATATGGTCAATTTATCTGGAGTAGCGCAAAATACATTGAGACTGACGATATCAAGGATGATGAACATCTGAATGTCGCAAGTGATGCAGGCTCATCGGAAGCATAGCATTGGCAAGGAGTTGACGAAGGTATGTCATTTGAAAACTATGAAGACTTTTGTAAGGCTTTCAGTGACAATGGATCGCTGAAAATACGTGCAGAATTGCTGTTGTTTTTACAAGATTGGATTATACGACTTTCGGGTGATGGTGGCGAATATTATTCAATCAGCGAATTGTTAGAGAGAAATGCAGACAAATCATCGTGGAAAGATGCCAGGAATGATTGCGTTTCCAAAATTATATTTGAAAGCGATTCAGCTGTAAGGCATATTGCTGCGCATATGCGGGAAAATATAATCAGAGAAAATGTGAAACTTCCGGTGTATCAGGTAAAGGAAGTTAACAGTTATGGGCTTAATTGGCTGAGCAGGAGACCGGGACGCACTATTAAAGAAAAAATATCCAATTCGACTTCGTTAATAGCTGTCAAGCGAAGGATGAGTCTGGATACAGGGGAAAACAGACTTTATATTGCTTTTTTAAAAGAAATGAATGATATTTTGGAGATGAAAGCAAAGTATCTTCCGGGAAGCCAGATGACGAAAGCTGAAAGGGAATTTTGGGATTATGTAAACTCTGTATTATACAATGATGAATTGGAGGAAATTGGACGTTGGGAAAACATGCCTCCCAACAATACACTGCTTTCTGATCAGTATTATAAAAAAGTATGGAAGGGCTGGGAAGAATTAAAAGGTCTGGATCAGTTCATAAAAGATTGTAATACAAGACTTTCGGATAGAATGTGTAAAGTTCTTTATATTGAATTTTTGACACGTGCACGTAGTATCGCCAGAATCCCACAGGTTCCGTCTGCTGTCGAGTATGAGGACTATGAAATAGCAATTATGAGTTCGGTATTCTACCTGATAGATAAAGACAATAACAAGCTTTCTATAACAAAAGACAACGAAAATATTCGATTAGGGTATAAGCAAAAGTCTGTTGATGTTTCTTTCACAGATAATGTTATGAACATTTCATCCAATGATGGGAATAATTCAATAGAATTGTCTTTTGGGAGAATATCTAGGGTAGTAGACTTGATGTTTGTGAAACTCGGTATTAGTGTAAAAGGAATTATTCCTCAAAAGGGCATAGAGAAAAAGAGTTTTAGCTCTATAACGGTGGATCTTTTTAATCTGTATCCGGGTTATATCAATGATAACGGTGATTATGCCAGACTTGAAGGGCGATTGGCTTTACAGAGATTTGGTCGTTATGATTTGCCTTGCGATGATGCTAAGGCCATAATCGTACAAAATGAGAGCATGGTGCCTTATACGGTTCAATCCGCAGTAATAGATAACTCTTTACCCCAACTGGGGCAGCTGTTGCATTTGCTGGAAGAGCAGGTGGTTACTAATAATTTTACATTTGTTTTTCCTGATGCATTTGATGAATTTCAATTAAGTCTTGTTCATAAAGCTGCACGTATGGCATATAGGAAAGTTAAATCTTTTCCCAGAAGCATAGGAATTGCATTCGATTATCAGCAAAATATAGAGGCAAAACTGGAATTTCAAAGGGATGATTTTCTTCTTGTCGTAGATATTGTAGATGATGATGTTGTATTCACATTGGTTCAAGGCCTCGTGTCTGAAGAAGTAAAGTATGATTATCCTGAATATGATGGATATGTATGGGAAAGACATCCTAGTTTTTCATATTCCATAGATTCTGAACTGAATGATTTGTTTGATGAATTGAAGCCTACTGGATTAAATCGATTCATTGAGAAAATGTTTGAATCTTTTGGACTAGAGGGGATTCTTAGTGTATCGCATAAACTATCTGTCATATATGATGAGGATCATTGGTTTTCGTTTGCAGAACAGATATATGATTCTGTGCAAAAGTTTAGAATCAATATCTCCGAAAAGGTTAATAGATTTTTGCTGGATCATCATGAGATGATAGGAAAATCAAAAGTTCATGTTGTTTCTCTGAGTAAGCATATATTTTATAAGGGCACATGTAGTTTTGATTTTGCGGATAAAGAAAGGGCTCTTGTTGGGGCGAAGATTTATGAAGAACTTCAGAGCCGCACAGCCTCTTTTTTGTGGAGAGATCATCTGCCAGAACTTGCGATTAAGCTGCTTTATGGAAAGTTTACATTGGTTGATAAAGAGACAAGCACACCTAAATTCAATGTGAAAAAGAAGATTGCAATTAACAGTGATTTTACACTTCCTGCAAATGGCAAAAAAGAATACCGATTTAATCTTGTACAGAGTGATTCAAATAAGAAAACAAAGTTCATGGCGGTTGTAACAAGTCCTGCTTTTCCCTTATCAGAAGACGTGCCATGCGTTTTGGATATGTCTTATGAGTATGGTGCAGAGAATCCTTATGTTTTGTTCTTCCGACCACAGAACAAAACAAATACTAAGTTTATTGAGGCGAGAGTGAATTGGAGAAAAATTTCTGAGTATCCGATGTACGGTTTGCCTTATCCAGAGTTTATGCTGGAAAAATCATGGGATGAATTGAGAAATTTTGATGGGCTTCATGGGAAAGAAGACCTGATATATGGTCAGAGAGGGTTGATTGATAGCTTTGAAAATATTCAAGCCGGGTATTCTACCATAGATTTATCGGATATCAATATATTTATAAAATCTGGAAAGAATGGCAGGTCATTTACAATTGAGACAGAAATTAATGAAGGAGATCCGATAAAAGTTATTTTTTCGGAAAAAAATGTTGAGAGAAGCAGGGAAGACAGGATAAACGTTTCTTTTGACCACCCGGGAGTGGTATCCTTTGATTTGTCGGAAGTAAAAAATACTTTAAAACGATACAGAGTAGATTTGACTGATTATGCAGATTATTATGGGCATATTTGGAAAAGTTTGAATAGAGGGCATGCCTGCTTTATAACTATGGATGTACCTGAAATTGATCCATACAATTCCATTACAGTTGCTTTGTTTGAAAATCAATTTGACCATCCTGAAAATTTTTATGAGGGAATATCTGATGTTTCCTTTGAAATAGTTCCTCAATCTGATGGTAAGTATAAAGCACAAAAAATCCATGATGAGGATTCAGATGAGCCGTATCGTGATGTGGAAACTTATTGGGCGTCAAGTATTCGAAAAGGAGATAAGCCTGGATTTTATACATACAGTGGTAGGTTTTACTTTCTTATGCATACTATTTTTACAGGGACGAAATCTTTCTATGATGATGAATGCCCGAAAGATCTGCAGGAAACATTTGAGAACACATTAGTGTCGTGGAATGATGCGTATTATAGATGTGATGATGAGTATATCAAATCACGTATTTTTGGTCTTATGTCCATCGTGGGACATGATATGGGAACAGTATACTACACCATTGCGAAAGAGAACGTGAATCGATATTTAAATGATGAGTGGCATTTTAAGCTAAATGATTATATTGGGTATGGCCTTGGGGATTTTACATTGCCGGAGGAAAAGGATTTATTTAAAGAGATTCTTAAGTTACCTGATGAGAAAATAATATGCATCTTATCCAAGGCTGTCTGGGGTAATCCTGAGTTCATTTGGAATTTACCTATTAACATTACCATGAAATATTTTGATCTTGCTATTGATCGTTTGGGAAAGCTCGTAGGTAAATCTACAAATCGAAAAGCCGGTAAAGATATAACCATGTGTCTTGAATATATCTTGGCTGTATATAGACTTAGAGAAAAATATAGCACAAGTGAGGAGGTAATGAGGGCTCTTTCTCAAAACAATAGGAATGTGCAAAGATTGTATGAGTATTTGGAGAGAGTAATTGATATGGCGAGAGATAATATTATTGAAATCAAGTGTTTGCTAAATCTGGAAATAGCTGACAAAGGGATATATGAAAGCATACCCAATTTACTGTATGCATTATTGGTTTACATCACCGGAAATACAGAGGTGGGTGATATCAGAATTAAGGGGCTCAGTATGGAAGATTTGGAGGTTTAGTTTTGCACCAGAGTAGTTATCATTATCTTTAGCGAATTGTCTGACAAAAATGTAAAAAACTGTGCGAATGATATTCTTATTATTCACACAGTTTTTTTAATTTATTAAACGACAAATATTTGTATTATTGCATCATAGGAACTAAGCAAATGGTAGCGGCGATGCCAAGGAGGATGCAAGATGAAG
>CANSUS010000066.1 GCA_947650155.1 uncultured Lachnospiraceae bacterium
ATCACCGATGAGCAATGAAGGAAGAAATATTTATGTGATAGAGCATATAACAGAATCTCTCCTGACACTAATGGAAGATAAGGCGATTGAGGATATTTCCATCAGCGAACTATGTGACAATGCAGGTATTGGGCGGGCTTCTTTTTATCGAAATTATAACAGCAAGGAAGATATTTTAAAGGCATATATCAATAAACTGTTTAATGGATGGAAAAGCGAATGGGAGAAAAATAACAGCATTCCCATCAGTTCGGCTATCGGAATGATATTTGAACATTTTGAACAGCACAGAGCCTTTTACCATCTCTTGAATGAACGGCATCTTATTTATTTGTTAAAAGACGTCATTTTAGACACTATGGAATTAAAACCAGATTTGCCAAAAGGCGAAGCTTATGCGAAAGCATTTGCAGCATACAGTCTGTATGGATGGATTGAGATATGGTTTCAAAGGGGAATGCAGGAATCCGCAGAAGAAATGAAACAGTTATTCCAAAATCAAGGGCTGTAATCGGCTGATAAAACCTTTTCTTGTTTAGCCATCAGCGTTACAAGCAGACACATTCTTTCTTGCGCCTGTTTGTTAATGTCGGCAAGGTAACTGTTCAACTTCCTACTTGTCAGCAGAAAAATAATAAGCATTTTATTCTGTACTTTCTCATCACCGAAAAATGAAACGTTTACTGTTCTTTTGAAGAGATTTCTTTCATAGGATACTGCTTCATAAGATGATGGGCATATTTGCAAAATGCCGGATGTAAGAAAAACTTACGTCCGTCTTTAGTCCGTACGGAAAAAGGGGACATATTGGAGATATAGGAAACATTTACGACAGCTTTGTAGGAGATTGGAAGAAAACAAATCATATTTCTGACTCCGTCATAAAAATTGACAAGACTGTCGTTCACTTCTAAAACACGGCCATCGCTTAAATAAATTAAAGTGTGGGCGCTTTGAGTAAAATACATGATATCATTTTCGGTTACATAATGGGTATCTGTTTCTGTTCTGATTTCAATATGCGGGACTCTGTTGTCACAGGAAACAATGAGCATTTCCAACATATCGCAAAGCTCATTTAAGCGGATTGCTTTCTGTAAAAAAAAGCAGTTGTCAGGCAGGTTAAAGTCACGATAATTAATGGTGGAAATACAAAGAATGATAGGAACGGTCACGCCTGCATGGATCAGGGCCATTGCGACTTCATAGCCGTTTTTTTCACTTGCGGTCATGTCAATGAAAAAGGCGTCATAAAGCATGGGAGACCGCATAAGAGCCTGTGCGTTTCCATAACTGTCAATATAAAACGGTTCCCTTATACCGTATTGCTTGTCAGATTCTCTTTGAAGCAGACGTTCCAATTGTTTACGGTCAGCGACATTGTCATCACAGATTGCTATATGCATAAGCGTACCCTCTTTCCCTGTTTTTTGGTAAAACCTGTTTCTATATAATAGTACCAAAAATAAGATTTTTATTCAAGGGTTCTTAGAAGTATTGCATAAAAAATAAAAGCTAAATCGTCAGAAATTCTATGGGGGCATTTAATATGAGAAGGAGCAGAATGAGTTGCAGGATCAGGATAGCCGGCATGCCATATACAAAATTCCAGTATCGTGTTTTATGACGGAAAATCTGCATGCCGAAAATACATCCGATGCTGCCGCCGATAATTGCCACAATAAAGAGGACGGCCTCAGGGATGCGCCACAGACGTTTGATGGCTTTACGTTTGTCAATTCCCATTAATGCAAAGCCAAGTAAGTTTACAAAAATAAAGTAAAGAATAATCAAATTAATCGCGTTCATAAAAATACCCATCCATTGTTAGTAGATATATTCTAAACTCTGGATGGGTATTTTGTCAAAGTCTAATTCTTATTTTGACTTTTCTATTTTGATTTATCGACTTCCTGCATTTTCATTGCGCGCACTTTACAGGAAAGACCAAACAGATTGATAAAGCCTTCCGCGTCGTGATGGTCGTATAAATCTCCGGTAGTAAAGGAAGCGATGCTTTCGTTATACAGGGAGTAGGGGGAAGTTGTTCCGGCTTTGATGATATTGCCTTTATAAAGTTTGAATTTTACTTCTCCCGTTACATAGGTCTGAGTAGATTCGATAAATGCCTGTACAGCTTCCCGAAGCGGAGTAAACCATTTTCCTTCATAGACAATCTGAGCCAGTTTACTTCCCATATCTTTTTTCAAAGCATAGGTATCCCGGTCTAAGATCAGTTCTTCTAATTGTTGGTGTGCTTCCATCAGAATGGTGCCGCCGGGGGTTTCGTATACGCCGCGGGATTTCATGCCTACAACGCGGTTTTCTACAATATCCACAATGCCGATACCATGTTTTCCACCGAGTTTGTTTAACTCACGGATAATATCGGAAACTTTCATTTTCTGTCCGTTTACACTGA
Organism: uncultured Lachnospiraceae bacterium; assembly: GCA_947650155.1. Lineage (GTDB taxonomy): Bacteria > Bacillota > Clostridia > Lachnospirales > Lachnospiraceae > RGIG3002. Next base: position 2,423 of record CANSUS010000066.1, read on the forward strand.
CCGGAATACCGCCTTCAAATGCCATAGTTACGTATTCTCCCTCATCCGGCGCTTTTTCAGGAGTCGTACCCAGTACTAAAAGGTGGTCGTAGTTCGGTTCGTTTGCCGGGTCTTCCAATTCCAGACCTTCATGGCTGATGTGCCAGAGGTTACGGTCACGGCTGTAGGAGGAATCAGCAGAGAAAGGAAGGTCGATGCCGTGTGCCTTGCAGTATTCAATTTCGGATTCACGGGAATCCATTGTCCATTTGTCATTTCTCCAGGCAGCAATGATTTTTATATCAGGCGCCAAAGCTTTGATTCCAAGTTCAAAACGGATTTGATCGTTGCCTTTTCCGGTAGCGCCGTGGCAGATTGCGCTGGCGCCTTCTTTTCTTGCGATTTCTACAAGACGTTTGGCAATGACAGGGCGTGCCATAGAAGTGCCAAGTAAATATTTATTTTCATAAATGGCATTTGCCTGTACGCAGGGCATGATGTATTCGTCGCAGAATTCGTCTACCACGTCTTCAATGTATAATTTGGAAGCGCCGCAGAATTTCGCTCTTTCTTCCAGTCCGTCCAGTTCTTCGCCCTGTCCGCAGTCGATGCAGACGCAGATGACTTCATAATCAAAATTCTCTTTCAGCCACGGGATAATCGCCGTAGTATCTAATCCGCCGGAATAGGCTAAGATTACTTTTTCTTTCATAAGTAGGTATCCTCCTTTTGTGTTTGCGCATGTTTGCGTTTTCTTTATTGGTCTTTCAACAATATACAACATTATGGGGGAGATTGCAAGTGTAATAATATACATTTTTTGCTCTGTTTGCTGCATAAAATTAGTGGATTTTGAGAAATGGGTTGCATATTATGCATAAAAGGTGTATTGTTATGCATAAGAGAGGGAGATGGGCGGAGGGACGAAGGCAGGCAGGAATACAGGCGGGACGGGCAGGGCTTCGGATGTGAATTTTCTAATGAGGTGCGGGAATGTTTTGGCGGTCTGCGGGTCGGGGCATATTCGGCATCCGTGCCTCAGATGCCCCTGAAATCTGCATCGTGCAGATTTCCCCCTAGGCTGTGTCCGCCCCCATAAGAAAATGTCAACATCCTCCGCCCTGCCCGTCCCGCCTGTATTCCTGCCTGCCTTCTGGCTGTTTCTGCTCGATGTAACTCTGCGTCAGGCGTTGGATCCAGAAACGTTATTGAAAGTGAGTCAATATTTGCACTTAGGGTGGGAAGAGCAGCCAATTACCAGCCGGATCAGCCTGTGGGAAAACTCTGCGCGGACAATTTGGGGGCGTTTTTAGCGGAGACGAAATCCACCGCTTACGTAGACTTAGGCGCGAAGGCTCTCCTGAGCGTCTTAGTCGGAGTTAGCGGTTAGTTCGGTGGAGCGCTGCCCCGGACGCGCAGAGTTTTCCCACAGGCTGATCCGGCGTCCCCGAAGCCACACCCCTAAAACAAACATCCCTAAAACAAACACCCTTGAAATAAAACAGAAAATTTTACAATTTTCTAGTTGCCTGCAACGCCAATTAGTGTGATAATAAAAAATGTATGTCCATATGAAAAAGGAACATACGGAAAGGTCAGATCAAAATTATGAATGGAAAGAAAACAAAGATTTTTATTGACGGAAGTGAAGGGACGACCGGGCTTAGAATATATGAAAGATTTGAAAAAAGAGACGATATAGAGTTACTTCCTATTGCAAGCGAACTCAGAAAAGATGTAAATGAGAGAAAAAGGCTGATTAATGCGTCGGATATTACATTTCTCTGTCTGCCGGATGCAGCGGCGAAAGAATCGGTGGGGCTTGTGGAAAACGATGCGGTCAGGGTGATCGATACTTCCACGGCGCACCGTACCGAAGAAGGATGGGCGTATGGATTTCCTGAGCTTTCAAAGGCGCATGAGGAGGCTGTAAGAAACGGAAAACGTGTGGCAGTGCCGGGATGTCATGCCACCGGGTTTATTTCTTTGGTATATCCGCTTATTGCGGGGGGACTTTTGGCGGCGGATTATCCGGCAGCCGCTTTTTCGCTGACAGGTTACAGCGGAGGCGGGAAAAAGATGATCGCTGAGTATGAGGCGGAACAAAGGCACGGGGATCTGGCGGCGCCAAGAGAGTATGCGCTGACGCAGCAGCATAAACATTTGAAGGAAATGAAAACAGTTACAGGGCTGTCAAGAGAACCGTTGTTTTCCCCGATTGTGGCGGATTATTACAGCGGCATGGTCGTATCCGTACCGCTTTATACGGAATTTTTGAAGGCATGCAGAAACCCGAAAGAAATGCAGGAGTATTTTGCACAGTATTATAACAATAAAAAATTTATCAGAGTGGAGAGCGGAACGGAAGAACTTTACGGCGGTATGCTTTCAGGATGCAGCTTAAGCGGCTGGGACGGATTAAAGGTTTACATAACGGGAAACGAGGAAAGAATGGTGCTCTCCGCACAATTTGATAATTTGGGAAAAGGCGCTTCAGGAGCAGCGATCCAGTGTCTGAATTTGATGCTAGGATGCGAGGAGGATAAGGGACTGAATCTGGTACTTTAATACAGAGACAGGAAGAGGGAAGAAAAAAGTGCAGGCTTGATAAATGAAGTCAAAAGCAGCGCGGAAATGAGGGAAAAATGATACGGGAGATGCGAATAGAGGACTACAAAGGGGTGTATGCGCTTTGGATGACCATTAAAGGCTTTGGCATACGGAGCGTGGATGATTCTTCAGAAGGAGTGGAACGGTTTCTGAAAAGAAATCCGGGACTTAGTACGGTGGCGGAGGAAGACGGAAAAATAGTGGGATGTATTCTCTGCGGGCATGACGGCAGAAGAGGATGCCTGTATCATGTCTGCGTGGCGGAAGGATACCGGATGCGGGGAATCGGAAAATCTATGGTAGTAAGATGTATGGAAGAGTTAAAGAAGGAAAAGATCAATAAAGTCAGTCTGATTGCCTTTACCGGGAATGACGTGGGAAATGCTTTTTGGAAAGAGATCGGATGGCTGAAAAGAGAAGATTTGAATTATTATGACTTTGTGCTGAATGAAGCCAATATTACGGCGTTTAACCAGTAACAGACAGCACGTGGGAGGGAGCAGGAATGCACATTTTAAAAGAAGGCGGTGTTACCGCAGCAAAAGGATTTAAAGCGGCGGATACCGCAGCAGAGATTAAATATAAGGACCGTAAAGATATGGCGATGATTTACAGTGAAGCGCCTTGTATAACGGCGGGCACTTTTACAAGCAACGTAGTGAAAGCGGCGCCGGTATTATGGGATAAGGAGATTGTGGAACATTTGGATTTCGCCCAGGCAGTTGTGGTTAATGCCGGAATTGCCAATGCGGCTACGGGAAAAGAAGGATACGCTTATTGCGAAAGGACTGCCAAGAAAGCGGCAGAGCTTTTGCACATTCCGGAAAATGCAGTTTTGGTAGGCTCGACGGGAGTCATTGGAATGCAGCTTCCGATGGACAGGATTGAGGCAGGGGTGGAACAACTGGCTGCCGGGCTGCAAAGCACAATAGAAGCGGGAACACGGGCGGCAGAAGCGATCATGACAACGGACACCGAATCCAAGCAGGCGGCAGTTTCTTTTGAGATCGACGGGAAGACAGTGACAGTGGGGGGCATGTGTAAAGGTTCAGGCATGATCCATCCCAATATGTGCACCATGCTGGCGTTTGTGACGACAGATATTGCGATCTCCAAAGAACTGCTCACGGAAGCGGTCAAAGAGGATATAAAGGACACTTACAATATGGTTTCCGTTGATGGAGATACTTCTACGAACGATACCTTTTTGGTGCTTGCCAACGGGCTTGCGGGAAATACAGAAATTACAGAAAAAGATGAAAATTATCAGAAATTTTATGAGGCGCTGCATTATGTAAATGAAACTCTGGCAAAAAAAATGGCAGGGGACGGAGAAGGAGCGACCGCGCTTTTCGAGACAAAAGTGATCCATGCAAAAACAAAAGAAGAGGCAAAGATACTCAGTAAATCCGTGATCTGTTCCAGCCTTTCTAAAGCGGCGATTTTTGGACATGATGCGAACTGGGGCAGATTTTTATGCGCGCTTGGGTATTCCGGCGTGCAGTTTGATCCTGAGAAAATTGAACTTTTTCTGGAAAGCAGATCCGGGAAAATACAAATTTATAAAGACGGAGTTTCTGCCGACTATAGTGAAGAGGAAGCAAAAAAGATCTTATCGGATCCTGAAGTGACTTTAACGGCAGATATGAAAATGGGCGACGAAAGCGCCACAGCCTGGGGATGCGACCTGTCCTATGATTATGTCAGAATTAATGCGGATTACCGTTCTTAGCAGCAATCGGGCGTTTTGCTGTTCCGGCATGGAATACGCAGCAGAAAGGATTAAATACCATGAATCAAAAAGATATGAAGCAAGTGATGGAAAAGGCGGAAGTGCTGATTGAAGCGCTTCCATATATTAAAAATTTCAACCGTAAGATTATTGTTGTAAAATACGGCGGCAGCGCCATGAGCAATGAAGAGCTGCAAAAAAATGTGATTAAAGACGTTACGCTGTTAAAGTTAGTAGGGTTTAAACCTATTATTGTACATGGCGGCGGAAAAGAAATCAGTAAATGGGTGGAAAAGACCGGAAAAAAAGCGGAGTTTGTGAACGGACTGCGTGTTACGGATGCGGAAACAATGGAAATTGCAGAAATGGTGCTTTCCAAAGTCAATAAAAGTCTGGTGACAATGGTGCAGGAACTGGGTGTGAAGGCAGTGGGTATCAGCGGGAAAGACGGCGGACTGCTGCAGGTGGATAAGAAATATTCTGATGGAAAGGATATCGGTTTTGTGGGAGACATTAAAAGGGTAGATCCCAAAGTACTTTATGATCTTCTGGAGAAAGATTTTTTGCCGATTGTGGCGCCGATCGGATTGGACGACGCTTTTCAGACTTATAATATCAATGCGGATGATGCGGCATGTGCGATTGCAAAAGCGGTCAATGCGGAAAAGCTGGCTTTCCTGACGGATATTGAAGGTTTATATAAAGACATGAATGATAAGAGTTCCTTTATATCCAGGCTGACGGCAGATGATGCGGATCAGCTGATTGAAGAAGGATTTGTCGGCGGCGGGATGCTTCCGAAGCTGAATAACTGTACGCAGGCGATCAGAAACGGCGTAAACAGAGTACATATTTTGGACGGACGGATTCCCCACTGCCTGCTTTTGGAGATCTTTACAAACGAAGGAATCGGAACGGCGATTGTTGCGGACGAAGAACAGTTAAACAGTATGAACCAGAGCAAATAAAACAGGCGGACAAAATGGTTTCAGAAAGATCCGATGAAACGGACAGATCAGGGAGGTATCGTTATGAACATGCAGGAATATATCGACGAAGCGGAGAAAGCGCTGCTTCACACTTATAACCGCTATCAGGTTGTGCTGGATAAAGGCGACGGCGTTTATTTATATGATATAGAAGGAAAAAAATATTTAGATTTTGTTTCAGGTATTGCAGTATTTGCCCTTGGCTATAATAACAAAGAATACAACGACGCGCTGAAAGCGCAGATCGACAAGCTTCTGCATACTTCCAACTATTATTATAATGTCCCGGCAATCGAAGCGGCGAAAAAGCTGAAAAAAGTTTCAGGGATGGACAGAGTGTTCTTTACAAACAGCGGCGCTGAAGCGGTGGAAGGCGCCATTAAGGCGGCAAGAAAATATGCTTACTTAAAAGACGGCAAAACAGATCATGAGATTATTGCTATGAATCATTCTTTTCACGGCAGGACTTTCGGCGCGCTTTCCGTAACGGGAAATCCGAAGTACAGGGAAGCTTTTGAACCGATGATCGGGCATATAAAATTTGCGGACATGAATGATCTGGAAAGCGTAAAAGCAAAGGTGACGGACAAAACCTGTGCCGTCATTTTAGAAACCGTGCAGGGAGAAGGCGGCATTCATCCCGCCGAAAAGGCATTTTTGGAAGGCGTGCGCGGGATCTGTGATGAAAAGGATATTTTACTGATTCTGGATGAGATTCAGTGCGGCATGGGGCGCACAGGTGCGATGTTTGCATGGCAGAAATATGGTGTGAAACCTGATATCATGACCAGTGCGAAAGCGCTTGGATGCGGAGTCCCTGTAGGTGCATTTATGATGACGGAAAGAGTGGCGGCATCTTCTTTAACCAGCGGAGACCACGGAACAACTTACGGTGGGAATCCTTTTGCAGCGGCGGCGATATGTAAAGTGCTGGAGTTATATGAAAAGGAACATGTTTTGGAAAACGTAAATGAGATCGCGCCTTATCTGGAAGGAAAATTAGATTCTCTTGTAGAAAAATATGATGTGATTGAAACAAGACGCGGTGTGGGGTTGATGCAGGGACTCATTTTTAAGGAACCGGTGGCGCCTGTTATTCAAAAAGCGCTGGAAAATGGTTTGATACTGATTAATGCAGGGACCAATATCATCCGTCTGGTGCCGCCGCTTATTATTTCAAAGGAAGATGTGGATCATATGACTGAGATTTTGGACAGCAGTATAAAAAACAGCATATAAGAAGCTGGCGTTACGTTTTGAGAAAATTGGGAGAAAATAAATGAGCTTTAGAAAAAAACTGGCAGCCATATTGTCGGTAAGCATAGCGGCAGGCCTTGTGTGGTATGCCGGAGTGAGTAAACTAACGGTAAAAGAAGAAAAGAAAAATTCTTTTTTTATCCATAAAGATACCTTGAATTTATGGTATACAGATGAAAACCTGACCGACTATCTGAACAGTGCGGCAGTCGCATATAATGAAAAATATAATGTGAGAGTGGTGCCTCATCTGACAACCGGGCGGGATTACCTGGAGGAAATTCATGTGAATTCTATGGGGGAAGAAGTACCGGACTTGTATATCGTAAGCAACGATTCCCTTGAGAAAGCCTGGCTGTCAGGTCTTGCAAGCGAAATTCAGGACGAGCGGGGGATTTGTACGACGGCATATTTCCCACAGACTGCACTTGATGCAGTAACTTATAAAGACAAAAAAGTCGCTTATCCGTTTTATTATGATACGAGCGTTCTTTTATACAACAGGACTTATTTGGAGCAGCATGCACAAAGCCTGATTCAGGCGGAAAAAGATGCAGCGGAAGGTGAAGCGGCAATGGAGGCGGTAAATGGCGCTTCTGCTGAGGAACTGGAAAGCGGACAGGCAGGTGCGGCAGGAGATCAGGAAAACAACATGTTTACAGAGGAAGAACTCAGGGCTGCGGTGGAAAGCAGGGTGGCGGAAATGCTGCCTGAGAATATGGACGATCTGCTTGTCTTTGCAGACAGTTATGACGCGCCGGCGGAAATGGAAAGCATTTTTAAATGGGATGTGACGGATATCTTTTACAGTTACTTCTTTTCCGGAAAATATATGATCGTGGGCGGCGAGGCAGGAGACCGCACGGAAAATATTGATATTTATAATCAGAATACAATAGACTGCCTGAAAGTATATCAGAATTTGAATCAGTTTTTTTCCATTGATACCAAACAGGTGGACTATGCGGATATTTTACAGGAATTTATGGAAGGTAAGATCTTATATATGATTGCAACTTCTGATGCGGTGGCGGCTTTGGAACAGGCGAAAGAAGAAGGAAACTTTAACTATGAATACGGAGTTTCCCTAGTGCCGAATCCAAGCGCCAGCCTGGAAGGACGTTCTCTTTCGGTTACGAACGGGATTGTTATTAACGGTTACTCAAAACAGAAGGAACAGGCAAATGGATTTGCAACATTTTTGTTAAATGAATTTGCGGATAATCTCTATGACAGAACCGGAAAACTTTCTTCCTTAACAGCGGTAAGCTACGAGAATGATAATCTGAACGGTTATATGAGAGAATATGAAAGGTCCATCCCCATCCCCAAGATGATTGAGACGAGTAACTTCTGGGTAGAACTGGAGATTGCATATACGAATATCTGGAATGGAAACGAAGTGAACGGGACATTAAAGGCGCTTTCCGAGCAGATCAAAAGCCAGCTGTCCGGGGAACCTGTAACAGAGGATTATATTGAGGAACCGGAGGAAACGACGGAAGAGTATTGGGAAGAAGAAGGGGAAACGATTTATGGATAATATGCGGAATAAATGATGTAAATATTGGAGAAAATAAGGAGAAAGCAGACTTTTGGGAGAAAGCGGCTTTCTCCTTTTATATTGGTGAAAAGAAAGGAAGGTTATTATGTTAGGGATTTTGATTGCTCTTTTGTCGGGAGCGCTGATGAGCGTGCAGGGTGTGTTTAATACAGGAGTTACAAAAAATTCAGGAATATGGGTGGCAAGCGGATTTGTGCAGGCAACGGCTTTATTGGTCTGTCTTGTAATCTGGGGGTGTTTTGAAAGAACGCCTGTCACGGAAGTATTTAAAGTGGAGCCAAAGTACATGCTTCTTGGAGGAGTAATCGGAGCCTTTATTACTTATACGGTAATTAAGAGCATGGATATGTTAGGACCTGCAAAGGCAGTTATGCTGATCGTAATTGCACAGCTTCTTGTTGCCTATGTAATTGAACTTTTGGGCCTCTGGGGAACGGAAAAGCAGGTATTCGAGATCAGAAAAGCTGTGGGAATGGCAGTAGCGATTGCAGGGATCGTAATTTTTAAATGGAAGTAGCAAAAACAAGAGACTGAAATGTTACAAAAATTTTAAAAATTGCGAAAAAGTGTGCTTGCGCTTGCCGTTTATTTAGAATACAATGAAAGAGACGCATGAGGGGCCTTTTCTCGGAAACGGAGAGAAGAAAATGCGTAAAATAAGCAAAGCAGCAGCGATCCTGCTGTCTATCGTCATATCACTGGGCCTGTTTGGCTGTGGGGAAAAAGAGTCAGCATACTTTTTAGAAGAAACGGTTTCGGCGCCGGAAGGTGTTTCTGTGCAGGCGGCCGAAATACATAATACGGAAACGACACGGGAAGGACAGGTTTTTGGGCAGGATTGTTCAAAGACGGGATTTTCGGAAACGCAGGAAACAGATCAGGCTGTTTTCTTTGTATATGTCTGCGGTGCGGTACAAAATCCGGGCGTATATGAGCTTGCAGAGGGAAGCAGGATTTTTGAAGCGATAGAGCTTGCAGGGGGATTTAGGGAAGACGCCTGTAAAGATTATATCAACCAGGCGCAGGCGGTTTCGGATGCCATGAAAATTTATATCCCGACAGTGGAAGAAATAAAAAATGGAGAGTTTCACGGAGAAGCAGGAGAGAACGGACCGGATTCGGCTCCAGAAGTTTCGCTGGTCAATATCAATACGGCGGATAAAGATAAGCTTTTGACCTTGCCGGGGATTGGAGAAAGCAGGGCGGAAGCGATTATTACATACAGGGAAGACCACGGAAAATTTGAAAAGATCGAGGATATTATGCAGGTTTCCGGTATCAAGGAGGGCGCTTTTAAAAAGATAAAAGATAAGATTTGTGTAAATTGAAAGGCATGGAGGAACAGTATGGCAAAAAGAGTTTTAGTAGTGGACGATGAAAAACTGATCGTAAAAGGAATCCGGTTTAGCCTGGAGCAGGACGGAATGGAAGTGGATTGTGCCTATGATGGAGAAGAGGCGCTTCGTTATGCAAGAGAAAATGAATATGATATGATCCTGTTAGACGTAATGCTTCCTAAAATAGAGGGATTTGAAGTATGCCAGCAGATACGGGAATTTTCCAATGTACCGATTGTCATGCTGACCGCAAAAGGGGACGATATGGATAAAATATTAGGGCTGGAATACGGTGCGGACGACTATATTACAAAACCTTTTAATATTTTAGAAGTCAAAGCGCGCATTAAAGCGATTATGCGCCGTACTACAAGGAAAGAAAATGCGAATCTTCCCAAAACCATTGAAAATGGAGATATGAAACTGGACTGTGAAAGCAGACGCGTTTATATAGCAGGAAATGAAGTGAATTTAACAGCAAAGGAATTTGAGCTGTTAGAGCTTTTGATATTGAACTTAAATAAGGTATACAGCAGGGAAGAATTACTGAAGCTTGTTTGGGGAGCAGATTATCCGGGAGATGTCAGAACAGTGGATGTACATATCAGGAGGCTGCGGGAGAAAATTGAAGCAAGTCCGAGCGAACCCAAATATGTGCATACCAAATGGGGCGTAGGTTATTATTTTAAGGCATGAGAGGAATGAGGTCATGTGGGATAAGATAAAAGCAGGGCAGATGGGTGTCCTTTCATGGAGGAGTCTGAAAGCAAGGATATTTTTGATTATTATCCTCACGGGTGTCATTCCATGCATCATGATAAAATATGGGATTTTGGATAATTATGAAGAACGCGCCGTGTCTCTTAGAACATCGGATGTGCAGACACAGGTAAAAATTATTGCGGATCATCTGTTAAACTATAATTATCTTCAGGAGACCTCTTCGGAAGTTATTAATGCGGAAATCGACCAGCTGTCCAATCTTTATGATGGAAGAGTGATCATTATTAACAGCAATTTCAAAATTGTAAAAGATACTTATGACATCAGTGAGGGAAGAACCATGATCTCAGAAGAAGTCATTAAGTGTTTTAAAGGACAGAATACTGCCAGTTATGATGAAAAGAACGGATACATTGAGATCACAACGCCAATTATGCAGCAGGCATCTGTTTCAGACGGCGAAAAGGGAACGAAACCGGAAGAAGACGTGATAAAGGGTGTTATGCTGACCAGTGTATCAACTGACAGTATTGCGGTAACAATGGAGATTCTTGGCAGAAAGGCCAATGTGCTGGAAATACTGATTGGTATTGCTATTTTGTGTTTTGCAGTGGTGCTTTCCAATATACTTGTACGCCCGTTTAACAGGGTGACGGATGCGATCAACGAGATTCAGGAAGGCTATACGGAAGAACTAATTTCTGTGCCGGATTATGTAGAAACGGTACATATTGTGGACGCATTTAATCAGGTACTTGCCAGGATGAAACGGCTGGATGATTCCAGACAGGAATTTGTTGCCAATGTATCTCATGAGCTGAAAACGCCGATTACTTCCGTAAAGGTGCTTGCTGATTCTCTGCGGGATCAGGGAGACGTATCGGTAGAATTGTATAAAGAGTTTATGGAAGATATTGCAGAAGAGATTGACAGGGAGAACAAAATTATTAATGATCTCCTTGCCCTTGTCAAGATGGATAAGACAGCGGCTGACCTGAATATCAGCGTAGTAGACATTAATGAACTGACAGAAATTATTTTAAAGCGGCTGCGTCCCATAGCAAGAAAGCGGGATATTGAAGTGGTATTTGAAAGTATCAGACAGGTTACTGCTGAGATAGATGAAGTGAAGATGACGCTTATCATTACCAATCTTGTAGAAAATGCAATCAAATATAATAAAGAGCAGGGTTCCGTAAAAGTGCTGCTGGATGCGGACCATCAGTTTTTTGTATTGCAGGTCAGCGATACAGGAATCGGAATTCCAGAGGAAGCTATGGAGCACATTTATGAGAGATTCTATCGTGTGGACAAGTCCCATTCCAGAGAGATCGGCGGCACCGGACTGGGGCTTGCCATTACAAGAAGCGCCGTTCTGATGCACAGGGGGTCCATCAAGCTCACCAGTGTAGAGGGGGAGGGGACAACTTTTGTTGTACGGATACCTTTGAATTATATTGCATGACAGGAAGGTTGAGAAAAGGTTGAGAAAAGTCAGGATATTATCTATATATTTACTATTATTTTTACTACTGTTACTTACAGCCTGCGCTTCACCGGAGGAGTCTGTACCGGGGGATACGTATCAGATTTATTATGTAAACAGAGAGCAGACGAAAGTGATTAACAGTGATTACCATACAGAAACAAAAGATACAGAAGATCTGCTTACAGAGCTATTGGATCAGCTTGCACAGCTGCCGGTAAAGCTGGAATATATTCCGCCTTTAGCGGGGAAGTTTGAACTGCTTGGATATTCTCTGGACAACGGCACATTGACGCTGTCTTTTGATGAACATTATAAGGAGCAGAGTCCGATAGAGGAAGTGCTTACAAGAGCTGCCATCGTGAGGACGCTTACCCAGATAGAGGGAATCGATTATGTGACGATGACGGCAAAAGAAGAACCGATTACGGATAATCTGGGGAATGTGATCGGCGCCATGTCGCAGGATACCTTTATTGATAATGCGGGAAATGAAATCAATACTTATGAACAGGTGAAACTGAGGCTTTATTTTGCCAACGAGACAGGGGATAAGCTGATTGAAACAAACCGCAGAGGAGTATACAGCAGTAACATAGCAATGGAAAAACTGGTGATTGAGCAGCTGATAAAAGGACCGAATGCAGAGGACATTTATCCTACAGTGAATGCAAATACAAAGGTCATCAGTGTAAATGTAAAAGATGGAACTTGTTATGTAAACCTGGACGAGAATTTTCTAAAGCAGACGACGGGAGTAAATGCAGAGGTTACTATTTATTCCATTACGAATTCTCTGGTGGAACTGCCCAATATCAACAAGGTGCAGATTTCCATTAATGGAGATACAAATTATATGTTTTGTGAAAGTATCAGTCTGACAAATGTTTTTGAACGCAATTTGGATATTGTGGAAAGTGTGGAGTAATGCAGGTTTAAAAGGAGGAACGATGCGCAGACCATTAGGGATGGTATGCCTTGTGTATGTCATAACTGTTTTTCTTTATGTATTCTTTCATCCGCCTTTTGCGGCGGATGAAAAATCCTGTGATGGAAAGACAGTCCGTCTTGCCGGAAAAGTATATCAAAAAGAACATCGCCTTTCCCCGTCAGGGAAAGAAGAGCTTATTATTTATTTAAATCAGACAGCCGTTTCAGGCGAATCAATTCCAACGTTATCAGAAAAAGAGAAAATAAAAGGCGTAGCGTGCTATATGGCAGAGGAAAGTAATGTACCGATAGGATGCATGGTTGCAGTAGAGGGAAAATTACAGGAATTTATGCATGCCTCTAATCCGGGAGAGTTTGACAGCAGGGAGTATTACCAGATTTTAAAATTGGATTATAAATTAAAAGACGCTGTTATCTTGAAACAGTCAGAACATTATAATAAGTTACAGGAAATATTTTATCATATTAAAGTATTTTTTGCAGAAGTATTAGAGCAGAATTTTGACGGCAGTGATGCCGGGATCATGAAGGCGGTGCTTTTAGGGGATAAAAGCAGTCTGGAAGATGAAATAAAAGAATTATATAAACGAAGCGGGATACTGCATATCATGGCAATTTCAGGACTGCATATTTCCATGCTTGGTATGGGATTATACAGAGGATTAAAATATTTGAGAATACCTGATATGGCAGCAGCAGCGCTGTGTGCAGCCGCGATGTGGTGTTATGGAAGCATGACGGGGATGAGTGTATCTGCCTGCAGAGCGATTTTTATGTTTGGAATGAAAATGGGAGCAGAAATGACAGGTAGAACTTATGATATGCTGACCGCGCTGTCACTTTCGGCGGTATTGATTTTGACAGAGCAGCCGTTATATGTGAAGCACAGCGGTTTTTTACTTTCCTTTGGCGCTGTGCTGGGCATTGGTGTTGTACTGCCTTTTTTAGAAAAGATTTTTGACTCCGGGTGGGAAAAAACAGGGGTAAGAATAAAGCTGAAAAAGGGAATTTTAGCAGGAGTTTCTATATTTTTAGTGACATTTCCCATACAAATCTGTTTTTATTATCAATATTGTATCTATTCCATATTTCTGAATCTGCTGATTGTACCGTTAATGACATTTGTTATGATAAGCGGTCTGGCTGTACTTCTTCTGGGGACTTTGGAAAGCACCGTATTATTTGCAGCGGGAGGTATTGGATCACAGGCAGCAGCGGCTGTTGGACATTTTATTTTAAAGGTCTATACATTTTCCTGTGAAGGAATAGAAAAACTGCCTGGAACAGTCTGGATAACAGGATGTCCCAAAGCCTGGGAAATAGTGATTTATTATGGAATTTTGTCAGGCGGTATGCTCTTTTTTTATTGGAAAAAGAGGAAGATCCCGCAGAAAAAGAGTACTGCAGGGAAGAAAAGTGAGGCGCGCTTTTGGCAGTTTGTGTATACTGCGCTTTTTGCGGCAGGCATCGGGGTGCTGACACTTTCTATAGAAAGTGGAATGGAGATTACTTTTCTGGATGTGGGGCAGGGAGACTGTATTTATTTGAGAGGAGAGCGGGGCAGCAGGTATTTGATAGATGGAGGAAGCACAAGTAAGTCAAAAGTGGGAAAATATCAGATTACTCCGTTCTTAAAAAGCAGCGGGGTGAGCAGTCTGGATATGGTTTTTGTATCCCACGGTGATAAAGATCATTATTCGGGCATTGAGGAACTGCTTGAGAATACGGATGAGGACAGGATCAGAATAAAATGTCTTGTGCTGCCGGTTTCAGAAAAAGAAGAGCAGAGAGCAGCGGGACAGAAAGCAGAGAAAGAAAGCGGGGAGGAGAAAACGGCAGAAGAAGGATGCGGGAGATTAAAACAACTTGCCGCGGCACAGGGGATTCCTGTCAGATATATGCAGGCAGGAGACACAATAAGGGCCGGTAAGGTAGAAATGGAATGCCTGAATCCGGAGAGTTCTCAGTCAGGTGAGAAGACAGACGGCGAAGATAAAAACGAGCAATCGGAGGTGCTGTATCTGACGTATCTGGACTTTTCCGCATTATTTACAGGAGATATTACGGGAGCGGAAGAGAAAGAAATGGAAAAGCGCCTTATGGAAGTGACAGGAGGAAAGAGACTTACACTGTTAAAAGTGGCGCATCATGGTTCCATGTATTCTACAGATGCGGAATTTCTTGAAATGACAAAACCGGTATTTTCTGTTATATCCTGTGGAAGAAAAAATCGTTACGGACATCCGCACAGGGAACTTTTAGAGAGACTGGAGGAAAAGGGAACGGAAGTATATAATACGGCAAGGGACGGTGCGGTTACCGTGTGGACGGATGGGAAGCGGGTAAAGATAAAAAGATTTTACGGGCAGTATCCTGCTCTTGACTGGAATGAGGGAAAAGATTAAGATAGTAATCAGATTGTTCGGGGAAACAGGTGCAAATCCTGTACGAGCCCGTCGCCGTGAGACACAAGAATACTGTTTGCCTTACCTGAAGCCACAGTTTGGGGACAGGCCATTGGAGTAAATCTGAGAAGGCCGGTAAGCGGTGTGTCAAGTCGAAATATCCGGACAATGAACATCCTCTTATTCAGAATAACTGCGAGTGCCGGTTCTTTAGAGGAAATAAACTCAAAGGAGAAAATAGTATGAAGAAAATGAAATGCAGTAAAAAACGATTATCATTCATCCTTTGTATGGCGCTTATTGTGGCTATGGCGCTTTTTACAGCCGGATGTAACGGTAAAACCGGTCAGTCCCCGGATGCAGACAGGGTGGAAAGCAGTGTGCAGGCAGAAGAAAGCGGACAGGCACAAACCAATGACGGAACACAGGAAGCTTTACAAGAAAACGGCAATGCATCGACAGAGGGCAATGTATTAGGAGAAGGAAGCAGGCAGTTTACTTTTACGGTTGTGGACAAAGAAGGAACGGAAACGCAGTTTGAGATCCACACAGACAAGGAAACGGTAGGTGAGGCGCTGCTTGAACTTGGGCTGATTGCCGGTGATGAAAGCGAGTATGGTCTGTATGTCAAAACAGTGAATGGACTTACGGTGGATTATGATACAGACGGACTTTATTGGGCATTTTATGTGAATGGCGAGTATGCGTCAACAGGCGTGGATGCTGCAGTGATAACAGAAGGAGAAAGTTATTCCTTTAAAGTGGAATGAGGCGGAAACAGACATGAAGCTTACAATCAGGGAAACAGTCGTGTTTGCAATGCTCGGCACGGTGATGTACGGCACAAAGATGATCATGGAGTTTGCGCCTAATATCCATCTGCTTGGTGTGTTTACGATTGCATATACGGTGGTGTATCGAAAAAAAGCTTTGTATCCGATCTATATTTATGTTGTGTTAAACGGTATTTTTTGTGGGTTTGCCACATGGTGGATTCCGTATTTGTATGTGTGGACAGTTCTCTGGGGAGTGGTGATGCTGCTGCCAAAGAAAATACCGGATAAAATACGGCCGATCGTATATATGTCGGTGTGTGCGGCGCACGGTTTTTTGTTTGGCACATTGTATGCACCGGCGCAGGCAATACTGTTTGGATTCAATTTTAAAAAAATGATCGCATGGATTGTGGCGGGACTTCCGTATGATTTGATACACGGCGTCAGTAATTTTTTCTGTGGGATCTTAATTGCGCCGGTTATTTCAGTACTGCGGCTGGCAGAAAAGAATATGTGGAAGGAATGAGAACACGATGCAGCATATTAATGAGGATATAAAAAGTGGACAGTTCTCTCAGGTTTATCTGCTTTATGGAGAAGAGGCCTATTTAAGAAAGCAGTATAAAGATAAGTTAAAGGCGGCCCTTTCAACAGAGGGAGATACGATGAATTGCCACTATTATGAGGGAAAGGATATTTCGGCAGGAGAGATCATAGACCTTGCAGAAACTTTGCCCTTTTTGGCACAGCGCAGAGTAATTATTCTGGAAAACACAGGTTTATTGCAGCATGGCGGGGAGGCATTGGCGGAGTATCTTGCTTCGCCTGCCCCTGCCGCTTTTTTTGTTTTTGTGGAAACGCAGATCGATAAGCGGAGCAAATTGTATAAGGCGATACAGAAAACGGGAGTAGTTGTAGAATTTTCCGTGCAGGATGAAGCAATATTAAAAAAGTGGATTCTTGGCATGATAAAGCGGGAAAATAAAAATATATCGGGAAACGCTTTAAATCTGTTTCTGTCAAAGACAGGAACGGATATGGAGAACATCAGCAAAGAGCTGGAAAAACTTTTTTGTTATTGTCTTGAGAAAGATGCTGTCAGTGAAGAGGATATAGAGGAAGTATGTACGAAGAAGGTCAGCAACCAGATTTTTGATATGGTAAATGCCATTGCCGAAAGAAAACAGAAACAGGCGCTTTCTCTGTACTATGATCTACTGGCGTTGAAAGAGGCGCCGATGCGGATTTTGTTTTTGATTGGCAGGCAGTTTCAAATTCTTCTTATGGTAAAAGATATGAAAAAAAAGGGATGCGATAATAAGAGCATTGCCTCGAAAGCGGGAATTCCCCCTTTTACGGTGAATAAGTATGCCGCCCAGGCGTCTAAATTCAGGACAGCAGATTTAAGGCGGGCGCTTGAGGAATGTGTGCAGGCTGACGAGGCGGTTAAGACAGGACGCATGAATGACAGAATGAGCGTGGAACTTTTAATTGTAAAATACAGTTCAATGAAGTGATATAAACAGTAATTCTGTAAAATAAAAGATAAAAATTTATTTAAAACTTGTAATTTCTGGGGGTCCATTTCGTTCCTATAAGTAGAAGGTGTTATGCAGATTTTATGGCATAGGCGTCTTTACGTAAATTGTTTGCATAAATTGTGCAGGAATGGAGTGGACTATGGAAAAAAAAGGGAATTTAAAAAAATACGAAAGAAATCTGACAGAGCGGGAATTGTCTGAAGGAACGAAAGAGCTTTATTTAAGGCAGGCGGTAGAACTTTTGGATTTTTTAAAAGGAAAACCTGCCACAAAGAAAAGAATGATTGCGTATAAAGACTACCTTATAGACAGGGGATTAGCGGTTACGACAACCAATACTTATATTACTGCCGTTAACAGTTATCTGAGATTTGCCGGATATGAAAGAAGCAGATTAAAAACAAGACGGATACAAAAAAGAAGAAGTCTGGATCATATTTTAAGCCTGGAAGAGTATAAAACGCTTTTGGATTATGCGCTGGAAAGCGGCAGAAAAAAGTATTACTATATTATGAAAACGCTGGCTCAGACCGGCATCCGGGTAAGTGAACTAAAATATTTTACAGTGGAAGCTTTGGCGCAAAAAGCGATTATCGTAAGCAATAAAGGAAAGGTAAGGGAAATTTATCTGCCGGATCATTTGATTGACGAGTTAAATGCTTATTGTGATATGGAAGAGAGAAAAAACGGCGTGATCTTTCGGGGAAATACACAAAATGCGATCAGCAGGATCGAAATATATAAAATGCTGGCGCATATGGCGGATATGACAGGAATTGCCAGACAGAAGGTGCATTCGCACAGTTTCAGACACTTATTTGCCATTACCTATATGGAGCATTACTCGAATCTTTTTGAACTGGCGGATATACTGGGACACTCCAGTCTGGAAATCACAAGGATCTATACAACGACTACAGCAGAGGAAAAAAGAAAACGGATGGACAGGCTGGGACTGTAGACGAAACTTTCGGTTTATGTTATAATACCTGTCTTTCGGAGTTGAATTAAAAAAATAGTGCTAAGCCATAGTTTA
>CANSUS010000067.1 GCA_947650155.1 uncultured Lachnospiraceae bacterium
CTCTCTACCTGCCTGAATAGCAAAAGATTTATCCACACCTTTGAAATTGTTTGTAATATCTTCTAATTGTCTTAATCTGCTAGTATAAGTTTCTAAAGTTTCCCGTCTAGCACCCGGTCTGGCTGCTGATATTGTATCGGCAGCTTGTACAATGCAAGCGATCAATGATTGAGGCTCTACATCTCCATGATGAGATTCTACTGCATTAATAACAACAGCCGACTCTTTGTACTTTCTACAAAGTTCTACACCCAGCTGAATATGTGAACCTTCCATTTCGTGATCCACTGCTTTACCAATATCATGCAATAAACCTGCACGTTTGGCTACTCTGACATCCAACCCCATTTCCGCCGCCAACAGTCCTGATAACTGCGCAACTTCTATAGAATGCTTCAATGCATTTTGTCCATAACTGGTTCTGAATTTCATCTTTCCCAGTAAACGAATGAGTTCGGGATGAATACCGTGTACGCCAACCTCTAAGGCAGCAGCCTCACCTTCCTCTTTTATCATTACTTCGACTTCTTTTTGCGCCTTTTCAACCATTTCTTCTATTCTGGCCGGATGGATACGCCCATCAACAATTAGTTTTTCAAGCGCAATTCTTGCAACCTCTCGACGAATTGGATCAAATCCTGAAAGAATAACTGCTTCCGGTGTATCATCAATGATAAGATCCACACCTGTCATTGTTTCAAGAGTACGAATATTACGTCCCTCTCTGCCAATTATTCTTCCTTTCATTTCATCATTAGGAAGCTGCACAACGGAAATTGTAGTTTCTGACACATGGTCAGCTGCACATTTTTGAATCGCTGTTACTACATATTCCTTTGCTTTCTTGTCTGCTTCTTCTTTCGCCCTATTCTCCAGTTCTTTGATCATAACGGCGGTTTCATGTTTTACTTCATCTTCAACAATTTTCAATAAATAATCTTTTGCTTGTTCGGAGGTAAGTCCTGAGATTCTTTCCAGTTCCTGTAATCTTTGCTCATTCAGCTTGGTCACTTCTTCTTTCTGCTTATTCAAAGCTTCTTCTCTTGCGGCCAAACCAGCTTCCTTCTTTTCAATAGCTTCTGCCTTTTTATCAATGTTCTCTTCTTTTTGCTGGACACGTCTTTCATAACGCTGTGCCTCTGCTCTCCGTTCCTTGATTTCCTTGTCCAATTCGTTCTTTGTACGAATGGACTCTTCCTTCACTTCGAGTAAAGACTCACGCTTTTTCGTCTCCGCAGTTTTAAGAGCTTCATCAATAATCTCTCTTGCTTTATCTTCCGCATTTCCAATCTTGGACTCCACTACCTTTTTGCGATAATTGATCGCCCCAATTATGGATACCGGAACTGCAACAATGAGAGTTATGGCAACCGCTAATAAAATCTGCCATATGTGCATGTACAGGAGCACCTCCTTATTTAGTTTTCATTGTTCAATATCTATAATAGAACACCTATGTAAGACATTCTAACTAGCGATTTTACAATATATAAATTTTAAACTGAAATAGAAGTTATGTCAAGTAGTTTAACGAGCTATCTTGTTACGATGTGTCTTTTTGATATGAGTAATCGTTCAGTTTTCTGTATTCATCACTTTCCTTACCATATCTCCTGAAAAACCCCTCCTTAGCAAAAATGCATATATCCGCCTCTGTTCTTTTATATCCGCCTGTTCGCTGGAATAGTGTTTCTTTTCCAGAATCGCACGAATCATTTCTTCTTCATCTCCCTTTACTCCCATAAGTTCCAGTTTATTCCACTGTCTCTCTATACATTCTCTGCTTATCCCTTTTCTTTGCAGATCCTGCATAATGCGCTGTTTGCTTTTGTCAGCAATATGGTACTCTATATAATCAGCAGTGAATCGGTCATCATCAATATAATGATAAAATTTCACGTAAGAAACAGCTTCCTCAATAATTCTTTCAGGATAACCTCCCTGTTTCAGCTTATCGCGCAGCTGCTTTTCCGTATATTCTCTGTTTTGCAGCAGTTTCATACTCCGCAGTTTAGCTCTCTTTGGAAGTATCGATGTCATGATTTCATCAAAAACTTTGTCAGTAATTTCCTTATCTGTTTCCAAAGAATATCTGAACAGTTCACCTTTGTACAATACAAAGGCAAAACTGCCATCTATAAAAACTTTACTGCGTGACTTAGTTACTTCCACAATATCCGTAACAATCATGATTCCACATCCTTCTTTGACTGTTTAGATGCTTTTGTTTCAGCTTTCGTATCTGCTTTTTTTTCTGTCTGTTCCTGCTGTGTCTGTGTCGTATCCTTATCCAGTTCAAAATGCGCGCGTACTTTCTGTTCTATTTCATCACAAACTGCAGGATTCTCCTTCAAATATGTTTTTGCATTTTCACGCCCCTGTCCGATCTTGTTTCCCTCATAGGCATACCATGCACCGCTCTTATTCACAATGCCATTGTCTGCTGCCAGATCTAATATGTCTCCCGCCTTAGAAATACCTTCCCCGAACATGATATCAAACTCTGCCTCTTTAAACGGAGGTGCAATTTTATTTTTTACAACCTTTACTCTTGTTCTGTTACCGACTACATCACCACTCTGCTTTAATGCCTCAATTCTTCTTACATCCAAACGGACTGATGAATAAAATTTTAATGCACGCCCGCCCGTCGTTGTTTCAGGATTACCGAACATAACGCCAACTTTTTCTCTAAGCTGGTTAATAAACACTACTGTACAATTTGATTTACTGATAACTGCTGTCAGTTTACGAAGCGCCTGTGACATAAGACGCGCCTGAAGCCCTACATGGGAATCTCCCATGTCTCCATCTATTTCTGCCTTAGGAACGAGCGCTGCTACAGAGTCAACTACAACAATATCAATCGCTCCTGAACGTACCATAGTCTCTGTGATCTCCAGTGCCTGTTCGCCATTGTCGGGCTGTGATATATATAAATTATCTACGTCTACACCTATATTTTTGGCATATACCGGGTCAAGAGCATGCTCCGCATCGATAAAACCGGCTATCCCGCCTCTCTTTTGTACTTCTGCTATCATATGTAATGTGACTGTTGTTTTACCACTGGACTCCGGTCCATATATTTCTATGATTCTTCCCTTGGGTATCCCTCCAAGCCCAAGTGCAATATCAAGGCTTAAAGAACCTGTTGGAATTGTTTCCACATTCATCTGTGCGGAAGGATCTCCCAGCTTCATAACAGCGCCTTTTCCGTACTGCTTTTCTATCTGTACCAATGCGGCATCCAGTGCTTTTAACTTTTCTTCTTTTTCCATATTTGCGATCTCCTTTTTGTAAGAACTGTGTCCCCGATTTCATGCTTGAACATTTGTTCTTAATGATATGATATTAAAACATTTGTTCGTTTTTGTCAAGGTCGTTTTTTATTTCTTCGCTTTACTTCCGCTTTTGTCAAAAAATTACCTCAACAACGCTTTTTTATAATACTAAACTTAGTGTCCAATAAAACGCCCTCAATGCCACCACCTCTTTCTTTTTTTAATTTGCCTTGAAATGTTGGCCGACTCGCCGGAAATGCAAAGCAGATCTGAAACAGATAATTTTACTCTACCATGTAATGCACAGAAACACAACTAAAATTATCCGAAATATCATAAAACTTATCTCAAATATGGCAGTTTATGCCTAAACAGATACAGGAGACAGTTCCCACCGTCTCCTGCGCATTATTATAATTTTTTTAAATACTTTTCATAATCTTTATAAGTAACTGTATACCATCCTCCGTCTACGTTAATGCCGACTTCCAGTCCAAGCGGGGTATAAAAAACAATCCCCAGTGTTTCTGAATTCAGATATTCCACAATTTCCTGGTCAGATAACACATCTACATATCCGTCTGCATCATTCTGCTCCTTATTCCGCTGTCTGAATTCTATCGCAAATTCATCATCCATATTAATAATACTGGAATTGTCCAATATCACTCCATTCTTCACATCAACATTAATCGTATATAAATAAGAAACGCTTTCCGTATCCGTCCTGCCGTGTTCGGAGTATACAACGCTTATCTTTTCTTCATCCATATATGTGATATAAGCAGTGGCATCCAGAGAAAAACTGTCATATTCATAAAAATAACCTTCCTGCTCATATTCTTCAAAGCTTTCTATCCAGGTTTCCACTTCTTTGAATATATAATCATTGATGTAATCCAGATTTGGTATATTTTCCCCGCTGATCTTTGGATAAACAGCAGCTATATTCACATACTGATAGTCTGTATCATAAGTATAAGACTCCCACTCCACAGAGTAATCCAAATCATATCTGATCGCATCACGCAAACCTTCATAATATTCTTTATCTGTATCTTCATAAGGATCTGCATCATACGAATCATAATCATAATCTTCAAAATAATCCCCGTACAGATCATCGTCATCCTCTTCTTCAGACTCTGTTTCTTTTTGTGCATACTGATAATTATAGTTAAAGTCAAAATCAAAATCATCTCCGTCTCCGGACGATCCATTATCGGCAGCTGTCCTTATTTCTTCTGCCGCTTTATTTACGATCCTGTATCCCAGCCATCCAGCTGCCGCAACTACTACTATAGACAGTACTGCTATTGCGCTTACAACGCCAATCAGCCAGCCATTATTATTCTTTTCAGGCGGCATCGGATTTTGATAATTATTCATACTCGCTCCCATCTGCATGCTTTAGCACGCGTACAACCAGGGTTTCCTTTGTTTTTATTCCTCTTTTTCATATTCCAGGATACATTCCCGCATTAAAGTAAGTGCACTCGCCACTGCATTTTCTCTTATCTTCATACGATTTCCTGAAAAATGATATTCCCCCACACGTATTTTTCCTTTTACATTACACGCTATATACACAAGTCCTACCGGCTTCTGAGCGCTGCCGCCCTCCGGTCCCGCTATTCCGGTTGTTGCGACTGCCACATCTGCACCGGAAAAGTCTGCAGCGCCTCTTGCCATTTCCTCTGCAACCTGGGCACTGACAGCGCCGAATTCCAAAAGTGAACTTTTCTTCACTCCTAAAAGTTTTCTTTTTGCCTTATCAGAATAAGTAATATAACTTTCTTTTAAGCTTTTAGATACGCCCGATACATTAATTAATCTTGCAGCGACCATCCCTCCTGTACAGGATTCTGCTGACGCAGCCGTAAATTTTTGCTTCTGTAACAGTTTTACGACTGCCTTTTCTAATGTGACTTTTTCCTTTGTGGTATAGACATGACTGCCAAAACGATTTTTCAATTCCTCAACCACAGGTATTGTCAACTGCTTTGCATTTTCTTTTGTATCTGCAAAGGCTGTGATTCTAAAATGTACTTCTCCTGTCTTAGCATAGGTAGCTATCGTAGGGTTCGTCTGCGCTGCAATCAGATCTGATGCCATCGTCTCTGCCTTACTCTCTCCAATCCCGCATATTTTCACTGTCTTTGAAAAAATCACACCGGGCTGCAAAGCTTCCAGATAAGGAATGGCGCTTTGCTCAAACATGGGAATTAATTCATTTGGAGGACCCGGAAGCAGAATCATATGTTTCCCATCCTTTTCCATAATAAGTCCCGGTGCCGTCCCGTTTTCATTATTTAATACCAAAGCGCCTTCCGGCACCATTGCCTGTTTCCAGTTGTTTTCCGTAGGAGTGCTGCCTCTTTTTGTAAAAAAGCCCTGTATCTGCATTTTTACAGCCAGATCCAGAAACAAATGCTTTTCCCAGACTTTAGCCGCCGTTTCTTTTGTCAGATCATCCTCCGTCGGTCCAAGTCCTCCCGAAAGGATTACGACATCAGATCTGTCCACCGCTGTCTGAATCGCTTTTTGCAGCCTTTCTTCGTTATCTCCAACCACGCTTTGATAATAACAGGATAATCCGAGTCCTGCACACTTTTCCGAAAGATATGCTGCATTGGTATTCACGATATTTCCAAGCAGAATTTCTGTCCCTACTGCAATCAATTCCACAACCATACTAAGATCACACCTTTCCTGCCGCCCTTATTTTGTTTCCTTCATCACATCTTTATTTTTGACAAGATAATCGATTAAAGACACTACTGTCAGAATAAGCGCCGCCCACATAACCACTGTTGTCACGATTTCTATCGCCTGAATATCTGCAATCATCAGACAGATCATAACCATCTGAAAAGTAGTTTTAAATTTTCCCCAATAGCTTGCAGCAATCACTACCCCATTATCCGAAGCAATCAGGCGGAATCCGCTGATAATGAACTCCCGGCTGATAATAACGATCACCATCCAGGAAGCAAGTTTTCCCATATCCACAAGACAGATCAGAGCTGCACAAACTAACAGCTTATCTGCCAAAGGGTCCATAAATTTTCCAAAATTGGTAACAAGATTATACTTTCTCGCAATTTTGCCATCCAAAAGATCCGTAAGACTTGCAATAATAAATATAGCCAGTGCAATCCATTTAGAAGCGGTCCCCGCATAATCCGTAAGCATAAAAAAAACAAAAAATGGAATCATAATCACTCGAAAAATTGTGAGTTTATTTGGTAAATTCATGATATATTTCTCCAATCAAATCATATTCATAAGAACCTGTTACAAGCACCTTTACAAAATCCCCGGTCATAAATGTCTCTTCGGTATTGATAAAAATATAACCGTCTACATCCGGCGCATCTTTGTAAGTTCTCGCCACATAAGCTTCCTCATCCGCGACCTTGCCTTCTATCATCGCCGTTACCACTTTTCCAATCATCTTTTCCGCAAGTTCAAACGCGATCTCCTGCTGCAGTTCCATAATCTCATTCCGGCGCTCTTCCTTGACCTCTTCTCCTATCTGACCTTCCATCCCTGCCGCAGGCGTATCTTCTTCCGGTGAATACGTAAACACCCCAAGACGGTCAAACTCCATCTCGTCTACAAATTCCATCAGTTCTTCATGCTCTTCCCTCGTTTCTCCCGGAAACCCTGTAATCAACGTGGTCCGCAGACAAATATCCGGTATTTCCTCCCTCAGCCGTCTTATCATGTCATGCAGTTCCTTTTTATTCGTCCTTCTTCCCATTCTTTTTAATATCCTGTCGGAAGCATGCTGTATGGGAAGATCCAGATAATGACAAACCTTCTTTTCTGTTTTTATTGCCGCTATCAGTTCTTCATCGATCTCCTCCGGATAGCAGTATAAAATCCTGATCCAGTAAATTTCCGGAATTCCCGCAAGCTCGTGCAGCAGCTTTGCAAGACTCTTTTTCCCATATAAGTCTTTCCCGTACAGAGTCGTCTCCTGCGCCACCAGTATCAATTCTTTTACACCAGCCCCCGCTAACTCTTCCGCCTCCCTGACAAGCGCTTCCATTGGCACACTCCTGAAATTGCCGCGTACTTTCGGAATAATACAATAAGTACAGTGCTTATCACACCCTTCTGCGATTTTTAAATATGCAAAATGCCCTCCTGTGGAAACCGCTCTTTTCCTGCCGTAAATCACAGCACTATTACAATCGGAAATATGATTCTTTGCATTTCCCGAGAGCACTTCATCAATCGCATCTGCAGCTGCATCGATATTCATGGTTCCAAGGATGGCATCTACCTGGGGAATCTCTTTTTGAATTTCTTCTCTGTAACGCTGGGCAAGACAGCCTGCCACGAGTAAAGCTTTGATCTGTCCGCTTTCCCGTAACTGCGCCATCTCTAATATGGTATTAATGCTTTCTTCTTTTGCATCACCGATAAAACAGCAGGTATTGACAATAATAATGTCAGCCTGCATTTCATCATCTGTAAAACTGTAACCCTTTTCCGCAAGCATACCGGACATCATTTCAGAATCTACCAGATTCTTATCACACCCAAGCGAAATAAAATGTATCTTCATAGTAACCCTTACCAATTTTTATTCTTCGTCGCTTAATATTTTTATTTTTCCCTGATTCAGTTCTTCCACTGCAAGCGATAACGGTTTGTTAATGTCTCCCTCTACTAAAGTATCATCACCGCCGATAATCTGCCTTGCGCGTTTTGAAGTCGCCATAACAATAGAATATCTGCTGTTTACTACTTTTGCCTCTCCCGGCTCTACCTCACTGTTTACTACTTTCATCAAATCCGAATAAGATGGATGTAACATTCTGTTTATCTCCTTTCATTCTTTCCCAAAATGGAACTTAACTCCACGATTTCAATTCTTTTCTGATTTCATCTATAAATTCTTTATTTCTGCCCGGTGCATAATGTGCCGCGCTGATCATGGAATGCATCTGTGAAACACAACGCTCCAGATCGTCGTTGACCACGATAAAGTCATATTTTTCGATTCCCTCCGCCTCTTCCTGCGCCCGGTGCATTCTCTTACGTATCACTTCATCATCTTCTGTTCCTCTGCCTCTTAAGCGGCGTTCCAGTTCCGCTGCATTTGGGGGCATTACGAACAGAAGCAGCGTATTGGGAAACTTTTCTTTTACTTTTAAAGCGCCCTGGATCTCAATTTCAAGAATCACATCTTTTCCGGCCTCTAACTGCTTTTCCACATACTCTCTTGGAGTGCCATAATAGTTTTCACAATACTCTGCATGCTCAATCAGACCGTCCTGCGAAACTTTCTTTAAAAATTCTTCCTTTGTAACAAAGAAATATTCTTTTCCGTCCGTTTCTCCCTGTCTTGGCGCTCTCGTCGTCATGGAAACCGATAATGCATAATTATCATAAGTTTCCAAAAGCTTTTTCATCAAAGTACCTTTTCCTGCACCTGAAAAACCTGATACTACAATT
This sequence comes from uncultured Lachnospiraceae bacterium, assembly GCA_947650155.1. GTDB lineage: Bacteria > Bacillota > Clostridia > Lachnospirales > Lachnospiraceae > RGIG3002. Next base: position 8,757 of record CANSUS010000067.1, read on the forward strand.
AATATTCCTCTATGCTTCATCATTCTCTCCGTTTTCTGCCTGTGCTCTGTTTGCTATCGTCTCAGGAAGCAGCGCTGATAAAACCACCTGATTATTTTCCATCACCAGGACTGCTTTCGTTTTACGCCCCTGTGTTGCGTCAATTGCAGTCCCCTTCTCCTTTGCATTCTGTACCAGCCGTTTAATCGGCGCAGAATCAGGGCTTACTACCGCAATAATCTTTTCTGTATTCACAATATTTCCAAACCCTATATGAATCAATCTGCTCACAACGCTTCTCCAATTTCTTTATCATAAAGCTCTATTCAATATTCTGAATCTGCTCCCTCACCTTCTCTATTTCCGTTTTTAACTCAATCGCTCTGTTGGAAATTGCAAGGTCATTTGCCTTCGACAATATCGTATTTGCTTCCCGGTTCATTTCCTGCGCGATAAAATCCAGCTTCCTTCCAATGCCGCCCCCCTCTGCCAGGGTATCTTTCATCGTTGCTATATGACTTCTTAAACGAACAATCTCTTCATCTACACATACCTTATCAGCAAAAATAGTTACTTCCATCAAAAGCCTGCTCTCGTCAACCTTGGTATCTTCTAACAGTTCTTTCACTTTTTCAGTCAGTTTCTGCCTGTACTCGGAAACGATCTGCGGTGAACGCTCCAAGATAAAATCCACATGTGTAAGCATTCCTTCCAGTTTTCCAATCAAATCATTTTTCAGATTTTCTCCTTCCCGGATTCTGGTCTCTACAAAATTTTGCGCTGCCCCCTGCAATGCTCTCTGCAATTCTTCCCATAGCTTGGACTCATCCACTACCTGCTCTTCCATTGTAAATACTTCCGGATATCTGGAAAGGGAAGATACTCTTACATCATTATCCAGGGAAAATTCTTCCGCCATCTGACTTAAATATCTCAAATATTCGCCTGCAATCTCTCTGTTGTACTTCACGCAGACATTGCTTTCCGAAAAATCTTCATAAGAAATAAATAAGTCCACTTTTCCCCGCTGAATGTAATTTTTCAGCTCGCCTCGGATAGATGATTCAAAAAAATTAAGCTTTTTTGGCATTTTTATATTGACATCAAGATACCTGTGATTCACAGATTTCATCTCCACCGTAAATTTACGGCTGCCTTCGTTTACCTCACACCGGCCAAAACCGGTCATACTCTTAATCATAAGTGATTTTCTTCCTTTTCCCTTATTGAACGCCCTGTTTGCGTACTCCATTTTATTATATGATAATCGCAAAACTACGTCAAGCTATCTGTTTTTTGTTTACCAGCTCTTTTCTAATGTAAGATGAAAATCAACTGCATATGGATTATCCGGCGCCGCCTTCAGTTCTTCGTAAAGAGCGCGTCTTTCATCACTGCTCTCCTCTGCCCAATACTCATATCCAACCAGGTAGCTTTCCATAAAGGATTCCCATGAATCAAAACTCTCCTGAATCATTTTCCCAACTTCCAGGGACAAATCAAGCGCTTCTGTCTCCGTATAAAAACCTGCAAGATAACACTCCGACACTACAGACATTGCACGACTGTAATCCCATGCAATCATTGTATTCTCCGGATTTGCTTCATAAGCCGCAAAACAACTTACATAACTGTTTGCCGCTGCTTCTGATATTTCATAATTTTGTAACAGATAATCCACGCGGTTTTCCGGTTCTACATCCCCAAGCCCATCTTCCGCAAGACTTTCCATATCTGCAGCAAATCCACTGTTATGCCCTTCTGTTATCAGCCATTCTATCGTCTCATCAGCCGAATTTCTGTCTGTGACACCCCACCACTGATCTAACAGGCTGGTCTGTAATTGTTTACTGGTGTCATTTGCCGGCAGACCGCCATATATGGTATAATCCCAGCCATTCGCATGCGTCAGCACCGCATAAGCCGCATTAAACCACTGAATTGTATCTGTTGTTTCAACAGCGGAATTATTTTCAATCTCCGGTGCATTTTCTTGAAAGGATTCACAGGAAGTTCTGAAATTACTTTTCTTATTATCATTCAGTCTGTTCGCTGCATAAATAAAGGCATAATAGGCATAGTCCGTTTCACCGTAAATAAGATATCCTTCTCCGGTTGTTCCATCCATATCCATCTTACAAGTATACGCTTCGATGCCTGTTACTCCTTCGATAACAGGTTTTTCTGCTTCCTTTACATCAGACAGTCCATAATTTTGTTTTATGACATCCTGTATGTCTCCTACCCCTGAAATACCTGATGTTGTTTTTTCAAACTGCATAATAATTACGGCATCTGTACCACTCTTATTGGCTGCTGCTACCCATCCGTCAAATCCCATGTTTTCAGCCTGCCACTCTTCATTGAGTTTGATGGTAACTGTCTCGTCCGGGGACCGGAACTCTTTCATGACTACTTCTTTCCCGCCACAGCCTGCAATCACTGCTGCAAGCATCATAACAACTGCAATCAAATACACTTTCCCTACATGCTTTTTCACTCTTTCTTCCTCCTCTTCCTGATAAGCGAAACGGTTTTACGACTGTATCTTATAGAAGACACAGGGAAATGTCAACTGTTTCTTTGTAAAAAGAAACCTGATCTGCTGTCAGTTACCGCATTCCCGATGTCCCGGACTACCAGCTTTTCTTCAGATCCATATTCCAATCGAGGGAATAGGGTCCGTCAGGCATATCACGAAGCATCTCATAATAATGATAACGCTCCCGTGTCGGCGAATTCTCAGTAACTGCCAGATCTCCCTGCCAGAATTGATACCCCCAAATATAAGCATCCATCATTTCTTCCCACGACCCATACATTTCCTGTAAACGAAGTGAATTTTCAAGAGAGGCATCCATTGCCTCCTCATAACTCATGAAACCACATGTATAATAATCGGCATACAGTTGATTGACCCTGCACAAATCCCATGCAGCTATGTATTCCGGTTTGATTCCTTCTTGATGCATCATATAAGCGACAACATACCGGCCCGGGTGATCTTCTATTTCCATATCCAAAAATTCTTTCACAAAGTCCTCTTCACTCAAATCCAAAAGTCCCCATTCTTCCAACTGTTCCATACATTCTCTGCATTTACCCCTGTGTCCTTTTGTAATCAGACTGTCCACTGTTTCCAGCGCGGATTCCCGATCCTCCACGCTCCAACTGGATCTTAAAAGCATTTTCGTCAAATCGATATTGTCCTGCGTAGGTTCCAATCCACTGATCAGATGCCAGTCCCATCCATTACTGTAAGTCAGCGCCGCATAAGTTGCATTGAACCACAACACGGTTTCCGGTAAAGCTGTCTCACCGCATAGAATGCCGCTTTCACCTAAAAGTTCTGCCATAGTGACTGCTTTTACCGTCCCGTCTTCTTCCTTGTCCTTTCCCGCTTTTTTATCATAATAATATTCTGACAGGTCCATTCCGTAAGCGGTTTCCAATTCTTTTAACAGAATATCCGTAGAAGCATCATATTCATCCGCTCTTAACGTAATGTCACAAAGAAGAAAATCGGTATCTTCCAATCTGATTATGCTTTTTACTTTTGCCGTGGACTCATATTCCCCATCCTCATCATTTTGTTTATCATATGAAATAATGCAATAAGCAGCCATTCCAAGACCACGCATTGCCATAATTTCACTTTTCTCCACATTTTTCGTATTTGTCTCCGATTCCTTTGCATAACGGTAACTGTCATCTGCAAACCCTTTCAACAATGCCATGTAGTTATTCTGTGAATAGGTATGATAACCCTTAACACTTACCGAAACGCCATGCATACTGGATGAGACTCTCTCTTCCTCCACATAGGTTTTCCATCCCATAGGCGCTAAGACAGGACATGTTATCGTTCCATCGTCAAACGATAACATAGCAGCGCCCAAATATTGATAACCTTCCACTTCATCAAGCGTCTTTTCCCCCGTCTCCGGCTCATACACATCCTGTTCCGCTACCCGTCTCTGCGCATCGTTTTCTGCCCACTCCCCTCCTGTCATGAAATCTTCCAGACTGATGTCATAGCATTGGGCAATTTCTTCAAGGATCTTTTCCGTATCTTCATCCAGATCTCTTTCAGATACGCTCAGTGTCCAGTCCACGCCTTTATCTTCTCCCCTCATATCCAGATAACAAAGCCTTTTGACTACGTAGGGCGTTCCATGAAAATCATTTCTGCAGGCCGACACGATCAAATATCTGTCATCACCGTTTTCCATAATTTCTCCGATCTGGACATCAAAATATTCCGTATCGTTCTGCCACTCTTCTTTCATACTTTTAACCGAAACGTCTTCCCAGAGTTCATATATAAAATCCTGCGTAAAGCCTTCTGCTGCACATACCATTGCGGAAAACATGATCCCATGATCGTAATAACCCAGATACCCCTCATGATAATCGCTGCCTATCGGCGCGTACATCTCGTATTCTTCCATCGTTCCATAATAATCTTCGATGATAACTTTCTCCATGTAATGCAAAGTTTCTTCTGCCTGATCAGAAAGCATTTCTCCGTTTTTTCCACTGTCGCCGGTTTCCTGTTTTGTTTCTTCGTAAGATTCCTCTTCCTGTACTTCAGCGAAAGCCGCCTTCTTTCCACATCCCGCCAATATACCCGTTAACAGAAATATGCTCAGAAGCAGTATTCCATTTTTGCTTTTCTTTTTTCTCATTTTCACTCTTCCCCTCTGTTTTTCCATAACTGGAATAATACTTTATGCTAACATGCCTGAAATTCCAAATCAACCTATTTGTCGCAAAACGCTTCCCGGATACTGCAAAATTTTCTGAAACTATCCTTTGTCTTTTTTCCTCTTTTCTGTTATACTACCTTCGTAATAACGAGAAAACGAGGTGTATCTTATGGCATTTGACGGAATTACCGTTTCCAATATTGTAAAAGAATGTAACGCCTGCCTCACAGGCAGTCGTATTTATAAAATTGCACAGCCGGAAACAGATGAACTTTTACTCACGCTGAAAACGGAAACCGGGCAAAAGCGTCTTCTTATTTCCGCCGGCGCTTCCCTTCCGCTTATTTATCTTACGGAAAACAACAAACCAAGTCCTATGACAGCTCCTAATTTCTGTATGCTTTTAAGAAAACATATACAAAATGGCCGGATCACAGGTATTTCCCAGCCAGGATTAGAGCGCGTGATCCGTATCGATATCGAACATCTGGACGAACTTGGAGATTTATGCAAAAAGACACTGATTGTGGAGATTATGGGAAAGCACAGTAATATTATTTTCTGCGGCGAAGACAATAAGATTATTGACAGTATCAAACATATTTCAGGAATGGTCAGTTCTGTCAGAGAAGTGCTTCCGGGACGGGACTATTTTATTCCGGAAACACAAAATAAAGCAGATCCTCTGACTTCAGATAAAGAAAATTTCCTTGCCCGCACTTTTGAAAAGGCAGTCCCATTATATAAGGCGCTTTATTCTACCTTTACAGGATTTTCTCCCGTTATCGCGCAGGAGATCTGTTACCGTGCCTCTTTGGATGCCGACAGACCGGCGCAAAGCTTTGACGAGGCTGACAGGGAAAAACTTTATACTGTATTTTCTTCCTTTATAGAAGATATTAAATCCGGAAATTTTACTCCCAATATTGTCTATGAAAATAAATCCCCTGTTGAATTTGCATCCGTAGCCCTTACCATGTACTCTGCAGATTCTGCGGTTACTTACGAATCTGTTTCTGCCCTTTTAGAACAGTATTATGCACAAAAAAATGCGGTTACAAGAATCCGGCAGAAATCCGTCGACTTAAGAAAAATCGTACAGACTGCATTGGAACGCAATATTAAAAAATACGATTTGCAGCTTAAACAGATGAAAGATACCGAAAAACGGGATAAATACAGAGTATACGGGGAACTCATTAATACTTACGGCTATGGTATTGAAGAAGGCGCAGAATCTATGGAGGCAATGAATTACTACACGAATGAAATGATCACCATTCCTTTAGATCCCCTTCTGACGCCCTCTGAAAATGCAAAGAAATATTTTGACAAATACGGCAAATTAAAACGTACCTATGAGGCGCTTTCTGAGCTGACCATAGAAGTAAAGCAGGAAATTGAACATCTGGAATCCATTCTGACATCGTTAGATATCGCACTTTTAGAGGAAGATCTTGTTCAGATAAAAGAAGAACTGACACAAACCGGATATATCAGACGAAAAGGCAGTACGAAAAAGCAAAAAGTTACAAGCAGGCCTTTTCATTACATCAGCAGTGACGGCTATCATATGTATGTAGGAAAAAATAACTTTCAAAACGACGAACTGACTTTCAAATTCGCCACAGGAAGCGACTGGTGGTTTCATTCCAAAACCTATCCCGGGTCTCATGTGATTGTAAAGACAAACGGAGACGACCTGCCCGACTCTACTTTTGAAGAGGCGGCAAAGCTCGCCGCTTACTATTCCAAAGGGCGGGATCAGGAAAAAGTGGAAATCGACTACACGGAAAAGAAAAATGTGAAAAAACCAAACGGAGCCAAACCGGGATTTGTCGTGTATTATACCAACTACTCTATGATTATTGACTCGGATATTTCACAGATTATGCCCGTTACCGAATAAACAGTTTTATTCCCGAAAAAAATTTATTCCGATCAAAAAAGTGATTTCCGGATTTCGAGATACGGTCAAACATGCAGACAGGAGCATTTATGGAAAAATCATATATTTGTAAAAAACTTACTCCAAAAGAAGTAATTCATATTTATTCCGACACAGCCGTCCGGCACTTTCCAAAAGCCGAATTAAAGCCGGTGGAAAATGTTCAAAACTATTTGGAAAACGACTTATATATGGGATATGGTCTTTTTAAAGACGAACAGCTTTTATCCTATGCCCTTTTTCTGATTCTGCCTGAAGAACAGAAATTACTGCTGGACTATTATGCCGTATTGGAAGAATACAGAAATGACGGCATCGGTTCTGTTTTTTTACAATTATTAAGAAAAACGCTGACCTGTGCAGACGGCATCTATATTGAATCAGAAAACCCTGATTTTTCAAAAGACGAACAGGAAAAAAAGATACAGACAAAAAGAATTGCTTTTTATCAGAGAAACGGCGCTGTGCCGACTGGCATTTTAAGTACGCTCTTTGGCGTTCCCTATCAGATTTTGTTTCTTCCGGTGTTAAAAACAGATCGCCAAAATGCTGTTTGCAGGAATCAAAACGATTTCTATCAGGAAATCGATCTGATTTATCATACCATGTTTTCCCCTGATATTTATGCCAAAAAGGTATCACTAAAAAAGGTGTAGATTTTTCTACACCTTAATTTTTTTACAACAGGCAATTGCCAAAGACCCCGGTCCAATGTGACATGACACACTAAGCGACAGATGATCCATATAGATGGGAAGGTAGCCTTTAAACTGCTCTTCTAACTCTCTTTTCAGCTGTAATGCCGCCTCCTCATTTGCCGAATGGGCCACCTCCAGCCAAATAGTTCCGGCTCCGTTTTCAAGTCCTCCAAAACGGTTTTCAATGTCATTGCTGATCGCATTCATCATAATGCTCTTTCCCTGCGTTGTCGTCCTCGCTTTTGCGAAAGCATCCAGTTTGTCTCCCTGAATCTGCAAAACGGGTTTTAATCTTAAAATCGTACCAAGCGCTGCTGCTGCCGGAGTAATCCTTCCGCCTTTTTTCAAATAATGCAGGGTATCCAGCATAATATAAATACTGGAATTAAATTTATCATTCTCCAAAAACTCTTTGATCTGCCTTGCATTTCTTCCTGCCTCTGCAAGTTCGACCGCATCCAGCACCGACTGTCTCTGCGTTACCGATATTCTCTGATTATTAACTACCTGTACTTTTCCCTCATAATCCTCTGCCAGCATAAGCGCGCTCTGGCAGGAACCGCTGAGTCCGCTGCTCATAGGAATATGAACTACCTCGTCATAAGTCTTTAAGAGTTCGTCCCACTTACTCATCACTGACTCTGGAGAGGGCTGGCTTGTACTGATATTACATCCTTCCGAAAGACGCTTATAAAATTCCTCCTGTGTCAGAGATATATCTTCAAAAAAAGTCTCTTCATCAATCAAAAATGGCATCGGCAGCACATACACTCCAAGTTCCTCCGCCTGTTTTTGTGTAATTCCACTGTTACTGTCTGTCACTATCGCTATTTTTGCCACTCCAAATCCTCCAATCTTATTCTGCCGCAAATCATAATAATCTTATTTTACTGTCAGATAGTTCTAAAGTCAATCGGATTCCACTTTTCGTTCTCCAAATAAAGCCTCAGGTTTTCATGCTCCTGCTTTATCAGTTTTTCATCTTCCGAAAGCAGACGATCCACCCACATGCCTGCCTTTTTCAACAAATGAGCGTCGTTGTAAATATCCCCCAGCTTAAAGGCAAATTCTCCGCTCTGACGGATACCGAACAAATCTCCCGGACCTCTTAGTCTCAGATCCTCTTCTGCAATTTTAAAACCATCATTGGATTTATTTAAAGTCTCCAGTCTTTCCATCGTTTCTTTTTTATCCGAACTGCTGATAAAAATACAATAGGATTGATACTCTCCTCTTCCAACCCTGCCCCTTAACTGATGAAGCTGCGCAAGTCCGAACCGCTCCGCATTCTCTACCATCATCACTGTTGCATTTGGTACATTGATTCCTACTTCAATAACGGTAGTGGAAACAAGCACGTCTATATTTTTATTTTTAAATTCTTCCATTATTTCATTTTTAAGAGGCGACTTCATCTTTCCATGCAAATAAGATACTCGTATGGAAGAAGGGAGAAAACCTTTTAATTTTTGTGTATAATCGATTACATTCTCAACATTATCCATAGAAGAGCTGTCGGAATCTGTCTCTCCCTCTTCTACCATCGGGCAGATCACATAGACCTGTCTGCCGGCTGCTACCTCTTTTTCAATAAAGCGATACGCCTTTTCCCGGTATGAAGTATCCACAACGCAATTTTTAATTGGCTGCCTGTCCGCCGGAAGTTCATCAATAACGGATACTTTTAAATCTCCATAGAGAATAATCGCCAGAGTTCTTGGAATGGGTGTCGCACTCATGACAAGCACATGCGGCATATTTCCTTTTGCCGCTAGATTTTCTCTTTGTCTGACGCCAAAACGATGCTGTTCATCCGTTACTACCAGCGCAAGATTTTTATACATGACCTTTTCTTGTATCAGTGCATGAGTTCCGATAATGACATCCGCACTCCCGTCGGCAATCATTTCATAAGTTTCTCTCTTCTCTTTTGCAGTCATCGCTCCAATTAAAAGTACCGGATGCATCCCCAGTTTATATTTTTGATTCATTTCCGTTATGGAATCGAAGTGCTGTTTTGCCAAAACTTCCGTAGGCGCCATCATGGCACCCTGATAGCCATTTGTAACGGTCATAAGAAGCGCCAGTATGGCTATGATGGTTTTCCCTGAACCTACGTCTCCCTGCACTAATCGGTTCATCAGTCTCATACCCTGCAGATCCGTTTTGATTTCTTCCCATACTTTTTTTTGGGCATTCGTCAGTGAAAAGGGAAGTTTCTCTAAAAAACGCTCCACCTGTGCGGTTTCTATATACGAAAACCCGGAATCCGCCGTATCATTTTCCATCTTTCGTCCCCGAAGCCCCAGAATAAAAAGAAAAAATTCCTCAAAAACCATTCTCTTTCTTGCTTCTATCAGCGTGTCAAAATCTTTTGGAAAATGCAGATTATGCACTGCCTCTTCTCTGTCCATGAATTTTTCTGACCTGAGAATGGTTTCGGGCAAAAATTCTTTCTCCGGTAAACAAAAAGACAATGCCTGTTTTACTGATTTTGTTACCATATGATTGGTCATGCCCGCGCTCAAAGGATAGCGCGGCTGTATTGTTTCCATCAGTCTGCGGTATTCTTCCTCTTTATACATTTTGGGCTGTTCCATGACAAACATGCCATCCTTATATTGTATCATGCCGCGGAATAAGTAAACTCCTCCCGGCTTCAGCACATTTTTTAAGAAGGGCATATTAAAAAAAGTGAGTTTTATTTTTCCTGTCCCATCTGCTGCCACTGCATTCAGTATAGTAAGATTCCTTATTTTCTTTGTCGTAACACTTCCTGCAATCCGCACTCTGACTGCACAGATCTCTCCCTTTTTCACATCACGGACCGGAAGCGCCTCTTCAAATTTTTCATAATCTCTTGGATAGAAGCGGATCAGGTCTCCTACCGTTACTATCCCCATTTTTTCAAATATTCTTGCAGTTTTTTCCCCAACTCCCTTTATCTGCAGAATCGGTGTGCCATACTCCATCATAAAATCACCTGCTTCAAAATTTATGCCGGTATTTAAAAAGGACGGCAAAAAACCATCCTTTTTAAAAGCTTCCAGTCAGATCTGATCTATTCCACTGATACTATATAATAATATATCGGCTGTCCGCCGTATTGAAGTTCTATATCGCATTTGGGATACTTCTTTAAAATATCCGCTTTTAGCTGCTCTGCCGCGCTTTCTTCCACTTCCGCGCCATAATAAATGCTGATCAGTTCTGCATCTTCATCCGCCATTTCATCTACCATTTTAATGGTGACTTCTTCCATATCTGCACCCACAGAAAGAATTCCCGCATCGCCAATTCCCATATAGTCGCCCTGTTTGATCTCCTTATCGTCAATCATGGTATCACGCACGGCGTAGGTAACCTGACCGGTCTTCACGCTGTGTATCTCATCCTGCATGGACTGTGCATTTTCCTCCGGAGTCAGATCAGGCACATAATTGATCACCGCTGTAATTCCCTGTGGAACTGTCTTCGTCGGAATTACAATAATCTTTTTGTCCTTTACAAGCGACTGTGCCTGATTGGCCGCAAGGATAATATTTTTATTATTTGGCAGGATATAAATCGTATCTGCATTTACTGCCTCAATGGCATTTAACATATCCTCTGTACTCGGGTTCATTGTCTGACCGCCTTCAATGATATGGTCTACTCCAAGTCCCTTAAAAATCTCATTGATGCCTTCCCCGACAGAAACCGCAATAAAACCTGTTTCTTTTCGCTCTTCTTCTGTCTTTTCCTGTTCCTTCTGTTCCTTTTCGGACATTTTAAACAGTTTCTCCTGATGCTCCAAACGCATGTTGTCTATTTTCAGGTTAGATAATGCACCATACTTCAATGCCTTCTGGATTGCAAGTCCCGGATCATTGGTATGTACATGTACCTTTACCACATCATCATCCGCCACTACCACGATAGAGTCACCGATAGATTCTAAATACGCTTTAAAATCCATCTCTGTCCTGATATTGAAATTTCTTGATAAAAGAATAATAAATTCTGTACAATATCCAAATTTGATCTCTGCCTGTGCTGCTGCATCCCTGTTTGCAGAAGCTGCCTTGGAAGAAGGCTGCTTTGCTTCTTCAATCGTCAGATCAATCTCTTTCCCAAGAAAAGCATCATACGCGCCTTTTAAAACCTGTACCAGTCCCTGTCCGCCGGAATCTACAACGCCTGCCTGCTTCAATACCGGAAGCATTTCCGGCGTCTGATCAAGCACATACTCCGCATGCTTAATTACCCCGTCAAAAAAAGCGTCTAAATCCGTTACGCCTTCCTCCGCCAGTTCCTTCGCTTTTGCCGCGCCGCCTTTGGCTACTGTAAGAATCGTACCTTCTTTTGGTTTCATAACTGCTTTATAGGCTGTCTCTACTGCTCTGTCAAATGCTGCCGAGAGTACAGGCACTGTAATTTCTTTTTCTTCGCGAATTCCTTTTGTAAATCCCCGGAACAGCTGAGAAAGAATTACACCGGAATTTCCTCTCGCACCACGCAGCGATCCGGAAGAAATTGCCTTACAGATCGTCATCATGTCCGCGTCTTCGGGAAGCGCGTCCACTTCTCTTGCCGCAGCCATTATTGTCATTGTCATATTCGTCCCGGTATCGCCATCCGGAACCGGAAAGACGTTTAACTCGTTGATCCATTCCTTTTTATTTTCCAAATTCTTCGCACCAGCTAAGAACATCTTAGAAAGCATCTTAG
>CANSUS010000068.1 GCA_947650155.1 uncultured Lachnospiraceae bacterium
GATAATTTTATAGATATAGAGGTACGTTATGGAACAATACGCAATCAAGGGCGGAAATCCATTGGTCGGAGAAGTTGAAATCGGTGGTGCAAAAAATGCGGCACTTGCTATTCTTGCGGCTGCAGCAATGACGGACGAAACAGTAGTAATTGAGAACATGCCGGATGTACGTGATATTAATGTACTCATACAGGCTATGGAAAGCATCGGAGTAGTAGTAAACCGGATAGACAGACACAGTGTGAAAATTAATGGATCGCAGATACACAGTCTTGTAATAGAAGACGATTATATTAAAAAGATTCGCGCATCTTATTATTTATTAGGCGCACTTCTGGGAAAATACAAAAAAGCGGAAGTAACTCTTCCGGGCGGCTGCAATATTGGGAGCCGTCCAATAGATCAGCATATTAAAGGTTTTCGCGCATTGGGTGCGGATGTGTGTATTGAACATGGTCTGATACATGCCCAGGCAGAAAAACTTGTTGGGAGCCATATTTATTTGGATGTGGTTTCCGTTGGAGCAACGATCAATGTCATGATGGCGGCAGTGATGGCTGAGGGTAAAACCATTATAGAGAATGCGGCAAAAGAACCTCATGTGGTAGATCTCGCCAACTTTTTAAACAGTATGGGTGCAAATATAAAAGGCGCAGGTACGGATGTCATCAGGATCAAGGGCGTAAGCAGGCTTCATGGAACGGAATATGTTATTATTCCTGACCAGATAGAAGCGGGGACTTTTATGTTTGCAGCAGCTGTAACGCATGGCGACATTACCGTAAAAAATGTGATTCCAAAGCATTTAGAGTCCATCAGTGCGAAATTATTGGAGATTGGATGCGAGATCAAAGAATCTGACGACGCCGTTAGGGTTGTGTCTGCCAAAACATTGAAGCATACGCATGTAAAAACCCTTCCTTATCCGGGTTTTCCTACAGACATGCAGCCTCAGATTGCAGTAGCGCTTGGATTATCTGAAGGCACCAGTATGGTAACGGAGAGCATTTTTGAAAACCGCTTTAAATATGTTGATGAATTGACAAGAATGGGCGCCAATGTAAAAGTAGAAGGAAATACTGCATTTATCGAAGGGGTGTCCAAATATACGGGAGCAACCATTACAGCACCGGATCTGCGTGCCGGAGCGGCTTTAGTAATAGCGGCGCTTGCGGCGGAGGGTGTTACTGTTGTGGATGAGATCAAGTATATTGAACGCGGCTATGAAGACTTTGATTTAAAGCTCCAGACGCTGGGGGCCCAGATCGAAAAAGTGGAGACGGACAGAGACTTACAGAAGTTTAAACTGAAAGTGGGATGAAATGATAAAATCCGTAAGCAGGATTTTATTCCCAACAGAGTATAGATTTGTATTGACAAAGCAGATATGCCATGCTATTGTAATTGCAGATAGGAAAATTCAATATTGTGACTTTTCTCTTATTCAGAGTGGTGGAGATACAAAGGATCTGTGAAACCACGGCAACCCCTTTTCAGGAAGGTGCCAACCTGAGCGAGCAAACGAATCGAACAATAAGAGGATTTGATTATCGAAGTATCGAGTCCGCTTATAGTAAGCGGACTTATTTTTTACTAACAGGAGGAATAGAAATGGAAAAATTAATTTTCACATCAGAGTCCGTAACAGAAGGACATCCTGATAAAATGTGCGATGCGATCTCCGACGCGATCTTGGATGCGCTTATGGAAAAAGATCCTATGAGCCGTGTAGCGTGTGAGACGGCAACCTGTACCGGTTTTGTACTGGTAACAGGAGAGATTACGACGAGTGCCTACGTGGACATTCAAAAGATTGTCAGAGATACCGTGAAAGAGATCGGATATAATAAATCCGAATATGGATTTGACGGAAATACCTGCGCTGTTTTTACGGCAATTGACGAACAGTCCGCGGATATTGCAATGGGTGTGGACAAGGCTTTGGAAGCAAAGCAGGAAGAAAGAGTGGCTGCCGAAAACAAAATGTCCGATGCACAGATTGAAGCGATCGGCGCAGGCGATCAGGGTATGATGTTCGGTTATGCGACAAACGAGACGGAAGAATATATGCCATATCCGATCGCGCTTGCCCACAAACTTGCTTTACAGCTTACAAAGGTGCGTAAGGACGGCACGCTCAGTTATTTAAGACCGGACGGTAAGACACAGGTTTCCGTAGAATATGACGAAAACGGTAAACCGAAAAGATTAGAGGCGGTTGTCTTATCTACACAGCATGATGACGACGTGTCCCAGGAACAGATTCATGAAGACATTAAAAAACAGGTTTTTGATGTGATTCTGCCGAAAGAATTAATTGATGCGGATACCAAATTCTTTGTCAATCCTACAGGACGTTTTGTAATCGGAGGACCTCATGGAGATGCCGGACTTACAGGACGTAAAATCATTGTAGATACTTACGGCGGATATGCGCGTCACGGCGGCGGTGCATTTTCCGGCAAAGACTGTACGAAAGTAGACCGTTCCGCAGCTTATGCAGCACGTTATGTTGCCAAAAATATTGTGGCGGCAGGACTTGCGGATAAATGTGAAATCCAGTTATCTTATGCAATTGGCGTAGCCCAGCCTACTTCCATTATGGCGGATACTTTTGGAACCGGAAAGCTTTCAGACGAAAAGATTGTAGAGATCATTCGTGAAAACTTTGATCTGCGTCCGGCAGGAATCATTAAAATGTTAGACCTTCGCCGTCCGATTTACAAACAGACTGCAGCGTACGGTCATTTTGGGCGTAATGATTTGAATCTTCCGTGGGAAGCGGTTGATAAGGCGGAAGATTTGAAGAAGTATTTATAAAAATAGAATAAGGCATCAAATTAAGAAGCTTCAAAAAAGCATATTATGTAAATTTAAACAGCCGCAAGTGCAGGAGTTCAGCATTTGCGGCTGCTTAAATTTTGAACAATATTTAGAGATTGGTTAATTCTTTTTCCATATCTTCTAAAATATGAATGACGTCGTGAAAGTTTCCATTTTCCTGTATGATTTTCTGCATCCGTTCCTTTACGGCGAGATAACTGATTTTTTTCGGGAACCAGTCCATCGGCGACGCCGGGATAATAGTCTTTTATGCTGTCAATGATTATTTTGACCGTCTGTTTATTTAAGATAGAAGCATAATTGTTCCTGCAGACATCGCTTGCTTTTTGAATGATATATTGAAATGTGTTTTCTTCAATGGATTCCACTGTTTCCCTGTATAATATGTTGTCATAAGATTTTACGATAAATTCATTTTCATTGAATGAGGTATTATCCCGTATACGAACTACAGGCATCAGTATTCCCATGTTCCATCTGATTTATTAAAATTATTTTATCAGACAAAGAGCGGCCTGTAAAACAACGAGGTGTTGTCTTCAAGATCAATGGAAAGGAGGAAGGGAAGTGCAGCAGTTCAGCCTGCCGACAGATCAAGATTCTAACGTCACCGCGCTCCCGCTCTGTTCCAGACGTAACAGTACTAGGCTCAAAAATACTTCGCCAAGTGCTGACGTCTTCCAAAGGGTTCCTTTTAGAATCTTGATCTGTCGGCAGGCAGCAGGCTGATCTGCTGCACGGAAGCTGCAGAGTCAGGATCTCCACATTGCATTTTGAGCCTGGATTCAGTATAATAATACATCAGAGAACAGATAATCCATGATGAAATAATAGAGGGTAGAAACTATGGCATTTGCACATCTTCACGTTCATACCGAGTACAGTTTACTGGACGGTTCCAATAAAATAAAAGAATATGTAAAAAGAGTAAAAGAACTTGGCATGGACAGTGCGGCGATCACGGATCACGGCGTAATGTATGGAGTCATAGACTTTTACCGGGCGGCAAAGGAGGCAGGCATTAATCCGATTCTGGGATGTGAGGTTTACGTGGCGCCGGGCTCCCGATTTGATAAAGAACTGACCGGAGGAGAAGACAGATACTATCATTTGGTACTGCTCGCAGAGAATAATACCGGTTATTCTAATTTGATGAAGATTGTAAGTAAGGGGTTTACAGAAGGCTATTACTATAAGCCTCGTGTGGACATGGAAGTGTTAGAGGCTTATCATGAGGGCATTATTGCACTTTCGGCATGTCTTGCGGGAGAGGTGCAGCGCTATATTATAAAAGGACTGTATGAAGAGGCGAAGAAAAGCGCGTTGAAGTATGAAAAATGCTTTGGAAAGGGGAATTACTTTCTGGAATTACAGGATCATGGACTTTCGGACCAGAAAGTGGTGAATTCGGCTCTTTTGCGGATGAGCAAAGAGTTGGATATTCCGCTTGCAGCGACAAATGACGTTCATTATACTTATGCAGAAGATGAGAAGCCTCATGATATTCTGCTCTGCCTCCAGACAGGGAAAAAGCTCGCAGACGAAGACAGAATGCGCTATGAAGGCGGGCAGTATTATGTAAAAAGCGAAGAAGAAATGAAAGGACTGTTTCCCTATGCATGGGAGGCGGTTGAAAATACGCAGCGGATTGCGGACAGGTGCCACGTTGAGATTGAATTTGGCGTGACAAAACTGCCCAAATATGATGTACCGGACGGGTATGATTCGGAAAGCTACTTATATAAATTATGTATGGACGGGATGCAGGAACGTTATCCCGAAGACCCGGACGGAAAGATGAAAGAAAGACTTGATTATGAGCTTTCCGTAATCAGGCAGATGGGATATGTGGATTATTTTCTCATTGTATGGGATTTTATTAATTATGCAAGAAATCATGATATCATGGTAGGCCCGGGTCGAGGTTCGGCAGCGGGAAGTATTGTATCTTACTGTCTTAAGATCACCAACATCGATCCGATCAAGTACAATCTTCTCTTTGAACGGTTTCTGAATCCGGAGCGTGTATCCATGCCGGATATTGATATTGACTTTTGTTATGAAAGAAGGCAGGAGGTTATCGAATATGTAGAGCGGAAATATGGTTCGGACAAGGTGGTGCAGATTGTCACCTTTGGTACGCTGGCTGCAAAGGGAGTGATCCGGGATGTGGCGAGGGTCATGGATCTGCCTTATAATTTTGCAGATTCCATTGCAAAAATGATACCGAATGAATTAAATATTACAATAGACCGGGCACTGGAAATCAACCCGGAACTTCGATCCCTGTATATGAGGGATGAACAGGTAAAAGATCTGATCGATATGAGTAAAAGGCTGGAAGGTCTTCCGCGGCATACCTCCATGCATGCCGCGGGGGTGGTGATCTGCCAGCGTCCGGCAGATGAATTTGTACCCCTTTCCCGTGGATCGGATGGTTCAATTACAACGCAGTTTACAATGACAACCATTGAAGAACTGGGATTGCTTAAAATGGATTTTCTGGGACTGCGGACGCTCACTGTGATTCAAAATGCGGCAAAGCTGGTGGAAAAGGGGCGTGGTATCAAACTGGATATGGATCATATTGACTTTGATGATAAGGCGGTGCTTGCATCTATCGGAACGGGAAAGACCGATGGAGTATTTCAGCTGGAAAGCGGTGGCATGAAAAGCTTTATGAAGGAACTGAAGCCGGAAAATCTGGAAGATATTATTGCGGGGATTTCTCTGTATCGTCCGGGACCGATGGATTTTATACCGAAATATATCAGAGGAAAGAACAGTGACGGAGAGATTACTTACAGATGTCCGCAGCTGGAGCCCATACTGGAACCGACATATGGCTGTATTGTATATCAGGAGCAGGTTATGCAGATCGTGCGTGATTTGGGAGGCTATACTTTGGGACGGAGCGATTTGGTGCGCCGTGCCATGAGTAAAAAAAAGCAGTCTGTCATGGAAAAAGAGAGGGGCAATTTCATTTTTGGAAATGAGACAGAGGGGGTGCCCGGCTGTAAGGCAAAAGGAATCGATGAGAAAACGGCAGGACAGATTTATGACGATATGATGGATTTTGCGAAGTATGCTTTCAATAAGTCACATGCGGCATGCTATGCGGTAGTTGCATATCAGACCGCTTATCTGAAATATTACTATCCCGTAGAGTATATGGCGGCGCTTATGACGTCCGTGATCGACAATCCGGGAAAAGTGGCGGAATATATTCTGACCTGCAGAAATATGGGAATTTCGATTCTTCCGCCTGATATTAATGAAGGAGAGGCGGGTTTTTCCGTATCCGGGGCTTCTTCCATACGCTATGCGCTTACGGCAATCAAGAGTGTGGGAAGGCCTGTGATTGAGGCGGTGGTAGAAGAGAGAGAAGAGAGAGGCCATTATACGAACCTGAATGATTTTATTACCCGTATGGCGGATAAGGAGATCAATAAACGCGCCGTGGAAAATTTTATTAAATCAGGCGCTTTCGATGGTCTTGGGGGAACAAGAAAACAGTTCATGAGCATTTATGTACAGATTATGGACAGCATCCACCAGGATAAAAAGAATAATATGGCAGGACAGATGACATTGTTTGATATCGTTTCAGAAGAAGAGAAAGAAAGTTTTGATATAAAGATGCCTGATGTGGGTGAATATTCCAAGGAAATGAAACTTGCTTTTGAAAAAGAAGTGCTGGGTATTTATATCAGCGGACATCCTCTGGAAGAATACGAAGCAATATGGAGAAAACGAATTACGGCAAAGACGGCGGACTTTTTATTAGATGAAGAAAGCGGAGCTATAAAGGCGGCGGATGGCAGCAGTGTTACGATCGGCGGCATGATTGCCAGTAAGAAAATAAAATATACGAAGAACGATAAAGTTATGGCATTTTTACAGGTGGAGGATCTGGTTGGAAGTGTGGAAGTGATTGTATTTCCGAAAGATTATGAGAAAAATTCAGCAAAGCTTGTTGAGGATGCAAAGGTATTCATAAGAGGGAGAGTATCTGCCGAAGAAGAGAAGGACGGAAAACTGGTCTGTGAGGCGATTACAACTTTTGAAGAGGAAGAAGAAAAAATGCAGAGCGGGAAGAAACTCTGGATTAAATTTCCTGATAAGGAAACTTATCAAAGCAGAGAACAGGAGCTGTTTCATGCAATTGCCGATTCTGACGGAAAAAACCCGGTTGGCATATTTATAGAGAATCCGAAAGCAATGAAGACACTTCCGTCTAATAGAAATGTGAAAGCGGATCAGGAACTTTTAGAAAAACTGTCAGGGATTTTTGGCATGGAGAATGTAAAGATCGTATAAAAAATATGCCAAGATTGTTAAAAAAATAATAAATGTAAGCAGTTACATCGAAACAAGTTATTGAAAACACAAAAAAAAAGCGTTAGAATGTAAGAAATCATACAGGAGGTAGCAGACAGATGTCTAAGGAGATTAAGACGATAGGAGTTCTTACCAGCGGAGGAGATGCACCGGGAATGAATGCAGCAATCCGTGCGGTTGTCAGAAAATCCATTGCAAACGGATTAAAAGTGAAGGGAATCAAGAAAGGCTATCAGGGCCTTTTAGATGAAGAAATTATAGATTTAGAAGCACATAGTGTATCAGATACCATTCAACGGGGCGGTACGATTTTGGGTACTGCAAGGTGTATGGAATTTAAGACGCCGGAAGGACAGGCAAAGGGTGCTGAAATCTGCAGGAAGCATGGTATTGACGGAATTGTTGTAATTGGCGGCGACGGTTCTTATAAAGGGGCACAGGCGCTTGCAAGAAACGGGATTAATACAGTGGGGATTCCGGGAACCATAGATCTTGATATTGCCTGTACGGATTATACGATCGGATTTGACACAGCGGTGAATACGGCTATGGACGCTATAGATAAAGTACGTGATACTTCTTCTTCCCACGAGAGATGCAGCATTATTGAAGTTATGGGAAGAAATGCCGGTTACATTGCGCTGTGGTGCGGTATAGCCAATGGAGCGGAGGATATTTTACTGCCGGAGAAATATGATTATGATGAACAGCGTATTATAAACAGTATTATTGACAGCAGAAAGCGTGGTAAGACGCATCATATTATTATTAATGCGGAAGGCGTAGGGCATTCCGTTTCTATGGCAAGAAGAATTGAGGCAGCTACCGGAATGGAGACGAGAGCTACTATTTTAGGATATATGCAGCGTGGAGGCAGCCCGACAGCGAAAGACAGGGTTTATGCATCAATCATGGGTTCTTATGCAGTAGACGTTCTTCTGGAGGGAAAATCCAATCGTGTTGTTGCATATAAACATGGAAAATATCAGGATTTTGATATTGAAGAAGCATTAAATATGAAGAAAAATATTTCAGAATATGAATTTGAAGTAAGCAGGTTATTATCCGTATAAAATACGGTCTGTATGAATAAGCAGAGTCAGAAACTGCCGTTTTCACAGTTCATCCTTACAGCATTTTGCATTTCTTTACAGGATGGAAACCGAGAGCGGCGGGATAGGACTCTGCTTATTTACCGTATAGAAAAAAAGGATGCCGCGGCGGGACAGGGAAAGGATATGGCTGAAAATGCTGACAAGCTTGAATAATGCAAGAATCAAACGGGTTGTAGAGCTTTCGGGGAAGGCAGGAGCACGGAACAGGGAAGACGTTTTTATTGTAGAGGGAGTAAAGATGTTTCGGGAGGCGCCGTCCGACAGGATCGAAGAGTGTTATGTGACGGCGGAATTTTTAGAAAAATGTGACTGCAGGGACAAGCTCTGTGAATGTACCTATGAAATAGTATCGGAAGAGGTATTCAGAAAAATATCCGATACCCGGACACCACAGGGGATACTGTGTGTGGTAAAGCAGTACCATTATAAGATGGAAGATCTTTTGCGAAAAGAAAATCCGCTGCTTGTGATAGTAGAAGAACTACAGGACCCGGGTAATCTTGGAACGATACTCAGAACGGGCGAAGGAGCAGGTATTGACGGTATTATCATGTCAAAAAAAACAGTTGATATTTATAATCCCAAGACAATTCGGTCTACGATGGGATCTATTTACAGAGTACCGTTTTTGTATACAGAGAGCTTAGCGCAGGTAATTTTGCAATTAAAGGAAAAAAAGATTCATACCTATGCGGCACATCTTCAGGGGAAGGAGTACTATGATATACAGGAATTGAAGGAAGGATGCGCCTTTCTGATCGGAAACGAAGGGAACGGACTGAAGAAGGAAACGGCGGATCTGGCGGAAAAGTATATTAAAATACCAATGAGCGGTCAACTGGAGTCGTTAAATGCGGCAGTAGCAGCAGCTATTTTGATGTATGAAGCAGCATCTAAGCGGCGCAAATAAAAAATATGGAAGGGAGTAATTTTATGAAAAAAAATGGCATGATCGGGTTTATCGGATTGGGAAATATGGCAAAAGCAATGATTGGCGGTATGTTGGAAAAAGGCATTGTGGATATAGAGCGTATCATAGGTTCTGCAAAAACGGAAAGGACAGCAAAAGAAGCAGCAGGAAAATTTCATATTCAAACAACAACAGATAATAAAATGGTGGCAGGGAATGCAAAAATAGTATTCCTTGCTGTAAAGCCACAGCTTTTGGAGAATGTGATTGCTGAGATCAGAGATTGCATAACGGATGATACTTTAATTGTTAGCATTGCGGCAGGAAAAACGATGGAAGAAATTACGAAGATGTTTGGAAGAGAAATATCTTTGGTTCGTTGTATGCCCAATACCCCCGCTTTGGTAGGAGAGGGATGTACAGGAGTATGCAGAAATGAAAAGGTGACAGGGGAAGAGTTTGATTGTGTTATGGAACTATTGTCTTCCTTTGGAAGTGCGAGCGAAGTGCCGGAAAGGCTTATGGATGCAGTAGTGGGAGTAAGCGGCAGTTCTCCTGCATATGTGTTTTTATTTATAGAGGCGATGGCAGATGGTGCGGTTGCAGCTGGAATGCCCAGAAAACAGGCATATGAATTTGCGGCTCAGGCGGTACTTGGCAGCGCCAGAATGGTTTTAGAGACAGGGAAACATCCGGGAGAACTGAAAGATATGGTGTGCTCACCGGCAGGAACCACAATAGAAGCAGTCAGGATTTTAGAGGAAAAGGGATTTCGAGGAATTGTTATGGATGCGATGGAAGCATGTGTGCGTAAGTCCAGAGAAATGTAACGAAAGAATTATAAATTGGAAGAAAAGTATGAATATAATGCAATATTATTAAAAAGTTTGTGCAAAATGACGGAAGAAAAATAGAAGAAGAGATGACAGGCACAACATATGGGGGAAATTTTGGGAGAGAGCGCTTGAAGATACAGAATGTGGAGAACAAAATGTTAGAAAATCGTAATATATTTCATGAATAATTACAATGGAAAAAACAGGGGAAATGCCGTAAATACAATAAAAACAGAGATAAATACTGCCCAATTTGACAAAATATATTTACTTTGATATGATAAGGCTGATAACAATATGTAATATTTTTGTAATAAAACAATGAAACGTGCATATCATAATCTTATCAGATAAACCAGGCACGCTAAATTGGAGGAAAATAATATGTCAAAGGGCAGAAGGCTGCTTGCCATAATGTTAGGACTTGCCGTTGGAACCGGCAGCTTTTCACAGGCAGGAATGACCGCTATGGCTAGTGGCAGCAAAAGTTACATGGATTCATTAAATGTAGGGGTAGCATCCATTATTGATCCCAGTGTTTCGAGTAATGATGTGAGTTATGATCAGGCGGTATCAGACAGCGGATATTTGGAAAACGGAGATCTGGAGCCGGAGGATGTATCGGGAAACATAGTGCCGGATATACCGGAAGAGCCGGAGGCAGAAGAACCGGAGTCAACATTAGTGATGGCAAACGTGCAGAACGCATTGAACGTACGTGCGGAAGCTACTGAAGATTCGGAGATCGTAGGAAAACTTTACAAAGACTGCGGCGGCAGGATTATAGAAAGAAGAGACGGCTGGACGAAGCTGCAGTCAGGAAATATCGTAGGCTGGGCAAGCGACGAGTACCTTCTTTTTGGTGAAGAAGCAGAGGCGCTGGCCAATGAAGTTGGCAATCTGATCGTAACAATTAATACAGATGCGCTTCGGGTTCGTAAAGAGCCCAGTACGGAAGCAGGCGTCTATGGAATGATTGCGCAGGACGACGAAATGGAAGTTATAGAAGTGGTGGATGAAGACTGGATCAGTGTGGATTATGGCGGACAGACAGGATTTGTTTCAGCGGAATATGTATTAACGGATTTTCACATTGATGCAGGAGAAACCATACAGGAGATCAAAGACAGGGAAAGAGCAGAGGCTGAAGCAAAGGCAAAACTTACGGCAAATCAGGGAGCCGTTGTTGCAAATGCGGACGATACCAGACTGCTTGGCGCATTGATTCAGTGTGAGGCAGGAGGAGAATCTGACGAAGGTAAGCTTGCGGTTGGTGCAGTAGTTATGAATCGTGTAAGAAGCGGCGCATATCCGGATACAATATTTGGTGTTATTTATGCATCAGGACAGTTTACACCGGCGCTTAACGGTAAAGTTGCAAAAGTATATGCCGGAAATGTCAATGAGAGTTGTCTTGCGGCAGCACAGGCAGCAATTAATGGTGAGACCAACGTTGGAGAAGCAACACACTTTAAACGGGTAGGTCTGCACGACGGCTATGTAATCGGCAATCATGTATTCTGGTAACAGGTAATAAGAGATAAAGAAAAGACGGCATATTTACGGGAGTGAATATGCTGTCTTTTGTGTTCTTACTATGTGTTCTTTGCGTATTTTGAATAAAACATTGACTATTCTGACCAGGAATATTGCATTATCAAACAAATAGAGATAAACTATAAACAAGTGTAAAAATAGGAGGATAATAGGATGAACCAAAGGAGAAAAAGCTTAATCAGCACAATTATGTGGATCTGTGCCGCAGTAGTTGTAGTTACAGCGGTGGGGATCGGGGGTAATTCAGTTATTTCCCTTAAATCGATGTCGATTTCTGCATATGAGACTTATGAGAAGGCAGTGAATGAAGGATATAATGATGAAATAAAATCCCAGGTGCAAAGTGCACTTTCCGTTTTACAGAGCGAATATGATAAATATCAGGCAGGGGAAAAGACGGAGGAAGAAGCAAAAGAAGATGCAAAAGAAATTGTTCGTGCAATGAGATACCGGGATGATCAGAGCGGATATTTTTGGATAGATGATACGGATTACATATTAGTGATGCACCCGATTTTGGCGGAGCAGGAAGGGGATAATCGTTTTGAACTGAAGGATCAGAATGGCATTATGATTATTCAGGAGATTATGAAAGTTTGTCAAAGCGCGGACAAGGGTGGATATAACGAATTTTATTTTACAAAATCAGACGGCGTTACTGTTGCGCCAAAGATTGCGTATTCAGGAATTTTTGAGCCCTGGGGCTGGATTATTTCTACCGGTAATTATGTAGATGAGATGAACGTCGAAAAGGCGGAAATGAAGAAGGTGCTGGATAAAGGATATAACAGTGTGCTTTTAAGAACGGACGTGGTATTTGTTGTTGTAATTATAGTAGCTCTTTTTGTAGCTTATATATTTGGAAAACGAATTGTTGCGCCATTAAAGAAGATTCAGGGATTTGCAGAAAAGATGTCGGAGGGAAATCTGACTACATCTGTTGACGTAAAACAGAAAAATGAAATCGGCCAGACTGCGGATGCCCTTCGGATTGCACAGGACAATATGCGCGGACTTTTGCAGGGGATTACACAGGTATCCAATGGCGTCGGCAGTGCGCTTGGCAGTTTTGACAAAGCATTTAATAATATGAAGGAATCCATTTCACAGGTATCGATCGCGGTTGATTCTATTGCGGAGAATGTAACAAGGCAGGCGTCTTCGACAGATGAAGCCAATGACAATGTGGGTATTATGGGAGATAAGATCAATCACACAGGTGCAGAGGTGACAAGCCTGGATGATAATGCAGGTGAAATGAGCAGGATCAGTGAAAAGTCGATGGAAACTTTAGGGGAACTGATCAGAGTAAATAATAAAACAAGGGAAAGTATTTCTGCTATGGCAAAGCAGACGGAAGATACGCATAAATCAGTAGAGCAGATCCATATGGCAGCCAATCTGATTAACGAGATTTCTGACCAGACCAGCCTGCTTGCATTAAATGCGAGTATCGAGGCAGCAAGAGCAGGTGAAGCAGGAAGAGGATTTGCGGTAGTTGCAGATGAGATTGCAAAATTAGCGAACCAATCCGCGGATTCTGTGGAAGAAATCAGCAAAACAGTAGAAGAATTGCAGGATAACGCTACAAAATCCGTAGATGTGATGAAGGAAATTAATGAAGCGGTGGACGTACAGGTAGACTCTTTGACAGAAACCCAGCGTATTATGGAAAAACTGCATCAGGAATTGGGGAACTGCTTTAACTCTGTACACACAATTGACAGCATGACACAGGAAATTGAAAGACAGAGATCCAACGTCACGGAATCCTTAACTGTTTTGAATAAACTGGCACAGGATAATGCAGCCGTTTCAGAAGAAACTGCTGCAATGTCTGCAGAACTTGCAAAAGTAGTGGATGATTCCAGCCTGATTGTAAGTGATCTGGAAGGAAAGGTTGAAGTATTAATTGAGAATGTAAATAAATTTACGCTGTAAAAAAAGCCCCATGAAGCATCATCAAGTTTCCACTGCTTCATGGGGCTTTTACTGTTCAGAGGGGTTGAATAAAGAAGGCGGATATAGTAGAATCAAACAAGATAACAGAAATCACAAACTTGGTAATGTGCAGACGTAGTCAATGGAGTCAAAAGCTGCGCAGAAATGGAGTAAATCATGAACTTAAAAGGACGGGATTTTTTAAAACTGCTTGATTTTGAGACAGAAGAAATAGAATATCTGCTTGATCTTGCTGCAGAATTGAAAGAAAAAAAGAAAAAAGGCATTCTGACACAGATGCATACAGGGAAGAATGTGGCTTTAATATTTGAAAAGACAAGTACCAGGACACGCTGTTCCTTTGAAGTAGCGGCACATGATCTTGGGATGGGAACAACCTATCTGGACCCGGCAGGTTCACAGATTGGTAAAAAAGAGAGTATCGCAGATACAGCGCGCGTGTTGTCGAGGATGTATGATGGCATTGAATATCGCGGATATGGGCAGGAAATCGTGGAGGAACTTGCAGAATACTCCGATGTTCCGGTTTGGAACGGACTTACCAATGAATTTCATCCGACACAGATGCTGGCAGATTTGCTTACGATTCGTGAGCATTTTGGAAAATTAAAGGGAATACGACTTTCCTATATGGGAGATGCCCGCTATAATATGGGAAACTCCCTGATGGTGGCATGTGCAAAAATGGGAATGCACTTTACGGCATGTACGATAAAAGAATATTTCCCTGCGAAAGAACTTGTGGAGGAATGTGAAAAAATAGCAGCATCGACAGGCGGAAGCATTACTTTATGTGAAGACGCTATGGCAGGAACAAAGGGAGCTGACGTGGTTTATACGGACGTCTGGGTATCTATGGGAGAACCGGAAGAAGTATGGGAAAGCAGAATCAGAGAGCTCTCTCCCTATCAGGTAAATAAAAAGATTATGGATAATGCAGGGGAAAACGCCGTATTTATGCACTGCCTTCCGGCATTTCATGATTTAAAAACGAAAATAGGAAAAGAAATGGGTGAAAAATTTGGATTTTCCGAATTAGAAGTGACAGATGAAGTATTTGAATCTGAGCAATCCATTGTATTTGAAGAAGCAGAAAATCGAATGCATACAATTAAAGCAGTTATGGCAGCTACCCTGTAATTGGAATACGAGAGGATATTCCCAGACGGGAGGCATGACTGGTTATTGGCAGTGTAAATGAAAGCGCACAGATGGGAGCAGAAATGAAGGCAGAAATTTTGTCTTTGCTTAGAAACAGCGGAGAGTATATTTCGGGACAGGAAATATGTGAACGTTTTGGAGTATCGAGAACGGCTGTTTGGAAAGCGGTAAAACAGCTCAAAGAAGAAGGGTATCAAATTGACGCTGTACAGAATAAGGGATATAGAATGACAGACAGCAGCGATGTACTGAATGAAGAAGAATTGAAAAGCCGCATGAAAACAAAATGGGCAGGACAGAACGTCAAATATTTTGATCGTACAGGCTCTACCAATATAGATGCCAAAAAGTTTGCGGCGGCAGGCGTTCCCCACGGTACACTTGTCGTTGCAGACAATCAGGAGAACGGAAGAGGGAGAAGAGGACGTTCCTGGCAGTCACCGGCAGGCAGCAACGTATATTTTACAATCGTCCTGCGTCCGGTGTTTGAACCGGATAAGGCATCCATGCTTACTTTGGTAATGGCGCTTAGTGTAACAGAGGCGATCGAAAATGACTGTGGGATCAGGGCAGAGATCAAGTGGCCGAACGATATTGTAATCAACAAAAAGAAGATATGCGGTATTTTAACAGAAATGGAGATTTCTTTGGAAAGCAATGATATTCAATTTGTAGTGATCGGTGTGGGAATCAATACAAATCAGACAGAGTTCCCGGAGGAAATGAAAGAGATGGCAGGTTCGCTTTTAAGCGAGGGCGGTAAAAAGATTTCCAGAGCCGGCATCATTGCAAAGGTCATGGAGTGTTTTGAAAAGAACTATGAAGTATTTGCGGAGAAGAAAGATTTGTCGCTCATGATGGAGGCGTACAATGCTGCGCTTGTGAATAAAGACAGGCAGGTCAGGGTATTGGACCCTAAAGGGGAATATACCGGTACGGCAAAGGGGATCAATGAAAAAGGGGAACTTCTTGTACAAAAAAAAGATGGAAAAATCGAAGAGGTTTATGCGGGCGAGGTTTCTGTCAGGGGACTATATAGTTATGTGTGATTTGAAAAAGTGAGGGAAAATGAAAGAAAACCGGATGGTGCTCTGCGGCGCCAATGCTTATGAAAAGAAATATTATTTTAATGAAAAATTTTCAGAGATTCCCCAGTCCATAAAAGAAGAACTTCATATTATATGCGTTCTTTTTACAGAAGAGATTGGCGGTATTTTTACGTTTGTCTTTGAAGAGGATGGGACGCTTGAACTGGAGACTACAGCCGCCGATGAAGATTATTTATATGATGAAATAGGCAGCGGGCTGATGGTGAAAGAGATTCAGCGTACAAGGCAGGAGTTGTTTGAGTCATTGACGCTTTTTTATAAGGTGAAATTTTTGCATGAAGACATCTCGGATCTGATATAGAGGAAAGAGGAATCCTGATTTACTATAGAAAACAGGATCAATAAGGACGGATATGAAAAAGCTGAAAATAGGGAATGTAACATTGGAAAATAATCTGATACTGGCGCCGATGGCAGGGGTAACAGATCTGCCCTTCAGACTGTTGTGCAAAGAACAGGGCGTGGGACTGATCTGCATGGAAATGGTCAGTGCCAAGGCGATTATGTACAATAATAAAAATACGGAAAGCCTTCTTGCAATCCATGACGAAGAGCGACCGGTATCACTGCAATTATTTGGATCAGATCCTGAAATTATCAGTGAAATGGCAAAAAGGATTGAGGACAGGAATTTTGCCATACTGGATATCAATATGGGATGTCCGGTGCCAAAGGTAGTGAATAATCATGAAGGTTCTGCACTGATGAAGAATCCGACGTTAGCAGAAAAAATTGTAGAAAGGACTGTAAAAGCAATTTCCAAGCCGGTTACCGTTAAAATACGAAAGGGATTTGACGAACAGCATACGAATGCAGTGGAAATAGCAAAAGCGGCGGAAGCGGCGGGAGCAAGCGCGGTGGCAGTACATGGAAGAACAAGAGAGCAGTATTATTCGGGAAAGGCAGACTGGGATATTATTGCAAAGGTAAAAGAAGCAGTCCGTATTCCAGTCATTGGAAACGGCGATATTACAGACGGGGAAAGCGCGGCAGCGATGTTTGAACAGACTGGCTGCGACGCCGTCATGGTTGGGCGCGCAGCAAGAGGGAACCCGTGGATTTTTCGTGAAATAATCACATATCTGGAAACAGGGAAAAAAGCGCCGGCGCCGACTATGGAAGAAAAGCGAGACGTGATACTGCGTCATGCAGCGTTGCAGTTAGAGGTGAAGGGAGAATATATTGGGATCAGAGAAATGAGAAAACACCTGTCATGGTATACGGCAGGGTATCCGCATTCGGCAAGGCTTCGACAGAAAATTAATGAAATGGAGACGATGGAACAATTGATAGAGAGTGTGGATTCCATTTTCTGTATTTAAAGAATATTTATAGCGGCAGGTTCATATCCTTGACTATGGAAAAAGAATCTATCGCTTATTTTTATTTACAACACGGACAAACTGCAAAGAAGCATTTTTTTGAAAAACCCCAGATGCCGAAAGTTCATATAGACAAGGAGAATATGAGTATTGATGCGATCGGGATACCGGAATATTACCGGGCAAAAAAGGCATGGAAGGAAAAGGAGCTGGAAAGGAAGTTACTGGCAGAACTGGAAAAAAGCGGCGCACAGTGGTGCTGGTATGGCAAAGGAACAGCACGCTTTCTGGGAGTGAAGCAGCCGGATATTCCTTCCTTTTTTATGGAAGAAATGCTGCATCGCTATGGCGTCAGAGAGAGACTTATTCTGGTTGGCGAACCCAATCCCCTGTTTGATTTTGTGCTTCAAAACTTAATGTCCCGAGTCAATTATTTACAAATTTCCTGTGAGGAGGCAGAGGCCTACGAAAAAAGGGCAAAATGGCTGTTTGAGACTTATGGACTGGTAACAGTTTTTCAAAGGAATCGTGTCATTCTTTCAGGGGACGGACAAGCAGAAACACTTGTTATCGATATGGAAGGCGGGGAATATGCCAGCATAGATGTGAGAGAACTTCCAGGCAGGTCTGTTTACATGGATATGGATTCGGGAGAAGAAAAAGGAAACAGAATTGTAAAGAGAAATAAAAACATACGTTATTTATCCCCTGAAAGCCTGTTAAACAAGTGGTGTCATCTTGACACTAACGCCCAAAATGGGTATAATACGAGAGTTAATTAGAAGTTTTTGATGTATCATGGTACAATTTATAGATAGAAAGGATAAAGGTCATGGAAGAAAAGAAAAATATCTTAACTTATGAAGGACTGCGTAAATACGAGGATGAGCTTCATGAGCTGAAGGTTGTAAAAAGACAGGAAGTAGCACAGAAAATCAAAGAGGCAAGGGAGCAGGGCGACTTATCCGAGAATGCTGAGTATGATGCGGCCAAGGATGAACAGAGAGATATTGAGGCAAGAATAGAGGAATTAGAGAAAATCCTGAAAAATGCGGAAGTCGTTGTAGAAGATGAAGTAGATCTGGATAAAATCAATATTGGCTGTAAAGTTCGTATTTTGGACTTAGAATATAATGAAGAACTGGAATATAAAATTGTAGGTTCTACGGAAGCGAACAGTTTAAAAGGTAAGATTTCCAATGAATCGCCGGTAGGAAAAGCGCTGATCGGCAGCAAAGTCGGCGAGACGGTGGAAGTAGAGACACAGGTTGGAATATTACAATACAAGGTACTTGAGATTCAGAGATCCAATTAGAGAAAAAGGAGTGGTGACAGTGGCAGAAACACAGAACCAGAACGCAGCGCCTGAACAGGACTTAAACCAATTACTGAAAGTCCGCAGGGAAAAGTTAGCTGCTTTGCAGGAAAACGGAAAAGATCCTTTCAGGATCACAAAATTTGATGTATCCCATCATAGTATGGAAATAAAAGATCAATTTGAGCAGTTAGAAGGAAAAGAAGTTACCGTCGCAGGGCGTGTCATGTCGAAGCGTGTCATGGGAAAAGCTTCTTTCTGCAACGTACAGGATCTTCAGGGCAATATCCAGTCTTATGTTGCAAGGGACAGCATTGGAGAAGAATCCTATGCGGATTTTAAAAAATATGACGTGGGTGACATCATAGGCATTAAGGGGGAAGTGTTTAAGACAAAAACAGGGGAAATTTCCATTCATGCTGCCGAAGTGACACTGTTGACAAAGAGCCTGCAGATTTTACCGGAAAAATTTCATGGACTGACCAACACGGATATTCGCTACCGCCAGAGATATACGGATCTTATTATGAACGCAGATGTGAAGAAAACTTTTATTCTGCGTTCCAGGATCATCAGTGCAATCCGCAGGTATTTAGACGCTCAGGGATTTATGGAAGTAGAAACGCCGATGCTTGTGGCAAATGCCGGCGGGGCAGCGGCACGTCCCTTTGAAACTCATTTTAATGCATTGGATGAGGATGTGAAACTCAGGATTTCTTTGGAATTGTATTTGAAGAGACTGATCGTAGGCGGGCTGGAAAGAGTGTATGAGATTGGCAGGGTATTTCGTAACGAGGGACTGGACACCAGACACAATCCCGAATTTACATTAATGGAGTTGTATCAGGCATACACAGATTATCACGGTATGATGGATCTGACGGAAAATCTTTACCGTTTTGTAGCGAAAGAGGTTCTGGGAACAACTGTTATCACCTATAACGGCGTGGAAATGGATCTTGGCAAGCCTTTTGAGCGTATTACCATGCTGGATGCGGTAAAAAAATATGCAAATGTGGACTTTCATGAAATTCATTCTGATGAAGAGGCAAAAAAAGCTGCAAAAGAGCATAATATAGAGTTTGAGGAGCGGCATAAAAAGGGCGATATTTTGAATTTGTTCTTTGAGGAATACGTGGAAGAACATTTGGTTCAGCCGACGTTCGTCATGGATCATCCGCTTGAAATTTCACCGCTTACAAAGAAGAAACCGGAAGATCCTGAATATGTGGAACGTTTTGAGTTCTTTATGAATGGATGGGAGATGGCGAATGCATATTCAGAGTTAAATGATCCGATTGATCAGAGAGAACGTTTTGCGGCGCAGGAAGAGGCTTTTGCTGCCGGAGATGAGGAAGCAAATCATACGGACGAGGATTTCCTGAATGCGTTGGAGATCGGGATGCCGCCTACAGGGGGAATCGGATTTGGCATTGACCGGATGGTGATGCTGCTTACGGATTCACCGGCGATCCGGGATGTTCTGCTGTTCCCGACGATGAAGTCGCTCGACAAATAAAGCCAGTGTTTATGCGGGTTTGAAGCACCTACGGTCACGCTACTGCAACAAAAGTGCAACAAATTTTAAACGAATAATACGGAATAATACTTCCATGTACGTTTATCGTTGTGCGGATACATTCTAATATTTGTACCAACAAGGACATTTTTCTAAAAGAAAATTTTAGAGAAGTGTCCTTTTTTGTTATGGTCAATCATCAAAGAATGGAGGAAGAAAGTATGAGTAGTACAGCGTTAGGAGCAGAGAAAGCGATTATTTTTATCAGCGATGCACATGAAAAATTCTACTACGAGAAA
>CANSUS010000069.1 GCA_947650155.1 uncultured Lachnospiraceae bacterium
TAGTATTGATTTTTCAAGGAGCAAATCCCATTTTTAATGTGGGAAGTTTGAGTACTTAATATTATACTTTTCACATATGCGCTTTACTTCTTTAGCTATTTCAAGTTCTATTTTCCATATCTTCTTTCTTTTCGTTGTAACAAGAAACTCACATCTCTCTTCTTCTTTCAGCGAAAAATCAAGATCACCCATATCCATTTCCCTCACATATTTAATTTTTCAGAAAATCTATATAGAATTATCAATTACATGTTTAATAAATAATGATAATGCAAATTCTGAATACTCTATCCCGTACCTACATAAATCCACTTTGTCACTAATCTTAAATAAATCTGTTTCTTCTACATAAATATCTTGATTTTCCTCTAATATTAAATAATTGTTTCCGCCTTTACCATCAATACTACGTCCACTCAAAAAAATACCTTTTCTGAATTTTTCCATCCCCCATGTTATTATCTCCGTATTGCCAAAATCTAAAATATATTCAATGCTCCGGTCATGTATATCCATTCCTATAGCACACGAATAATTTAAAGGTGCAAACAAAATTTTATTTCCATATACAATAGCATCTGAAAACCGCTGCTCCCACGGAATTAATTTACCTCTTTCTCTATTTTCTATGGGAACTTCCTGCCAGTATTCTTTTCCATCCCATATATAAATAAAATTGTTATTTCCAGCAAGATAAAACATCTCATTTTTCTTGAAAATTATTCCGTACACGTCTTCCCGTTCTCCCACATGTTTTACTTCATAATTTCCATTTACAATATTCAATTTCAATACTTCATTATTGCTCTTCAATGGTAAATATATTATTTTACCATCTATAGCCGCATCCCCAAATGAATTGATTTGAAATTCTGCCGTACATGCTTCAAATGGATAATATATCGTTTCAGATGATGCATCAAACACCGCAATTTCACTTAGCAGACATTCTCCATTAGGAAACATGTATAATTGATTATCCACTATTACAGTTGATCTATATAATGTCCGATTATCTCTTTTGGCGACAAATTTCATTGCATTATTTTCAACGTTATAAACGACAAAATCTTGAGCAAAATATGGTAAAAAAATAATATAATTTCCAATTGATGATGTTCGGAAATAACCAGCCGGTATCCAATCCAAAGGTTCATTCAAATTGTTTAAAGTTACTAATTCTTCAGAATTTAAATCATAACAAAATGTACCCGGACTCATTTGATACGATTTAAAATAAATCTTATTTTTTACCTGTGTCCACGAAAAAATATCCAACATCTTTTGCCACCCCATCCAATATGCCCTTATTGTATTTATGCCAATTTATTTATATTTATTTTGTCATTTCCGAGATAAGGCATATACTTTTTCCATTTCTAACATCACTATATTATGATGTAGTGATTCGCAGATTACCTCAATCTGTGAATCACCCTTTCCTCATTCATAATCAGGGCTTTCTCAGTTCACCTGACCATAAATCTGACCACAAATATTCCCATAATATTTTGAAAGACCATCTATATATTGCCTCTTAGTATCCATCGATGGATGCACATAACAATTTAACGTAATCTTCACGTCGGAATGTCCTAATATTTCACTGAGACTTTTCACATCTATGCCGCCTTCTATACAGTTAGTAGAAAAAGTATGACGGAGAATATGGAAATTTTTATTTTCAATTCCTGCCTCTTTCAACATTTTCTTGAAACGATACTGTAATGCCCGCGGCTCAAGAGGTTTGTTTGCTCCGAACACATACGTTTTTTCATTTCCAAATTTCATGAGAAGCGTCAGCACTGTATCCGGCAGTGGAATTTCCCGTCTGGAATATTCACTTTTGGGAAGCGTTTCTACTAAAAGCGTCTTTGTTTTCTGCCCTTCAACCGGAAGTCTTTGAACGGTTCTGTTAACTGTCAGAATTTTATTTTCCAAATCAATATCTGACCATTTCAAAGCGCATATCTCACCCAGTCTGAGTCCGGTAAACAGACACATCAGAATTGCCGTTTTAAAAATGTCCGTATCACAAAAAAGTAGAGAAATCAGATCCTTCTGCTCGGATTGCGTAAATACTTTGACAGACCTTTTTCCTATATCAAATTCTGATCTCACCAAATCCGGCACTGTTACAGAATACCGATCAGAAGCAAATTTTAATATTTGATTCAATACACAATAAATACTTTTACAAATACTGACCGATAAATCTTTCATCATTTCTGCACATTCCAATTTGTTTGTTATTTCCAGAACTGACAGTTCCTTAAAATACGGTTCTATATGGGTATGATAAATGATGCTGTATTTGATATAAGTTGATTTTTTGCGTTTTGTCTGCACCCATCCAAGCCATTCCTCCGCAACGGCGGATAATCGAATGCTTCCCGGATAATTTTGAATTTTTGCTTTTTCAGGATCAGCTCTGAAACTATTTTTTTGTACTTCCAGCTTCTTCCGCACTTCATCATATGTTCCGGCATACACCGAACGATATATCCTTTTTCCTTTCTCCTTGCTGTATACCAAAAATCGTCCTTCCCACCGCCCGTCTTTCCTTTTTCTTATGTTTTCTCCATGCCTTGCCATAAATAATTCCTCCGTTTCTTATTTTATTTTGACCATAACAAAAGGACACTTTCCTAAAATTTTCTTTTAGAAAAATGTCCTTAACACACTAAATAATAATCTGAACTGACATGGGTTTAATAAGCAATCACCACTTTATGTAATTCACAGGCAGCTTCATTGTCAAATCTTTGTCTCTGCCATTGTGTATAATATTATATGCTGTCATCCTCAATTTTACAAGTCTGACACAACAAGTGTTTTCAATGCTTTTCTTTTATTGAAATAGGATGTCTTTTTCTTTATGATATATGCTATACTATTAAAAATACAACAATTTTCAGGGAAAGGAGTATGGTATGGCAGGAAAAGCAAAACTTCCTATGGGGATTGAGAATTTTATGGAAATACGTACAGAGGGATTCTATTACATTGATAAGACCAGATTGATCAAAACACTCTTGGAGAATCCGGGGAAAGTGACCCTGTTTACGCGCCCGAGAAGATTTGGAAAGACCCTGAACATGAGTATGCTGAAATATTTTTTTGAAGCAGGCAGCGACAGTTCAATTTTTGATGGGCTTGAGATTGCAAAGGAAAAGGAGCTGTGTGAAGAATACATGGGGAAATTTCCGGTAATTTCAATCAGCCTGAAAGAAGTTGCCAGTAAAAATTTTGATACAGCGAAGCGAATACTTCGCTCCGTCCTCGGGGATGAGGCAGTCAGGTTCCCATTTTTGGCGGAGAGTGACAGGCTTACCGAAACAGAACGCCAGCAGTATAAAAAACTGATCCAGCTGAATGACCAGGGCGAATATGCAATGTCAGATGAAGTTTTATCGAAAAGCCTCCTGACCCTGTCACGTTTTCTGCAGAAACACTTTAATCAGAATACAATCATATTGATTGATGAATATGATGTACCGCTTGATAGGGCATATCAGTCAGATTATTATAATGACATGGTAACCCTGATCAGTACCTTGTTCGGAAGGGTGCTTAAAACAAACGACAGCCTGAAATTTGCGGTTCTGACAGGGTGTCTCAGAATATCCAAGGAAAGCATTTTTACAGGATTAAATAATTTTAACGTATATACAGTAAAAGATGTACAGTATAATGAATATTTTGGATTTTCAGACACAGAAGTCCAAAAACTGCTGGAATATTACGGATTCATGGGAAAATACGATGCCATAAAGAAATGGTATGACGGATACCGTTTTGGAGAACTGGAGATTTACTGCCCGTGGGATGTGGTGAGTTACTGTCATGCTTTGAAAATGAAGCCGCATATGGAACCGCAAAGTTACTGGGTAAACACGAGTAGCAACGATATTATCAGAAGATTTTTGTCTAGGGCAGATGCCGCTTCCAGAGATGAGATTGAGTTTTTGATCAATGGTGGTCATGTTAAAAAAATGATACATCAGGAACTGACATATCGGGATCTGGACTCGGATATTGACAATCTTTGGAGTATTCTTTTTACAACGGGATACCTGACGCTTTACGGCGAAGACGAGGAAGGTATCTCTTCGCTTGCTATTCCAAACAGGGAGATCCAGTGGATTTATATCCAACAGATACGCAAATGGTTTAAGGATGAGGCTCGAAAAAATACGCAAAAGTTAGAAGATTTCTGCAGGGCATTTGAGGAAAATGACGTATCTGCCATTGAAAAGGAGTTTACTTCCTATCTGCGCAAGACCATCAGTATTCGTGACACTGGTATTAAAAAGGAAATGAAGGAGAATTTTTATCATGGTATTCTGCTTGGGCTATTCGGCAACATGGAAAGCTGGAAGGTCAAATCTAATGCAGAGTCCGGTGACGGCTACAGTGACATCAGCGTGGAAGTGGAGGATAAGGACATTGGCATTGTCATCGAACTGAAATATGCAGAGAATGCAATGTTCGATATTGCCTGTAAAGAAGCCTTAAGACAGATCCATGACAGGAACTATGAGAGAGCGCTGGTTGACGACGGTATGAAAACCATTTATCGGTATGGGATTGCATGTTATAAAAAACGCTGTCGGGTTGTTTCCGGATAAAAGCATATTAAATAAAATATCCAACGCCGGCACCTCCTTCCTGTTGCCAGGTTTCGGTGAGCAGCGCAAAAATTATAATATATTGTTTGGCTCTTGAATCCTGTTGCCAAATGTGCTATATTAAGCATAGAAAAAGGGAAAGCCATAGAAGCGGCTACCCTCCGAATAAGTTTTAACAGTAACCTTTTACAAGGTCAGCCGTCACTATTAGTGGTAGTGGCGGCTATTTTCGTTTTCCCTTAAAAACTGTGTAACACAATCCAATAAGGGCAACAATGAATATTCCAGTCTGAACCAAGTCAGAATATGTAATCATCATTGGCAACGCCCTCCTTTCTTTCGTCTGGAGGGTTAGCCCCTCCGAAATGGAGGGCAGCCGCCCGGCTCTATGGTTTCCCATGCAAAGTATAGCACGCATTTCCATGTCAGGCAATTATAATATTCTGTTTTCTGGGGCTGTTTCACGAAGGATTTGATGTGACGTTATATATGATATTCCATTGAATTTAATGTTTCCAATAAAAAACGCTGTCGGGTTGTTTCCGGATAATCCATGACCATGAAATTGACCATAAATTATTACGGACCTGCAAATATTACCAGATACAGCCAACCGGATTTTGAA
Organism: uncultured Lachnospiraceae bacterium; assembly: GCA_947650155.1. Lineage (GTDB taxonomy): Bacteria > Bacillota > Clostridia > Lachnospirales > Lachnospiraceae > RGIG3002. Next base: position 5,257 of record CANSUS010000069.1, read on the forward strand.
AAAAATATTGTTATTTGGGTATAAAAATGATAAGATAATACCGATATATGATTGTAGAAAATAATGAATTGATTAAATGATTCACAGATTGAGGTAATCTGCGATAATTTACTGCTGTATATAAAATAGAAGAGAGATAGAAAATCTACCCTTAGATTTTCTATCTCTCTTCTATTTTATATATATTTTGATCTTAAATGCCTCCCTATTCAATTTTTTATTCTGTTACGCCCTAAAAGATAACTTTTCACATCAGCGTCAGGACTGCGGTACAAGACTGGTTTCAAAGTAAGTATTTAATACCGAAATAAAAAATCCCATTGCAATTAATAATAGGATAACTGCCAACAGAAAGGGGAATAGGAATGATTTTTGCAGCCAGAAGTCTTTTGCTTTCCATGTCAGCCGTTGCAAAAAACACATTTCAATCTTTATAGAGGATTTCTATCATTTCCGATGGTGTAACAATAAAATCCCGTTCTGGAAAATGGCGAATATTTCCAGTAATCAGGTATGCATTATCATCTTTCTTTTCCATCACAATTTCATAAAAAACAAGATCATCCATATCCACGAGAATTTCCCCAGTAGGACTTGGATTGACCGCTAAACCGAATTGACGGATCATCAGCAAAATTTTTTGAATCCGTTCCTTGCTGAATGAAAATTTTTTTCTGTGAAGAACTTCATTATATTCGCTTAAAATCTCCTGATTATAAAGCGGAATAATATCACCTGAAGGTATAGCATCTACCACTCTGGCAGTGGCACTATCCGTTCGTTTCGTTAATAGAGAAGATATCAATACATTTGTATCAAATACTGCATAACATTTCATCCTCCTGCTTTCCTTTCAGCCCTCGCCGCATCAATTTCCGCATTGATCTCATCCAGAGTCATTTCCGGAAGATCCGCCGCTTCTGCCCGTATATCATCAATTACACCTTTTGCTTCTTTTCTGGTCATTCTTGTTTCGGGAAGAACCGCTGGAAACGGAAGTCCCCTTACCATACGGGTACGTTCCATAAACATACGAAATGCTGTATTCAAATCCATACCCATCGCTTCGTAAATAGCAATACAGTCTTCTCTTAGGGTTTTATCTGAACGGAATTGGTTCAAAACCTGTTCTGCCATATTAACGCCTCCTCCTCAACTACTTTTTAAATACAATTTAAATTGTTTTGTATGTATAGTATATCTGATTCGGGGTAAAAAGTCAATGTAATGTCTGTATAATATTCTTGCAGTGTATCAGTTCAGGCTTCTGCCTCTCCTGATGCTGTTCATCTTCCAGAACCGCATAGCCAATCAATAGAATCGTCGCATATTTTTATCCTTGACGATACCATTGGCCCATTTGCGGAACTGTACTGCGCATTCATTATTTACCTTGAAACCAACAGCAATAATCATTTGAAGATTGTAATGCTTGGTATCACGAGTTATCTGACGGAAACCTTCCGTTTGAACTATTCGGAAATTCCGCTACGCTGGACCGGATGGTTGAGTCCTCCTTAACGCCCTACAAGTCTGCCATCAGCCTCTTCCGCTCCATCTCCACCTGCTGCAGCTGATGCTCAAAATCCTGCCTGTTCTTCTGCACAATGGAAGACAAAATCATCCCCGCAAAAAAAGACTGTACTGCTGCCATTGCCACAAATCCACAGACGATCAGCGTCGGGAACTGTGGTACAAGACCGGTTTCAAAATAAGTATTTAATACCGGAATAAAAAATCCCACTGCAATCAATAATAAAACAACTGCCAGCGTACCAAAAAAAGCAAGCGGTTTATAATTACGAAACAGCCTCATAATCGTGCGCAATACCTTAAAACCGTCAGAATAGGTATTCAGTTTCGATACGCTCCCTTCCGGTCTGTCTCTGTATTCGATTACCACGTTTTCAATCTGCATGTTTTTATCAATTGCATGGATGCTCATTTCCGTTTCAATTTCAAATCCCTTGGAAAGTACCGGAAACGTCTTTGCAAACTGATAACTGAACGCCCTGTATCCGGTCATAATATCTTTAATATCGCTCTTAAAGAGTACATTGATACTCTTTCTTACAATGGAATTTCCAAAGTTATGGAAGGGTCTTTTATTCTCCGTAAAATAGGTCGAAGAAAGCCTGTCCCCCACTACCATATCCGCTCCATAATCAAGTACCTTCCGAACCAGTTCTTTTGCACAGCCGGCCGGATAAGTATCATCTCCATCCACCATAAGATAGCACTTTGCGTCTATCTCCCGAAACATCTTTCGGATCACGTTTCCCTTGCCCTGCTGATGCTCATATCTGACAACTGCTCCTGCCTTCTTTGCTATCTCATCCGTTCCGTCCGTAGAATTATTGTCATAAACATAGATCACTGCCTCCGGCAGGGCCTTTTTGTAATCCTCTACTACTTTTGCAATTGTTTTACTCTCGTTATAACAAGGTATCAATACTGCTATATTATCCATTCCCCGCATATCCCTTCCGCCTGATCGGTTTTCTTTTGCACTGCCTTACTGTTCGGTCATCCTGCTTTCATAATATAATAACAGTTCCGCTGCGATATGCTCCCCAAGCATTCTGTAGCCTGTATCGTTCGGATGGATTCCATCGGGAATCAAGTTTGCCGTCGTTACCGCATCCTGCGTACTCATAAAACCACTGTTATAAATATCGATCATATGATAACCATAACGATCCGCTAATGTCCGCTGTATCTGCATATAATCATTAAATGTCGGCGATCCTTCGTAATCCGTGTATGTGGAACCGTCGGTAGAAAGCAGCGGATAGGTCGTAACAAAGAAATACTCTTTGTCCGGATAATTTCGCTCAATTGCTTCTACAAAAGACTGGATCGCCCCGCAGTATCCCGCGGTACTGCCGTTATCCAAAGCGCCAAACCGTTTTTCCGTACTATAATAAAGATAATCGTTGACTCCGATAAAAATAACTACCATATCGCAATCAAGGTTAATCAACTGATCGATATTGGCATCCAAAGACAACTCCGTATCGCCATAATTTGTTACTGTACGTCCTGCTTCCCCGTGGTTCAATACCATTTTAAAATCCAGCGCCTGATCCACATAGTTTACATAACTTATTTTATCTCCCGCCGCATCCAAAAGTCCGCCGACGCCTTCCGTAATACTGTCTCCAATAAATACTACCTGATGATCCGTAAAAGAATAATATGCATTTTCTATTATTTTTCTGTCAAGTTCATTGATTTTTACCGTCTTTTCATAAGAAGCAGGCCATGTATAAACTTCATTGCGTTCCTTCAAGTAGGCTTCCTGAAGCGACCTTCTGAGCGCAATCTCCTCCTCTGTCAACGCCTTGATTTTATCTACTTCTTCTGCCGGTTCTGAAACAGTTTCCGGCGGTGTTGTACTTTCCTGCGTTATACTTTCCGGCTGTGAACTTTCCGATTCTGCTGCGCTTTCCGTCTGTGATTCTGCCATCGATATGCTTTCCGGTTCCGATTCCTCTGCGCCTGACACTGTTTCCTGCGCATTCGCCAATTCTTCTTTATACCTTTTATATTCCTGAAATTCCTCGTAGTCTGCCCTATACTCTTTGTAATCGCTATAGGATGCGCAGCTGCATAAATTTACAGTAAGAAACAGCACTGCGCTTACGCTGCAAATACGCCTGATTTTATCTTTCTTCATAGCACGTTTATTCCTCCATGTTTCCTCTATGATGTACCTTATTATTCATTTTGCAAAATAAATTGTAAAATATACCTGACATAACAATTTTTAACTTTCAACAGTTCCAAGTATACCATCAAACGCCGCTTCTGTAAATCCAAACCGCTATCATCTTGACATCTTAAGACACGCCCTTTATAGTATAAGAAGTGCAATTAAGTATCTGGAATATGCAGTCGGCCAGCATGCATGCCAGACTACACAGATGGGAGCAAACGTGAAGAAAACAATTATTGTCATGCCAGTGGCAAATGAAGAAGATACCATGCAGGGCATCCTGGACGAGATCCTTTCCCTGCCCTATGATAATTTATATATTTACCCCGTTATAGACAATTTTTCCAAAGACCGGACGGAGGAGATTATCCAAACCGCCGCTTCTGCAAATGAAAAAGTGAAGCTTATTTTTTACAAAGAATCCCGCGGCGTAATCAGCTGTTATCTGGAAGGATTCCGGCAGGCGTTAAAAGACGGTGCAGAATTTATTATAGAAATGGATGGAGGCGGCAGTCACCTGCCAAAAGAAATCCCCCAGTTCATTGAAAAACTGGAGGAGGGATATGACTGCGTCTGGGGTTCCCGTTTCATGAAAAACGGAAATGTCAGCAATCTGCCATTTTACCGCAGAATCTTAAGTTCCGGCGGGACCATCCTTGCCAATCTTGTTCTGGGCACGCGCCTTGCTGATATGACAAGCGGCTTTGAAGCTTTCAGACGGGACATTTTAGAGCGTATGAATCTGGACAACTTTCTTTCTACCGGACATATGTATCAAACGGAAATGCGTTATTACTGCCGTAATTTTCATACGATAGAAGTACCGATTCACTATATCGGCGGTTCTTCCAGTCTGAAGTTTAAATCTGTGACAGAAGCGCTGCACATCTTATTCCAGTTAAAAAAGCAGGAGAAAAAAATTTTTGAAGAAAACTGAGGAGGGATTCACAAAAGCCATTTTTCCAACTGACGCATCAGGTCGTCTGCATTCTCTGACAGGCTTTTCCCCTCCGTATTTATGACAATATCCGGATTTTCCGGCACTTCGTAAGGGCTCCCTATTCCCGTAAAATTCGGTATTTCCCCCGCTCTTGCTTTTCGATACAGACCTTTTACGTCACGCCTTTCACACTCTTTTAAAGAAGTGCTCACATAGATTTCAATAAAATCGTCTCTTCCTATGATTTCCCTTGCATTTTCCCTGTCCCGTTCAAAAGGCGAAATAAAAGAAGCAAGCACGATCAATCCTGCATCGTTGAAAAGCTTTGCCACTTCGGACACTCTTCGGATATTTTCTATTCTGTCCTGTTCTTTAAAACCAAGATTTTTATTTAACCCCATTCGGACGTTATCACCGTCTAAGAGCATCGTATGCTTTCCCATTTTCCAAAGCCGCTTCTCTATTTCATTTGCAAGCGCCGTTTTCCCGGCTCCTGACAATCCCGTAAACCAAAGTGTCTTGGGGCTCTGCCCTTTCTGTTCCGACCGTTCTTTTCTCCCTATCGTGGTTTCCTGCCACGTCAGATTATCCGAACGTCTTAAGGAATGTCTGATGACTCCGCATGCCGCCGTCTGATTGCTGATACGGTCGATCAGCAAAAAACCGCCAAGTGCCTTATTTTGTTCAAAAGAGGTAAATACTGTTTTTTCAGAAAATACCAGATCGCAGCAGGCAATTTCATTTTTTTGCAATTGCTGTGCCGGAAGGTGCATTCCCGTATTCACGTCAATGGAATACTTGATGGACATGACGGTCGCAGGAAGCATTTTTGTTCCCACCTTAATATAATAATTTTTTCCCGCAAGCAGGGGAACTTCATCCATCCAAAGGAGAACCGCCGTACACATACTGCTGACATCCGGTCCTTTTCCCGTTACCAGTACGCTGCCCCTTGAAATATCTATTTCTTTATCCAGACGGAGCGTCACTGCCTGCCCTGCAACCGCAGTTTCTACCTTGCGGTCCGTCACAAAAATTTCCTCTACCTTTGCTTTTTCCCTGCTCGGAAGCGCCGTAATTTCCTCCCCGGTATGCAGTAAACCGTTTTCAATCTGTCCCTGAAATCCCCGAAAATTCGTATCTTCCAAAGAAGAAGTTTTCCATGCACAACGACTCTGTGGTTTAACTACCCTTTGCACCGGCATCATAAAACCGCTCCCGGAATTTTTATAAGTTACATCCACAGTCTCCAGATATTCCAAAAGCGGACAGCCTTCAAACCACGTCATATTCCCGCTTTTCTTTGTAATATTATCCCCTTCCGCCGCTGAAACAGGCAGAATGTAAACACTCTCATATGGCAAAACTGCCGCCGAAGCGTTTTGCTTCTGAAATGCTTCTGATGAAATTTCATCTATGATTTTCTCTAATTCCTTTTGAATTTTTAAATAACTCTCCCGGTTGTAAGAAAGCAGGTCCATTTTATTCACTGCAAACACATAATGCCTGATCCCCATAAGGATACAGATCCGTATATGTCTCTTCGTCTGCACAAGAATGCCGCGGGAAGCGTCTACAAGAATCAGCGCCAGCTGCGCAAAAGAAGCCCCTACTGCCATATTCCTTGTATACTCTTCATGTCCGGGCGCGTCCGCAGCGATAAAACTTCTGTTTTGGGTGTGAAAGTACCGATATGCAACGTCAATGGTAATTCCCTGTTCCCGCTCTGCCATCAGACCGTCCAAAAGAAGAGAATAATCAATCCGGCCGTCTTTGTTTCCAATCCGGCTGTCCAGTTCCAACGCTTGTCTTTGATCCGTATATAAAAGCTTTGCATCATACAGCATATGTCCAAGCAGTGTGGATTTCCCATCATCCACACTGCCGCATGTAACAAATTTTAATAAATCTTTCACTTAAAAATATCCTTCCCGCTTACGTCGTTCCATACTCCCCGATTCTTCATGATCGATCACACGGCTTGTCCGTTCCGAAGAAACGGCGCCAAGCGTCTCCGCTACAATTGCATCCAAAGTATCCGCCTGCGATTCCATTCCGCCTGTTAACGGATAGCACCCCAGGGTACGAAAACGTATTTTTTTCATCTCCATCTTTTCGCCTTCCTTCAGACGCATCCTGCCGTCATCCACCATGATAATATTACCGTCTCTGTATACTACCGGACGCAGCTTTGCAAAATACAGCGGAACAATCTCTATTTTTTCGCGCTGTATATATTGCCAGATATCGGCTTCCGTCCAATTAGACAAAGGAAATACCCGAATGCTCTCTCCCTTTTTTATACGGGTATTATACAATTTCCACATTTCCGGTCTCTGATTTTTGGGTTCCCATGCATGTTCCGTATTTCTGAAAGAAAAAATTCTTTCTTTTGCTCTGGATTTTTCCTCGTCCCGTCTGCCTCCTCCAAAAGCGGCGGTAAAGCCATACTTATTAAGCGCCTGTTTTAATGCCTGAGTTTTCATAATATCCGTATAAGCTGCTCCATAATCGAAGGGATTCACCCCCTGCGCAAGTCCTTCTTCATTCGTATAAACCAACATTTCAATACCAAGTTCCTTTGCCCGCCTGTCCCGGAATTCCGTCATCTCATGAAATTTCCATGTGGTATCGATATGTAAAAACGGAAAAGGCGGCTTTTCAGGGAAAAACGCTTTCAGTGCAAGGTGCAGCATAACCGAACTGTCTTTACCGATAGAATAAAGCATCACCGGTTTCTCGCATTCTGCAGCTACTTCCCGCATAATATAAACAGATTCTGCTTCCAGTTCGTCTAAGTGGGATAATGGGTTCATGGGGTCATATCCTTTCTTTTTGCATTTATTCGGTTCTTTTCTTAAAGTGCCGCAGCATTATATGCGCAAAAGTCCGTTCTTCTTTCAAACTTAAGTATGGTTTTTCTTTATATTGATTACAGCACATTTGCAAATATTGTGCAATCCGTAAATACAAAAAACCTTTTTCTTCCTCCGCCGTTCCTTTCATCTTTCCAATCACAGATAAATTCTGCATTGCAGTTTTGCACTTTTTTAATATTTCCGGCGTCATCTCCTCCGACAGACAGGATTGATATACCAGACGGAGTATCTCTCTTTGTGTCGTTCCATTCTGAAACAATTCCTTTTTTAATACCCGTCTTCTCCCGGTGCGTTTACAAGATTCCCCATTCCCGCCTTTTAAACTCTTTTTATTTTGTCTGGCATGATTATAATAACGGTATAACTTACTAAAAGCAGTTACCTGCACAGGCTCTTCCTGCAGCAGCGCATCCAATTGATTCTGTTCTTCATCGATCAATGCGATTGCCCTGACCGCTCTTTTTTCATCCGGTTTATATTGCAGCGCCCTCTCATATTTTTCCCTTGCCAGCTTCAATCTTCCAATATTATAGTTCAGATTCCCCCACGGGACATAACGGGTAACCAGCATACCTTTCGCACAGCCTTTAACGGCCATTGAGAAATATTGATCAGCCTTTATTGGATCAAAAAGGGGATTCCATTTCTGCTCGCGTCCATAAATCATCGCCAGACCGTTACACGCTGAAGAATCATTGGTTCCAAGCTCAAGCGCTTTTAATAAACAGTCTTCCGCCTCCCGTATTCTGCTGGTTTTTTGATCCTTCTCTTTCTGTATTACGGTAGTCTGCAGCAGGAAATCGGCCAATGCGCATAACGGCTGGGCCTTTTCTATTCCCGGCGCTATCTCTACCGCCATTCTATAATATTTTTCTGCACTGTCATAGTAATATTTCCGTTGTCTTCTTAAGGACATTTTCTGTGGATTTTCCTTTTCAACTGCCTGCTTGCTTCCTGTATTACTGCTGTTTTTCATTTTTTCCGCACTTTGACCACTGTCCCCGCTTATTGTAACATTACGTATGACATCATTTCTTTTTTTCCATTCCTCAATTTTTTTGATTCTTTTATCCAGTTTTAAATATCGTTCCCTGCACACGGAAGCATATTCGACACATATTTTATATTTATCCTTTGTATCCGTTTCCAAAGCTTCTTTTAACACATTTTCCGCATCTGAAACAGCGCTCTGATCCATTAATATTTTTACAAGCGCCAATATGGATGGAATGTCCCCCTCGTTGCTGTCCATAATGGACTGAAAAGATTTTCTGGCGATTTTCCTGTACAGAATAATATTATACCCTCCGGTTTGTACAAAGCTTTCAAAATTTGACATGTAACTGGTAATCGTCCGGTAATTAATATGTTCAATAATGGTAAAAAAGCTGTCCGGCGGAAAATATTCCATTTCCATGCAGGCTGTAAAACAGTTAATCCACGCGGACATCCTGAGCTTAATCTGATCAGGAACTTTATCTAACATCAGCGTCCACTCCTCTTGGAACTCCTCTTCTGTCATTCCCTTTTCCTGTACTATGGAAAATATCTTCGCATACTCATAGGAATAAAACCTGTTATGGTCTATCAGACATTGAATATAGGACTCATATTGCTCAAAATTCTTTAATAAAGCGACTGTATTGATACTGTCGTGCGGCACCTCCCTCTTTCCACGGATAATCTTAGTGCTTAATACGTATCTTTCATATTGAATGATCATATATTCATCCAGATACTTGATTGCTTCCATTAAATAATACTGGGGCGGCTTTTCCTTCCTATGAGCCTGAAAATATAAATCTGCAATAATATCATGTTTTAAACAAATCCGTTCTCCGTTATAGCGAACCGGTTCCACACCTGCAAGCTTTTCATTCAAAAACTGTGCCAGTTCCACTTCATTGACCTGAATCAGACTCGCTATAAATCTCGTTGTGACAGGAATCTTATATAACCCAAGCGCCGCAATAAACGGAAAAATATTTCCAAGCGATAATTCCTTTGAGGGCAAAGCCGGCGCATTTTCTGAGGAAAACAGCTTTTTCCATTCATCCCAGTCAAATTGAAACGGAATCTTTACTTCTATTGTTCCATCTCTTTCCGCCAACTCTTCAATTTCCTGATTGTATTGTAAACAGACCTGTAAAAGCATTTCACAGGGAGAAGCTACATAATTCGCCGTTTCCAAAATACGCTGCAGTCTTTCATCATCGATCTTTAAAGCTTCCGGCAGGATATAAGATATCATCTGTGCAACAACCTGTTTTTTCCATGACTCCGAAAGTACAAATTTATCCGTATTGGAACTGCGTACAAATTTCAATTCTTCCAGATCTCTGTCCGAATAGCTTTGCCGTCCCTGATTTCCAATTACAACCGCGCTGGCAATATTGGAAATAAAGCCCAGATCAGGATTTTTGAAAATCTGTTCCAGCCGGTTTGCCCTTTCTGAAAATACATACCTGATGTTCCTGTTTGTCCTGATAAAATCAATCAGACGCCTTGAAACATCCAGATTATCATATGGATTATCAATAAAAAGTATCTTCTCTTTCTTTCCTTGCAGGATATGAATCATCTTTTCTGCATCGCTTACAGTTTGATCTGCTTTAATCTGCACAATATAGACTTCTTGCTTTGTATCACAGGCTGTTTTCAATGCTGCCGTTGCTAACAGCGTTGTCTTGCCAACGCCGCCGTTTCCGGTAATAAAAAAAGCTCTTGTAGGAATCTGTTCTCCGTCCGCAATCGTAATGGACTTATGCATTCCGCCAATCACTGCATCCAGCAAATCCTCATAAGGTAACGTCATCCCTCTGCCTGCCACACTGAGAATATCTTTCATATTTCCGCTCAATCTGTAATACTGTAGTCTGGACTCTGCAAGATGCCCCGGTTCCTGTAGTTCATTCAAAAATTCATTTGTAATATGATAAAAACCCTCCACAGTTTTGCTATCATTTTCGCGGTGATCCTCCTTGTCTCCTTCTGCCGGATCAAAATCAAAATCCGCCTTTTTTTTCCGCTCTATGCGTATTTCCCTGAGGTCCTCACTGCAGGAATATTTTCCTATACAGCCACTTGCCTGCAATTCCTTTAATAACCGCTCAATTTTTCGCTCTGCATCCGTAATTTCATATAAGTCTTTAATATCAAATAATATTTCATTTTCAAAAGCAATGCCGCTTAAAGAATCACAAATAAACTCCCATAATTTTTCTGCATCTGACGACATTTATCCTTTCCTCCTATTGTAAAATCTCACCAAACCGGCAATATTTTTCTACAGTTTTCACCCCTTTCTTTACGTCTTCTTTCGACGATAATTTACTTGCATACGGCAAGTCTTCATCATAAAATGTTTTAGCAAAGTACCAAATCACTCTTCCATACAAATTAAACAGAATTCTCTTTTTCGTTTCATGTATTTCGCCCACATATTCTACATTACCGGACCAGGATTCATTTTCCATTTTCTTTAGTAAATCCATCCTCCTTTTTCCCAAAGCTGCTTCCATACCTGTATGTTTTACATCATTCACGGTTACGACATATTTCATATCATAAAACTTCAATAGTTTTAAAACCTCATATATCATCTCAAATAACAGAACGGATAAATCCGCTTTTTCATTACACACCACCGAATGTACAATATTGGCTTTTTCTATAATCTTCTCCTGCCTCCTGATATCGATTCCGTAAAAAAGCGCCGGCCATATTTCATATATCCTTTTCAGATCGCTTTCACTGCCTGTAAATCTGTCAAAATAAAAGCTGTATTTTTCGGCCAAAGATGCGTTTACTGCTCCATGATCCAAAAGCATGGAAAAATCAATAAACTTCTTTAAATATTTTTCCACATCGATGGAGGAACTGTCTTTTGCAATCCCAAACATCTCCTCCACAGAATGCTCCAGTTGTTTTCTGTCAATCGCCATGATAACCACAATATTATCCAACCCATAAAAAATATGATGCAGACGTTCCATTACTTTAATTGCATATTGCGGCACACACCGGTCCAGTTCATCCACCATTAAAACAACCGTTCGTTTCCCGGCAATTTCCCTCAAATTCTGTCTCACTTTTTCGATGGTCTGGTTGAAATTAAATAAGGTGTCAAATTTATGACTTGCAGCCTCATTGCTCTCTTTTCGTTCCGATATTTCCTGAACCCATTCGATCAGATTGATTCCTATTTTGTTCTCCAGATAGAGGCCTGCTATTTTCTTTAATTGCTCGCCCACAAACTGATATCCCGCCCTGACGATATTCTCCGCTTCACCATTTACCATGTTCTGATCTTCCATAATAGAATTCTGCATGGCGGATACGATTGCAATTGCCGGCTCTTCATAATAATCATGCTGCCAGCAGTTATAGTGAAATACAAAAAAACGGTCTTCGCATGTTTCCTCAGACTGTAATACTCTCAGCTGTGCTTCTATTTCTTCCACAACAAACGTTTTTCCGATTCCCCAGCCGCCTTCAATGGCAAAGCAGCATCCTTTCTTATTCTCCGACAACTGGCATACGAGCTGAATCACATTGTCTATAAATGTTTCCCGGTTTAATAAATCAATTCTTTTGTTCATTGTTAATCTTTTCTCCGATTTTATATTATTGATTTTTTCATTTTTAAATTTTAAAATTTTTTATTCTAACTCCATCGTTACATCCTTTTGCCCAACGGCGAAAAAATCATATCCTGTGCGTGAATGCGGTCTGCTCTTTTCCGTACAGAATATGATTCTTTATTTCAGATTTTGACAATGCCCTGATTTAGAAAGCTTTTATACATTTCCTCCCTTTTGCGAATGAAATTTTTCTTTACTGAACCTTTCATCACTTTTCATTTGTTCCCTGGACTCTTTATAAAACGTCTTCATCTGATTTGTAATCATTTTCATCGTTTCAGGATCTTTAGACAATAATTTATCTTTAGAAAGCTTTCCGTTTAACAGCCCTTCCAAAATCCAAAGATAAACCCGCCCCATTGCAATCGTCAGTCCCGCTGCAATCAACCCTCCGGTTAATGCCGCCGCTGCCTCTGAAGCCCCCGCCGTAAAAATAAAACCGGCATATCCAAGTACTTTTATTGCTTCATTAAATGCAATTGTACCTCCTACCGAAGCAAGAAGCGGTCCTGCACAAACCGCAACTACTTCCGAAACAAGGTCTTTCATATCCCTGTCGGTTCCGTCATAAAGTATCGCTGTAATATGTAGTGCCATAACGCTTTCTATTCCCATCAGATAGGCAATATCTACTCCCGGCGGTATGACTGCTCCAAGTAGAAAATTAATAGCCGCATATCCCCATATCCACTCTACAGCCACCTTATGTTTGTACTTAATTTTTGCTTTTGCCGCAAACGCAAGCGCCTTTGCCTTTTCAGCCGGAAGCACTTCAAAAAGTTTGTTCATCAACTCATCTGCCCCATACGGCTCTATATTGGTTTTAAATGCAGGAAAATATTTTTTTTCGCACACCACGTGGAAATAATCATATACCGGCAGCTTCAGTGCTTTCGCATAAATCGTCAATTCATCTTTCTCCGGATTTTCCCTGTCATAAGAATATGCCTGCGTAAATACAACAAATAACGGAACATGGAATTCCGCCGCTAGTTTCCTTATAAATTCCGCTTCCGGATTTTCTACACGATTACCGCCGTAAGCAATACAGTACAAAACAGCGTCGATCAGGGAATCTTCTTTCACTTTCATTTGTTCTTCTCTGATTTTGCTCGTGATTTTTTTCATAATATCATCCGTTGCCGTTCCGATTTCAAATCCCTGCACATCATAAACCGTAATCGGGAAATTGGAAATGGAATGTTTTTGTATCCCCTTTGTTACGGGCGCCCCGACGCTTACCTTTCCCAATTTTTTTGAAAAAATATAATTTACCAGTGTGGTTTTACCGACACCGCTTTTTCCTGCAACTAAAATGTTTAACATTGGAATTCCTTTAAGATCCATTTCGCCCTCTCCCTTCTTTATTACTTTCAAGCCTTCATAAAGACAAGTTTATATGATTGGTTAGTATAAAGAATACTCTGAAAGTGTTTAAAAATCAATGGAGTATGCTGTAATTGAGGACGGATTTTGAAAGTTTTCCGAAAACTTAAAGTTTTATAAAACACTTATTTCTGTTTCCCTATCATGACTAACACGATACAGATTTACAACACGTTTTTCTGACTAATTTCCCAATTCCTATACGCCAAAATCTCTTTTTTATTCCCCTAATACTTTCATCCGAAAAAAGATTGTCCGTAACTAAAAAACGCTGGCAGATTTCGCAGGTATTCAACATTGCCAATGTTTGTAAATCATTTTTAAGATCATACTTTAGTCCTGCGACATCATGAATGGCATTTTTTCCACTTCCCCAATCGCAAATTCCCTTTATAAGAACACAATGTACTCTTTTCTTCTTCTTGACCTCTTCAAAAAGTCCATAAGCTTCCATTTCACCTCCTACTACACCGAATGGCTCGAAAGGTGAAACAATCATATTTTTAAATTGTTCAAAATCAATGACAAATTCTCCTGTAAGCATATTTCCCAATACCACTTTGAACTTATTGTTATAACGTCCATAAACAGGATTTTCTGTCGGAATCGTTGCCTGAACACGGCACAACATATATTCATCAGGTTCTTCAATATGCAGTCTCTTAATATCTATTTTCCCTTCAGATATTTTTGTGCCCTTGTCATATGAAAAATGCTGTCTTCCAATCAATACATCCCCGAAATCATCTTTTTCCGGTCTTAATCCAAATGCCACACCGGCAGATATTACAATATTAGGTTTTGCTCTCTTTATTGCTGCATCTATTGTTTTGGCAGTACCGCCCTTTGTATATGCTCCCGTACTTGTAGGTTCCACATGTACCACATCACTGTTTCCAATCTTAAAAAAAGAAAAAACCAGATTTCCTTTTCCGATCTTTCTGATACAATATCCCGTGTTTTCTGCAAAAAAAGTAAAAAGTGTATTTCGTTCTATCTCATTCGCCGTAATTATCATAATTTTAATATTAGCAAGATACATATTTAGTTTATAGGATTTCTCTCTTATAAATAAAATATTTTCTTTTCCTGCATCAATAAAATCTTCCACTTTCTGTAAAAGCTCTATATTGTTTTTTACAAACTCTTTTATCCGTTTTTCTGTCAAATCACTATCATGCTTATCTTTAGCCATACTAACCTCCATGTCGCGGTTCTGCCGCGACTCAAATTATCGGTTTCTCTTATAGTTGTTGTATTGAACTTTCAGATAATGTTTCAGCAAAGATTCCCGTTCCAGTATCCTGACAACCAAAGGATTTAAGATACATGATTCCTCACCGCTTCTGATAAAAATACCATAGGCCTCCATAGCAGTCCAATGTCATTAAGTTAAGCCAACAATTAAAATCTCTGTATCAGAATAATATGGA
>CANSUS010000070.1 GCA_947650155.1 uncultured Lachnospiraceae bacterium
TTTGCCTTCTCTAACATTTCTTTTGCTGAAACTAACATATTTATCCCTCCATAACGTTATCGTTTTATCGTTACCATTATACTCCATTACACACAAAAAAGAAATAACATTCGCTAAAAATTTAACAAAATATAATAGCGGAAGATCACTTTTCTTCCGGCACGATAATCTCTATTGCCCTTTCACAGTTTCTGATTGTTACTTTTCTGTGGCTGCCGCCGTATTCTCCATCCAATGTCCATGCGATTTCTTCTGCGGATTCAAAAAAAATTTCCGAAGACTTAAAGCAGTACATGTATTCTGTAGCAATATCTCTGTTCAGAAGCGCTGCCATGATCTCGTTCAATTCTATAGGATTTCTCGGCATTTTTACCAGCGTTATCTCAAATACGCCGTCGTCCAGGCTCACATTTTTCCCGGTAATTCTTTTAAAACCTCCTACAGAAACGGAATTAGTCACCATGCCAAAGACAAAATCGTCCTCTATTTCCTCTCCGTCGTGTAAGACTTTAAAATGAAAGGTTTTAATTGCAGGGATACGCTTCATTCCTTCCAGCAGGTATGCCATATGACCAAGCAGGTTCTTGGTTTCCTGTTTTGTCTCGTAAGAAACATCTGTAAACAAACCAAATGCAGCAATATAAACAAAATTATCCTCATTAAAAGCGCCTGCATCGCATAAAAACTTTTTTCCGTTTACTACGGTCTGTGCTGCGGTTTTCATGTTTTTTGGAATTTTCAGACTGCCTGCAAAATCATTTGTACTGCCTGCCGGTATATAACCAATCGGAATCTTTTTTTCACACTGCATCATACCGGTCACGATTTCGTCAAGCGTTCCGTCTCCTCCGCTGCATACGACAATTTCATAACCTTCCTCCCTGTCCCTTACCATTGAAACGGCCTCTCCTGCCGCCTGCGTCGGCATAACAGTAGTCTCGTATCCGCCCTTTGCAAATACATCTATAATATCCAACAAATGATTTTTGATCTGTGCCTTTCCCGCCTTGGGATTATAAATAAAAAGCAGTTTCTTCTTCATATATACTCCCGTCCGCGTGCTGCCGCACGCTCCATACTTCCCTTTTCTTACAATATATCGTTTTTCCTTTTTAAAATCAATGCTGTATATATATTTAATGATTTATTAAGAAAGATACGAGCATACCACAAAAAAAGAAACTGCCGCATCGCGACAGCCCCTCCCATATCTATTCCGCCTTTAAAAATTTTTCAATCTCGTTCATTGCCTTATCTTCGTCTTCTCCTGTTGTTGACACCCTGACTGTTTCTCCATTGTCAAGTCCCAGACTCATCATGCCCATAATGCTTTTGGCATTGACTCTTTTGTTTCCTGATTCGATATAAATATCGCTCTCAAACTGACTTGCCACCTGGACCAGCAGTGCTATCGGCCTCGCCTCTAAGCCTGTCTCCAATCCAATTACAATTTCTCTTTCACGCATACTTTACTTCCTCCTCTTTCTATGCCCTGATCTTCTCTGCAAGCTCACTTAATTTTCTCAGCCTATGGTTCACACCGGATTTTCCTACCGGCGGGTTCAAATATTGTCCAAGTTCTTTCAATGTAGCGTCGGGATAATCTAAACGTATTTCTGCCATTTCCCTTAAACTGTCTTGTAAGTTATTAAACCCGTAGTGATCACGAATGAACAAAATGTCCTCTATCTGCTTTGAGGATGCATTTACTGTTTTCGTAATATTTGCCGCTTCACAATTAACACGTCTGTTGATGGAATTCCGCATTTCCTTAACAATACGGAAATTTTCAAATTCCATGAGAGAAACGTGAGCCTCCATAACATTGAGCAGGTCGGCAATACTTTGTCCTTCTTTTAAATACACAACGTCATATTTCTTCCGCAGAACAATCTTGGCGTCTATTCCAAATCCCTGAATCATGTCGCGTATCTGTACTGCCTGCATATTATTAGTACATACAATTTCCAGATGATAACTTTTCTCCGGATCGCTCATAGATCCTGCTGCCAAAAAGGCGCCTCTTAAAAATGCGCGCTGACAACATGAATTTTTTATGAGCATTGCGTTTGCCGGCTGGTGAAAAGATAGTACTTCGTTACTCTCGCCTAATAGTTTTACAGTCTGCAATACTTTATATACTAACTTTTTTTCTTCAAGTAAAAAGGAGTATGAATGGTTCCTATTCTCTTTTTTTAATGTCTCCCGAACAACATCAATACTTATATTAAATGTTTTTTCCAACAATGTAAAGTATTTTCTTATCACAGATTGATTTTCTGTCTGAAAGCTCAGTATAACTGCCCCGTCAATTTCCTTAAAACCGCCGCAAAAATGAATTAAAGCTGACAATTCTGCAAGCTGGCAATGTCTGGATGCACTGATATGTTTTGTTAACTCTTCCTTCACTTCTCCAGAAAATGACATCTGTACAATTTCTCCTTTTTGTTACTGATTATACTTTATTTAATCAGTTTAACTTCTTAGATTCTACTTCACTTTATCAATATCCCGATGAGATATTTTAATCCCATAACTTCCCTTATCTTTCAATCGTTCATAAAGCGCATTGGCAAGCGTAACGCTTCTGTGTTTTCCGCCTGTGCATCCAATACCGATTACAAGCTGATATTTTCCTTCACTGATATAATTGGGAATTAAAAAATTAATCAAATCTGTAAGCTTATCCATAAAAATATGAGCTTCATCAAAACTCATAACATAATCCTGAACTTCTTTATCGTTTCCCGTCTTTTGCTTCAATTCATCTATATAAAAAGGATTCGGCAGAAAACGCACGTCAAAAACCAGATCTGCATCCGCTACAATCCCGTTTTTAAATCCAAAGGAAACAATATTAATCATAAGGCTATTATATTCCTCACCTTTGATAAAAATACGGTCAAGTTCCTCTTTTAACTCCCGCGTTAAAAGATTAGAAGTGTCTATCACATAATCCGCTTTCTTACGAAGTCCTTCCAGAATATTCCTTTCCCGCCTGATTCCTTCCTCAATCCTTCCATCTTCCGACAGAGGGTGCGGTCTTCTGCTTTCCTTATACCGCCTCAAGATTACCTGCTCGTTTGCATCCATAAACAGTATTTCAAAAGAATGCCCCTTCTCGCGCAGCAGATCCAATGTTTTTTCTACGCTGCCCCGCGTTTTATCCGAACGGACATCCAATCCCAATGCAACCTTTGTCATTTCTCTGTCCGGCGTTGCAAAAACCTCAACAAATTTTTCCACCAAAGGCTCTGGAAGATTATCCACACAATAAAATCCAATATCTTCCAGCATCTTAAGCACCGTACTCTTTCCGCCGCCGCTCATGCCGGTCACAACTACAAATCTCATTTGTACTCCTATCTGCGCACGATAACGCTAAAATTCTCCCAGACGTATTACTTCCGGCTCTAACCAAACTCCAAACTGTTCTTTTACTCTTTCCTGTACTTCCTGTATTACTTCAAAGATATCCTGTGCTGTCGCATTTCCCGTATTCACAATAAAGCCGCAATGCTTATCCGATACTTTCGCACCGCCGATAGAAAACCCTCTGAGTCCCGCTTCCATAATTAATTTCCCTGCAAAATATCCTTCCGGGCGTTTGAAAGTACTGCCTGCGCTCGGGTATTCCAAAGGCTGTTTTTCTCTTCTCTTTTCCGCCAGAGATTTCATTTTTTGCTTTATTTCCTCTTTGTCGCCTTCTTCCAGGCTAAGCACCGCTGAAAGCACGATAAACGGACGGTTTCTTATTACACTGCTCCGGTATCCGAATTCCATTGTCTCATTATTTAAAGTAAGGATATTGCCCTGTCTGTCCATCACATTGACTTCTTTTACGATCTGTTTCATTTCACCGTCATATGCGCCTGCATTCATAACGATCGCACCACCTAGTGTACCCGGAATACCAGATGCAAATTCCATCCCTTTCAAGCCTTCCTCCATCGCCAGTTTTGCCACTTGCGAAAGAGGCGCCGCTGCACCCGCAATAATCTTCAGGCCGTCCGTCTGTACCTCTTCAAAGCTCTCTTCCAGTTTTAAGATAATACCATTATATCCGCTGTCACTGACGAGAAGATTACTGCCATTTCCAAGTAAAAAATAATCGTGCCCCGTCTGCCCTAAAAAATGAATCAATTTAAAAAGCCTTTCGCTGTCCGGGACTTTAATCAAGCAGGCCGCCTCTCCGCCAACGCGGAAAGTCGTATGCCTGCTCATAGGTTCATTCAATATAATATTTGCCTGTGGTACAATCTTGCCTAAATTTTCTATAAAAGTTGAACTTAACATATACACCTGCATCTTCTTTTTTTATTCTAATACCATTTTTGCCGCACCATAAATACCGGCATCATTGCCAAGCGTAGCAAGCTTAAACTCTGCATTTCTTACTGCATGAAAAGCGTACTCTTCAAAGTATGGTTTGATATATTTAAAAATCACTTCTCCGGCTTTGGAAACGCCCCCGCCAATCACAAACGCTTCTGGATTGACTACGCCTGCAACCAATGCCAGACCCTTTCCAAGATAGTACCCGAACTGCTCTGCAATCTGTTCCGCCACCTGATCCCCTGCCTTAACGGCATCAAATACAGATTTTGCAGAAAGTTTTCCTTCTCTTAAAACAGTTTCTTCACTGCTCTTTTCCAGCTTTCTCTTTGCAAGGCGCACGATACCTGTTGCCGAAGCATACTGTTCCAGGCATCCCTTATTTTTGCAGTTGCAGCTTTCCTCTTCCGCATCTTCTACATGTATATGCCCAATCTCACCGCCTGCGCCAACCGCACCGCTTAAGATTTCACCGTTATGGATAATGCCGCCGCCTACTCCTGTTCCCAACGTCACGGCAACCATGTTTTTATAACCCTGTCCGCCGCCTTTCCACATTTCCCCCAGCGCGGCAACGTTTGCATCATTTCCGGCTTTTACGTACATGCCATCCAACAGGTTTGATAAGGTTTCATTCACATTAAAGACTCCCCAGCCCAAATTAACCGCAACATGCACTACACCGTCTGCGTCAATAGGTCCCGGCGCTCCAATTCCTACTCCTGCTACTTCTGACTTATCAATTCCTTTTTCTTCCATCTTCTGTCGAATGCTTGCTGCAACATCCGGCAGAATCGCCTCGCCTTTATTTTCTGTCCTTGTTGGAATCTCCCATTTATCAAGCAGATTGCCGTCCGCTTCAAAAAATCCCATTTTTACAGTTGTGCCTCCAATATCTACGCCAAACACATATTTGCCCATTGTACTTCCACTCCTTTTATATTTGCTCCCAGACGCCTGAAAATATCAGTCTTCATCCTCATCTCTTTTACGTGCCAATTGATTCTGTACTCTTGTATATAATTCCTGCGCGGCATTATATCCCATCTTTTTCTGTCTGTGGTTTACGGCTGCGGACTCACAGATAATTGCAAGGTTCCGGCCCGGACGGATCGGAATGCTGTGACACACTACCTTATTTCCAAGATATTCCGTATACTCTTCTTCTAGACCAAGTCTGTCATATTCTTTGTCCTTATCCCAGTCTTCCAGTTTAATTACAAGGTCGATCCCCTGTGTATCTTTTACACTGGAAACACCGAATAAAGTTTTTACGTCAATAATGCCGATACCACGAAGTTCAATAAAATGTTTTGTGATATCCGGTGCGGTTCCAAGCAGAGTATCATCGCTGACTTTTCGGATTTCTACAACGTCATCCGTCACAAGACGGTGTCCTCTTTTAATAAGCTCAAGGGCTGCTTCAGATTTACCAATTCCGCTTTCACCGGTAATCAAAACCCCCTCGCCATATACATCCACTAAAACGCCGTGTACGGAAATGCATGGTGCAAGTTTGACATTAAGCCACCTGATGATCTCCGCCATAAAATCAGAAGTAGACATCTTTGTTGCAAGGATCGGGATTCCTCTTTCATTTGCTTTCTTTAAAAAGAGTTCATCCGGTCTTAAATCACGACAGTATACAATTGCCGGAATATCAAAAGAAAGCAGTTTTGAATACACTTCCTCTTTTCTCTCTTCCGTCATGCTTTCCATATAAGTATATTCCACAAACCCAATGATCTGTAAACGGGTCGCGTCAAAATGCTCGAAAAAACCTGTCATCTGCAGCGCCGGTCTGTTGATATCCGGCTGTGTTACTTTTATATGCTCAATATCAATATCCGGTGTCAGATTTTCCAGTTTCATTTTTTCAATGACCTTGTTTAATTTTATGCTTGCCATAACCCTTCTCCTTGCTAATTCTTTCTGATTTCTGTCTTTTTTAATCTCAGATGAACTATTATGTAATCTTTTCATTATTCGCTATCTATTTTAACATACCGTACCTTCAATAGCAATGAAAGAAAAAAGAATCTATGCCCCTTTCCATCCTGTCAGGCATGAAAAAAAGCATAGATTTCTTCTGCAGTACTTCGTGGAATTTCCGTTCCTTCCATCAATTCCTCTACGGTTGCGCTTTTGATCTCATCTATGGATTTAAAACGGCGCATCAGGGCCTTTCTTCTTGCCGGACCAACCCCCGGTATATCATCCAGCACAGATTTTACCTGCGTCTTACTTCTAAGAGAACGGTGATACTCAATTGCAAATCTATGCGCTTCATCCTGGATACGGGTAATCAATTTAAACCCCTCGCTGTATCTGTCTATAGGAATTTCCTCATTATGAAAATACAATCCCCTTGTTCTGTGGTTGTCATCCTTAACCATACCGCAGACAGGGATAGGAATCTTTAATTCATCCAAAACCTCCAGAGCAATGTTAACCTGTCCTTTTCCTCCATCCATAAGCAACAGATCCGGGAATTTTGTAAAGCTGCCAAATTCCTTCTCCAGCTCTTTTTCATCCAATTCCTTCTGCTCCTCCATGCCATGCAGAAACCGTCTTGTCAAAACCTCTCTCATGCAGGCATAGTCATCCGGCCCCGATACCGATTTGATTTTAAACTTTCTATAATCACTGCGCTTTGCCTTACCCTGTTCAAATACTACCATAGAGCCTACATTGGCAAAACCGCTGATATTGGAAATATCAAAGGCTTCCATTCTGACAATTCTCTCCATACCGAGAAGCGCCGCAATTTCTTTGACAGCGCCGATCGTCCTGCCTTCCTCTCTTTTTATCTTTTCTCTGTCCTGGCTTAAAATCAGATGTGCATTCTGTGCAGCAAGTTCCACCAGCTTTTCCTTACTTCCTTTTTTGGGGATGCGGATATATACGCGGCTTCCCCTTTTTCCTGCCAGCCACTTTTCCAATATTTCAATATCTTCTATTTCTTCCTGAAGCATCAGTTCTCTCGGAATAAAAGGCGTTCCGGCGTAAAACTGCTTTACGAAATCAAGTAAAATCTGGGCTGACGGCGTTCCCGACACATGCGTCATATGAAAATGTTCTCTGCCGATCAGCTTACCGCTTCGTACAAAAAATACCTGAACAATCGCATCATTTTCGTCCTTGGCAAGTGCAATCACATCTTTATCTTCCATATCGCTGTCGGTAATTTTCTGCTTTTGGGAAACCTGCTTCACGCTGTTATACAGATCCCTGTAACGGATTGCCTCTTCAAATTCCATATTTTCGGATGCTTCCGTCATCTTTTTTTCCAGTTCTTTTAAGATAACATCATATTTTCCATTCAGGAACTCCAATGCTTTTGCAACCTGCTCTGCATATTGCTCTTTTGTTACATTTCCCTGGCAGGGGGCGAGGCACTGCTTAATATGATAATTCAGACACGGTCTGTCGTTTCCTATCTCCTTTGGCAGACTGCGGCTGCAGGTTCTCAGCTGATATAGTTTATTAATCAGTTCTATTGTATCTTTGACTGCGCCTGCACTGGTAAATGGTCCAAAATATCTGGATTTATCCTTTTTCATCTGTCTGGAAAAGAGAACTCTCGGAAATTCTTCCCCGACTGTCACTTTAATATACGGATACGTTTTGTCATCCTTTAACAGGGTATTGTATTTAGGGCTGTGTTCTTTGATCAGATTATTTTCCAGTACAAGCGCCTCTAACTCCGAATCGGTTACAATATATTCAAAACGGGCGATTAATGTTACCATTTTGTCAATCTGAGGTCCTCTTCCAATATTTTTGCGAAAATAGGAGCGTACTCTGTTATGCAGATTGACTGCTTTTCCTACATAAATAATCGTATCATTTTCATCCCGCATAATATAAACCCCGGGGTTTTTGGGAAGCTTTTTTAATTCTTCTTCAAAGTCAAACATAGTAATCCCCCTGCTAAAAAGGTTCTATGAGGATCATAGAACCTTTTTCATACTTCTATGACTCTCTTATCATTCTCATAGAAGCCTTTTTTCTTTATTCTCCCATCCTTTCCTGATTATGGATCGGATGCTCCAAACCGGAAGGCGCCTGAGAGAAACGGCCTAACGGCTCATCTATTGTCTGGTTAAAGTTTTGCCCCACCGGACTTTTGTCTGATGCGCCGGCTTCTGCAATCTCTGTTTCCTGCTCTGAGTCCGCCGTTTTCTCCAATTCCCTCTTTTCATCCTGTACAGGCTGTTCTTCCGAATCCTTGAAAAATTTATCTACGGTTTCCGTATACTGTTGATAGAAAGAAGGAGATGCGCTGTTTGGAGCAGCGGACTCGTTGTTTACAACATTACTTTCCTTCCCGCCGCCTTCTTTGTCATCCTTCTCCTCAGGCTCAGGAAGCCCTTTTTCACGACGGAAAATCTCCATAAATTCTTTTCCTGTAATGGTTTCTTTCTCAATCAGAAACTCCGCAAGTTTATCCATCACTTCTCTGTTTTCAGAAAGCAGCTCCTTCGCTTTGTCGTAACTTTCTTTTAACAATGCCATTACTTCCGAATCCACGTCTGCCGCAGTCACGTCACTGCAGTTCATAGACGCTCTGCCATCCAAATATTTGCTTTCCACTGTCGCCAGTCCCATCAGTCCGAATTTCTTACTCATACCATACTGTGTGACCATAGCCCGCGCAATTCCCGTAGCCTTTTCTATATCATTGGAAGCGCCTGTCGTCACGGTTTCAAAGACAATCTCTTCCGCAGCGCGTCCGCCCAGAAGACCGACCAGCATATCCCGCAGTTCCGCTTCTGTATTTAAATATTTTTCCTCTTCCGGTACATGCATTACATAACCCAGCGCTCCCATCGTTCTTGGTACAATCGTAATTTTCTGCACCGGCTCCGAATTTTTCTGAAGCGCGCTGACTAAAGCGTGCCCGACTTCATGATAGGAAACAATTTTTCGCTCTTCCTTACTCATGATGCGGTCTTTTTTCTCTTTCCCTACAAGCACCTGCTCTACCGCATCAAATAAATCTTTCTGGCAGACACAGTTTCTTCCCATCTTAACGGCATTAATTGCCGCCTCATTAATCATATTGGCAAGATCAGAACCTACCGCCCCGCTTGTTGCAAGAGCAATTGCATCCAGATCCACACTGTCATCCATAAGCACATCTTTTGCATGTACTTTTAAAATCTCCACACGTCCTTTTAAATCGGGTTTATCTACAATAATCCTTCTGTCAAAACGTCCGGGACGCAAAAGTGCCTTATCCAGAATTTCCGGCCGGTTCGTTGCACCCAGTATTAAAATACCTTTAGAAGTATCAAACCCGTCCATTTCCGAAAGTAATTGATTTAATGTCTGCTCCCGCTCTTCGTTACCGCCGCCATATTTGGAATCCCTGCTTCGTCCAATGGCATCGATCTCATCTATAAAAATAATACAGGGCGCATTTTTACTTGCTTCTTTAAACAAATCCCTGACGCGGGAAGCGCCGACGCCGACATAAAGTTCAATAAAATCCGAACCCGCAAGAGAAAAGAAAGGAACTCCCGCTTCTCCTGCAACCGCTTTTGCAAGCAAAGTCTTACCTGTACCGGGAGGCCCTACCAACAATGCGCCTTTGGGAAGTTTTGCGCCGATCTGGCTGTACCTTCCCGGATTGTGCAGGAAGTCCACCACTTCCTGCAGGGATTCTTTTGCCTCGTCTTCTCCTGCCACATCTTTAAAGGTAATCCCGGTTTCTTTTTGCACGTATACTTTGGCATTGGACTTTCCTACTCCCATCGGACCGCCGCCTTTGGAAACCTTTCTCATCAAAAGGCTTAAAAGCCCCCATACCAATACAAGCGGAAGCACATAAGTTAAAATAATAGACAACAATAATCCTGAATTATCCTGTACTTCTCCGCTGACCTCCACATCATTTTCCAAAAGCCGTTTTGTCAGCGTCTCATCTTCTTCCACCTTCCCTGTATAATACGTAACTGCAGGAGAACCGTAAAGACTGCCGCCGCTTTCTCTCTTCACCGGATAAATAGTAATCTGATCCGGCGTGATCTGTACACTCTTTACCTCGCCTTTTTCCACCATGCTGATAAATTCATTATAGGAAATCTCTCTTTCTGTCCCTCCCGTCATCAGCCTCATAAAATAACTCATCATCAGGAGCGTAATTAAAGAAGCCGCCAGAAAAAGCAATACGTTCTGCTTCTTTGGTCCCTGTCCGTTATCCCCGGAGCTGCCATTGCTATTTCCGCCGGGACCGCCGTTTCCATTCCCATTATTATAACCGTTCCCGTTGTTATAATCGTTTACATTGTTATTATCCATTAAAGTCTCCATTCTTTTGCATGTACCATCTATGTTAAAATTTTGATCAAATTGTCTCTTCTATTATAAATAGAGGTTCTCCATTAATCAATATCGTATTTGTGAAAATCCATACACAACTATTAAAGATTTGTAAAATCTTTTACAATATTTTTCTTTTTAAGTAGATTTTGGTTCCGGTACATTGTATAATACATGGATAAAGCAGGCAGGGAGGTATCATAAATGGTAAAATATGTATTTGTAACAGGCGGTGTTGTGTCAGGACTTGGAAAAGGTATCACAGCCGCATCTTTAGGCCGTCTTCTCAAAGCAAGAGGCTACAAAGTGACCATGCAGAAGTTTGATCCTTATATCAATATAGATCCCGGAACCATGAACCCTATCCAGCACGGCGAAGTATTCGTCACTGATGACGGCGCCGAAACGGATTTGGATCTTGGTCATTATGAAAGATTTATTGATGAAAGTCTGGACAAGAATTCCAACGTCACTACTGGTAAAATATACTGGTCCGTACTCCAGAAAGAACGCAGGGGCGATTATGGCGGCGGAACCGTTCAGGTCATTCCGCACATAACCAATGAGATCAAAAGCCGTTTTTATCGTAACTTTACGGATGAGGATACACGGATTGCCATTATTGAAGTCGGCGGAACCGTTGGTGATATTGAAAGCCAGCCCTTTTTAGAATCTATACGACAGTTTCAACATGAAGTCGGACGTGAAAATGCCATTTTAATCCATGTGACCCTGATTCCCTATTTACGTGCGTCACAGGAGATGAAAACAAAACCTACACAGGCAAGTGTAAAAGAACTTCAGGGAATGGGGATCCAGCCGGATATCATTGTATGCCGCAGTGAGTACGAACTGCCCCAGAATCTGAAAGATAAAATTGCACTGTTTTGTAACGTACCCAATAATCACGTTTTACAAAATCTCGATGTAGAATATTTATATGAAGCGCCGCTTGCAATGGAAAAGGAACACCTTGCTCAGGTTGCCTGCGAGTGTCTCCATTTAAACTGCCCTGAACCGGATCTTACAGATTGGGAAGCTATGGTGGATGCTCTCAGAACCCCCGACAAAGAAGTAAACATTGCCCTTGTAGGAAAATATATCCAGCTTCATGATGCTTATATCAGCGTAGTAGAAGCTTTAAAGCATGGCGGAATTTCCAACAAAGCAACCGTGAACATCAAGTGGGTTGATTCTGAAACTGTAAATGACGATAATGTAAACGAACTTTTATGTGATGTAGACGGCATTCTCGTACCGGGCGGTTTTGGTGACCGTGGAATCGAGGGAAAAATCAAAGCCATTACTTACGCAAGAACCCACAACATACCATTTTTAGGTCTTTGTCTTGGTATGCAGCTTTCCATTGTGGAATTTGCAAGAAATGTAGTCGGCTACAATGATGCACACAGTATTGAGCTTGACCCAAGCACTACTCATCCTGTAATCGCTCTTATGCCGGATCAAAATGGTGTGGAAGATATCGGCGGTACTTTGAGACTGGGCTCTTATCCCTGTGTACTTGACAAAACTTCCAAAGCTTTCGCTTTATACGGACAGGAAACCATTCACGAAAGACACAGACACCGTTATGAAGTAAATAATGATTTTCGTGCCGTATTAACGGAAAAAGGCATGAAATTATCCGGTCTTTCTCCTGATGGGCGTATTGTTGAAATGTGTGAACTCCCTGACCACCCGTTTTTCATTGCCACCCAGGCCCATCCTGAATTGAAGTCCAGGCCAAACAGGCCCCATCCGTTATTTAAAGGATTTATAGAAGCATCTATTAAAAATAAATAACTATTGTTCTTAAATAATTTATAAAAAGAGACTGCTTACCAAAAATAAACAGTCTCTTCTATATTATAATAGTAGTTCCAACACGCAAAGTTACTCAGATCCGCATATCAAATCTCTTATACATTTTTTCTTTCTGTTCCATAATGATTTTTTCCATAGAAGACTGCTCTGTCCGCATTTCTTCCATCGACGCTTCTTCTATCGGCGTCTCGTTTGTCAGCATTTCCTTCTCTGTTATTTCGTTTTGTATTGCTTCCGTCGTCTGCTCGATTTCTTCAATACCTTCTAAATCTTCCAAGTCCTCGATAACCTCTTCCACACTGTCTAAGATCTCTGACAGCACACCGCTGTTTTCGTCTGTTCCCAGCGCCTCTTCCACAAGATCTTCTTTTCTTTCCTCCGGTGTCTTCGGTTTCGTCTCCTCAAGATGCTCTGCCAGTTTCTCAGCCCGTTCTCTGGCTTCATCCATCATATGCCACATCTGCTCGTTATTATATGCCATCTTTGCAGCGTCGATCTGATCTTCATAAGAATGGAACATATCCAGTTTTCTCGCAATATCCTCCACGGTAGCGCCTTCCCAATTTTTCAGATTTTTCTTCTGATTTTCCCAAAAGTTAACCTGATTTTCGCATTTTTCCTGCCGCGCAATCTTTTCCCTTGTACTTTTGAGTCCGCCTTTTAAGTTCATCTGGCGGTTAAATGAAAAATTGTTGATTGTTATTGACATACCCGTATCACACTCCTTACTTGTCTCCCATCCGTCCGCAAATAAATATGCTGATCTTTCTGCTAATTATTTCGGCATTTTTTTCCCGTAAATAAGTCTGATTGGTACGAACGATCCTTTTTTTGCATTAAAATCACTTTTTTTCTTTCATGAACAGCAGACCAAATGCGCCAATTCCACAGTTACTTGAAATCGTAGCCGACGCCTTTTGCAATTGTATATGCTCAAAATTCGCATACTTGTTGACTTCCTTTAGTATTTCCTTTAATTGTTTCACAGAACAGCCGGCGTAAGTAAGAAACAGAATGCTGGTATCAATTTTCTTTTTATCCTGCAGCTGTTCTTTAATATATTTTTTATATGCCCTGCTCTGTTTTCCGATCACAATCCCCTTTAACTTGATCTTGCTCTGTGCAAGCTGAAGCACCGGATGCAGATTCATGGCATGACACAGGTCTCTTACCGTTTTGCTCATTCTTCCGTTCCGGTATAGATTATCCGGCGTAGCCACGATAAAGGTTGTGGAAACCTTTTCTTTTAATTCGGCAAGCGTACTTAAAATTTCTTCCACACTGTGCCCGTCCTGTGCCATTTTAGCCGCATACATCACCATGATTCCCATGCCGCTGGATAAATGACCGGAATCCACTACTGTCACATTGTCAAAACCGTCCGCTGCTGTAGATGCCTTTTCATACCCTTCGCTGGAGCGGGACGCCATAGAAATATGAATCACTTTCTCCGAATCCCTTAACGCTTCCGCAAAGAAGCTTTCATATTCTTCGACGCTGGCCGGTGCAGAACGTGCCGTATTTTCCTCCTTTTCCAAATACTTTAATAAATTATCCGATGAAATTTCCGCTACATCGCAGAAACGCCCTTCCCTCGTATAAATATAGTAATACATGCTTTTAATATCAAAACGAGTCATCCATTCCTCAGGGAGATCACAAACGCAGTCTGTTGTGATCCGAACTTTTCTCTTTCTCTCCATTGAAATAATTTGAATTGTATCATCTGCCCCCTCCGTATCGTCTTCGTCTATATTATACTCTATCAAGTCTTCCGGCAGATATTTTAATAAAGTTGCCTCAAATAACGGTCCGTTAATCGGCTTTGCAAGATACCCCTCAAATCCTTTATCCCGATAGATCTGCTCCGCTCCCGTCATAACATTGGCAGTCAAAGCAATCACAGGCGCTTCCTTACACCGTCCATTCTCCTGTTTTCTCAACTCATGAAACGCCTCTTCTCCGTCCATTTTGGGCATCATATGATCCATAAAAATGACATGATAAGATTTACTCCTCGTCTTTTCCAGACATTCTTTTCCACTCTTTGCCGTATCAATCTGAACTTTTGTTGCACGTAATAATTTACACGCAACCATCAAATTCATTTCATTGTCATCCACAATCAGTATTTTGGCATCCGGCGCTTCAAAGCTTTGTTTATACTTGTCTCTGTTATACAGTTTCTTCTTAGCCATAAAATTCAAAGAACCGACCGGACTGGAATTGACAATTTCCTGCTCAACCGTAATGGTAAATACGGACCCCGTTTTATAAATACTGTCTACTGTAATCTGCCCGCCCATCATTTCAATCAACTGTTTGGAGATGGACAGACCTAAGCCTGTTCCCTCAATATTACGGTTCCTTTCCTGATCCACTCTTTTAAAGGAAGCAAACAGTTCTTCCAGACTTTCTTTTTTGATTCCGATTCCCGTATCCTCCACGGAAATTCTGAGCCGAATGGTATTTCCATTGATCCGCTCACTTTTGGCCGACAGAGTTACCGAACCGCTTTCTGTATATTTTACTGCATTGGTCAGAATATTGGTCACTACCTGTTTGATCCTGACTTCATCGCCGTACAGCATGGAAGGAATATTACCGTCGATATCCAGTTTAAATTCCAGATTTTTTTCGTGTGCCCGTATCCAGATAATATTGACCAGATCACTGAACATGGCGCCTGTCTCATATTGAACCGGAACAATTTCCATTTTTCCCGATTCCAGCTTGGACAAATCCAGAATATCATTAATCAAAGCAAGCAGCATTCTGCTGGCATTTTGAATATTTACTGCATTCTCTGCAACTTCTTCTGAAATATTGTCCTCTCTGAGTATCATTTCGTTCAAACCGATGATCGTATTAATCGGTGTACGGATTTCATGACTCATATTCGCAAAAAACGCACTCTTTGACTGATTTATCCGCTCCACTTCTTCCTGCTGTTTTTTTGTGATCTGCCGTTCTTTTTCATACAGCCGGTCATAAAATTTAAAAATAATCCCGCTTGCAAAACCTACCATAATCACTGCCTGAAAGGAATCCACAAATACAGCCGTTATATCCTCCATCGGGATGATCCACTCAGGATACCTGAATGCGAGATAATAAACTGTGATATCAGACAGACATGTTACTGCAAGCATAAGATACAGATATTTGCCCGAAAACAGAAGAAATACATATACAAGCCCTAGTACAAACCATACCGTCGCGCCGCTTTCTATGCCGCCGCTGACAAAAAACATAATGGGAAACAGACATACATTTATAAGCACCCCCATAATAATTGCGGCAAAATTCATCCTGTGGTATTTATAAATAATATGCAGCCCCAGCCCAATTGCAAAATCAATCAGCACAAGCGGGATCACAGCAACAAGAGGCGAATGGACGACAATGCTCGCAGCAATTGCCAGTGTCACTATTACAATTCCAAGCAGAAGGATAATCCGAAACAGCTTTTCCCTTACAGTGGCGGCTCCGCCATATAATTTCGCCAGCCAGTCCTTTATCACTTTTTTGTTCAACATAGTGCATTACCTCATTTTCTCTTTTATAACCGCTAATTCTTCTCCCGCACTCATGAAATCAAAAGCATCTGCTTTTAATTTAACAGATCCCAAAAGCTCTTTTAGTGCCATTCCTTCGTATTGATAATTCAAAAGCTCACCCAATACTTTCTCAATACCTTCCAATTCAAAAGTTTCCAATTGTTCTTCTAATATTTCTATATTCTCTATAAACTGTTCTTTTGATATTTCCGGCAGTCCGGCGGACTCTTTTTCCATGCCGGTTTCCGGTGTGGACACCGCTTTCTCTGTTCCTTCTAAAGCCGGTGCCCCCGCGGGGAAAATAATTTTATTTTTTCCGATTACAGAAAGAATCTTCTCATATTCGGCAAGGGTTTCCTCATTATGTGCAAAAATATACTCTTCCCTTTCCGCTTTTCCTGCCGCTTCCAATTCTCTTGCCATATCAGAAAGTTTGGCCGCACCGATTCCCATCGACATACTCTTCAGTGAATGCACCTGAATGGAATAGTTTTTCCAGTCCTTATTCGCGTATGCTTTTTTAATTTCTTCCATTTTGATCAGACCACTTGTATAGTAAACCTGTACGACCTCTATGTAATCTTTCATATCGCCGCCGCAAAACCCAAGTCCCATTGCTACGTCGATTCCTTCCATCCGTATTACTTTATCTTCACTGCGTGCTGTGGAAAGCTTCTTATCCTGTGTTTCTCCTCCCTCTGTAATAAGTTCCTCTGCTTCTTCCACTTTTATAATCTTATTTTCCGGAATATGGCGTCGCAGTACTCTTTCCAGAACGGATGTTTCTATCGGTTTCGCTACAAAATCCGCAAACCCCTCTGACAAAAACATTTCCCTTGCGCCGCCAATGGCATTTGCCGTCAGTGCAATAATCGGAACTGTCTTAAAATACTGTCCCGGTTTTTGCCGGATACGATGAAGCGTTTCCACACCGTCCATCTCCGGCATCATATGATCCATAAATACAAAGTCATAATCCATGCTCTCTATTTTGCTTAATGCCTCTTTTCCGCTTCCGGCAACGAACACTTTAATCTGATAAGGCCGCAAAAGTCCTTCTACTACTCTTAAATTCATGATGTTATCATCTACGACAAGCACGTTAGCCTGTGGCGCAATAAAGCGTCTGTTTTGATAATGACTGCCGTCCATGCTCTGGATAATATGCTCTCCGTTTAATACAGAAACCACCGATAATACATAAAACGGCTTATAAACATGCAGGATTCTTCCTCCCAGTTCTTCTTCATTATCCCGTCCCTGCACGACAATTACCTTCAGATGTTCAGACAATTCTTCAAAGTACTGTTTATCTTCACAATACTCATCAAAGCTTACAAAAACATGGGAGAATTTCTCTTTTTCAATACGGCGCTTCAATTCAGCCAGATTCTTACAATATCTGTAATAAAATCCAAGCTGATCCACCATATGCTGGATACTTCTCATATACCCTTCCCTGAGCAGAGAGTAATTATATTTTTCCATATCGATATATCCGGCAACCCGGATCGTTTCCGGATTATTTACGGAAACAATAGGCGCTTTATCCAATACTTTCTGCGGAATGACAAACTGTATCTCGCTCCCTTTATCCGGCGCACTCTTTACTGTAATAAAACCGCCCATCTTTTCAACAATCGCCTGCGTTATGGCAAGTCCTAATCCAATCCCGCCTTCCTGTCGGTTTCTCTTTGTATCTACCTGATTAAAACTGGTAAACAGCCTTTCAAGGTTCTCGCTGTTCATGCCGATTCCTGTATCTTTTACCGTAACTGACAGATTGATCCCGTATTTTTCTTCTCTGGAGGAAATCAGAATCACAATGCCTCCTTCTTTTGTAAATTTAATGGCATTGTCCACAATATTCATGATAATGCGGCGTATTTTCTGTTCATCACCTAAAAGACTGCATGGAATCGAAGCGTCGCAGTCCACAATCATCTCCAGATTTTTTTCACTGTTTTTCGCAATTGCCATATTCATAATGTCATTTACAGTAGAAGTAATATTATATGGCTCTTCCACCAGTTCCATTTTTCCTGCCTCAAGCTCAGAAAAATCCAATATATCCGTCACAACAGACAAAAGATTCCTTCCTGCCGCCTGAATATCAAAAATATCCCTGCGCGCTCTGTCATCCAGATCCTCACGCATCGCCATCTCGCTGATACCACATATTGTATTGATCGGAGTACGAATCTCATGAGAAACATTTGCCATAAAATCATTCTTGCTTTGCTGCGCCCTTTTTAAATCCTCAATGGTATCTAACAGCCTTTCATTGCTTTCTTCCTGCTGCCTGACAAGATAATAGGTAATATATTCTGTCACGAAAACTGACAGAATCTGCAAAATCATTCTTGTTCCGTCCTTCGAGAAAGAAATATGGATAGTGGATAAAAAAAATCCGTGATATAGTAACAGAAATACGGAAATTCCCACCGCAAGATATACAATCTCATAAATGCAGTAAATGCCAAGCATCACAATCATGGCGCACATCGTAGATAAGATTCCAAATATATCCTCGGAAAAAATACCGTAAATCGTAAAGTTGATCCATGCCATACAGGCAGTAAAAAATGCCCTGAAACGATACTCTTTGACTTGTCTGATATGGATAAACCAGCTGATCAGCATACCTGTAATAATGATCTGAGGTATCAGGCGGCTCCACCCGAGCAAAAATGACATTATTGTCATTCCTATCGTATAAATACTATATATGAATAGAACCACCCATTCTTTCTGTTTTGTATTTTCTATATGATATGTTTTCTTTTTCAATTCTGCCTCCCGACTGTATTTGCCGATAGTTCCAGCCCCATACAATTCTTTATCCTTCAAGAAGCTTTTCCAGTACCGGTCTCATAGAAATAAATACTTCTACAATTACTGCATCAAATTGTGTGCCCTTTCCTTCCTCCAATATATCAAGCACTTTCTGCAGCGGCCGCATTGGCGGTTTATAGCAACGCTCTTCATACAATGCGTCAAATACGTCCGCTACTGCCATAATCCTTGCACACAATGGAATTTCTTCCCCCTTAAGCCCCTTCGGATATCCTTTTCCATCCCATCTTTCATGATGATACATCGCAATGTCGCTTACGATTTCTACATAATGCTCATCTTCAAGATCGCCAATAATATCTTTAATGATCTCAGCGCTGAACTCTGTATGCTTTTTCATAAAAGTAAATTCTTCTTCGGTCAGTTTCCCCGGCTTCTGTAATATACTGTCCGGAATTTTAATCTTTCCAATATCATGGAGAGGCGCCGCTTTGCAGGTATTCAGCATATATTCTTCGTCGAGAATCTCCTGATAAAATCCTTTTTTATGCAGTTCATTTACAATAAGCTTTACATACGCCTGCGTATTTTTTACATGCTTTCCTGTGCTTCCGTCCCTGCTCTCAATCAAATTTGCCATTCCGACAATAATATGTTCCTGCATTTCATTAATACGGTTTGTTTTTTCCGCAATCAGTTCCGCCTGTTCCTTCACTAAGACCTCTAAGCTGCTATGGTATCTTTCCAGTTCCAGCGTCCGTCTGACCCTGCTTAGCAGCACATCCGGCACAAAGGGTTTTCCTACAAAATCCACTGCTCCCGCCTGAAAACATCTTGTTTCTGTCTCGCCGCCTTTATCCGCCGTCAAAAAAATAACCGGAATGGAAGCGTAAGTTTCTTCTTTCTTTAATTTCTCAATCGTCTCAAAACCATCCATTTCCGGCATATTAATATCCAGTAATATCAGACTTGGTTTGTTTTTCTCTAAATATTTAAACGCTGCCATACCGGAATTAGCCGCTGCGATACGATACTTTTTACCCAAAATTTTCTGTGCTATCATTAAATTCGCGCTATCATCATCTACAACTAAAATAACTTCGTCCATTCCGCCGCTCCTTTTTCTCTATATGCGTTTTCACACCCATTATAACATAAAAAGGGGAAGAAACCGATATTCAATGTCATTAAGTTAATACTAATATAAAAGTCTATTCCATGAGAGAAATGA
>CANSUS010000071.1 GCA_947650155.1 uncultured Lachnospiraceae bacterium
CATGATGCCGCTTACATTAGCAGAAGCAGGAGAGGAAAACATCATCAGGAAAATCGGGGGAAAGCAGGAAGTCAGGGCACATCTCGAGAATCTCGGTTTTGTTGTGGGAGGGGGTGTGACAATAGTCAGCGCCATCGGAGGCAATGTCATCGTGAATGTGAAGGATTCCCGCATTGCGGTCAGCAAAGAAATGGCGCAGAAGATTATGGTGTGAGCAACGCGGAAAGGAATGCAGATGTTATAAAATGGAGGAGGAAAACGGGAATGAAAACACTGAAAGAATCAAAAGTCGGCGATATCGTCCGGGTGGTAAAACTCCACGGCGAAGGCGCAGTGAAACGTCGGATCATGGACATGGGCCTGACGAAAGGCGTAGATGTGCGGATCCGAAAGGTGGCGCCATTAGGAGATCCTATTGAAGTGACCGTCAGAGGGTATGAACTTTCCATCAGGAAAGCGGATGCGGAGATGATTGAAGTCGAAAGCGCATAGAGAGTTAGTGGGAACGAATAAAAGAAGGAGAGGAAAAATTTATGAGTATGCGAATTGCCCTTGCAGGCAACCCGAACTGTGGGAAAACGACATTGTTTAATGCCCTGACCGGTTCCAACCAGTTTGTCGGAAACTGGCCGGGCGTTACAGTAGAAAAAAAAGAAGGAAAGTTAAAAAAGCATGACGGCGTGACCATCACGGACCTTCCGGGAATTTATTCCCTTTCTCCCTATACACTGGAGGAAGTAGTGGCAAGAAACTATTTGATTGGAGAACGTCCCGATGCAATTCTGAACATCATCGACGGCACAAATCTGGAGAGAAACCTGTATCTGACCACACAGCTTACCGAGCTTGGCATTCCTGTGGTGGTCGCTGTTAACATGATGGATGTGGTAGAAAAAAACGGCGACAAGATTAATACCGGGGAATTATCGAGGGAGTTAGGGTGCAGGGTAGTTGAAATTTCCGCCCTGAAAGGAAACGGACTTATGGAAGCTGCAGAAGCTGCAATTGCCGCGGCAAAGAACGGAAAGACCGTTCCCATGCACACCTTTGCAGGAACGGTAGAACATGCCCTTGCTCATATCGAGGAGGCGGCGGTACATGGACTGCCGGAGGAACAACAGCGCTGGTATGCCGTCAAACTGTTTGAGAGGGACGACAAAGTTTTAGAACAGCTGAATTTGAGCGAATCTGTTCTTTCCCATATCGAAACGGATATCAAGGCGGCTGAGGAGGAGATGGACGACGATGCGGAATCCATCATTACCAACGAGCGCTACATTTATATCGGAAGCATTATCAAAGGATGCTTAAAGAAAAAATCTGCAGGAAAGATGACCGGTTCCGATCAAATTGACCGGATCGTTACGAACCGTTTTCTGGGACTTCCGATCTTTGCAGTTATCATGTTTTTGGTTTATTATATTTCTATGGTGACGGTGGGAAGCGCTGCCACGGACTGGGCAAACGACGGGCTGTTTGGCGACGGGTGGCATCTGCTTGGCATCGGTTCCGCTGCTTATGAGGAGGCGGCGGAAGAATACGGAGATGCCGCTCTGATTATAGACGGTTATGACGCTTATGCGGAAGAAAACGGTGTGGTTCCTGCAGACAGCTTCCCTTATGAAGTGACGGATGATGAAACTCTGGAAGTAACGGTGGAAACGGCGTCTCTTACCGATTATGAGAATGCGCTTGCGGTGATGGAACAGTATGGAGACGAACCTGACCCTGCGGCTTACGGCATATGGGTTCCCGGCATTCCGGTTATTGTGGGAAATGCGCTTGAGGCAGCAGGGGCGGCGGAATGGCTTGCAGGACTGATTAATGACGGTATTGTAGCCGGTGTGGGTGCAGTGCTTGGCTTTGTGCCGCAGATGCTTGTTCTGTTCCTGCTTCTTGCTTTTTTGGAGGCATGCGGTTATATGGCGCGTATCGCATTTGTGCTTGACCGTATTTTCCGTAAGTTTGGGTTGTCCGGTAAGTCCTTTATTCCGATGTTGATCGGTACGGGCTGCGGCATTCCGGGCATCATGGCATCGAGAACGATTGAGAACGAACGTGACCGGCGTATGACGATTATGACGACTACTTTTATTCCCTGTGGCGCGAAGGTGCCGTTTATCTCTATGGTTGCGGGAGCGATTTTCGGCGGCTCCGCATGGGTGGCAACGAGCGCGTACTTCGTGGGCATGGCGGCAATCATTATTTCCGGCATTATGTTAAAGAAGACGAAAATGTTTTCCGGCGATCCGGCTCCTTTCGTTATGGAACTTCCGGCTTACCATATGCCTACAGTGGGCAATGTGCTGCGTTCTATGTGGGAACGTGGATGGTCTTTCATCAAAAAGGCGGGTACGATTATCCTGCTTTCCACTATTGTTATCTGGTTTACGACTTACTTTGGATTTACTTCGGAGGGCTTTCGGATGCTTACCGAGGAGGAGATGAACCAGTCGCTTCTGGCGGCAGTCGGCAGCGCAATTGCATGGATTTTTATACCGCTTGGATGGGGAAACTGGCAGGCGGCAGTGGCATCTATTACAGGACTTGTGGCAAAGGAAAATATCGTTGGCACAATGGGGATTCTTTTTCCCGGCGGGTGGCCTGAGATTGCGGCGAACTTCAGCATGGCAGCCGGCTATTCCTTCCTGGTGTTCAACCTTTTGTGCGCACCCTGCTTTGCGGCGATCGGCGCTATCAAACGGGAAATGAACAGTGCGAAATGGACGTGGTTTGCAATCGGTTATCAGTGCGGGTTAGCTTATGCGGCAGCATTGATGGTTTATCAGATTGGTTCGGCGTTTACAGGGAACCTGAATGTTATCGGCCTGCTTGCGTCAATCGTTGTTTTAGGCGGTATGATCTATCTGCTGTTCCGACCGTATAAAGAGGCTGTAAAGCTGACCACAAAGGTGAAGATGGCAAACTCATAACGCGGAAAATTGTCCGGGAACAGGGACAGCGGCAGTATGCGCTGTTTCTCCCGGACTGTTATGCAATATAGAAATAGTAGACAGGAGGAACTTTCATGTTTATATGGCTTATAGAAAATATGGCGACAATCATCATCAGCATAGTTTTAATGATTGTGGCGGCGGCTGTCATTGTCAGTATGATACGCAGTAAGAAAAAAGGAAAATCATCCTGTGGATGCGGGTGTGCGGGCTGTGCCATGAATGGAGCCTGCCATCCGGCAAAGCCGGAAACGTTGAAAAATAAGAAGTACGAAGTTTAAGTAAGAAACCGTCATTCTGGCGGAGAGGGAGATTCCCGATGGAGGCCGCTGCATATAATAATAATCAGATATAGCGTATGGGAGAACGATATATGAAACGATGCATTCCATTGGAACCCGCCGCAGAGGCTGTCTGTAATCAAAGTTCGGTGCCGCCGCTGATTTTTCAGCTGCCGCCTGAACAGGGCAGAAAAAAATTGGAGGAAGCGCAGGATACACCGGTATATAAATATCCTGCCGAGATCGCTTCAGATTGTATAAACACCGGGAGATGGGGGAGTATACCGGTGTATTTTATTGCCCCCGCAGGAGAAAAAATAAGAAATATTATATTTTATATTCATGGTGCAGGCTGGGTATTTGGCAGCTTTCATACACATGAAAAGTTAGTCAGAGAGCTTGCGGCAAGAACAAATTCACTGGTCGTATTTCCTGAATACAGCCGGTCGCCGGAAGCAAAATATCCGACGGCGATTGAGCAGTGTTATTTTATTCTTTCCCATATGAAGGACGTAATTGGAGACTGTTATTCCATGACCGACTGTACTCCACTCACAGTTGCAGGCGACAGTGTCGGCGGAAATATGGCGGTTGCTATGACATTGATGTCAGTAATGCGGCATGGACCGTGTATTCAGAAGCTGCTGCTATATTACCCGGTAACAAATGCCTGTTTTAACACACCGAGTTATCGCCAATTTGCAGTGAATTATTATTTGTACCGGGAAGGAATGAAATGGTTTTGGGATCAGTATACAACTTCTTTGGAGGATCGAAATCAGATAACCGCGTCACCCCTTCGGGCAGACACAGATTGTTTGAAGCATTTTCCCCGGACTATGATTATAAACGGTCAGGCCGATGTTTTACGCAGCGAAGGAGAAGCTTTTGCTGAGAAACTTAGATGTGCAGGCGTGGATGTAACCGCTTTACGGGTACAGGGTACGATTCATGATTTTGTAATGCTGAATGCACTGGATCAGACGAATGCCTGTCGTGCCGCTATGGATGCTTCGACTGCGTGGATGAACCGTTAACGTAAACTATAGCATATATAATCGGAATTAGAGCATCCTATTTCATGTATTCATACTATTGGGGAACATTATTAAGTATTTGTTTACAGAAATGTTCCCCAACAATATCGACTATTGGGGAACATTTTGATTTTTTCTATACTTCTGATTTTTGCTGTTTGGCTTATCGGGAATTGTGCTGATCTTTGGAGAACTGTCGCCTGTTCGTGCGGAACGTAACAGTCCTCGAAAGCCGCCAATCATAAAACCCCGGAAATTCAATTACCGGGTGTATTGTTGATAAATTATCTCCCCTTAAGAGTTTTCTTTCCTGTATAAGTCAAAAAAGTAACTGTTATGTCTCAGTAATTCGTCAAAAGTCCCATTACCAACAATCTTTCCGTTTCTGAATACAATAATACGGTCAAATTCTCTAATGGAAGTCAGACGGTGGGCAACAGCAATCACGGTAGCATGTTTTATCTGTTCCAAAACATTTTTCATAACGATACCTTCGGTCACATTGTCCAGTGCTGATGTTGCTTCATCTAAAATGACTATATCAGAATTATCAAACCAAAGTCTGGCTAATGCCAATCGCTGCTTTTCCCCACCCGATAAGCAAGTTCCTTTCTCACCTATTCTTGTTTCAACACCTTTATCTAATGCGGCAAGCATTGACAACAGATGTGTTTTTTCAAGGCATACATGAATATCGGTTTCTGAAACTTCCCTGTCAAACACAAGATTTTCTTTAATGGTGCCGTCAAAAACAGGAGTGTCCTGTGATAAATAGGATACTTTTTCATACAATGATTCCAGTGAAATATTTTTGAGTGGTTCGTCATCAAAAAGAATATTTCCTTTATCATATTTGAGCAGCCCAACCAAAATTTTTGCCAATGTCGATTTTCCCGAACCCGATTCGCCGACAAATGCTATTTTTTCTCCCTTTTTAACCGTCAGACTGACAGATTGAAGCACTTCTTTGTTTTCATAGGAAAACGATATGTCCTCAATATGAATTTCACTTAAAGGCGCAGGAAAATCTATGCCTTGCTCAAGTTGTGTATCTTCTTTCAAATCTAACAGCCCCGTAAACCGCAGCCAAGCCGTTTTATTCAGTTTGTACTGCACATAAATGACGTTAAAAATTGCGATAGGAGTATACGCATTATCAATCAATGTGATTAAAGCGACTACAGAGCCAATAGATAAATGATTATTTCTCCACGCATAAGCTAAAATCCCAACATCTAAGCAGGCAACTAACAATGCAAATATGGTGAAAAACGCTTCGTGTATCATTGTCATTTTCACTTTTGACGATACAATGACACGCTTTGCCCCCAATGCCTTTTTTACTTCATTTGGAAATTGGTGTTTCATGCGGAAAATCGGCATTTCCATGAAACCACGCACAAGAAAATGGTTTAATTCTTCCTCGTTTGTCAGTATCTTTTTCTTGATCTGATACAATCCTTTCAGCAGCAGATTCGTTACCAAAAATACAATACTATATCCTGCCAAAAGAAGATAGGTAACGCTTCTGTCTATTTTCCAGATAAAATATAGGCTGAAAAGAATTGTTGGCAGTAAATTTCTGACAACGCAGAACCAAAAGTCATAGAGAACACTTTTTCCTGCATCAGCCCCATTTTCAATCTGTTGAACCAACTTCCCTGTCCCTAACTTTTGGTATTCAGAATAATCCATTCTGCCAATCTTACGCAGTGCTAATAACTTGAAATCCAAGTAAATCTCATTCCCAAGTTTGGCAGACGGATATTCGTCTATGTAGTTCATTCCATAATTGATAAAAAGAATGACACCATAAAACAAAATCCCATAAACGGTTATTGTTCTATCTGCCAGTCCGTCTATAACCTTTTGAAAATAGTCAGCTTTGTAGTTTGACATAAAGGCATTGAATAAGCCGATTAACAGATAGACAATTATCCACTTCTTGTTATTTCTTAAAACTTCTTTCATATAACGCATAACTGTACTCCTTTTCTGAAATGACAATTTTGTCATTTAATAATGTTGTCATTAGAACAGTACAGCTGCAGCTGTCAGCAAGTTCAATTATCCTCAGCACAATCTGCTAACAGTTGTATCAACTGTACTGAGTAAATATCTCGGATATATTTCATAATGAATTCACCTCCATTCTCTTTTTCCAAACAAAAAAACTTCCCATAAAGACAGTAAAAACAGCCCCAATACCTTTGGGTATGTTTTGCCATTCATGCGGAAGATTTTCAACATTCAACAGTATTCAAATCGCAAATAGGATTCTCAATTTCTATGGTAGCAGCATGCGAATGGACGAATTGAATTACTATTTCAACAAAATAGCATTTTTCCTTGTTTTTGTCAATGGGCTTCCGGCTGATGCAGGAGCAGGCGGCCGAAGGCATCCTGAAAGGGTTTATTATCTTTCAGAATGCGGGCCGCCTGCGGCTGAACTGATCCGATCATGGAGTCTGGCGGGACGCCTTTTTAATGAATGCTGATCCTCTGCTTCACAAATTCGGCAAGATATGCGGCAGTGCCGTCGATGCCAAGCGCGCTGCTGTTGATTAAAAGATCATTATGATCGGTATCGTTTGGCAGGTATTTTGCAAAACGCATATGATAGGCATCGCGGGCTTTGTCTACTTCTGCAATCATTTTTTGTGCCTGTTCCGGCGTCATATGCAGATTATCGATACAGTTTCTGAATCTTGCTTCATAAGGCGCATAAATAAAAATGCGGATTAGCTTGGAATGGCTGCGTAATATATAATCAGAGCAGCGGCCGACGATAATACAGTTCTCTTTGTCCGCGAGATTGGAGATGATACGTCTCTGGGTTTCAAAAATATCTTCCTGCATGGCGGTCGTGCCGTTCCCCAGCGGGAATTTCATGCGGAAAAAGCTGGATTTTGCGCTTTCTTCAGCGTCGCTTATGATAGAAACCGGTTTCTTTAATTCTTTTGCGACAGCGTCTACAATGTCTCTGTCGTAGTATTCAATATTTAACAGTTCAGACATTTTACGGGCGATCGGGCGTCCGAGACTGCCGAACTGGCGGTTTAATGTAATAACATAATTATCCATATCTGCTCCTGTCTGCGTGCTTTGGCACGTATATATGCATGTGTTGTCTGTGCAATTTTTTCCTACAATTTTTTAAGTGCTTTTTGAAAGGCTTCCAATGTAAAGTCAATTACCTCGTCTGTGTGTGCCGTACTCATATTATAGCGGTTGCATGGTTTGTTATAGACGCCTTCCAGCAGTAATGCATAGTCCACCTTTTTGCGCAAAGTAAAGTCAGACTGCTGTAAATCCCTGTACGTTTTAATTTCTTCAAGATCCGTTACCACAACATTAAACATGGAACCCAGACCGGGCGTAAGAATATGGATGCCCTTTGAAGCATAGAGTGCGGTAATTTCCTTTTTCAGAAGTTCGGTTCTTTCAATTAAAGAAGAAAATTCTTTTTCAAGAATACGGATGGTGGTAAGCCCGGCATTTAAGATCACGGGATGACCGTTATAAGTACCGCTGTGGTATAAAATATCCGAGGCGGAAGATTTGGTATTACTGTGATCCAGAATATCCGTACCCTGCGGTGAGGCGATGGACATTATTTCTTTTCTGCCGCCCACAATACCGATGGGGAATCCTGCACCGATGACCTTTCCCAGTGCGGTCAGATCGGGCTTTACGCCGTAGTACTCCTGTGCGCCTCCTAAAGTGACGCGGAATCCCGTCTTTACTTCATCCATAATCATTAAGATCCCGATTTCTTTTGTAAGTTCTCTGATCCCAAGCATAAAATCTTTTGTGGCAGGAATTGTGCCGCCAAAAACGGGTTCCATTATGACAGCGGCAACTTCGTCTTTATGCTCCATGAGGATTTCCCGACAGGCATCCAAGTCATTAAACGGCAGAACGATAGTATCCTGCATCATACGTTCGGATAATCCGGCGGATTCGGGCAGACCGACAGGGCGCCTGGCGTCTCCTGCTTTGGAAATGTCAGGATTTACACTGACAAGGACTTCATTAAATCCTCCGTGATAATGTCCTTCAAATTTGGCGATTTTGTATTTATTTGTATAGGCGCAGGCTGTCCTGATACACAAAAGAGCAGCTTCGGTTCCCGAATT
This sequence comes from uncultured Lachnospiraceae bacterium, assembly GCA_947650155.1. Lineage (GTDB taxonomy): Bacteria > Bacillota > Clostridia > Lachnospirales > Lachnospiraceae > RGIG3002. The sequence continues at coordinate 8,412 of CANSUS010000071.1, forward strand.
TGTATACCGCAGCATTTCGATGCCGGGAAAGTGTTCTTTGATCTTTTCGGCAAATGCGGCTTCCGCTTCATGGGGCGTTCCATAGAGCACAGTGCCGTGTTCTTCCATGTAAGCATGGATGGAATCGAACACTTCTTTCCTGCCGTGTCCAAGAATCAGGGGTCCATAGGAAAGCACATAGTCCGCATATTTGTGACCGTCCAGATCCGTCAGGTATGCGCCGTGTCCTTCTTTCATAAAAAGAGGGAAAGGTGCAAAGAATTTTACATTTGCAGATATTCCGCCGGGAATTATTTCACATGCATTATGAAATGCTTTTTCGGAGCAAGGGTTGCTTTCCGCATATAAATTCATGAGATTTTCAAGTGTCATAATAGTTTCTCCTTTCGTAAACTTATGATGAGCGTTTGTGAAACGCAGTAAGTGAAATGTAAGGACATTATATTTCTGTCATAATAAAAAGTCAATAAATATTTCAAAATAATAAATATGAAAAAATATTTACAGTTTTATTAAAGCTTAGAATGTGATAAAATGAAAAAAATTGAGAAGTTAGAAAAAAATACGGTTGAGCTGCGGCATGGAGGTTAGTGTGAGAAGTGCTTCTAAGACTCATGCCAGAGGGCATTTCGTCAAGAAGTACTAAGTCTCACACAAGAGAATGCCCAAAATACAGGCATTCTCCGTATTGATTTGCATGCCTGCCAAAGCAGGCGGATGGGAGTTAAAATGATAAAAGAACAAATTGCGGAAAAGTATGAGAAGATGAGCAAAACACAGAAAAAAATTGCTAATTATATTTTGCAGAATATGACGGGCGTATCTTATTTTAATATACAGAAACTGGCGGCGCAGGTGCAGACAAGCGAGGCAAGCATTCTGAGATTCTGCACCTTTCTTGGTTACAGGGGGTTCCCTGAATTTAAGGAGGCGCTGCAAAAGACGGTAACGTCGCAGGTGGGAATCAGTGAAAGACTTAAAATATCCTATGATGCGTATGACGAGAAGGAGTCCGGGATCGCAGAAATTTTCAGGCAGGACATGAACCGGATTGAAAATACATTAAAACAGTTGGATATGAATGTTTTTTTTCAGACTTGTAATGAATTGATACTGGCAAAAAAGATTTATATTCTTGCATCCAGAAGCGCGGCCGCTCTGGGGCAGTTTTTTCAATATTATCTGAATATGACGTTGGGGAATGTGGAGTTGATTACGGGTATGGACTGTCATGCAGACCTGCTTTGTGAACTTACAAAAGAGGATGTGGTGGTCGGCATTACTTTTAGCCGGTATTCTAAAGTTACGGGAGAAATGTTCCGCTATGCGGCCAAAAAAGAGGCGGTGACGATTGCGATTACAGACACGATTCTCTCGCCGATTTTAAAAGACGCCAAATATCATTTCCTGACAGAAACAGCGATGCCTACTTATATCGATTCTTTTACAGCGCCTTTAACGTTAATCAACGCCATATTGACGGAGATAGGGAGAAACCGGAATCTGGAGCTGGAAAGAAGAATATCGCAGCTGGATTCTTTCAGCAAAAGTTTTGAAATATTTGAATAAAAAATTTAATTTTAAACAGAATGAAAAAAAAAATACATTTCTCTATTGACAAACGAAAAAAGAAGCTATATGATAGGTTCATCAAATCAATCTGCAAAGGCGTAGATGCGAAAGAGCATTTACGCCTTTTGTTGTGTATTTGAAAGTGCATGCGGCTGGCAGAATATGTGTCTGCCAACACTAGTTTACAAACAGGGAGGAAAATACTATGAAAAAACGAATGATCGGTTTACTTATGGCAGTGGTGTTTGGATGCAGTTTACTGGCAGGGTGCGGAAATGGAGAAGCGCCAAAGGCCAGTGAGGCGGTGCAGAGCAGTGAAGCACAAATGACAGACGAACCGGAAGAAACAACCAGTACAGAAACAATGGAAACGGGCACAGAGCAGGGGAGCGAACCTGAAAGTGCATCAGAAATTACAGATTATAAAGGCTCTCTGGAAGGGGTTACCTTAAAAGTAGGAACGGATACCAGTTTTGTGCCGTTTTGTTTCCCGGATGAAAACAATGTCTATACGGGATTCGACATTGATCTGCTTCAGGCGTTCAGTGAGTATCTGGGATTTGAATATGAAATACAGCCAATGGATTTTACGGCTCTTTTGATGTCGGTACAGACAAATAAACTGGATATGGGTATGGCGGGAATTACCATTACGGATCAAAGAAAAGAAGTGATGGATTTTGCAACACCCTACTATGACGCAGGTCTTCAGATTTTTGTAAAGGAAGATAATGAAGAGATTACAAGCATTGCCGATCTGGAAGGCAAGAAACTTGCATTAAAGGAAGGAACGGCTTCTGTACAATATGTGAGCGACAATGTGAAAGATTGTACCGTGACCACATTCCCCAATATAGAAGAAGCGTATCTTGAAGTACAAAGAGGCGCGGCCGATGCGGTTGTCTATGATGCGCCGAATATGCTCTATTATGTAAGCCAGAATACTGACTGCGGCGCGAAAGTCGTGGGAGAACTGGTGGACGGCTGTCAGTATGGTATTGTATTGAATCAGGGATCGGAATATACCGAATATATTAATGCGGCATTAAAGCAGTTCAGGGAAGACGGCACTTATGACACTATTTATAAAAAGTGGTTTGGACAGTGATAGCAGATAAGGAAGATGAATGCTGAACAAGAATGGGGTTTACTATGAAATTTGAATGGATCTATACATGGAATGTCATTCCTGAATTATTAAAAGGTATGAAGATGACAATGTTCATTGCGGTACTTGGAATATTGCTTGGGTTTATGATCGGTCTTATCACAGGACTGATAAGAAGCGGAAAACACAGGATATTACAGCCTGTTACGGGTATTTATGTAACGGTGATCAGAGGAACGCCTTTGATGGTGCAGGCATTGTATCTTTATTTTGCAATTCCAATGATGCTGCAGTTTAATTTATCTGCACTGACGGCGGGAATACTGGCGATCGGATTAAATTCCGGCGCTTATATTTCGGAAATTGTCAGAGGCGCGATCCAGTCGGTAGATCCGGGACAGAGGGAAGCGGGAGAATGCCTGGGGCTGAATCCGTTTCAGATTACGACGGCCGTTATTCTCCCGCAGGCCTTTAAGATCATGCTGCCGGGGTTATGCAATCAGTTTATTATCAGCGTAAAGGATACTTCTTTGCTGACTGTAATCGGCGTGGCGGAGATGACGCATCAGGCGTCCCGGGCAGTATCGTCTACTTTTCGGACGGTGGAAGTATATACGGCGCTTGCCATTCTGTATTTTTTGCTGAATACTTTGTTATCTTTCCTTTTGGCAAAATGGGAAAGGAGGATGAAATAGTGAGCGAAGCAATTCTGAAAATAGAGAACCTTTCCAAATCCTATGGAGAACTGGAAGTATTAAAGGATATGAATCTGGAAGTAAAGGAAGGACAGGTTATCAGCGTGATCGGTCCTTCCGGTTCGGGAAAGAGTACTTTTTTAAGATGCATGAATCTGCTGGAGAGACCCAATAGCGGAACGATTCTGTACAATGGAAAAAATGTGATGGAAAAACATTATGAGAAACGGGAACTCCATAAAGAAGTGGGAATGGTATTCCAACGGTTCAATTTGTTTCCACATAAAAGCGTAATGGATAATATCATACTTGCTCCTAAAAAGTTAAAACTGGGATCAAAAGAAACGTTAAAAGAACAGGCGCTTTTTCTTCTTGAAAAAGTAGGACTGGAAAGCAAGGCGGAAGAAATGCCAAAGAATCTGTCCGGCGGACAACAGCAGCGTGTAGCGATAGCGCGTGCGCTTGCAATGAATCCTAAAGTACTTTTATTCGATGAACCCACGTCGGCGTTAGATCCCGAACTTGTCGGAGAAGTGCTTAAGGTGATGCAGGATCTGGCAAAAGAAGGAATGACAATGATTGTTGTTACGCATGAAATGGGATTTGCCAGAGAAGTATCCGACCATGTGATCTTTATGGAGGGCGGATATATTGTGGAAGAAGGAAAGCCGGAAGAAGTATTTTCCAATCCGCAGAACGAAAGAACAAAGAAATTTTTATCCAGCGTATTGTAAATGGAAGGAGATGGGGATAAAAAATGAAGACAGCGTTGATTCAGATCCATTCCGTTCCCGGCGCGGTAAGGGAGAACGTAAAAAAGGGAATGCGGATGTTGGAAGAAGCGGCGGAAAAAGGCGCAGATCTGGCGGTATTTCCGGAATTATGGACTTGCGGCTATTATTTGGAAACAGAAGGATTTCAGGCGGCAGTAAGGGAGAACGAATGGATATTAAAAGAATTTTGCGGCTTTGCAAGAAAAACCCAAACCGTCCTGATCCTGCCGCTTCCGCAGGAAAAAGAGAAAAAACTTTACATTGGTTTATATGTAATAGAAAAGGATGGGACAATCATAAAAGAATACCAGAAGTCCTTTTTATGGGGACGGGAACAGGCATATTTTTCGCCTGGAAAAAGGGAATATGAGCCGATAGAAACTTCAGCAGGCAGACTGGGCGTTTTAATATGCTATGACATAGAGTTTCCGGAACTTTGCAGGATTTTGGCGCTGAAGGGAGCGGAAATCGTCTTTGTCCCCTCTGTCTGGAGTATTCCGGCTTTCCACAGATGGCAGATACAATTGCCGGCAAGAGCTTTGGACAATACGGTTTTCGTAGCGGGAATCAATAATGTGAAGGAAGGCGCCTGCGGACATTCCAAAGTGGTATCGCCGTCAGGAGAAGTGATTGCAGAGGCATCGGAAGAGAAAGAGGAAATTCTGTTCTGTGAGATAGAAACAGAACAAATAAAGAAAGTCAGGGAAACCATTCCTTATTTAAAAGAATATGATATGCAGCTTGCCCCGAAGATATGTGGAAGGGTTTGACATAAACGGATCATAAATGCTATTCTTAATTCAAAGAGGAAAAAGTTATTTAAAAATCTGAGAAAGGAACGTGGCAGTTATGAAGAAATTCAGGAAAAAAGCGTTATGTGCAGGCCTGACCCTTGTCTTACTGTTGCAGCTTGCCGCCTGTGGAAACGGCACGTCGGAGACGGCGGGAAATGCCGAGCAGGAGCAGACAACTACACAGGAGACTTTGGCGGAAAAAGAAACAGGGGAGGAAACAAAGGAAGGAGAGGGAGAACAGCCGGAAACAGAACAGGCAGCCTATGAATTTGTACCGGGCGATTCTGAACTGATTCCTATGGACTATGACGTAAAGCAGGCAGCCAACCGAAAAGAAGACGGCAGTAAAAAATATGTAGTAAGCGATGTGGCGGCGACGATCTGTTATGATAATCTTTCCCTGGGGTATCTTACGGAAGAAACCGTCAAATATACGTTAGAACTTGCGCCGGACAGCGAAATTGACAGTGTTACCCTGTCCGCGGTGGATGAAAATTATGCCTCCATACCGGTAGAAGAGCTGGCACAGTGGGACAGCGAAAGCAATACGCTCAGGGCAGATGCGGACGCAGGCCAGAATGGGATTGTATTTTTAGATTTGGTAAAGGGAAGCGAAACAGTCTATACGGTGAGCGTCAGAGTGACAGCCGCTTATCCTGACAATCCGAACTATGATATTAACAGAGAATCTGTTGAAAACGGCGAGTTTGAATTTTTATGGGGAAGCAATACGGACGGAGAAAGCGACGAGAACTGTAATGTGCATGATCCGTCCCTGACAGAAGTGGAAATCGACGGCGTCAGATATTATTATATGGTACAGACCGGATGGGAAGGCGGAAATATTCTGCGTCGTTCTACCGATCTGATTCGGTGGGAATATCTGGGAAAGGCCACTCCGGTTGCGGAGGAAATGGAAAATTACGGCTGGAATGAAGTCAATGACTGGATGTTAAAAGAGGCAGCTGAATGCCAGTACTGGGCGGCGGATATTGTACCGGCTTCTTACGGCGGATACTGGCTTTACACCTGCCTTGTCAATGCCGGATATGATGAGGAAAAGCATGACAGAGTATGTATTGTTCAGGCATGGTCTCCCACACTGGAAGCGCATTCTTTCCAGTATGTGGACTGTATCCTGCAATCCATCAGCGATTATGCGCAGGATGCCTTATATTATAATGTGGTTGCCTTGGACCCGCAGGTAGTTTATGATGCAGACGGCGCTATGTACTTGACTTACGGTTCTTTTGGGGCAGGCACTTATATGATAGAACTGGACAGCGAAACGGGACTGCGTAAAGACGGACAGACCGGATGGCTGGATGAGGATACTGTTAACACTTATATGGAAGAGGCAAGACAGACAGCGATTGGCGACAGCCAGTCCTATTATGGCAGACATATGACATACTGTGCGGAAGGAAGTCTGATTACCCATCAGTATGATGTGAAGCTGGTATCAGAAGAAGGCGAAGTGACGAAAGTTTATGATGATTATTATTATCTGATGACCTGTCTTGGCGTTTTATCAAGGAATTATGTGCTTTTTACAGCAAAGAGCGAGGATATTACCTCCTTTACAAACTTAAGCGGAGATCCGATGGCGTCGGGATGGATCGGAAAAGAACTGGTAACAGGCCTGTTTCCGCCTCTTTCCGGCTACCGGGACGATTTAGACAGAGAAAGCTATATTACAACGGCTGACCGGATTGAAGGAAGCACGGAATACACAGCGATGTCTTCCTTTAAATGGGCGGATTACGATTTTGATATTCATGCGCCGGGACATGGGGACTTATTATACTACAAGCGACGGCGTTAATATTGCGATGCTGATGATCAGGACGCTGGCTTTGCAAAAAGATAAAACAGCCGAATGTGACAACGGTCATCCTCTTGCTGCATCCAGTACGAAATATATGATGCAGGCACATCAGTATTACCTGAATTCAGAAGGAGATATTGTAATCAATGCCAATCGTTATGCAAAAGAGCCTGACCGTGCGGTGACAAAGGAAGAATTTTTATTCTTTGCGGAAGAAAATAAGTTTCAGCTTGTGCTGGCGGGAGATCCTTATGTAACGACGGAAGCGGTATATGTAACACTGGGAGAGGACGGAACCATCAGCGGGGACGCGGCAGGAACGTGGAGTATGTACGGAGACCGGTATATCAAACTGGAAATAGAAGGATATGATACCTATTACGGCGTTGTGGCAGTATCCTGGCTGGATAATAAAAACTGTCTGGGAACTACAGTAACGGCAATGGGGCAGACGAGCGGCTGTCCGCTTTACATGAACAGTGAAACAGATATTCAATAAGAACCAAGAGGCTTGACTAAATCAGTCAAGCCTCTGCGCTTTCTAAAATAACGCCATGTGCGATTCCGGGAACAGTCTGTCCTTCATTAAAGCTGGTCTTGCTTAAAAGGGCGCCGGTAGGCACGAAAAGCACTCTTTTCCAAGTACCTTCTTCAATCTGCTTTAAGATAAATGCGGATAAAACGGTTGCAGCGCACCCGCATCCGCTTCCGCCGGCATGGGTATCCTGCTTTTGGGCGTCAAAGATTTCGATTCCACAGTCCATGTGTTGACTGGAAATATCAAATCCTTTGTCTCTCATAAGTTCCAGCAATGCTGTCTGACCGACAGAACCCAGATCGCCGGTAATGATCTTATCATAATCTTCGGGCATTCTTCCAAAATCCATAAAATTCTGATAAATAACATTACAGGCAGCAGGCGCCATGCAGGCGCCCATGTTCATAGAATCTTTTAAACCGTAATCCTGAATGATTCCGGTAGTGATTCCTGTTATGCGCGCGCGTACTTTCTCATTTTCAGTACGCTTTCCCGTCAGTACGAAAGCGCCGCTCCCCGTGACGGTCCAGCTTGCGGAAAGGGGACGCTGGTTGCCGTATTCCAATGGAAAGCGGAACTCTTTTTCTGCACTGGCAAAATGGCTGGAAGTTACGCAAATTACTCTGTCTGCAAATCCGCCGCAGACCGCCATAGAACCAAGACTTAAAGACTCTCCGCATGTAGAGCAGGCGCCATAGAGTCCGAAAAAGGGGATTTCATAATTTAAAATACCGTAGGAAGTCGCAATAGATTGACCAAGTAAGTCACCTGCAAAAATGTAACGCATATCGGAGGGTTTTAACTTTGCTTTTCCAAGCGCCATATAAACGGCATCCTTCTGCAGTGAGCTTTCGGCTTCTTCCCAGGTCTGGCAGCCGAACATATCGTCATTTCCCACCATATCAAACAGGCTTCCCAAAGGTCCCTGTCCTTCCTTTGTGCCTACGATGGAGGCGCTGTCTTTTATAAATACATTTCTTTCAAATTCAAGGCTCTGTGCGCCCTTTTGAAGCGCGCAGGGTTTGCTGTTTTGTCTGTGGCACATAAAATATACCTCCCTTGAGTTGTTCTTATTATTAAATTTTCCGTTTCCTTTGTTTTTTATACAGACTTTACACCTTTTTCATGAATGCCGGTCTCATTTCAAATTAAAAAAATCTTCAAAAATTACCAAACTATTTGTTAAGAAAACTCCTTTAGACTGAATAAAGTAAATATATTGATTTTCTAAAAATAATTATTTCATTTAGAAAAAGGTAAACGAATCAGGAGGATAATGGATGTTAAAAAATAGTGGGAAAAGGTGGCTGGCTTTCTTTCTGGCAGCAGGAATGGCGCTTTCATTAGCAGGATGCAGCAAGGGAGGAAACGGCACGCAGCCGGGAGAGAACGGCAATGCGGACAATAATCAACAGACGCAGGAAAATCAGGTACAGATAGAAGGAAATTTTTACACAGGGGAATATGAGAAACTGCCGGAAGACTCTTCCATAGGAAAAGTTGTGGTAATGGATAAAGCGGTTTATTTTGTTAAGTATGATGAAGAAAACGATTATGCAGAAAAGTTCATGAAGTATGACACAGAAAGTAAACAAGTGACAGAAGTGCCAATCGCATTTCCGGAAGGATACGATATTGATATGCTTTGCGCCGCAGGTGATGGAAATCTGGCAGCAGTCAGCGTAAACTGGGATAGTGCAAACGGAAATGGAGGGGCGCCTGCTTATTTTCTTTCCCTGTTTAAAGACGACGGAAGCGTCGTAATGGAAAAGGACATTACGGAGATGGTGGCAGAGGAGGAAGCTCCTTATCTGTATCATCTTACAGCCTGGGAGGACGGGCGTATTTATGTAGGAGGCGGACAGAAGGTCTGGGTTTTAGACAGGGAAGGCAATCTGGAATTTTCTGTACCTACAGACAACTGGATGAGCGGGATGGGGATTCTTCCCGGAGGAAAGCTGGCAGTATCTTCTTATGAAGGAGAAAGTACCGTAATTAAAGTACTCGACTGTGAAAAGAAAGCATGGGCGGATACTTGGAAAAATGATCGTTTTGGAATGGAAGTACGGTTTACAGCGCCTGCAGAAGGGGAAATCTATTTTTATAATGCCAACGAGCTTTATTCTTTTGATCCTGAAACCAATGAGACAAAAGTTTTGGCAAATTGGCTGAATAATGATATTCTGGCGGAGTATCTGGCCTATGTTTCCGTGCTGGAAGACGGAAGTATCCATCTTATTTCCTGCGATTACAATGCGGTTACAGGCGGAAATGAAATAGCGCTCTTAACGCAGGCGGATGAAAAAGCGGTCAGTGAGAAGCAGATCATTACGTTTGGTACGGTGGAAGTGACAACGGGAATACGAAGCAGCATTATTAATTTTAATAAAAATAATGATCAATACAGGATACAGATACTGGATTATGCAAGCGGTACCACAAGGGAAGAGGGATTGGTACGTTTTAAGAATGAGATTACGTCGGGTAAGATACCGGATCTGATTAATTTTGTGGACGGAACGGAAGATTTTTATGCCGCAAAAGGACTCCTGGAAGATTTAAAACCTTATTTTGACGGGGAACAGGGAGTAAACCGAGCCGATTATTTTGAAAATATTTTAGCCGCTATGGAAACAGACGGAAAAATGTATGTCCTCTCTCCCGATTTCTATATCGATACCATATGTGGAAAGACGAAAAATGTAGGCAGCGGCTATAGCTGGACAATGGACGATATGAAAGCGCTGGAGGAGAGCAGGGAATCCGGCGTGGAAATGTTTGACCATGAAACAAAAGCCGGGGTACTGGACGCCTATCTGCGTTATAATATGTCTCAGTTTTTTGATATAAATGAAGGGTTCTGTGATTTTGATAATCAGGAGTTCAGGGATATTCTGGAATTTGCGAACAGATTTCCGTTGGAAAATGAATATCAGGAAACGGACGCCAGCGAGTGGAGAAAGGCCAATGAAGGTTCGCTTCTGCTTCTTCGGGAAAGTATTACGATGATACAGGATTATCAAATGGTTCAGAGTATTTTCGGAGAAGAAATATCTTTTGTGGGATATCCGGGTAAATCCGAGTGCGGTTCTGCAGCCGGAGGCGGTGTGCTGACAGTTGCAATCAGCGCTAAAAGCGAAAATAAAGAAGGAGCCTGGACGTTTATCCGGTCTCTTTTAGAAGAGGATTACCAGAATAATTATGTATACTATCTGCCGCTGTTAAAATCTGCTTTTGACAAGAAGGCGGAGGCAGCGTCAAAAGCGTATTACGCAGAAGATGAAAATGGGAATCAGGTGGAACAGGCAACGATGTCGATTGGGACAAATGACTTTGTACTGGAAGTTTATGCGGCAAAAGAAGAAGAAATTGCAAAGATTAAAGAACTGATTGAAAAAATCGATCATATGAAACGGGTGGATGACCAGGTGTTTTCAATTGTTTCCGAAGAAGCAGGAGCCTATTTTGGCGGACAGAAGAGTATAGACGATGTGGTCGCCGTAATCCAGAGCAGGGCGAATATTTATATGAATGAAAATAAATAAGTTTGTCCGATTAAGCGGGAATCATTCATATCAATCAGATTGAAATAGAAAATGTATAAAATGCAGCAGAGGTTCTTTCACACTTGGTGTGAGGAAGAGCCGCTGCTGTATTTTTATTTTCAGGTTGGAGGTATCAAAATATTAAGGTAATTTTAGCTATGGGAGAAACAGAGAAACTGTCGGCGCGGGAATATTGAATTTAAAATAATAACTTGCTTTCTTTTCTTAAAACAGTAAATATTTCTATATGTATTGGGCATGGCAGGCACAGAATACGGGCTTGAACAGGTTTACAACGTGATTGACAGCAGATACCGCAGCAGAAAGCCGTTGATTGTCACAACAAATTTGACGCTGGAGGAATTGCAGAACCCGGAGGACACCGCCCGCCGCCGCCGACAAGATGATGAAAGTGCTGGAAGCCGAAAGCGCAGCCGGACACAAGCCGCCTTTTACCGCATAAACCGGGCATGACTGCTGAT
>CANSUS010000072.1 GCA_947650155.1 uncultured Lachnospiraceae bacterium
ACGCAACTCTGTTATATTACCATGCGTCTTCTCTTTTGTCAACAGCTTTTTACAGCTTTTTTCATATTTTCTTTTCAATCCCTCACCGCTATTACGCGGTGGATTTTCATATTAGCATATCATCATGCTATTTGTCAACTGCTTTTTCTATTCTTTTCAACAACTTTTGCGATAAAAAAGAATCTCCAGAATAAATGAGATTCCTTAAGCATATTGCTTGATTGGAATAGAACGGAGAAAGAGGGATTTGAACCCTCGCGCCGCGTAAACGACCTACACCCTTAGCAGGGGCGCCTCTTCAGCCTCTTGAGTATTTCTCCATAGTCTGAACTATATCCTCTACCAATATTAAACTGGACGTCCTTTACCTGACGCAAATGTAATTATACATAACCTAAACCCTTTTGTCAATCTATTTATTTCAAAGAACAAAACTCTTTTATCGCGCTTTGATAAAGATCATTTCCTTCTGCGTCAATTACAACAATTACAGGGAAATTTTCCACCTCCAACTCTCTGACCGCTTCTGTTCCTAAATCATCATATGCTATAACTTTGGAGGATTTAATCGATTGTGCAAGCAATGCACCCGCACCTCCAACTGCTGCAAAATATACCGCACCATTTCTTACAATAGCTTCTTTTACGAAATCAGAACGTTTTCCCTTCCCTATCATTCCCTTTAATCCCAAATCTAATAATGCAGGCGTATACTTATCCATCCGGCTGGCAGTTGTCGGTCCTGCCGATCCTATTGGTCTTCCTTCTCTCGCCGGAGACGGACCCATATAATATATAATATTGTTTTCCATAGCTAATGGCAGTTTTTCGTCCTGATCCAATGCCTCCTGCATCCGTTTATGGGCTGCATCCCGCGCTGTATATATCGTTCCTGAAATATAAACATAATCTCCGGCTTTAAGTTCTTTTGCATCTTTGGCACTTAAAGGCGCCTTCACGTATTTTTCCACAATAACCTCCAGTCCTGTTACATAAACTATACCTTGTATTATACTTTCAAAACATCTCTATATATAGAACGAACACAAACTATTTTAATTATTTCCTGCTTTAATTGAATTATTAAATATATCTCACTGCATGACGGTTTACATGACAACAAATATTCACTGCAACCGGCAACCCGGCAATATGGGTTGGATATGTATTAATGTTAACTGCTATTGCTGTAGTTGTCCCTCCGAGTCCTCCTGGGCCAATTCCTGTACTGTTAATCTTATTCAATACTTCTTTCTCCATTTCCGCCACATAAGGAATTTCCGAATGTTGGTCAACAGGACGCGTTAAAGCCTGTTTAGCCATCAATGCACATTTTTCAAACGTGCCCCCTATCCCTACGCCAACAACCATTGGCGGGCAGGCATTAGGACCCGCGTCTTGTACGGCTGTTAAAATGACATTCTTTACCCCTTCTATTCCATCCGCCGGTTTTAACATAAAGATCCGGCTCATGTTCTCACTTCCAAAGCCTTTTGGTGCAACTGTTATTTTTACTTTATCTCCACTTACTATTTGATAATGAATGACTGCAGGTGTATTGTCCTTTGTATTTTCACGAATAAGCGGATCTTTTACTACTGACTTACGTAAATATCCTTCTGTATATCCCTGCCTGACGCCCTCATTAACTGCTGTTTCCAAATCTCCGCCTTCAAAGTGTATCTCCTGACCAACCTCCATAAAAATAACTGCCATACCGGTATCCTGACAAATCGGTATCATTTCTTCACCTGCAATTTTCAGATTATCCTGCAGCTGATCAAGAATCTGTCTCCCTAACGCCGCTTTTTCTGTTTTTACTGCTTCCTTCATTGCAGCATCCATATCCTTTGAAAGGAAGTGGTTCGCTTCTATACACATTTCTTTGATATTCTTCGTAATATCATCTACCTGAACTATTCTCATTTTATTTTATACCTCATTTATGTTCTGACGGGCTTTATATCAGTAGTTGAAAACGCTATACAATCAATATAAATTTAGATCTCTTTTTCTACTTTAGCATCCTGTAATCTGCTTTCTAACAGATTCCAATTCCTCAGGTCCGGCTTCTCTTTTATCCCATTCAATTGTCTGACCGTCATCTTTGTATCTCGGAATCAGGTGCATATGAAAATGAAAAACTGTTTGACCAGCAATTTCTCCATTATTCTGCATGATATTAAATCCGTCACAATCCAATCTGTCTTTCATCTCACAAGCCAGTCTCTTCGCTAATACCATTGCCTTTGCCGCTATCTCTTCCGGCAGTTCAAAAAGATTTTCAAAATGATTTTTGGGCAGTATCAGTGCATGCCCCTTTGTCGCAGGCGCCAAGTCCAGAATCGCTCTGAACTCCTCGTCCTCGAATATTGTATTGGAAGGAATTTCTCCATTTGCTATTTTACAAAAAATACACTTTTCATCTCTCATAGTTAATAATCATACTCCCTTCTTAAAACACATCTTATATAAATCACAGAATTTTGCAATATTACTAATTATAGAATACTAAAGAATTAGGTTTTTCAACCTATTCTTCAGATTTTGAAAATACAAAAATCTGATCCAGTACTCTTAATATCTTAAAGTCACCTTTCAGCTTCATTTCACCTGACATAAATGCCCTTTGAAAAGTCATTCTTGAAGCAATAATATCCTGCATTGTTTCACGTGTTATCTGCAATTCTACTTCTGCTTTTTCTACTGCACCGTAGAAACATTTTAATTCTTCATTGTTGACTTGAACAATCAGCGGCTTCTTTTTTCCCTCTATTACAAATTTATAGATTACTTTCAAACCGGACTGGGGTGAAAAATGGCTCTCCAAATCAGAAACAAACTCCTGCCCATCATCCGGTTCCTTTGTCTCCATCAAGTCCTTAAACATACTTGCAAGTTCCTGTATATCCTCTTTTTGCCTTTTTACGTATCTATCGTCCGCCGCATATTGCGATAACTGCTCAGATTCCTGAGGAGTTAAATCTATATTTTTTGTTATCGCTATTTTTTGTTTTACCGCCTGATTACTTGCCGGAAAATTGGGCAGTTTTTGATGAATTGTCCGATACATACTTTCTGCTTTTTTTTCAATAAGCTTTAAGTAATCCTCGTTCATTTCCAAAGTAACTGTATCCGCAATATAGCCACATATCCCACTGCAGGGCAGCCCTCCAAGAATCTCCCATGCTGTAGCAAGGTTCACTTTTCCTTCACGTTCACCATAAGTAGTGGACATTACTACCGGACACATGTACAGTTTGCTGATTTTTTCTTTGTCACCATATAGCCAGCAGGCATCCAAAAATTGCTGCATATATCCGCCAATTCCATACCATTCAATGGTAGTGGCAAGTATGAGCCCATCTATATCTTTTAAAGTCTGTGGCAGCGTTGTTATCATATTTTTCTTTTCATATAAATTATAACGCTCTACCGTTACGTTAAGTTCCTCCAGTATCTCCTGCATTTTATTAATAACATAAAGTGTCGGATCATCCAACATCCCTCTTCCACCATAATAAATATTAATTTTCATGCTTTATCCTCCCTGTCAATAATACTATGACCGTTATTACAATTCCTATTGCAAGTCCGCCAATATGAGCGGCATTATTTATATTGTCCACAACAAACCCATTATAAACGGATAAAAAGATCATAATGACAACTCCCTGCCATTTAATTTCATCCAGTTTTCCTTTATGAAAAATCACTAAAATCAATAATGCTCCAGTTAGTCCGAATACTGCTCCGCTGGCGCCTGCGGACATACTATAATGTTCTATCTTAAGTTCCCACAGACCAGAAATAATATTTCCACCAATCCCTGACAACATATATACAACAAAAAATGGAATATGACCAATATGTTTTTCAACAACTCTGCCTAAAAAAAACAGTAAAATCATGTTACTGATTAAATGGTTAATGTCATAGTGAAGAAAAATAGCGCTGAGCAATCGATAGTATTCTTTGTCTGTTATAAAGTTCCAAACATAAAAAGCACCTTTATTATATAACAAATCCTTTGTAAAAGTACATATCAGAAATACCACAATATTTATGATTACAAATAAAGCCGTAAAATAATATTCCGCTGCTTCTTCCCATATCTTCTTTAGATCCATTCTTATACTCCACATCCGTTTTGACAGGTTATCATACAAATAAACAAAATATTCTTCTTCCCATATAAATTTCCGAATGAATCAAGCGTAACATTAATGCAATCTCATGTCAACGATAGTGAAATCTAATTTTTCCAAAAGTCAGTTCATCGCCCTCCTCTATTACTATCTTTTGATTAGCCGGAATGCGAAATCCGTTTTTACAAGTACCATTTGTAGAATTTAAGTCCATAATGAATACTTGATCATTATCCTTGTAAAATCTCGCATGGAGACGGCTTATTGAATTTTCTCTTAAAACATAATCCACCTC
Source organism: uncultured Lachnospiraceae bacterium (assembly GCA_947650155.1). Lineage (GTDB taxonomy): Bacteria > Bacillota > Clostridia > Lachnospirales > Lachnospiraceae > RGIG3002. The sequence goes on from CANSUS010000072.1 coordinate 4,444, forward strand.
CTCTTTCATCTTACCAATGGTAAATGGAAACTTATCAATTTTAATATTCAGCCTTTCATGTTTTCCCAACCCATATAAAATATTTTCCGGTTCCGGTTCTAAAAAAACAGTCGCACCGTAAGACTCTGTTTCAATTTTATGTCCCGTGTCCGTTATAGAAGACTCATAATCAGTAATTGAAAACTCCGTTCTCTCTTCCGGCACAGCAGGTATTAGCTCCTTTTCTATAACTGCATTTCCTTCCTTTATCTGCCCATCCAGTTCCCTTCTTACTTTTTTTTGATTCCAGAACAGACAACATATATGTACTGCGAAAAGTACTGCATCTACCACCATACCTGCTAATAATGCTGTCTCTTCCTCATATGTCAGCTTGCACGATATTTTGATGCAAATAAGAATTGTAAAGGCAATCACTAAAAAGCAGGAAATTAAAATATTTTTCCATTTTGGCTTTTCTTTTTCCGGATTCCCATCCACAAAATCTTCCCACTCCATTTTGACATCCTCCGGCGCTTTTCTTTCAGATTTTATTATCGGAACACTACTTATCTTTTTATCGGGTTCCATTTTATTACTTTCCTCTTTTTCAAACAGCGCCCAGATTTCTTTTACGGATACATGCTCTCTTCTGGATAAATCATACAGTTTATAAGATACTTGTACCGCCTTCGAATCCTTGTGATCAACCTTTTTAACAATATATTCCATAAAATCTGCAAAAGAATCCTCTTTTTCTTTGTCAGGGAGAAAGATAAAACCCGTTTCTCCAGTCTCGACATCCTGAAAAATGTATTGTTCATTAAAAACAACATTTCCTATATCTAATAAATATTTATCCAGTTCTATACCCAGTAAATGCAGATAAAAAAAGAGATTTCTCAGCGCTTCATAGTCTAATTCCCTCATTTCGTATCTGCACGCAAGTGTCTTCTTTGATTGTATTTCATAATACAGATAGGTATCTCCATTCCTCATTCTTTCACGGCATGGAAGCAGACCCTTTATCGAATTTTCCATGATCATTCGATATGAATACGCATTTTTTCCTTTTTCTCCGTAATTAATTCGTAAATAATTATAATTTCCATCGCTGGTAAATTCCGTCTGCTGTTTCATTCACTTCCTGTACCTTTCCCTACTACTTTTCTATTGCCTTTTTAATTTTCCTGCAAGCCCTTATAAAATCTACCGGATCAGTCCGGTCTGCTGTTTTTCTTTCTTCCGCTCTCCATATTTTACTCATTAATTTTCCATCTTGCCATGTAAATAAAGCAAAGGGAACCTGTATCTCACACATAAGTTCTATAGTAACTTCTCTCTTACTTACTTTAATCTGCCTGCCAATTTCAGAAACTGCAAAGTATTTTGAAATGATTTCTTTGCTTTGTTTAGACAGATACGCTGCAATCTCTTCGTTTCCGGTTCCCTTTCTCAAGCTTCCCCTAAGTGCGAGCACATAGGCATCCTGAGAAAGCATGGTCCGATTGCACATATAAAATGACAAATAACACAGAAGTGCTATAATACATAGAAATACCGGCATTAGAAATGCTGCTTCAACCGTAAGATACCCACATAGATTTTTATTTTTCCGTTTCATACCCATCCTCCCTGCAGGCAAAGTGTTATAATATAAGCAATTGTAAGAAAAGGAATAAAAGGAATTTTATATCTTTTATCTACTTTTTTAACAGTCATCATTCCCATTGAAAAAAATCCGGCAAGTGCAAGTGCGCCGGCTAAAATGACCATACAAACCCCCGCCCCCAGCATACTACCCATTTCCGCCAATACAATACCATCCCCATAACCAATACTTTGCTCCGTAACTTTCGCCAAACCTAAGAGCAGCACTCCTGGTATTACTCCTGCTGCCACCCTGTAAAAACCGCAGCTTTCACAGCAAATACTGCCTGTCAGCGCCACAATCCCAAGTACTGCAAAGATCCAGACCGGAATTGTTTTTTTCTTAATATCTATTGCAGCGCAAATAACCATTACTACTGCCATTAGTATTTGAATTATTACTTCTTTAGATTCCATATCCGATTGCCCTTTCTTGTCATTTAAATCAGTCAATAACCACATTTACTACATGGAGGATACTTCGTTTCTGATGCTAAAACAGAATAAACGGTTCTTTTTAATCCGCTGCATTCCGTCGTCGCATGGTATCTGTTTCCCTGCTCTGTAATATACACGATTGCTCCAGTTCTTCCATTACATCGTTCACATTCATAGTAAACAGCGCCGCCCTGATTTCGCTTTTGATCAATATCGTCATAACAGACAGCTTCCACAGAAGGTACAAGATATGTACAGTTACGGTTTTTGTGATATACCATTCCGTTTTCAGTCACAAAAACATAACTGTCTCCGGAACTTATTTCCGTATTTTTTGCCATGTTCTTTTCCACATCATATCCATTCCACACGTGCCCATAATAACGGGTGTACATTGGTATTTTCTTTATTCTTCTACTGAAGAACAAGCCGTTGACATGATAGAAAGCCACTAAATCTATTTTGTCTTCTTCCATAATTCTGGAATATCCATAATCTATTCCCCCACTGCCATATTCCAATACCGTATTCTCCAAATAGTCCCTGCCTGCATAATTTTCAATACTCGATTTTACAAAAGTATAACTAAATAAAAAAGAGGATAACGGATACTCTTCTATACATAAATCAGTCTGATCGTATGCATACCCGTAAACTGCCAGCTTTTTTCCCGTCTGATGCAGGGCGGCTGTCATATTACTCTGCAAACGTACAAAGTCAAAAACGGATAATAAATGTACTACTGCAAATAGAAAAACCGGAAATATCAAAGACGCCTCAACAGTCATACTGCCCCTGCAAAAAGAAGAAATGGTCAGGGACGCCCTCTTAGGGAATATACAATAAAAGGATTTTAAAAAAGAGTTGAGAGAAATAAGGTTTATATAGGCATATTGATTTGCCCGGAGAGTTTTTTTGATTGTTTTTCTTTCTTGAAATTTTTTATTTAATTTTTTTATTATTTTTTCTGCCTTTTCATATCCAAAAGAGGGCATCCCTGTCCATTCCTCCTTTCTACTTATAAATTTCGTAACCATATTTTCTTTGTATGCAGAAATCGTAACCATATCCGCTGCTTACATTTGCAATAAACTCAAAACTGTCTATACAGGCATCCATACGAAAGTTTTCATTTCCCGGTGTTTTCCTTATATCCATTTCAATAATATCCGCTAAACGCATCGTTACCACTTCTTCATCTGTCATGCATAAAAATATTCTAAGATAGTCTTCATAAGACATACCTTCTCCTTCCGATTCCCCCTGATCAAAATATTTATTGTAATCTGTCATCTGAAGCAGATTTGACTTCCATGTACTGCTGCTCTTCATAAGAGGAACTCTTTTCTTATCCAGTAAATCTCTTACGTCCTGAATACTCTCCACATATCCCCATGCAAACAAAATAGAATATCTCACAAATGGTTCCGCCTCCGGCAACATGCATACAAGAGAAAGCACTGTGGAAACCGTTTCTATTTCCGCCATTTTGCTGCTATCCGATAGCAGATATAATACATTGGCTGCCTCCCGTATCAGTAAAAGCCTGTTCACAATACTTTTTAAATTTTCCTCATCACTGTCTCTACCGGCAACCATGTATTCCACCTGATATTTTAAAAGCGATTTATCAAGGCTGCATGTATATCTGCTGCACTGATCCAAAATGTATTCGTGGAATAAAATATTTTCTATAAAACTATCCGGATAATCTGCTTCTTCCTGCCTTCCACTACCTGCATGAAGCTGACGCCCCGTCACATAGTTAGAAGGAGTAATTTTTTGATAGGACAAAGCATTTCTATCTTCAACAACCAGATTTAAAACCGATAATCCTCTGGATGCATTTACAATATCCGCCGGATTATCTCTTGTAATTTTAGGCTTTACCTCTATCTCTTCCAATCCATTTTCCGTTTCTATCATTTCTTTTTCAGCTGGCAGGTTTTCCTCTGTCCGGTTTATCAATTCATTTAGTTCTTCTTCCACACTTATACGCTGCTTCTGGATCTTTTTACTTTCTATCTCATATTCCGTTACCGTCTGAAGATTGTTCATGATATCCTCTATCAAAGACAATCCGATTTTGTCTTTTTCATATAAAACAGCCTGCCTCTTTATGCCAATACCATTTTCATCTGTTGCCACAGCCGCAGACAGTAAGGAAACATTCCTCGTAGAAAGTTTTAAAATATCTCTGTATTTTTGTATTGTACCGATCCCTTTCAGTGAAAAATTATGTTCCATATAGTCTTTTAAATGTGCCTCCGTATTTACATAAGCTGCTCTTTCCGTTCCATAGCTTGTATCTATGAAAAAAAGTTCGTACTGCTCTAAAAGCTGTCTGTGATACTCCGCAAGAATAGAAACTGCCGCCGTATCTGCCACACATTCTATCTGCATACGAATGGCATTTACTCTCGCCCATTCTGTCAACGCCAAAATGAGCGAAAGAATAATGCCTAAAGAGAGTGACAAGTATACTGTTAAATATCCCTTTTTCATTCTCCTATCCCTGCTGCTATATAGAATTACTCTGTTTTACAATCTTATCGAATATGTTATTTACTACCTGCGTAATCTGCTTTTTAAATATAAGGACGAGTCCTATCAAAACCACAATGATTAAAATAACCTCAACTGTTCCCATACCGCTTTCATCTTTCCATAATTCTTTTATTCCGTACATATATTTTCTTCCTTTCTGAATGTATCTGTATTTTGTTTCTATGCTCCGAATGTCCCAAATGCGGGAATCATAATTAAAACCATGACCATGCCAAATAAAATCATCATCGGCATTAATAATTTTGTCCCTGCTTCTTCTCCCTTTTTTCTTGCATTGTTTATTCTTTGAGTAAAAGCAATTTCCGCTTCTTCTTTCAGCTGCCGCAGCATAGTACTGTTTCCTTTTTGCATATTTTGAACAAGCAGCGTTGCCAGTTTTATGTACTGCTCCATTCCGCATCGTTTTCCAAAACGTTCATATGCCTCCCCCTCAGAAGTTCCATTGTCGATTTCGTAACAGGTAAACAGCATCTCCTGATAGATATACCCCTTCTTTCTGTTCCTTCCCCTTTTTGCTGTGTAGTCTGAAGCAATTTTTCTCCATGCGTTCCGAACCGTCATTCCTGCTCCGACATATAATACAAGCCTGTTTACAATTTCAGGATATGTTTCCAACATCTCCTCTCTTTTTAGTAAAACCTGCTTATGCAAATCATAATCCTTCAAATAATAGATGATCATTGATGCGGCAAATGCCAATAGCAAAACACTTCCTGCGCTATTTTCCTTTACTTCTTTCCAGCAAACAGTTTGTCCGCCAACCTGATCCGGCAAAGTACAGTTTTTTTCATAAATAGATTTTTTTTCGTGATCTTCTATACTATTCAGGAGTTCCTGATGCCGTATCTCCTCATCTGAAAAAAGTGGCGGCAGAATATGTACTGGAAATGTGTATTCTCTCCTGAATTCATCACATTGAAATATTGCAAGCAGATTGACAACCTCTCCTTCTTTCTGAAGTGTTTTGTTATACACCGTTCCATCATAATCAACTAAAGCATAGTTTTCACTTTCCCACTGTATCGAAAAAGGAAATCCCTCCAATGAATCAGGCAGACACAAATTTTCCCTTACTGCATCCGCTTTTATTCCACCCGCAAATACATATCCATATACTTCTTCTTTTGCCTGTTCATATAATTTTTCCAGTTCCCTCTCTGTGTAATGGCGTTCACCAACGCTGAATAAAATTTCTTCCCTGCTTCCATCTTCATAGCCTACCGCTGCATGGATTTGCTTTTCCCCTCCACCATAAGAATTTCTTACAATATATTCTCCTTCTTGAATTACGTGTTCCAAATTGTTTTGTACAAGTGTAAAAACGGCAAGCAGAATCCCTATGAAAAAAATGCAAAATATAGATGCAAATTTATGAATGTAATATTCTTTTAATTTTTCATCTGCATTTTTTCCCGGATAAAGATTTCTAATATCGACAGCTGATTGTTTCTTAAGAAAATATTCTTTTTTTATTCCCTTTATCAGACAGTATATCTTTTCTCCCAAAATAGAAAACAGTCTCAATTCCATATCCCCCTAAATATGTATTTCCATAATTTTGTCTTCCAGCATAACCGTTCCTAAATATATAACAACACCAATTGTCATAATAATATTTCCCGCCGCATTGTGATAAAGTACTTGAAAAAAACCTTTTGAGGTAATATTTACATACATCAAAATAAAAAATGGCACGAGGTTCATAATATTTTGTTCCAATTTTTTCGCACCGATCAGCGTTTCAATTTCCCTGTCTACCTCCAGTTTTCTGCTGATGATTTCAGCTGTCTCTGAAATTACCTGTACCATATTTCCACCGTTTTTCTTAGAAATAGCAAAGATATCCCCGAATTCTTTGATCTCATCCACTTTGCTCCGGTATCCGAAAGTTTGCATTAATTTTTCAACTGGTATATTATTCTGCATACCTCCAATCATATAATGTAATTCTTTGCAGATCAGGCTGTTGGCGCCAAACATTCTTTCCATATCTTTATCACTCTCACGAATTGCATTTTCAGCTGAATATCCGGCGCGCATTGCAGCGCTAATGCTGAGAATCGCTTCTTTAAACTGAAGTTTTAATGTAATCTGCTGCTTTTGGGAGAGTTTTTTCCTTTTTCTAATCAGGAAGAAAAATCCTACCGGAATCAAAGGTATCACTGCAAATAGAGACTGGTAAAAAAAATATGCGAAAAGCAGTACAATCCCCATCGACTCCATGCCATACAAAATCAATTCTTTTCTCCCAAATTGATAATGTTCGTAGTCAATTATAGTTTTTCCATTATTGGCATGGCAGGATAGTAATCCCCGCATTTTTAAGTTTTGCTTCATTTTTTAATCCTCCTTTCCTTACCAATTCTCCAACCACTTCTTTTTTCTTTCTCCCTTCCCTTTCTTCAAACTGATACAGCGTATGAAGACATATTTTTCCCTCTTCAAACCCGTCAATTTCAACAATTTCCAGAACTTTTCTCGTTTTATCCCTAAGCCTGCCTAAATGAATTATAATATCAATTCCGGAAGCAATTTGCTGTCTGACTGCCGTAAGCGGAAGATCCATCCCCATTAATATCATGGTTGCAAGACGGTTTAACATATCTTCTGCTCCATTGGCATGTCCTGTACTCATTGATCCGTCATGTCCGCTGTTATATGCCTGCATCATATCAATTGCCTCTCCGCCTCTTACTTCACCTACAATAATTCTATCCGGCCGCATTCTAAGAGATGATTTAATCAATTCACGGATGCTGATGGCCGCACATCCTTCCAAATTTGCATTCCTTGTCTCAAGTCTGACCAGATTTGGAATATTCTGTATTTGTAATTCCGCATTATCTTCTATTGTGATGATCCTTTCATCTTTTGGTATAAAAGCAGACAACGCGTTCAGAAAAGTTGTTTTTCCCGAGCCTGTTCCACCACTGATAAAAATATTGTATTTGGCCTGTACAAGCTTCTTCAGAAAATCAGCAGCCTCCTGTGAAACGGAACCAATATAAATCAATTGATCCATAGTAATTGGCTGATCGGGAAATCTCCGAATCGTAATAACCGGTCCATTTAACGCCACAGGGTTTAAAACAATATTTACCCTTGAACCATTTGGAAGCCTTGCATCTACAATAGGAGAAGCCTCGTTAACTACCCGGTTACAGCCTGAAACAATCTGTTGTATAACATCGTACAATTTTTCCGCCGAATGAAATTGACGCTCCCACTGAAAAATTTGTCCCCCCTTTTCTACGAAAATATTGTCCGTACCATTTACCATAATCTCGGTTATTGCCGGATTATCTACAAGTTCCTGTAAAATATCCAATTTTCTTAAGGATGAAAATAAATCTTTTCTGATGCGTTCTTTTTCTTTTAATCCCAAATGTATTTTTTTATTTTTGGTCACAATAAACTCGTCTATTTTTTCCTGTATTTCTTCATCAGATATTTCTTTTGTAAAGTCCAGGGAATCTAATAATTCTTTTTTCATGTTTCCCAATATGGCGTTATATTCACTCATAATCCATATCCTCGCGCAGTACCTGTCTGACATATTCCCCCAGTTCACCATAGGTAATCTGTTCCAACCGGGGAGCGATCTGTCTGATATACGGCATTTTTTGTTTTTTAGTTTTTTCCAGAATATCTCCATATTCCATATCTTCTAAAAATTCTTCGTATTGATGAATTTTTGCGGCTGCCATATTATCTTCTTTTAAAATGGTATAAACAATGTCACATCTTCTGAGAAGATCTAATAGTCCCTGAATACAATCCGACAAATCCAGAATAATATATTCAAACATTCCTTCATCCACAATTGCCGCCAAAAGTTCTAACCATGTCTGCGCATTGATAGTCTGTAAATCTAAAAAAGAAACTGCCGGCGGTATAAAATATAATCCATTTAATGTTTGGAGGGAACCCTCCAGCCGATATCTGAACCGTTCTTTTGTATTGGTATAATAGTAAAGCAAATCAGTCAGATCCATTTCCATATCATGCTGCAGCATTTGTCCAAGTCCTGAAAAACTTTCAAAATTCAAATAAAGAACTTTATGTTTTTTGGAAAGTATCTGCCCCATCGCCAGTGAAAACGAAGTCTGCAGGCATCTTCCCACAGGAGAATATACTCCAATCACATTTACAGGAATCTGTGTTTTTATTTTTCTTGGCAGTTCCCGTCTTTTTGAATAAAAGTCCAAAACCTGACCTAATATTTTTTCTGATGCCTGATATTTATTGATCTGTTCTACACCGTCATTTTCTAGTTGTCCGCTTTCATTCAACAAATAAATATTTTCTATTGGAAGTTCTTTGACTTTCTCGCTATAGTCCGATTCTGCTATCAGCAAAATCTCAATATCTTCTTTTTTGCTGCTTGTCTCCAGTTTTTCGGTATCAGTAAATGCGTGGATTTCAAATGGTAATTCTTCCCTTGTACATAAAAATTCCTGCATGCGGCTGGTATACTCTTCTTCTGAATCGCACACCGCTAATATCTTTCGTTTCAATACAATCCTCCTATATGAAGCAGTGCGCTGATCAAAACAGGAAATGCAAAATGGATTTTATGTCTGTTCCTTTCAGCCGCAGACTGTTTCTTTGTCTCTTCGTATAATTTCCATTGATTCGTTGTGAATACGTCATGAATATATGACATAAGATAACGAAATCTTTCAAGAAAGTTCCGTTCCTTTATCATTTTGATAAGTGCCTCAATAGCACCTGTAAGAAATGCAGCTCCCAAAAACAGGATCGTTTGGGAAGGTGTTAAAAATATGGCTGCTGCTGCCAAAAGTTTTACGTCTCCACCGCCAAAAGTCCCTATACAAAAAAGCGGAAAAAGAAATAATATCGGAATAGCAGAAGATAAAATTCCTAATAAAATTCCCGGCGGTCCGGACTCAAAATATTGAAAGCAAATACCTGCTGCGGCTCCCGATAAAATCTGCCAGTTATAGATTTTTCCGAAACGCCAGTCTGAATAAACCGCAGTCAGTAAAAATACAAATAATATTACAATATTTATCACACTCCTTTTACTTTGTACAATAAATTTGGATAAAATAAGAATCGCATGCTGCTGCGAAAGATAATAAACAGATGCTGCTAAAAGAACTGCTTAGCAGAAAATACTGAACAGTATAATTTACTGAAAGAAATATTTGACTTGTTTATTATGGGTTTAATTATATACACATTTCAATTTCTTGTCTATGATTTTATTTTATTTTTTTCAACTTTGTGAAACAATTACAAAAACTTATAAAAATTTATGCCATAAAGCACTGCAAGCCCCGGAATTCCAAGAAATCCACTTGTCAAAACACTAAGCGGATTTATCGCTACTGAACATTCCAGCCCATACTTGGTTAATACATAATTAATGAAATAAATGCCGATTGTTCCCATAACCATGCGAAGGAGAAAATTTACGATCCATTCTATTTTTTTTCTGATTACACCAATAAAAATTACAACCAGGAGCATTCCTATGATAATAAAACTGCTTTTTAATTGATCCATATACTAACAACCAAATTTTTTCTTTTTTTTATTTTATGCAAGGAACCTTTCTGTTAGTCCATGAATATTATGTAATAATCTGCCAATACTTATGTTAATAAAAGGAAAGGAGTCTTTACAATTTATGAAGATGCATTTTAGCCAAAGCTCTTACGGAAGAAACCGCACTTTAGACTCTGTGGAAAGAAAAAATATACTGGATGATTTGGAACGTACAAGACTGGATTTGGAAATGGCTTACTGTGGATTTGATAATGTTACCGATCCTGATTTAATTGACTGCTATATCTATGAAGTAAATTCTGTCTTAAAAAGATACAAGTACTTACTGGAACAGGCAGCGAAATTAAATCCGCTGCCTGAAGAGAGTCTAAATGCGAAAACCCCTGTCGATCTTCTGACTTGCTAAACTTTCATTGAGTGAATTTTTCCCATATGTAAGTCCCGCATAGACGGTCTGGGTATTTTCCATAATCGGTTTTGATATGTCTGCTTCGCTTACCTTTTGATAAGTATCATGAAGCTCAGTCACAATATTGCAGACATTATCAAGTGCCGTAACATTTCCTGCCACGTCTGCTCTGGATAATTCTCTTCGTAAATACAAATAAATCTCAAAATAATTCATCGCTAAATTATTCTTAAAGTTCAGAGAATTCTGCAGTTCCTTAATACAGGCTTTTGCTCTGTTAATTTCCCTGTGAAGCCCTTCCTTATCACACGCTTTTAACGCCGCCTTTGCATCCTGTACATAAGTTAATGTCATTTCATATAATACCACGATCATCGCTGTTTTATTCGCGCTGGATATTTTTCGTGTAAATTCTTGTTTTTGTTCGTCTGTCATTTTCTAAACTCCTGAAATTTACTGAAGTAGCTGCAATACCTGTGACGGTCTTTCATTAGCCTGTGCAAGCATGGAAGTTCCAGCCTGTGTAAGTACCTGAAGATTCGTATACTCTGTCATCTCCTTCGACATATCGGTATCCATGATTCTTGAATATGCTGCTGTCATACTCTCATATGTTACATCCAAAGAGTCAACTGTAGATTCCAGTCGATTCTGATATGCGCCCAAACGGCTTCTTACGTTGGATACATAAGCAATTGCTTCATCTATCTTTCCCAGCGTATCCTTACACCCTTCCCGTGTGGTAAGATCTATATCCCCAATACCAATGTTTTTCAGAGAAACATAAGGAATACGCATATCCAATGTCTGCCCTTCATTTGCTCCGATCTGTACACTCATATCACCATAACCTGTGATATCAATTGTCAGGGAAGCGGAACCTGCAGGCGGAGCCACCGTAACAGTAGAATTTGGTGCTCCCTGAATGGTCAGGCGCATGTCAAATCCCGTCTTATCGGCTATTGTCAGGACATTTCCATCTATATTAGTCACTTTACAGTCCGCCGGAAATCCTGATGTATTACCTGCCGTAAAAAGCTGTGCTGTAAGCTGTGTAGCATTATCTGCAATCCTTCCGTCAGCATCTAATGTTACAGAAAGATTTGTAATTTCATATTCTTTCGCAGTCACAGTATCGCTATAATAATCAATTTTTACCTGAGTGTTATTCGTATATCCTTTCAGGTCAAAGCTGCCATCCAACAATTTCTGTCCGTTAAACTCTGTAACTTCCACGATCTGTTCAATACCTTCTTTTAACTGTGCCACTTCTGCTTCAATCGATTTCCTGTCATCATCTGACATTGTTCCATTCGCGCCTTTAACGGCAAGTTCACTAATACGTTGAAGCATATCATGAATTTCCCCTAATGCACCGTCAGCGGTCTCTACTACAGATACACCGTCATTTGCATTATCTCCCGCTACGGAGAGTCCTTCAAGCTGTGCATTCATTCTCTTCGCAATAGCAAGCCCTGCTGCGTTATCTTTGGCACGGTTAATCTTAATACCGGAAGATAACCTCTCCAATGATTTTGCAAGCGCATTATCACTTCTCTTTAAGTTGTTATTTGCTGTCATAGCTGAAACATTATAATTTATTCTCATTTTTATACCTCCCTGTGTGCTTTAGCAAAAATACTAATCAATACAATATTTGAAAGTTTCCTTTCAAATTTATGGCTCTGCCTGCTTTGACAGACTCCTTTCATACTTGCGTTTCTTCCTGAATGGCCTGTAAAAATGCCTTTGCCGTCTGGTAAAGCTGTGAAGATGACACTTGTGTGCTTTCCGTCTCCTCATTGGAATTATCGTGTTTCATAAATGCATTTGTATCGATCCGGTCACTCTGCACAAAATGAAAAGCAGAAACTTCCAGATCGGAAGACTGTAACGTCTCCCTCATTTTCGCTTCCATTTCCTTCAGATTTACAAGAGCATCTTCTTTGTTTACTGCAATAAACCCTTCCAAAATACTTCCGTTTACTTTAAACTCTGCCTCCGTAAGCCCATATTTTTCCGTATCCATCGTAATCTTTACTTTTCCGGAATCCTGTGAACCTCTTATCACTCGTAAACGAACGGAAGTTATCTCCCCGCCAATCTGTACCGGTATTTGATAATCTTCCTGTTTTGCACACTCTCTTGCAAGGTTCATTTGTTTATATAAAAGATGAATTTCTTTTAAATCAACTGCCGTAACATCCTTTGACTCTTCCGCCAAAGTCAATTCACCGAAGATCTCCTCAGTAAACTGTTCATAACCTTCCTTTGCAGAAACATCATCATCAAAAGCATTTCTTAGCTTTTCCGATTCCTGCTCGAACCTTTCTGTTATGCGGTTCAGCCTGTCAAATGCCGCTCCCGGTTTTTTCATCCATCTGTCTGCTGCCAACAGGTTATTGACTGTAACGCTTTCTCCTGTATCTAACAGGAACTGAAGCGTTTCATCATCCGTATGCTGTGCCGCCATAAACTCCGTTAACTGCTCTTCATTATATGCCGCTTCCAGCTCTTCCGCCCTGCCCGCTTCCGTCAGCTGATCTGCAAATTCTTCCAGCGTCATATCGGCAGAAACTTTAATATCCTGTACCTTTTCCGGTTCCAGATTATCTAATATTTGTTTGGATACTTTCTCATAATACTTTTGCTCTTTTGCAGATGCTTCGCTTTGCGCCGGATCTCCAAACCCCTTTGCTATCTGCTCTGTAATGGAATTCGTCTTAGAAGACAGGTCAATCATTCCTCCAAAATCATCATCTACCGTATAATCCATTCCTGACTTCTTCCCTGAACGGATTGCCGTAATAAGATTCTTAAAAGAAAGTTCTCCGCCTGCATTCACGACTGCTCCAATTGCAGAACCATCACTTTTTTCCATCTGACGGAAAAACCGGTAAATTCCGATATAAGCATCTCTCTCATTCTCAGTGATTTCGTTGTTTTTTTCTAATTTATACAGATATTTACTATACTTTAACGCCTTTTCTCCCGGCTCGTTATCTTTTTTATCAAAATATTCATTTAACTCAGAGATTGTCATTTCAAGCGGATTAACACCATCCCTGATTAATTCCATTGTAGCTGCCGGCGTCATCCTTTCTACCACTTTCCTGATGCCAAGATCGGCATCTTTTACGGAAAGAATATTCTCCGGGGTGATTTCCATGCTGTTATAACCCAAAATACGTACAGCCCGTCTGTTCTGCTCCGTAAGTTCTAACTCCAGATCCTGCAGAATATCATCTACATTACGGAACGCTTCTTTAATAGAATCGCCAAGATCGGCCCGGGGCGTTGTCATCATTGTTTCATAAGATTCTCCGGCTGCTTCATAGGATCTCTTTAATTCTGATCCCGCCTGATGAATATAATCAATCGTTGGCTTATCACTAAACGCTGCTTTTCCGACTGCGGCTGCAGGAAGTCCCGGTATCTGTGCCGTTTTTGCTCTTGTCTCGTCATAAAGAGCTGCCCTTGTCTGTGCTTCCTCAGCATTTTCAGTATGATAAAGCGCCTGATTCTGTTTTTTCTCAATCGCTTTCAAATCCTCTACAAGCTGCTCTAACTCAGTAGTATCAATTCGATATCCACTCTCCAAAAGTTTCAGATTTGCTTCTACTGTCATCTGCAGGCGGATTTCTTCCATTTTCCTCCTGGCAGTAATATTTACTTCTGCAAATGCTGCCTGCCTGTTATCAATCTTCCTCTGTGCTTCCTCTAAATTTTTCAGATTCAGCTCTTTCCCCTGCCCTGCGACATAGTCTACCGCCTCGTCGCTGATAGCCGCAACCGTCTCAACATAACGGACTGCCTTTTCCATATTGCTTTCCGTATCAGCAAGGTTTGTTTCTTTCGCAGGTCTTCCACCGCCAACCGTTCCTGCAATAGCGCTTAAAAGTTTATCGGTATCCATAGGAAGTTTCAAACTGTCTAATTCATGAAGACATTCCAGATTTTCTTTTGTCAACGGAATTCCTTTTTCTATAATCCATTTTGCCTGTTCAAGACTTTCTTCATTGATTTCCAGTCCCGCTTCTTCTATTATTTTTTCCATCTGGGGACGAAGCTGCTGCCAGTCATATTCTTCTGCCTTCATGGAGTAATAGCCGGCCGTTCCGTCAGCATAATATCCCTTTCCCTGTTTTTCCGGATCAGTATTACCGGAAAACTGCGCTTTATATAAATCTTCAATGGTCGGTTCCATTCCATTTTCAACCATATATTTTTTTACGCCGTCAGACAACTGAGGAAGATTCGCTGCCCGGTCGTATGCTTCTCTGACCTGCGCAACATTTTCCTCCGTTACCGCCGCATCAGCCGCCTCTAATTTATCCATAATCTGTTGTGCAGACACTTCGCTTCCGGCAACTTCTTCCATTGCTTCTTTGGAAACATCATCAGTATAACCTTTCACATCCACTCCGGCTTTTGCAAGCTCCGCTTTTATGTGATCCGTTATCGTAACAGTCTCTTCAATCGTAATATCCCCGGGATGATACCCTTCCTCCTGCAGCTTTGCAAAATCTTCAGAGGACATAGAATTAGACATAACTGTCATATAGTTTCTCTGCGTAGTAACATCAATGTTCTCCGCCTGCTGCATAATATCTTCTGTGGTCCTTCCCTGGACCCCATAAGCAGTGTTATCCATAACTGTGCCAGAAATGTCTAATGCAAACCCCCGCTTTG
>CANSUS010000073.1 GCA_947650155.1 uncultured Lachnospiraceae bacterium
CCAATATAACTTCTTCATCTTTTAAATCTTTTCTAACTACATAAATATCCATAAAATAATTTCTGTGTTTATAAACTTCGTGCAGTTTTAACTCTGCTTCATCTAAGCAAACACCCAACTCCTCTTTCACTTCACGAGATGCCGCTAATAGAGTTGTTTCTCCTGCAAGAACTCCACCACCAGTAAATTCCCACTGCCCACCAGCCTTTTTATCTGGATGTCTTTGAGTAACTAACAACACCACCAATTATATCATGATATATACTATTTTTCTACATGCTTTTTGACCTATGCGGTGTGTTGCGATGCCTTAACATCATTCTCCAGCATCCTCTTTATTTTATCCTTCATGGTTTCTTTTGCATCCTCATTGAAATGCACTCTCACACAATACATTGTGCCACCTATCATCTTCCTGAGTGCTACCAATGTGTTTGCTTTTCTATTCGCCATTCGTTTGCTCTCCTTTTGTGTTAATGCCCGATAAGGAATTCTTACTTCATCCACTCTTCTGGTAATGATAACTGTTCCATCTGTTCTTCGGTCAGTGGTTGAAAATCATCCATTTTGTTGTCAGGCTTTTCCCATCCTCGTTGTCGCCGGGGGACGCAAAATGCGAAAACTCAGCTTGCTTAAGGATTTGACTTCCCCCTTGCTTTGCGGTAAAATATAGCCAGATTATTTCAGAGGAAGTGACAAAATGAATTTTGATATCGACCAGGACGCATTCCCCTCAGCCGTCCACAGCCTGATTTATTTCACTGCCCGCGGCATAATTCCCTTGGAAAAATCCCTAGCGGATATCGCGGATTCTGATATGCGTGCCTCCTGTGCGGCATTTCACGGGTTTGTAATGGCTATGCTTGCCGATATGTATGACAACCCCGGCGAATATCATCTGCCCGTTATGCTTCTTGAGGACTTTTGTAAAGGGCGCAAAATCAATGGATTAAAGCAAAAATATCCCTCAAAAGCCAAAAATATCATCGCCCGGACAAGGAACGCCATCAGTAATTACATCGAACTGCTTTACAAGCTCGGCACGCATGGCGAGGCAGCCGGAGATACACTTGTTTTTTCAAGTGAGGCTTTAGCCAAATATGACAAAACCTTGAAAGGCTCTGTCCGCAACATTTGTGTTGCCGATATGTTCAAGGCAATGGCCCGTATGGGGATTACAGTGCGCGAAAACGAGGTCACTTCCAAAGAATACCCCGCAATGTTCCCTGCGATGTGCGCCCTGTCAAGCCTTGCCAGAACAAGCAGCGGGTTTGACTTTTTTGCCTTTCGCACATTAGATTTTCGCAATCTGAACGGCAGGCACAAGCCTACATACGAGGATTATTTCCGCCCGCTTACCGCAAATCAGAAAAAGCAAGCCTACGAATTGCACGATTTTGCAATTTCTCAGAAGGTGAAGCCCGCCGTCAGCACCTTTTGGAAAGTCGACTACAAATGCAAGGGTTCGCAGGTGATGTGCATAGGCTCGGAGTGGAATCTGGGTGAACTAGCTCTCGATATCTGGATAATGGGCACATATCATTGGGACAATCCCGCGCTTATCAACGACAGGCTCGCTCAGGAATCGCCCGATTTTCAGAAGAATATTTTGCGGCATATCTTACGGTGCACCGCCTGCTCGACCACGCATCTGGGAATGTTTGTGACGGTGCTCGGCAAAAAGCAGCGCGTGTGCGGCGGCGGCGCAATCGCGTTCAGATGGAAAAATCCAGGCGATGAAGATATGGCAGTTATCAAAAGAGTGATAGAGTTAAGATGCGATATTATCGCGTCCAAAGAAAGGAGGTACTAATGAGAGCAGCATTTCAAATACTTGCAATACCATATCGAATCATGGATGGCTCTCCTTTTTATTGTGTGTTTCATCGTGCCGATTTCGACCAATGGCAATTTATAGCCGGAGGCGGCGAAGATGATGAAACACCTTTGGAAGCTGCAAAAAGAGAAACCTTTGAAGAAGGCGGGATACAGTCAGATAAATGGATCGAGCTGGTAAGCCTGTCCTATATTCCTGCTACGGTTATTTCCGAAAAGCATCGGCAGCATTGGAGTAATCACACCTATGTAATACCTGAGTATACTTTTGGTTTTGAGTGCAAGGAAGATATAAAATTGTCCCACGAACATACCGAATGTATTTGGCTGCCTTATGATGAAGCAACCAGAAAACTTAAATGGGATTCAAACCGCACGGCTCTTTATGAGCTTAATTGTCGTTTGGAGGTTAAGTAATGAGCGGATTAAATTTTCCCAAAAACAAATCATACTGCTCCATATCCACCCATCTTTTCCCGTCAAACGTAAACCTGACAATCCACGGCATCAACGCACGAATCCTCTCAAACTCCCGATAGCCGAACCGCCTGTCATAATAATTTACAATCGTACTCAGTGCAGTCCCATGTGAACCCACAGCAATCGTCCTATCCCTGTACTCTTCTAAAACACAATTCAATGCGCGGATATTTCTCTCCTGCACTTCCCGCAAACATTCGCCGTCTGACAGCTTGTAGTCGAAGTCCTCCCATTGTGCCTTACTGAATGACAAAAAATCCTCTATCCATTCACTATCAACCCTGCGCTCCCTGAAATCCTCTACGGTGCAGATAGCAAGGTTCTGGCTTTCCGCAAATTCACCGACCGTATCAATCGCCCTTTTATATGGACTTGACAGCACAACATCAACCCGTTTATCCGACAAAAATTTTGTAACGAGTTTTCTGTCCTCCATCCCTTTCGGTGACAGCTCCCTTGTTCTGTCATCATGGTTCTCATAGTTCGGCTCTGCGTGCCGCACAAAGTAAATCGTCGTCATCTATATCAATTCCTCTCCACAAATTTATTGTATTTTCAAAGTATCCTCCATGGCATTGCTCCCAAACCCTTTGGTTAAACGATGTACCATTTTTTATGGATTGTCCAACCACTACATTTCATATTTTTACACAACCTCTATCCCAATACAGCCTTTAAAACAAGGATTATCCTTAACCGAAATTATATCATAGCAAGGCAGGTCATGCAAACACTTCCCACTGAGGAAACTCAAGGGTCAGAAGCATTGACGCAAAACAGGCTGTATGGTATAATGAGAAACAAAGTTTCCATAGGAAACGATAGAATGGAGGCAAGCAATATGAGCGAACAAAAGAACAGCAAGGAACTGCCCGCCTGTCCAGTAGAAACAACTCTGACCTTAATCGGAGATAAATGGAAGGTGCTGATTCTGCGCGATTTAATGCCGGGCACAAAGCGTTTTGGAGAATTAAAGAAGTCCATTGGCAGCGTATCCCAAAAGGTTCTGACCGCCCAGCTGCGCACTATGGAGGAAAGCGGTCTTATCAGCCGGAAGGTATATGCGGAAGTCCCACCGAAGGTCGAATATTCCTTAACAGCGCTCGGACAGAGCCTCAGGCCGATTCTCGATTCCATGCAGAACTGGGGCGAGGAGTACAAAGCCTCTCTGCGGTAACAGATAGAAGCCTCCGGAATACTATATACCGCAAAGGCAAGGGGCTGTCGCACAAAGCGCAACCCCTTCTTCCAGGCAGACTTCGTGAGACACTATCTGTCATTCCGCAACATACCGCGCCAGCTCCAGCGCAATATCAAAATGCCCGACGTCATGCTGAGTGCCTTTTTCCTGTCCTTCCTTCCGTCTGGTATCCCATTCCGGCGCATCAAGCAGGTCGCCGCTCGTAAAAAAGGTATACAGATTCAACCCCCTGAAGTCGCACATTGCCTGCAGGGCAGCACATTCCATTTCCACGGAAATACAACCGTCCGCTTTGCGCTTTTCAAAATTATTCATAGTTTCCCTGTAAATGGCATCGGTTGTCCATGTTTTTCCCTTTACATAGGGAATCCCGTTTTCCTCCATAAAGCTGGCAACAATCCCTGCATTTTTTACAGTGACATAATCCGAAGCCGGTGCATAATGATAGGAGGTGCCTTCATCGCGGTACGCCTCTGTCGGCACCATCACCTTCCCATGCGCAATCTCCTTATTTAAGCACCCAGCACCGCCAAATACAATATACTTATCCGTTTTTAATTCCGAGAGCGTATCTTCTACTGTCCCGACGCACGCAGGCGCACCCACATAGGTCTTAAAAAAAGCAACTCTTTTCCCTTTATAGCGGATGCCATACACCGGCGTCCTGCCTGTGGCAGACCAAAGGGAAGCAATCTCCTCACACTCATAGCTTGCCAGGACAAATTCCTCAATCTTATAGGAAAATGTCATAATACACGCATCTACCCTCGGAGCATTCTCTTTGCGGCACGGATTGATAATTGCATTGGATTGATTGTCAAACGCTTCTGTTACCATGCTATTTCCTCCTTACACAATACTGCATTGCCATTTATAATCTTTAAAAGAGAACCTCCGTTTTCAGCAGGGAATACATCCTCATATCGACAACCTCACCGTTCTTTACCGCATTGCTTCTCAAGGTGCCTTCGTATTGAAAGCCTGCTTTTTCAAGTACCCGGCAGGATGCAGCATTGTGCGCAAACGGCTCTGCATAAATACGGAGAATATCGCTCCTGCCAAAAACATAGTGGCAAATCTGCATTACAGCCTCTGTCATAATACCCCTGCCCCAATATTCCTCTGCAATGTAATATCCCAGTTCGGCAGTCTGCCTGTGTATATTCCCCTGACGAAAACATCCGATACTGCCAATCACCTTTCCATCTGCCACAACAGCAAACGCAAAGGTCTCATCCTCCTTGGCAGAAAGCATCGCAGAGATATACTCTTTCCCATCCTCCTCCGTATAAGGATACGGCAATCCGTCCCGCAGGTTATTCTGCACCTTTTTATTCGAAAGCGCTGCTGCCAAATCTGCCGCGTCCGACAATTCCCATTTTCTTATGTTACAAAGCATTTTCCTCTCTCCTACATGATATATCTTTTACATAATATATTTTTATTGATACGCTTCTTTGCAGTCCTTCAGATACTCATCACTCCAAAGCTGTACCGATATAAGCATACTCCTTCGCAAACTAAAAAAATCCCTACACACAAAGCAAAGGAAAGCAGGCGCTCCCGCGAGGACTGATTGCCTTCCTTGTTCTTATTCTATCGCCTACAATGAAATGAGCATTCCTCTGCGCTATCCCTGACCCGATATTCCCTCTGATTTAGTTCTTATAGTATAAAAAAGCTGAAACACTTCCGGTTCCTTTTCAATCATACTGCTCATTCTTTCTAATCTTCTCTTTCCAATTCTCCTGTCCAATATTGCAAAGATACGAACAAGCATATTTTCACTTGCCAGACTTTGTTCTATGCTTTGATTATCAAACTCATTAAAGGCATGATAAAAGCAGCTTTGGTCAAATTGTCCATATTGAACAGCCGTATCGTCCATAAACGGAAATACACTTGTCAACCTGGCTTTAAGTTTTTCATCGCGCGGCAAAAGATGCTCTTTACTCCACTGTTCATAGTAGCTTCCAGATACTATTTCTTTCCCGTCAAGCAAAATTGCAGCCCTTCCCTCATGGTCAGGACATTTGCTGTATGACGTAGCAAAGTATTGAATATGTCCTCTCAAGGAATAAGCAAGATATTCATTTTCTAATTTATTTCGCATTTTAGACTATCTATGCATATATAGTTCCTCTTAAAATTCTGTTTTATAGATTTTATTATAACACTTCGATTCTCCGTTTACCAGAACAAAATATAGGGCATAAAAATGCCACACAGACTGAAATTTATACATTATCTATGCAAACCATACAAATTACCTTGCATTCTTCAAATTCATATTTCTCATATAAATTCATTACATCTCTTGTTTCTAATAAGCCCTTAATTCCGGACAATTTGGCTTCATACAAAACAATCCACTCTACTAGTTTTTTCCCAAGACCCTTTCCTCGAAATTCTTCATCAATGTAAACATCACACAAATAATAAATCGTAGAATAATCTGTTATCACTCTGGCAAATCCAACAAGCCGCTCTGTATTGATTTCAAAAATCGCATAATCTAACGAGTTACTAATTGCCTTGTGCGTAACTTGCTCATTTCTATCCTTTGCCCAATATGCCTTTTTTAACAATTCATGTACTTCGTGACATTTATTTACTATAGTTTCTTTATTCAGTCATATAGAACTCATTAAATACTGTAACATGTTTTTCTCCATTAAATCAGGTGTTTAAAAGCCACTATATTGAACTCTAATACCTTTCGATAATCTTACTTATTCGGACCCGGCGTGTTCTTTGCTGTATTTGTTTAAGCTTTTATTCAATAACTCATATATTTGAACTATTATAAAAATGTTATCTCTTGGATAGTGTCAATAGTTTTTCGCAAACTAATCTTCAGCCGCTTGGTACCTGGTAGTTAGCCGGCTACGATTTCAGACAGTGAATTATCCTCCAGCTCCAGTTCGGAAAAATGGTTCATGCTCATATAGTGTTCGTTCCCCCCTCTGCGTTCTAGCTATATGGCACAGTCTAGCACATACAAGCCAGCATCAAATTATTTCCGGCCATGATATATTCCCGTTCTATGTACTCATCTGTTACCGGAAGCATATCCTGTATCAGAAATGCACTCTGCCCGCTATCATCCAATTTCACAATACGGATAATATCACAGGAGTTCCCTGCCAAAATCCATAAACAGGCTGTACCCAGGAATTTCAGCGTCTGCCGCACGCCGGCGTGAAGACCCTGCATGGTCAAACTCCCATAATACTGCATTAAGGACAATGATAACCAGAATGAAGTTCTGAAACCGATTATTTTCTATAAATTTTTTACCTTCTCCATGCTTTTCCGTTCTCCTTTACTTTCATGCCCACATATTCCCGATGCTTTAGAAACTGCCGAAAATGCACTGAATCGACAGACCTGCCCGGAAACACCTTACCTTCCGATATCTTATGTTTCTCAGGTGTCCGGCTTCAGCAAAATGCGCTTCCATTCTTCTGCAAGATACAGGATTGCTGCGCCATATATGCCAAGTTCCTCTCCCTGCATGGTCAGCTCATGGTAAATCTGCTGCGAAAGATCCTGTGTGCTGCCCCCGCTCTCCGGGGTCACGCCCGCTGCCCTGTTCCTTCCCCTCGCTGCCAGATGGACTGCCTGCTTCATTTTGTCACAGATACCATCAAACACGGCTTTCTTCTCCTCAGTCAAGTGTGCGCCGCCCAGCTTTTGAATTTCTCCCTTGAGATAAAACAGCAGAATTTCTCCCCAAAGTCCCGGTTCCCTGTCATCCGCTTCCCGGGCGGACCCGGAAATGTCATATTTGCAGTTTTCGATTTCTTGCTCCGATTCCACAGGGAAGCCAAACGCATCCCCCGGCAGACCTCGGAAGAATTCGGCTGTTTCACGTATTTCTTCCCTGAAATCATATATTTTTTCCAACAATGCTCTGTGCGCCGGGACGCGCAGTACATCCACGTCCACAGCAAAGGCGGTCACATCCAGACGAACCAGTTCATTTTCCAATCGGACAACGGTCACTTCCTCAAGGGGCATAGCAGCAAGTTCTTCCGCAATGCTTCTGACTTCCTCCACAATATAATCATACGGAAGCGCCGGATCGTCTGACAAATCCCTGACTGCAGCCATGCCCTTTTCCACTGCCTGCTGTATTTTTCTTTCGGCGTTCCTTCGCATGTCCTGAAAAATCAGCTGCCACAATTCCTGCATGAATTCCCCGATTCTCCCGGTCTTGATCCGGGCGTTCCCAGCCAGGGATTCGTATTTGTTGCATACGGACTGAATTGCTTCTCTATGCTCCGGTCTGGCCCTTGCAATCGTCAGTCCTGCCTGAAATGCAATAATACCGGATTGGAATGCAGTGTCCTCCATAGCCTTAATAATTCTGAAACGGGCAGATATTTCATCCGGCTGCTGCGCAATAGCAGTAATGCGGGTTAAAAGCTGTGCAAGGTTTTCCGCCATAGATTCTGTTTTATCCACAATAACCTCCCAGAACCGGGCATAAAAAACAGCAGCCTCCGCATTTATCTCTGCACTTTTTCTTGTATATTCCACGGCTTCCTTCGCCTGTACAATCAGGCTGTTCAGTTCTCGTATGATTTCCTCCATTGCTTTTGAATAAATCATGGCGCTTTTCTCCTTCTGCATTTTAAGAGAACTTGTGGACAAATGGTATTTCCGGTATTCCGTCGGGGTAATTCCCATATGCGTCCGGAAGCTTCGCGTAAAGCCCTCATGGGAATCGTAGCCGTACTTAAGCGCGATTTCCAGAATCGATTCATCCGTTCCCGCAAGATCCTCAGCCGCCAGGGAAATCCTGCGCCTGGTCACGTATCCCATGACGCTGTCTCCCACTGCCTCCCGAAACATACGCTGGTAATGATATTGAGAAAAATGGACACTGTCCGCCAGGCTTTTGACTGTCAGCTTTTCCCGGATCCGCTCTTCAATGACTCCAAGGGAGCGAAACACCGGATTCTCATCTGTCATACCACTTTGCCTGTTCTCTGTATAATTTCCCATAGGTTCCTCCTGATGCCAGCAGCTCTTCATGTGCCCCATCCTGCACAATCCTGCCGTCCTCAAACACAATAATCCTGTCCGCCAGAGATGCCGCGCTGATTCTGTGAGTCACATAAATCACCGTCTTATCCTCCGCCATCTCCATATATTTCCTGAAAATTTCTGCTTCCGCCAAAGGGTCGAGATTACTGGTGGGTTCGTCTAAAATTATGAAATTCCTGTCCCGGTACACGTTTCTCGCGATAGACAGCTTCTGCCACTCACCGCCAGACAGGTCAACGCCGCCAATGTCCTTTCCCAGAAGGCTCTCCTTATCCTTATCTCCCAGTCCGGCAAAGGCAAGCGCCTCCTCAATCGCCCTCTCGTCACGTTCCCTGAAGATATCGCCTAGGAACACATTATCCCCGATAGTAAAGGTGGTATACCCCATACTGCCCTGCATCATCACTCCTGCTTTATCGTAACGGCTCACGCATTGATACTGGGAAATTGATTTCCCATTTATTTTCAGCTGTCCGTCGGAGGGAGAAAGCACCCCTGTGATTAGCTTTACCAGCGTCGTTTTTCCCATACCGTTCTCACCCACAAAAGCGATTTTCTCCCCTTTTTCAATGGTCAGGCTGATATCTTCCAGGACATAGCGGTCCGTCAGAGGATAGCGGTAATTCAAATGCTCCGCCTGTATCAGGGTTACCCCGCCGCAGTCTTCTCCCCCCTGGTCCTGCTCCGGCAGCTCCATCAGGTCAAAGAACTGTGCCGCCTCATTCTTTTTGGTCACAAAAGTAGCATATCCCGTCATCAGTTCCTTTACGTCCTCCACCAGAGTGGACACCAGTAACAGAACCGCACCCAGCTCACCCAGCGTCAGCCTTCCCAGAGCCATCAATACAATAGCGAATATACTGCCAGTCACAATCACGGCATGAATGATAAAATTATGCAGCAGCATGAAGTTTGCCCGGGTTCGGATCATTTTCTGCTCCTTTTCCGTGTATTCGTCGGCGGCTTTCTTCCATTTATCATAAAAAAAGTCATACAGGGCAAAGGTCTTCATTTCTTTTGCAGCCGGTGATATCATCAGTTTTTCAAAATAATCCGCCCTGCGCTGCAGCTTTATATTGCTCTTCCGAAACCGGAACATCAGCTTCTGTCCCGCCGTGTTCACCCATATAGCAGGCAGGGGCGCTATCAGCACGGTCAGGCACAACAGAGGATCAAACAAATACAGGGAAGCTGCTATGGAAAGGACGGAGACTGTCTTAGCAGCCATAAAATATCCCTGAAGCATCACTCCGGTGTTCATTCCGAAACGCCCGCACATGAACTGAACTACCTGTTCTATCCTGTCATTCAGCTTTGGAATCTCCAAATCCTCCGACGGCAGACGCGCTATCTTCTGATACAGAACGGAATGTAACTGTTCCTGCTGCCGGTTGGCCTGCACCAGATTCAACTGCTCTATCTCATCCATCAAATATACATACCGGCTGATCAGATCCGTGAACAATTGTATCAGAAAGTAAATGACCAGCAGCATTGCCCCGGAAAATATTCCTTCCATAGAAAAAATACTTCCCATGGAAGAAATGTTTTCCGCCTTCTGTATGTAAGCGTTCCACAAAAAGGCAGCCGCCGGCCGCAGCAGGGATAACAGCAGAAACGCTCCTATGTAGATAGCGCCGATTCCCTTTGTTTGAGAAAAGACGAATAAAAACAAACGGATTAAATGGGAAAGCTTCGGGGAACGCTCTCTTTGTACAGTTTCCTCTATTTTCGCGGTATTGTCAACAGACATCTTATGATTCATCTTATGATTTCCTCCTCATTCCGGCTTTACATACCACTGCTTCTGCGCCTGGAACATATCGGCGTACAGTCCGCCCTGCTCCAGCAATTCCTCATGTGTGCCGCTCTGTATGACCCTGCCTGCGCCTATGACCAGAATACGGTCCGTTATCATGGTAGAGGCCAGGCGATGGGTGACAAAGATTGAGGTCTTGCCTTCCGCCATCCCCGCAAACTCGGCATAAATCCGACTCTCTGCCATGGGATCCAGCTGGCTTGTGGGTTCGTCCAGAATCATGACAGGTTTCTTCCCCATCCATGCCCTGGCGATGGCAATCCTCTGCCATTGTCCGCCGGACAGGTCAACGCCGCCCTCAAATTCCCTCCCCAGCAGCGTTTCCGTTCCATCCGCCAATCCCGCCGCCACAGGCTCCACTCCCGCCTTGTCCATTGCCTTTGCAAGAGCTTCCCTGTCATGCAGCTTTTCCGGATCCCCTATCCCTACATTTTCCCCCAAGGTAATGCAATATTTCCCAAAATCCTGAAATACCGCACCAAACAGACGCTCCCGCACGAATCTGGAATAGCAGTCCAGCGGTTTTCCTCCGATACGAATCTCTCCGCTGTCCGGCTTAAACAGTCCTAAAAGCAGCTTGATTACCGTACTCTTTCCCTGGCCGTTTTCCCCCACGATGGAAACCTTCTCCCCGTGACGGATCCGAAAGCTCATTCCTTCCAAAATCTTTTTCTCCGTGTTCGGATAAGCAAAGGAAACATTATCAAACTCAATATCAAAAGCATCCGGCATAGTTTCCTCCCCGCCCCACTCCTCCTCCGAAAGCCTGAAATAACTATCGTAGAAAGCAAACGCGTTTCTGTACTGTCCACTGACCCGAAGAACTTTCACCAGCCCGTTCAGACCATTCTGTGAGAACAGTTTCGTAAACAAGGCCAGGCTTAAGGAGATTAACAGGCCGATTTGTATTTCCCCATTGCAGTAAAAAAACAGCAGCAGCAGTGCCGCACCCAGCTGGGCAAATCTAATCAGATTCCGCTTTACGAGATTATGCCGCAGATGCTTGAAAAAGTAATGCTCATATTCCCTGTTGCGACGGTTCATCCGGCTGCGGTACTTATCGATCAGGTAATCCGAAATGCCCTGTAGCGTATTCTCCCTGACATAGTCCCTGGAACACAGCATCTCTCCCAGCTTGGTATAGAACCGCTCCTTTTTCCAGTAGGTTTCCATCTCCCGGTAAATTTGGTAATTGGATCTGCTCACAAGCCACGTTTCCAGCGCAAACGGCAGCAGGAGCACCAAAAGAAGCCACCATTTTACCGACGCGAAGAGATACAGGGTTCCCACCGAGGTAATCCCCGCCGAAATAATCTGCTGGATCGTTGTCGGGAAAAGAGTTAAGAGCGTATCCTCTGTCTTAGTGTACGCCTTGTCAATAATCTCCATGGACAAGGGGTCTTCCAAGTGCTCATAGCGAAGCGTTTTCAGCTTTTGGAGCATTTTCCCCTTATATGCGGTACGGAAAATCAGCTGGCATTTAGGACGGATATAGCTGTTAGATAAGATATCTCCCGTAAGTACGGGAAGCAGCGACAAAAGCACAAACAATATAAGATATGGAGTATAAGAGAGAAATGTCATTTTCCCCGAGGCCGTCAGCAGCCCAAGGTCAAAAATACGGCTGTTGACCCAGATCAATAAGGGTGTGGTCAAGCCGGAAAATATGGCGGCTGCAAAGGTCAGGATGACCAGAAACGGATTTTTTGAAAACAGAATGCCCAACAATTCTTTGTATGCAATACAAATTCTCTTCATAATGAATGCCCCTTTCTTTTATACCAGTATACTATAGAAAGAGGGGCATTTTCTTGACTGAACGTGCTATTTGGAGGAGATATACTTTATCGCATCAATCTTTAATATAGGTTCTCCTCCAAACCAATCGAGATAATACTGCCATACTTGCCAATATTTTTTCTTACAAAATTGATAATCCCATCTTGTATACCTTGGGCCATATCTGATGATTCAACAAACGAATAACCGCAATATTTACATCTGAAATTACATCGTTTGGTCACGTAAATAATGAGATGCAAATTATTATCCATTCTCTTCTATCCTTCCTCCTAATTGTACATAGTTTTCAGCTTGTGCCTGAAACATTTTCCGATACAAACCATTTTCTATTTTCATTAACTCATCATGCGAACCTGATTCAAAGATTCTACCCTCATTCAAAACAATAATCTTGTCACAAAATCTACATGATGCTAACCGATGCGAAACAAACAAAATCGTTTTTTCTTTCATAATGCGCCGAATATCCTGATATAAAGAATCTTCCGCCACGGGATCAAGTGCTGCTGTCGGTTCATCCAGAATAAGCATATTCGAATTTCTATATAACGCTCTCACCAAAGCTAATTTTTGACTTTATCCGCCTGAAGGCTCATATCCCTGCTCATCAAATTCCTTATATAGATTTGTATCTATTCCCTTCGACAGACTCTGTACCTTATCATACATATTAAGCTGTTTCAAAAGAACATTTACTCGTTCCCCATCCTGCTGTTCTGTGAAAACTATATTATCCGAAAGAGGTCTTGCAAACATAACAAAGTCCTGGAACACCACCGATACAAATTTGCAAAAATCCTCCCTGTCATATTGAAGAATATCCTTGCCGTCTAACAATATCGAACCGGATGATACCGGATACAATCCGCATAATAATTTTACCAGTGTCGTTTTTCCCTCACCATTTAATCCGACCAATGATATTTTGTCCTTTGACTGAATCTCAAAAGAGATATCCTTCAGTACATATTGCTCACTTCCCGGATATTTAAAGCTTACATTTTGAAACTTAATGACATGGTCATCATTCTTCATATCAATCGGCTCATTACCATAGCAAATCTCTTCGTCTTTCTTGCTGATAAAGGTACTGTACCACGAAAAATACTCCGAACCAAGTATCATATTCTGATATTCTTCAAACATCTTCTCCATGGATGCAGCCATTACTGCCGTACTCCCGATTAACATCGTGAAGCTGGCCACTCCTAAATTGTTCAAAATGGTAAAAAAACCTACATACAAATATTGCAGTGCCGTTACTATTTCCTCCAGCAAGGACGATTTACTTCTAAGCTTTGCAACCTTGTGAGCAGCTGTTTTCATTTTTTCTGCATTTTCTTGATTTACCATTTCAGCTCTGTTTAACAACAAATCCTTAGCTCTATACAATCGGATATCCTTACCATATTTATAGTTCGATATCTCATAGAAATAGTAATCCATCCTTCTGTTGAGCCCCGATAATTGACCATAGTAATGTTCCATTTCATTCCATTCGTTCTCTTCAATCTTAGCTTTAACTAAAACCAATATAGTTACCATCACTACCAATAAGGGAGCTTCCTCGAAAACAATTGCAAACACAGATACTATAGAAATAACTGCTGCAACTACTTCCTTCAACGAATCAATTATACATGCTACATTTCCGGACCAATCAAGCCCATCCTTTGCATTTTTGATTTCATCCAATTTTTCTTTTGTTTCGGTATATTGATATGGAACCTCCATACACCGCCGACTATATTCTTCACTAAAATAACAGTCAAACCACTCTTCCGTCACTTGTGCTTTGTAATCCAGAGCCCCCAGTATGGTGTTACATATTAACTCACCTAACAGAAAAATTCCCGCTGTCAAGAGCACACTTTGATAATTCTTTTCCGTCAATGCCTCCACAATACGCATCGGCATCCAAACCCGCCAAACATTTAGTAACACTTTAAAAATAACTTCTGACAGCATGACCAGAATATAACCTTTTTTCTCCCGGCAAATAATCTTAGTCAAATAACCTATTGTATTCAACAAATTTTGCTTTTCTACCACTGACTTAATTTTCTTAAACATAGTATTGTGCCTGCAATTGGAACATGTCATAATAGTCGCCTTTACAAATCATTAGCTCATCATGTGTTCCCTCTTCTATAATTTTTCCTGCGTCAAATAAATAAATATAATCGCAAAACCGTGTAGAGGAAAGTCTGTGTGAAATATAGACTCCTGTTTTATCCTCTATCATTTTATTCAAAGACTGGTACAACCGCTGCTCTGCCAACGGATCCAAAGCAGCCGTAGGTTCATCCATTATTACCATACGAGACTTCTTATAAAGAGAACGCGCTATAGCAAGTTTTTGCTTTTCTCCTCCGGACAGCACGACACCCTGGTCAGACATAATCGTTAATAACTCCGAATGAATTCCTTGTTCAAGCGTCCTTACCTTATCTGCCAAACCAGCTTGAGCGATTGCATTATTAACCCTTTCTTCATCGTCACCTGCTCCGAAGTCAATATTCTGCTTCAGGGAAAGTGCAAATATATTAATATCCTGAAATACCGGCGCTATCACAGATAAATAAGTCGATAATTCATATTCCCAAATATTAATCCCATTCAGTAATATCTCTCCGTCCGTAGGTTTATACAATCGGCAAAGCAACTTAATCAATGTACTTTTTCCGCTTCCGTTTTTCCCGACAATCGCTACTTTGCTTTTGCTGTCAATTTGCATATTAACATCTCTTAATACATAGTCCCTTTGTCCGTCATAACGAAACGAAACATTCTTTACTTCCAGCATAAACGAATTTTCTTCCGGCAAGTCTAGCTTTTTATCGTTCTTACTCTGCTCCGGATCATCTAACTCGATAACCTCCCGGTAACAATTGATTTCTATTGACTGCTTGCTTAAAGTAGAACCTGTATCCAGGATTTTACCAACGGTATCAAACAGAACCATAATACAACCTGAATAAAAAACAAAATCATCAATTGCTATCGTACCACTGTACACACGGTAAATAAGAAATCCGTATATCAACAGCTGCTGAAAAAAGCTCAAAACATAAGAAATGCTATTCGTGATAAGCCAATTTCGTTTGGATTCTCGTTCTAACGCCAAAGCCGCCTGATTATTGTTCCTAATCTCCTTAAAAATCCATTCTTTCAGCCGAAACAAACGAATTTCTTTGGCATAAGCAAAATTACTGGTTACCCTGGACCAATAGTTAATTTGTCTGTCAACCGGTGCCTTTTTATCCATAAGCAGCTTGACATCCCTTTGTTTTGTCTTTTGTC
Organism: uncultured Lachnospiraceae bacterium; assembly: GCA_947650155.1. Taxonomy (GTDB): domain Bacteria; phylum Bacillota; class Clostridia; order Lachnospirales; family Lachnospiraceae; genus RGIG3002. Next base: position 15,498 of record CANSUS010000073.1, read on the forward strand.
CTATTTTATAATTTATCGCAGAAAGGCTTATAACAACAATGACCGCAACCGGCGAAAGAAACGTAATCAAAGTAACAGAAAATAGTATCCGTACAATATAGATTCCTAGATCTTTAATTGAGTACAGCATCCCTTCCACGCCGCTATTTCCTTGTGTTGCATTTTCTGCCTTTTTCATTCTGTCAAGAATATCCTTCTTCTCTAAATTTTCAAAAGACATTTCCATTGCTTTATCTAATCTTGATATTACAAAATCATTTTTTAAAGCAAAAAATCGCCACCAAAGAGAAAGATTAATTGCATTATACATTGTTTTCAAAACAATAAAAATGACTGTAAACAGAACCACTACTATGGCAAATCTTTCAAACCCTGTTCCGTTTACAATACAAGAAACCGCAGCCTTACTCAGATACGGAACAATATATGGCAGAAAGGCTGAAATCAATCCCATTCCGGCCATTTCCGCCAAAAGAATTCTATCCTTTTCTTTTACTACTTTTAAAATATACTTTATGTTTTCAAGTAACGAATACTTGTTCATACTGTACCCCTTATTCCTCCGATTGTTTTCTACTCCGAAAAGAAACTAATCACAGAGGTGACCAATTCTTCCATATCTCCATAATCACCCAATGTAAAAACTTTCAATCCTGTCGCCTTTGAAAACCTTTCTTTTGCTTCATCTATACTCTCACTTTTCGCATCAGACAATACAATACCACTCAACGGACTTGCATATATTTGTGGGTACAGAACCAACGCAATAACCTTATGAAATATGTTGAAAAGCATGGTGTTTCCAACGCTACCCACAAATACCATACTAACAGACCGTATATCTACCGCTGGAATCGCTACTATGACGGCTCTGCCGGGGGAGTATTCCCGCTCTGTCACCGGCTTACCGCTTCCTCAGGAAGCAGGGGATTCTGGCTGCAAAACCGCCGAACCCGAAGTATATCCCGAAACCTTATGAATAAATGGAATATCTCGACGTCATTAGCAAAAAGTCTTCTAGTACCGGCCATTGACGAGTATTCCAGATGGCGGTATGTGGAAGCCTTTGAGGAACACAGCACGGCCTCCGGCATAAGTTAATCCGCCCTTTTACCCCGAGGCACAACGGGAAAGTGGAACGGAGCCACCGCAAAGACAATGAAAGGTTCTATGCTACGCATAGTTTTGATTCCTTTGAGGACTTTGCAAGGCAGCTGGAGGTGTATAACCGGAGGGGCTATAACAATTTCCCTATGTGACCACTGGGATGGAAAACACCGGAACAGGTACTGAGAAATTATCTGCGGTCAATGTAATAAATGTTTGACAAACCTACATTTTTCAAATGTTGCGCAGTAAAAATCCATTTTTGAGGGTAAAAGTATAAAATATCGTTCTGCATTTATTTACGTCCAAACGACCTTGCAAGATACGGCTTTCAAAAGAGCTAAAGCATAACAAACATTCCCCATACTCATTTTCTCTTTAACTGCCTTTATTACATGGTGCTAGCACCATGTAAATATTACGCATAAGAAAAACTCCCTTTTCGGAAAAATGTCCCTTTTATATAAAATTTTAAATATAATACATATTCTTTCATGCAACTACCGATTTTGCACGCACTAAATAACTCTGTGAACCGGAAGTTATCAATCTACTTGAACCGTATCTCGATGTGCCTCTGCATAAGTACGACACAAATCGGGAAACCATCCATCTGTATAATCCATTAAAACTCTATCTGCCTTGTCCCATATATCAGAATTTTTTCCTGACATAATAGAATCCCAAAATTCTTTATCACCTTTTGGATAAATACCGTTCGGCAAAATATCAACTACTGCATTAAGAGCGACAGCACATTGAGATGCTCCTACTTCTTCCAATGCCTGTACCGCTTCACGACCATAAATTGCAAACCCCTCTTCAAAAAAATTGAGCAACGTATCAGCCTGGGTTGCGCTCTCCAGTTCCAGTACCAAAAAAAGTACTTTTTGCGTGTGGCTTAGGTTAGATATATCCAAATTCCCATCCACTCTATTTGTTACGAAAGACCACAATATTTGTTCCAACGTCCATGAAAAATCATCATTCTCGTCCATAGCAAACAGAGCGTTCCAATCTCGATTTTTAACAATATTCTTTATCTGCGCTTCTTTTTCTTCCCATCGCCTTTGCATTTCTTTTTTTGACATTGGCATTTTAATCTCTCCTCTCATTAAATCCCGATTTATATATTTGATTGTAAAATATATGCCCTCCACTCGCAATGCATATTTATTTCCTCATTTTCATCACGCAGGCTCGGCGTATTGTACGTTGTTCTTAACTATTTTTGTTTAGGTTTTATGCAAATACACACCATTTTTTACTTCAATCGCATCATTTATTATGGCTTGCTAATTTTCTGTATCTTATCTGCAAATGGCAGGTAATCCTCCATGATTACCTGCCATACTACACACAAATATTTATATTTTATTTTGGTTATCTAACTTTTCTTGCCCAAATAATAACCCTGTTTGTCATTTCACTTATCGGATGCCCCTGATAATCGCCGCACTCTTGCTCCACAACAAATCCTGCTTCATCTAACCACTTAAGTATCTGCTCAAGTGATGCAAAGTGTTTCTCAGATGGAATTTCCTGCACTAAAGTACTTCCATCCGCAAGTATCATGTCAAACCTACGGATAAATCTGAACATTCTGCTCTCTGTGTCATAAACATTATCAAGCAACGCCATTTTTCCAAAGTTTCCATGACTGTCTGTACCTTCCCATACAATAATCGGATTGGGATTATAAAACCATTTCTCCGGATATTGTGAGTATGCATAATCCACAAAAATGTGACCACCAACAACTAACGCATCCGCAGACTTCTGAATCATCAATTTTTGGGCTTGTTCATAATTCATATCAGATATAATATTGAATAAGAAATTAGCGCCTAAAGTTACGACATCAAATCCAGTACCCCAATCATCATAAACCACATCGGCCTTATGCCATTTGATTTTTTCATTTGTGATTTTGTGTGCGATCCTATCCAACATATACTCATCAAAATCAAGTCCCGTTACATCGTGTCCTGCCCTTGCCACAGGAGCCGTAAAACGCCCGCTGCCACAGGCAATTTCCAAAATTTTTTTTGGTGTTGTACCCATAAGCATGAGAGCAAGTTCAACATCATCCGTATAGGTTTCATTCAAGTCGTACATGTCAGCATTCCATTGAGCTATTATATCCTTTTCGTTATACATTTTTCCTCCAATTATAGTGCAGGAGGGTTAAAGTATAGTCGCCCTCCTGTTCAATTTATACTGGTTATATCCTGATTTCTTCATCCTAATCATTCCTTTCTATCTATATTTGAAATATGCAACACATTCTACTTAAATTGCATATTTTCATTCAGGCATATTTTCTATTGCCACGGAGATATTATAACATAGCTTAATTTGCATAGCAAGCACAATGTTTCAAAGTTCTTATCGCTCTAACGACCTCTCAATCTTTTGTTTTTGCCTTTTCAAATCATTCTGTTTTTCATACAGATTATTACGCTCTTTGCAGAGTTCTTTCATGCGCTCCAACT
>CANSUS010000074.1 GCA_947650155.1 uncultured Lachnospiraceae bacterium
GAGCGTTTGGCTACGGACCAAAAGGTCGGGGGTTCGAATCCTCTAACGCACGTTACTATGTGCGTTTGTGCACGTTACTATGTGCGTTTATGCACGGCGGTTTTCAGGAATGCAGGAAGTCATTTGAAATTGATGTTCCTGCGTTTTTATTTTTTTGAATTGAATGGCGTGTAGTGTGAGAAGAGAACCTGAAAGGGAATATAAAATATCAGGAAAATGGAAAGCAATGTAAGATTTAGAGTGGCTGGTTATAGTAATTGCTGTGTGAATGGTATATAATATTTGTATCTTAATACATAGGAACCTCGGAGAGGAGAATTATTATGTCAACATTGGAGAAGACGATTCATTTATTAAATGTTCTATCGGAGAGTCAGATAGAGACAATATATAGTTTTGCGCAGTTCTTAAGTTCACAGAAGACTGCAGAGAGACCGGCGGATATGGATTCCTTAGATGATATTTTTGAGACGATTGTGGGTGTCATACCTGATACAGGAAAAACTCTGGAAGAATACAGGGAGGAGAGGATAAGAGAAAGGTATGAAGTTATTGATTGATACTAATGTTATACTTGATATGGTGCTTAAAAGGAATGGATGTGGCAGTTCTATGGAACTGTTCAGGAAGGTCAGGGAAACGGGAGCTGGTGCATATATAACGGCCTCATCGATAACAGATATTTTTTATATTCTCCGTAAGGCAATACATGATACAAATAAAATAAAACATATACTGTTATGGAAAATATTTTTCGGTTGGTAACTGTTTTGGCTGTAACGGACAAGGATATTCATGATGCGTTTGGACAGAGATGGAAAGATTTTGAAGACTGTGTACAGTATATGACGGGTAAAAATAACAGAATGGATTATATTATTACTGTGAATCAGAGGGATTATTCAGACATTTCTCTGCCTGTAATGACACCTGAAGAATGGGTACACATGGTTGAGGGGCGTGAGAGAGCACATAAAAAAACGTGATGTTTTTCCGGTAATTCTGCACTTATTCCATATTTATACAATTTGTACATCTATATATAATAAAATATCTTCTGAAGAAATAAAAACCTTGCAGATTTTATATTTGCAGGGTGTTTTTTTGTGCATGTTTACGAAAATGTACGAAATTAAAATTGCGGAAATAAAAAATAGTACAATTAGGTGTTCTAAAAGTGAATACATTTTTTAGCTAATCTTTACGGTATTTTTATTTTTAAACTAATTTTATAATAAATACATCACCGGACAGAGCGGGCGGAGGAGGTTCTGTCTGGACAGTGGAGGAGGATGAAGAGTAATGAATCAAAAGAAAGCGAATAAGTCGGTTTCGGATATCGTTTATTACGTCATAAGAATTGCAATTCTTATATCCGTAATTTTCCTGTTTATTCCGAATTTAAATCCGGCGCGGATCAGCGGATTGATCAACAGGAATATGTCGTTGTTTACATCTGGACTTTCCTATTCTTCCTTAACAGATGGATTTGGAAGGGCAATCAAGAAAGAATGGGTTTACCCGTCCACGCTTCAGATCCTGTATGTATCTGCCTTGGCAACCTGCCTCGGACTGATTGCAACAGCGGCAAGCGCCTGCATGTCAGTCGGCAATGTGAAATTCAAAAAACTTGGCAACCTGATCGCAGTGATCGGAAGCGCAGTAGAGATCGGCGGCATGGTTGGAATTTACATAGCATACAATCAGATTTCACAGACGACAAAGGCAAATAAAGTAGAGCCGATGTTTTCAAAAGGATATTGGCTGATTATTGCGGTGGCGGTTTTAGTGCTGGTACTCAGTATCGTGCAGATTCTGCTGCTTGCAAAAACAAAAGCGGAAGAAAAATTTGAGATGCAGACAAAGTTCAGGCTTTTCCTTATGTATATGCCTTTCTTATGTTTGGTAGCAGTATTCTCTTATCTGCCGCTTTTAGGATGGAGATATGCATTCTTTGACTACAAAGTAGGCGATACTCTGAGCTTTGAAAAGTTTGTAGGATTTAAATGGTTTGCAGAACTGGTAAAGAATCCGGCTACGGTAAGAGACATTGTAAAAGTTTTGAAAAATACATTGGGAATGAGCATGATCGGCATCGCAACAAGCTGGCTGCCGATGGCGTTTGCGATTTTCCTTTCCGAAGTAAAGAGTGTAAGATTTAAACGTTTTGTTCAGACATTTACTACCATTCCTAACTTTATCAGCTGGGTTTTGGTATATGCGATTGCTTTCTGTATTTTCTCTACCGAAGGTTTCTTAAGCAGTCTGCTTGTAAACATGGGAGTATGGAGCGAAGGACAGAACCTTCTTATGAGCGGTTCCCATACATGGATCAAGATGTGGGCATGGGGAACATGGAAGGGCGTCGGCTGGAGTGCAATCATCTACATTGCAGCGATTTCCGGTATCGACCAGCAGCTTTATGAGGCGGCTACCGTAGACGGTGCGGGTCGTTTCCAGAGAATGTGGAATATTACAGTACCAAGTCTTGTACCGACTTTCTGTGTACTGCTTCTTATGTCAATTGCAAATATCTTAAGTAATGGTATGGATCAGTATCTGGTATTTAAGAATGCGACCAATGCGGACGTGATCAGAGTTCTTGATTTATATGTATATGAACTTGGTATCGGGCAGGGTTCCATTCCGTTAACTACAGTGGTGAGTATGCTCAAATCCATTATCAGTGTCACGCTTTTGTTTGCGGCTAACGGCGTATCCAAGGCGATCCGCGGCGAGAGCATTGTATAGGGAGGTGTAGATATGGCAAAGACAGCGCAGGAAAAAGCGGATTTAAAAGCGGAAAAGCAATATGAAAAGACGCATAAAAAGAGATTTAAGGCAACACCGGGAGACATCATTTTCAATATTTTAAACTACTCTATTTTTACTTTATTTACCTTGGCTTGTGTTTTCCCGTTTTACTACCTCTTCATTAATACGATCAGTGATAATGAACTGGTAGCAAAGGGTATGATTAACTTTGTACCGAGAGGGCTGCATATCGGCAACTATACGGCGCTGCTAAATGTAGGAGATCTGTCCAGTGCGTTCCTTGTCTCTATTTCAAGAACTGTTTTAGGAACAGCGTTAATGGTTATGGCGTCGGGGCTTGTAGGATATCTGGTAACGAAGCAGGAGATGTGGGGCAGGAAGTTCTTTTACCGCTTTTTGATTATTACAATGTATTTTAACGCAGGTTTGATTCCCTGGTTTTTGAATATGCAGATGTTAGGTCTGACCAATACTTTCTGGGCTTATATTATTCCGGGTATTGTGGCGCCTTACAATATTATTCTGGTAAAGACTTATATCGAGTCGATACCGGCAGAGCTGGAGGAAAGCGCCAGCATGGACGGTGCGACGCATATGACGGTATTCAGAAAGATTATCTGGCCGCTCAGTAAACCCATTCTTGCTACGATTGCAATTTTCGGTGCGGTAGGAAACTGGAACTCCTTTACGGATTCCCTGATGTTGATGTCGTCAGCGCCGAAGCTGTATACATTGCAGCACAGATTGTATATTTATCTGAATCAGGCGTCCAACTTAAGCGCATTGATGGAATCAGGCGGACAGGTAAGCGAGGCGGTATTAAAATCAGCATTGAGCGGAAAGGTTATCAAATACACCATCTCTATGGTAACGGTTATCCCGATCCTGCTTGTTTACCCGTTCATGCAGAGATATTTTGAAAAGGGTATTATGCTGGGAGCAGTAAAAGGTTAAAACAAATTCGGTGTTATCCGTAGTTTCTACGGTTTACCATAAAATAACACAAAAAATAAGGAGGATGAAAAAGTATGAAAGCAAAAAAAATTACAGCATTGTTGTTAGCAGCTACGATGATCGTATCTATGACAGCGTGCGGCGGAAGCGGAAACGATACGCCGAGTTCCAGTACCGGAAATGATACAGAGCAGACGACTCCGGCAGATGATGATGCAGACACAGACGCTGATGCTGAGACACCGGTGGCAGGAGAAGAAAATGCAGGTGGAGATGACTATGAGGCGCTGCTTGAGGATATCATTCCTGAAGAAACAGTAACTCTGGATGTATTCAGTCAGCTTGCAAACTATTCCGGTGAGCAGATCGGATGGTTTGGCCAGATTATGTTAGACAAATTCAATGTTAAATTAAACATTATCCCTGATCCGGACGGTGTATACGAGACACGTATGGAATCAGGTAACTTAGGAGACCTTGTTATCTGGGGTAACGACGGTGACGAGTACTTACAGGCAATTGAGAAAGGCATGTTATATGACTGGGAAGAGGATGACCTTCTTTCCGAATATGGTCCTTATATTGAAGAGCATTATTCTTATGCGTTGGATAAGAATAAACAGATTTCCGGCGATACTCTTTACGGCTTCGGCTTTGACGTTGCAGTAGATCCTAACGAGCGTCAGGATATCATGTACACATGGGATCTTCGCTGGGATCTTTACAAAGAACTGGGCTATCCTGAAATCAAGAACTTAGACGATATGGTAGATGTTCTGGCACAGATGAAAGAGATCTGCCCGACAGACGATAACGGGAAGACCACTTACGGCGTATCCCTTTTTAACGACTGGGACGGCGATATGGTAATGTTCGTAAAATCTACAGTATCTGCTTATCTTGGATATGATGAATTTGGTTTCGGTTTCTATGATTCTGTAGACCAGAAATATTATCCTTGCTTAGAAGAAGGCGGACCGTACTTTGAAGCATTAAAATTCTATAATACTTTGTTCCAGAAAGGATTGTTAGATCCTGACTCTCAGACACAGAAATATGAAGGTATGATGGAAGATTATCAGAATGGTACTGCATTCCTTAACATCTTCAACTTCCTGGGTTCAACATTCTACAATTCAGAAATTCATGCAGCAGACGGAAAAGCAATGTATCCCTGCCCTCCGTCAGAGGCACAGCCTATCGCTTACGGACAGAACGTATACGGCGGTAACAGACCTTGGACCATTGGCGCTAAGACAGAATATCCTGAACTTTGTATGGCAATCTTAAACTGGCTTGCAACACCGGAAGGACGTATGACAATCGAATACGGACCGAAGGATGTCTGCTGGTATTATGATGACAACGGAAAAACCTGCTTTACAGATTTAGGACGTACTGCTAAACTGGATATACAGACAGAAATGACAAACGGTTATACAGGTACTTTTGATGACGGAAGCTTCAAGATCAACAATACAACATGGGCGCTTGACACAGAAAATCTTGATTCTAACGGAGATACCTACAACTACAGAAAATGGGAAAGCTTTGCTACAGAGCCGGGCTCCGAGATTGAAGCTGACTGGAGAGAAGTGACAGGATGTAATCTGTTCGACGAAAGAATGGGACAGACGAATTTCAGACTTGCACCGGGTACCATGTACTCTGCAGGCAGTAAGTCAGATGAACTTCAGGTTGTTTGGAATCAGGTTGCTACCTGCATCAAAGAAAATTCCTGGAAAGCAATTTATGCAAAGACAGATGAAGAATTTGATCAGATCGTAGCGGACATGATTGCTCAGGCTAACGAATATGGTTATGCTCAGTGTGTGGAATTCCAGGAGAATGAAGCAAAATTAAGAGCAGAGGCAGAAAATGCTGTAAAATAGCAGTGTAAAACAATAAAATAAAGTTTGAGGGCTGTCTTTATGACAGCCCTTTTATGTAATTTCAATGCCTGTTAAAGCAGGCAGATAGGAGTTTTGTATGAAATTTTTTAGTGTGGATAGTCCGTTATACCGGTTTTTAAGTAAAATGATGGATGTGTTAAAGCTGAATTTCCTGTGGATTTTGTGCAGTCTGCCGATTCTTACAATCGGCGCGTCTACGGTGGCGGCGATGTCTGTAGCGCTGAAGATGACGGATGACGAAGAGGGGTATATAGGAAGAAGCTTTTTTAAGGCATTTAAGGAAAACTGGAAACAGGGAACGTTACTGTGGATCATTACTGTGGTGGCTTCCTATGCCGTATATTTGGATTTCCAGCTTTTTGAAGCGGTAGAGGGAAATCCGATCGTATTTCTGATCATTGGGATCGTATCTACGGTACTGGTCGTTGTGGCGCTGATCTATTCTTATCCGCTGCTTGCCAGATATGAAAATACACTACTTCATACCATACAGAATTCCATAGATATATCAAGAAAATATTTTGGAAGAACACTGCTTTTGGTGTTCGTAGTCGCATTGGAATTTTTGATTTTTCAGTTTAATACTACAATGCTGTTTTTCGGGCTGATTTTTGGTCCCGGGTTTATGATCTTTACGATTGCAGCATTTAGCAAAAGGGTATTTCAGCAGATCGAGAAGGAACCGGGAGCCGTTACGAATAAAGAGCAATGATATATTTTACGGACAAAAGACAGGAAAAAAGTAACAGGAGAGGCATGAGGAAAAGAAAATATGGGAGAAAGGGATTACAAAACGACGCCGTTATGGGATAACGGACTGGATGTGGAGAAGAGGCTGGATTATCTGTTAACAGAGCTTACTTTAGAGGAAAAGCTTAAGTGTCTTACTACAGGCTGTCCAGACATTGAGAGACTTGGGATAAAAGCGTCGTATATGGGCGGCGAGGCGGCTCACGGGATAGAAGCAAGACATGATCAGGCATTTAATGCGGGAGAACCGGAATATACGACTTCTTTTACCCAGCCAATCGGGATGAGCGCAAGTTTTGACAGGGAGTTGATCAAAGAATGCGGCAGGGCAGTCGGAGAGGAAGCAAGAGCGCTTTTTACGCGAAACGGAGGCGGCGGGCTGTGCCGGTGGGCGCCTACGATAGATATGGAAAGAGATCCGAGATGGGGAAGAACAGAAGAAGCGTACGGCGAAGATCCTTATCTCACAGGGGAGATGGCTTCCGCTTATATTCAGGGAATGAAGGGGAGCCATCCTTTTTATTTACAGTGCGGCGCCACGTTAAAGCACTTTTATGCCAATAATGTGGAAAAGGACAGAATCCGGATTTCTTCTTCCATAGACGAGCGGAATAAATATGAATATTATCTGGAACCTTTCAGAAAAGCAGTGACGGAGGGCGGCGCAGAAGCGATTATGACCGCTTATAATGAGATTAACGGGGTGCCGGCGATTGTGAACGGGGAAGTGCAGAGACTGGTAAAAGATACCTGGGGGCTTCCCGGACATGTGGTGTGTGACGGCGGTGATTTCAGCCAGACTGTGAACGACCACGGATATTTTGCAAGCCATGCCGAGACGCTTGCCTATGGATTAAAAGCAGGAATAGACTGCTTTACTGACGATGGTGAATTGGTGTATCTGGCGGCGAAAGAAGCGCTGGAAAAAGGCTTAATTACGATAGCGGATGTGGACAGATCAGTCAGAAATTCTTTTCGGACAAGGATTCGGCTTGGCTTTTTTGATGCAGAAGGAGAATGCCCTTATACCCAAATGGGAGAGGAATATATAAACAGCAGAGAACATCAGGAAGTTTCACGGAGAATGGCGCAGGAAGCGGTGGTTTTGTTAAAAAATGAGGGAGAGATGCTGCCGTTCCATCCGAAAAGTACAGAATCTCTGGCGGTTCTGGGACCGCTTGCAGAGGTATGGTATAAAGACTGGTACTGTGGGATACCGCCTTATCATGTAACGGTACTGGAGGGAATCAGGAAGGCATTTCCAAATACGAAAATCAGTTATCACAGCGGACTTTCTAAAATACGTCTGTTATGTAACGGTTGTTATGTGGGGCTGGATTCGGAAGGGACGGGAAGATTAAAGCTTTGCAAACCGGAAGAGGCGGAGACTTTTACTTTTACGGACTGGGGATGCGGAAGTACTACTTTGCTTGCAGAAAGTACAGGCAGATATGCAGCGCTGGAAGAGTACACAGATGAGAAAGACCAGGATAGCGCGGGAAAGGAAGAAGCGGATACAAAGGAACATGCAGCCAAAATAAGGGAAAGAGTCAGAACTGTCAGGGAAGAGGCATTTGGATGGTTTGTGAGGGAATTGTGGAATTTCAGACAGGCAGCTCCGGAACAGACGAAAGTACAGGGACAGGAAAGTAAAGCGGAAGCCGGGCGGCTGGAATGGATGGAGGAAAATTTTGTACTGGAGAGCTGGAACGGGAAAGAAATTGGAATAGATAGCAATGGTTATCTTATTCCGGCGGATGGGGATGCTTCAGAAAAATTTATAAAGGCAGTTTTCAGAATGGAAATTGTAGAGGATGGCGTTCTGGAGGCGGTGCGTCTGGCAAAAAGAGCGGAAAAAACAGTGGTGGCAGTAGGATGCAATCCGGTCATAAACAGCAAAGAAGAGATAGACCGTACAACACTTGCCCTTGCACCGGCTCAGGAAATACTCGTGAAAAAAATAAAAGAAGCCAATCCCAATACTGTTGTCGTGCTTCTTACCAATTATCCTTATGCGATTCAGGAGATACACAAAGAAATACCGGCGATACTCTGTTCCGCATCCGGTTCACAGGAACTTGGAAATGGGATAGGGGCGGTTCTTTGCGGAGAAGCAGTACCGGCAGGCAGGCTGCCTATGACATGGTACTATTCAGAAGAAGATCTGCCAGATATGAACGATTACGATATTATAAACGGAAAAAGGACTTACCAGTATTTTGACAAAGAGGTACTTTATCCGTTCGGACACGGGCTTTCCTATACGGAGTTTTCTTATGAAGCAATGGAGGCGGTTTTCCTTGCGGACGGCGTGCGGCTCAGGGTAACGGTTAAAAATGTGGGAAGTGTCAGGTCGGACGAGGTCGTGCAGATTTATGTACATAAAGAGAAATCCCGTGTAAAGAGACCGCTTTGCAGTTTGAAGGGGTTTGAACGGGTAAAGGGAATAATGCCGGGAGAAAGCAGAACAGTAGAATTTGAGGTAAAGTTTGAAGAATTAAGATATTATGATGTAATTTCGGGAAAAATGCTGTTAGAGGCGGGGGTTTATACCTTTATGGCGGGCGCTTCTTCCAAAGATATCAGAAAAAGCGTGAGCATGGAGCTTAAGGAAGGAAATGCAGCCGGGACAGGAACAATACCGGTGGAAAAAGCGCCGGAGAGGAATCCATTTGAGAAGACAGAAGCAATCCGCTATGACGAATATGAGAATTGTTTTATCCACAGAGGAGAAAAGGGACATACCATAACGGGCGCTGCCTGTATTATTCCGGGAAAGGCTGGTGATCCGGCAGATACGCTGGAAAGGGAGAGCGTTTTTAACAAGGCAGAAACCGTATCAGGTAAAGCAGTTTACCGGGATTTTGTGTTTGAAAGACAGCCAAGGGAAGTCTGCCTGAAAGTCTGCGCAGTAAGCGCAGGCGTGGTCAGCTTATCCTGCCGGGGAGAAGAGAAAGAGTGGGAGAAAACAGAAAAGCCTGAGGAAGCGGGCGGAACATGCAGGATCTTAGTGGAAAGGAATGAAAAATTGGATTTTGTGCAGGTAAAATCCCCTTTGCCTGAAAAGTTTGCCGCAATAAACGAAAAGCAGACGCTGGAAGTTGTAATGGAAGGCAGGATCAAGCTTGCAGAATTTGTTTTTATATGAGAAAATAGCAGAAGTGGAACAGGAGGGACGCTTATGAAAATGATATCATGGAATGTGAACGGGCTTCGTGCATGTGCGGAAAAAGGATTCATGGACTTTTTTAAGGAAGCGGATGCGGATCTTTTCTGCGTACAGGAAACAAAGCTGCAGGAGGGACAGATCAGCCTGGAGATGCCCGGATATTTTCAATATTTTAACAGCGCTGAAAAAAAGGGATATTCCGGTACTGCCATTTTCTCCAAAAAAGAGCCCTTGCGTGTGACAAAGGGCATCGGTATCGAAGAACATGATAAAGAAGGACGCGTCATTACGTTAGAATTTGCAGATTTTTATTTTGTAACGGTATACACGCCCAATTCACAGAGGGAGCTTAAGAGGCTTTCTTACCGGATGAAATGGGAGACGGATTTTCTTGCATATTTAAAAGAATTGGAGGAGAAAAAGCCGGTTATTTTCTGTGGAGATCTGAATGTGGCCCATCAGGAGATCGATCTGAAAAATCCTAAGACGAACCGGAAAAATGCCGGCTTTACGGATGAGGAGAGACAGAAGTTTACTGCGCTTTTAGAGGCCGGATTTATCGATACTTTTCGTTATTTTTATCCTGACATGGAGGGCGTCTATTCCTGGTGGTCTTATCAGTTTCAGGCAAGGGCGAAAAATGCAGGGTGGCGTATCGATTATTTTGTAGTATCAAAAAGCCTGCAGGACAAATTGGAAGACGCAAAGATCCATACGGAAGTATATGGTTCGGATCATTGTCCGGTAGAGCTTACGATAAATATATCAGTATAAAATAAATGGAGGATGAATGGCTATGGCAAATTTAAAAGGTACAAAAACAGAGGCAAATCTGATGGCGGCATTTGCCGGAGAATCACAGGCGAGAAATAAGTATACTTATTTTGCTTCAAAAGCAAAAAAGGACGGTTATGTACAGATCGCAAAGATTTTTGAGGAAACGGCTGAAAATGAAAAGGAACATGCAAAGATCTGGTACAAGCTGCTGCATGACGGAATCGGTTCCACAACGGAAAACCTGAAAGAGGCGGCAGAGGGAGAAAATTTTGAGTGGACAGATATGTATGCAGGTTTTGCAAAAGAAGCAAGGGAAGAAGGGTTTGATGAGATTGCAGATCTGTTTGAGGGAGTTGCTGCGATTGAAAAAGAGCATGAGGAGAGATATCGTAAACTGCTTGCCAATATTGAGGGAGATCTTGTCTTTTCTAAAGATGGAGATGTGGTTTGGCAGTGCGCAAACTGCGGGCATATCTGCGTAGGGAAAAAAGCGCCTGAGGTATGTCCGGTATGTAATCATCCACAGAGCTATTTTCAGGTAAAAGCACAAAATTATTAGAATAAAAACAGATTTACAAAGTTTAACAGGAGTAAGAAACAGTCTGCACGGAAGGAGCAAACCCCGTCAGGCTGTTTTGTTTTCTTCTATTAACTGGAAGAAAAAATTAATAATTCATAAATTCTTTTGATTTCCATTTAGTATTCGGCGTGGTTATGCTATACTGAAAAACAGTTGATGGTGTAAGTCAGCGACATATATTAGGAAGGAACGATATGGATGAGAGAGGTAAGTACGGAAAAGAAAAAGAGGAAGAAAAAGAAAACGGACTGGTATATTCTTCTTACGCCTTTGTTTGCGGTGGTAGCGCTCGTTGCCATGCTGGCCTGTTTTTTTACGATCGGATATTATGAAACGAAGGAAAAGAAAGCGGCGGAAGAAGCGGCGGAGGCGCTGGCAATGGCTCCGATCACTTATACGCAGGAAGAAGTAGACGTAATGGTGGAGAATGCGGTTGCCCTTGCAGTGGAGGATGCAGTAAACAGGAATAATGAAGATTTCCTGAGTAACATACGTTCTAAAATGGAGAATGGCGATAGTACGGTTTCCATGCTCAGAGAACTATATCCTGAAAACATTGTGCTTTATGATAAAGGGAAATATGTTTTTAAAGATATTGATGATTCCCTGAAAAAGAATGGACTTTCCGTTGAAAATATAAGAGCGGATGAAGAAAGCGGAGAAATAACTTATGTAAATGGGGAAGAAGTTGTTTCCCATAAGGGAATTGACGTGTCAAAGTTTCAGGAGGAGATTGACTGGAATGAAGTGAAAAACGCAGGAGTGGAATATGCGTTTATACGCCTTGGAATACGGGGATATACGACTGGAGAGATTGTATTGGATGAAACCTTTGAATATAATGTGGAGCATGCACTGGAAGAAAATGTGGATGTGGGAGTTTATTTCTTTTCCCAGGCAGTTACAGAGGAAGAAGCGTTGGAAGAGGCGGATTTTGTGATAGAAACGCTGGAACCCTATCCGATCAATTATCCGGTGGTAATCGATATAGAAGATGTGGATTCTGAGAATGCGAGGACAAATGATCTGACGGCAGAGGAGAGGACGCGGCTTGTTATCACATTTTGCAATCGGATTAAAGAGGCGGGATACACGCCGATGATCTATGGAAATTTAAAGACTTTTATGCTGATGCTGAATATTGAACAGTTGGAGGATTATGAAAAATGGTTTGCCTTTTATTCTACGGAGGAGTTTTACTATCCTTATGACTTCAGTGTATGGCAGTACTCTGATTCGGGCAG
This sequence comes from uncultured Lachnospiraceae bacterium, assembly GCA_947650155.1. Taxonomy (GTDB): domain Bacteria; phylum Bacillota; class Clostridia; order Lachnospirales; family Lachnospiraceae; genus RGIG3002. The sequence continues at coordinate 12,163 of CANSUS010000074.1, forward strand.
AATAGACGGGATCGGTAAAAAAGTGGATTTGAATATCAGTTTTAAAGAGTGGTAGGACAGGTGGAAAAAAGAGTATGTAAAAAGTGTCTGACAAGGGAAATGGGCGCGGACGAATATTTTAAAAATCTGCATGAATACATAGCCGGAATCGATAAAGAATTAAAAGCGGAGGATATGCTTTATGAAAAACGGCTTTCTGTATGTAAAGAATGTGAGCTTTTATTGGATGGAATGTGCAGAAGCTGCGGCTGCTATGTGGAACTTCGTGCAGTGATGGATAAAAATATGTGTCCGAATGGAAAATGGTAACAGAAAAGGAAACCGCCGCTTTACAGTATGGGAGGGGAAACAGCAAATGGCTGGAGTGATTGTGGATACCGGTAAGATTAAGGTATATGAGAATTTAAGATATTTGTGTGAATTTGCAAGGCTTGATCTGGATTTTTGCAATGCGCTCTGGGAAGATATCGCAACAGACAAACTGTTATATAAAGAATTGTTGTATTACATGGAGCATCATACTTTTCTGGATGAAGTGAAGCAGGAAGGCTATTCTTTGAGTGACGTGTATGTATGGCAGATGAATCGGTTTAATCTTTTTCATGATGAGGGGAAAAACAGTTTTCAATGTAATAAGGAACGAATGGTTTTGAAAGCTTTCCGCACAATGATAGATATGAGGTTTAAGCCGGATGAATATGTGCGGAAATTTAAAGAAGGTCCGGGAATGGACAGAATCATGTAGGAGATCGGAAAGGAAACAGTACGCATATGAACCGCTACGAATTTATCGAAAAATTAAGGGCAGCGCTTACAGGAAAGGCAACACAGTCAGTGATCAATGAAAATATAAGATATTATGAAGAATATCTGGATACGGAAATACGAAAAGGGAAGAGTGAGGATACAGTAATCGCCGGGCTTGGCGATCCAAGGCTTCTGGCAAAAACGATTATTGAAGCCGGAAAGCGTGCCGGTCAAAATGGATATTCTTTTCAGGCAGTTGATGATGTGGTGGATTTCTCAGAAGAAGCACAAGGTGGCAGACCGCTTCGTTTTCATGGAAAAACGTTCAAAATTCCCGTCTGGGCGGCAGCGCTTATTCTGGTACTTACAGTGGCAGTGATTATTACTGTGATCGGCGCCGTATTAAGTTTCCTTCTTCCTATTGTGCTTCCCCTGCTTTTGCTACTCATGGCAGCGCAGATTATTGCACTGCTGGTACGGAAAAAATAAAATATACAGACCATCAGGGGAACTGATGGTCTGTATTGAGGGGAGTATAAATAATTAATATATAAGGGTCAGCAAATAGAAATCGATGAAGGGTTATTCCTATTTGCTGATTATATTATAATACAGGAATCGAAAAAATGCAAGCAAAAAATAGTACTATAGTCCTATAAAATTATTGAATACTTTTTGAAGATAGTAGAAATACTATTTGTGTAATCATAAAGGAGTTGAAGCATCCTTTGGAGTTAAAGCATCCTTCGGAGGCAAAAACATCCTTTAAAAGGAAAACTGCTTTATGGAAACAAACAACAATTTTCAGGAGGTATCTCAAATGTCTAAGAATGATTTTAACCAGAACTGCAACGATAACAACAAATCAAGCAACAGCACAAACAGCAGCCAGAATCAGAACAATAACCAGAAAAACAATCAGAACAATAACCAGAAGAACAACCAGAACAATAATCAGAAAAACAATCAGAACAACAATTTCTAGGTTGTGTGCGGATAAAAGGACGCTCCAGAGCGTCCTTTTTGCGTGGAAAAGAAATCACAGTCCGGCCTCCCTCCTGTGGACAGATCAGGATTCTAACGTCACCGCGCTTTCGCTCTATTCCAGACGTAACAGTACTAGGCTCAAAAATACTTCGCCAAGTGCTGACGTCTTCCAAAGGGTTCCTTTTAGAATCCTGATCTGCCCGCAGGAGGGAGGCTGGACTGTGATGAAAAGTAGTGGTTCTTTGAAAAAATTTCTTGAACTATTCTTTCTGATACCGTATACTTTTTATCGTATAAACAGCAGAAAAACAGCAGTAGAAAAGAGGGTAAATGCGTAAATTTGAATTGATCGCACCGTGCCATTTCGGGCTGGAGGCGGTACTGAAAAAAGAGATTATAGATTTGGGATATGATATTTCACTTGTAGAGGATGGTCGGATTACTTTTTTGGGTGATGAAGAGGCAGTCGTCCGTGCGAATATCTTTTTGCGCAGCGCGGAAAGAATTCTGATAAAAATAGGAAGTTTTCATGCCGTTACTTTTGAAGAATTGTTTCAGGAAACCAAAAAGCTTCCCTGGGAAGATTACATACCGAAGGATGGGAAATTCTGGATTGCGAAAGCAGCCAGTGTAAAAAGTAAACTTTTCAGCCCGTCTGACATACAATCCATTATGAAAAAAGCAATGGTGGAGAGAATGAAGGAAAAATACCGTGTGAGCTGGTTTGATGAGAGTGGAGAACGGTTCCCTTTCCGGGTATTTCTCATGAAGGATGAGGTAACAATAGGACTGGATACGACAGGAGAGTCCCTTCATAAAAGGGGATACAGAAAATTAACGGCAAAAGCGCCGATTGCTGAAAATCTTGCCGCAGCGCTGATTATGCTGACACCCTGGAATAAAAGCAGAATTCTTGTAGATCCCTTTTGCGGGAGCGGTACGATTCCAATTGAAGCGGCAATGATGGCGGTGAATATGGCGCCGGGTATGAATCGAAATTTTACAGCAGAAAACTGGGAACATATTATAGGAAAGAAAAACTGGTACGATGCAGTCGATGAAGCCAATGAAATGCTGGATCTTAACGTTGAAACAGATATTCAGGGTTATGATATTGATCCTGATATGGTAGCGATTGCAAGGGAAAATGCCAGACTTGCAGGGGTAGAACGTTTCATCCATTTTCAACAGCGTCCTGTTGACCGTCTTAGTCATTCAAAAAAATACGGTTTTCTGATCACAAATCCACCCTATGGTGAGAGGCTTGAGGACAAAGAAAACCTGTCGGCATTATATCGCATGATTGGAGAAAGATTTAATGGACTGGATGCATGGTCTATGTTTTTGATTACTTCTTATGAACAGGCGGAGAAGGATATTGGAAGGAAAGCGGATAAAAACCGTAAGATCTATAACGGAATGATGAAAACCTATTATTATCAGTTTTTAGGTCCAAAACCACCAAAAAGGAATGAGAGCAGGTAAATATGCAGCAGAAGCAAATGAGAGTTACATTATGGACAGGTCTTTTGTATGCAGCGGTTTCCATGTATGTTATGCTCATGGCAGCCGCAGGACGTATTGTTACGATTGAAGACGGCGGACAGCAGGAAATGCTTTCCGTTGCAAATGACGGAGATCGGTCGGATGCAGGCAGCACATGGAGAAATCTTTTGCTGCAGGCAGATGAGGGCAGCAAAGAAGACATCATCATACCGCTTGAAGCAGATACAAAAGCAGAAGATGTAACGATTGAAAACCACTATATGGATCAGGAAATCTGGATCAGTATAGGCGGGATTGAAAAATATTTTTATACGAAAAATGAGATAGGCGGAAATCTGTCTTCTGTAGAAGACGCCCTTTATGAACGTGACGGCGGGATTGTATGGATGAAATTCAAGCTGGATGGCATTTATGAATTCAACAGTGTGCTGGAGGAATGTCAGTTATGCATTGAGGTGTTAAAACCTGCAGAAATGTATGAGCATATCGTTGTCATTGATCCGTGGTATGGAGGAGATGTAAAAGGTATGGAGCAGGGAACGACAGAAGAACAGATCTCTCTGGATATTGCGAAACGTATGGAAGATAAGATGCGTTCGGACAGTACGGTGAAATTATATTATACAAGTATGGGGGAGAGCATGCCTTCCCTGGAAGAAAGAATGCGGATTATTGAAGAAACGGCGGCGGATTTTTACGTTGGCATAGCAGTCAACCATGCACCGGACAGCGCACTATATGGTCTGGAGGCATCTTATAACGGAACTTACTTTATTCCGCGGGCAGGAAGCATAGAGCTTGCAGATACTTTGGTGAGAAATACGACGATAGCAGTAACCGGCAGGGCAAACGGTTTGACACAGGCAAAAGAGGAAGACAGGATCATACAGAGCGCTTCTATACCGGCGGCAGTCATAAGAGTGGGCTATTTATCGAATGAAAAGGAAGCGGCGCTTTTAGAGGCGGAAGATTACAGAGACAGGCTTGCAGACGGAATCTGCAATGCGGTCAGGGAATTTTACGATATGACGGAAAGTACAGATTGAAGAAAGGCATGGTTATTGGAAAGTGAAAAAGATCATTTTTGCAACGGGTAATGAGAACAAAATGCGGGAAATCCGCCAGATTCTGGGGGATCTGCCAGTAGAAATCTTATCCATGAAACAGGCGGGAATTACGGCGGATATTGTAGAGAATGGAACTACTTTTGAAGAAAATGCACTTATTAAAGCAAGAGCGATTGCCGAAATAACAAATGAGATTGTACTTGCGGACGATTCGGGCTTAGAGATTGATGCACTGAATAAAGAACCAGGGATTTATTCGGCACGATATATGGGTGAGGATACTTCTTATCATGTTAAAAATCAAAACCTGATAGAACGTTTAGAGGGCGTAGAGGAAGAGAAGCGCACGGCAAGATTCGTATGCGCAATAGCGGCGGCCTTTCCGGAAGGAAAGGTGATCACAACCGCAGGAATTGTTGAAGGGGTAATTGCGCATGAGGAGAGAGGGGAAAACGGATTTGGATATGACCCCATCTTCTTTGTGCCGGAATTTGGCTGTACGACGGCAGAACTTTCAGATGAGGAAAAGAATAAAATAAGTCACAGGGGAAATGCGCTTCGGGCAATGAAAGAGAAGCTGTTACCTTTTATTGGGGTTTGAGCCTGCCTGATGCCGCTTCTGCGGCGGGATCTTTGACTTTTACGCGTGCTGATGTACGCAGATCGGAGCAGTCATGAAAATACTTATTATCAGTGATACGCATCGTCGTAACGAAAATTTTTTTAAAATATGGGACCGGATTAAACCGATAGATATGGTGATACACTGCGGAGATGCAGAAGGTAGTGAATTTGAGATTTATGAGACTGCTAAATGCCCGGTTGAAATTGTGATGGGAAACAATGATTTCTTTTCAGATCTGCCAAGAGAAAGGGAATTTTACATAGGAGATTATAAAGTGTGGCTTTTACATGGGCACAACTATTATATATCGACAGGCAGTGAGACGTTAAAAAAGGAAGCCAGGGGCCGGGGAGTTGATATTGTCATGTACGGACATACCCACAGACCTGTCGTTGACATAGAATCTGATCTTATTGCAGTCAATCCGGGCAGTCTGTCTTATCCGCGTCAGGATGGACATAAGCCTTCTTATATCATTATGGAACTGGATAAGAGCGGAGAAGTAAAATTTAAGATCCATTATCTGTGAAAATGTTGTTAGAAAAATAAAAAAATGAAAAAAGGGTGTTGACTTTGTCAGCGTCGTATCATATAATATGACTTGCGTCACCGAGAGCAAAGAAATCATTTAAGAAATCATTGCGGAAACGGGGTGTGGCTCAGCTTGGCTAGAGCGCCTGGTTTGGGACCAGGAGGCCGCAGCAACGGCCTTCTAAGCCGTGGGTCGGGGGTTCGAATCCCTTCGAGCACGTTTGGACATGCAGATGTCAATATGGTGGGTATGGCGCAGTTGGCTAGCGCGCCAGATTGTGGCTCTGGAGGCCGAGGGTTCGAGTCCCTTTACCCACCCTGAAAGTTTTCAGCGGGCAGAAGAGATTCGTAAAGGGCAGGATGCCGATGATGGGCTATCGCCAAGCGGTAAGGCACAGGACTTTGACTCCTGCATTCGCTG
>CANSUS010000075.1 GCA_947650155.1 uncultured Lachnospiraceae bacterium
TATAGAATAAATTTCAATGCCCTACGACATAGTATCCTTGACCTTGCATTTCTATTATAACCGACAACCACCTATACTGCAAGGATGGTTATTATAATTTCGGCTTTTATATTATCACCAAATGGCACAATGAGTAAAAGAGGATAGGACACTCGCCTTAATGGGCGGGGCCTTTCTTACGATAGCGAGTTGAATGATTTTTTAATTTATCTGGATCAATTATTTCCTTCCGCTTCTTTGTTTTAGGAATCTCATGAAATGAATCTTCAACATAAGCTTCCGCATCCATTTCTTCTTCATTTACCTTTATGGTCTGCTCCTGCTTTGTTTCCATATCATTCTGCATACTGGATGGTTCTAAGCACTTGACCCATCCTTCATTATTTATATTCTCCCAATAATCATGATTTTTCAAAAGTTCTTTTGTCTTATCCTGATCAACAATCCTTTCTTGTTTTGTTCCTTTTTTCTGCTCAGATGTCGTCACTCTTTTGCTAATAGCACTCATTATCTCATCATCAGAAATATTATAATGGGAAAGAAGATTTTTCAAATCACCTGATATTTCTTCCATAGATTGAGGAAGTACCTTTCGACGACCCTTTTCTCCAACATCACCTATCACTCCCGAAGACAGTAGTTTGTCAAAAAAGTCTTTTGCATAAATATTTCCAACGCTCACAGATGGGGCATGTTGAATAGAATTAATTGATACAGTTGTCTGTGTCAGCACCCAAAGTACAGCCTTTACAAACTTACGCTCCTTTTCATCATCGTTTTTATTGCTACTACCTTCTCCTGATGTAAATTCCATGGTATATCCATTAATATCTTCTTTTTTCTTATCCAACTCCTCTCCAGAAATTAAAAATCCATATTCTCCTTTCGGAGACTCACAATCAAAAAAATTACCCCTAATATACTGAACAATTGAACCAATTATATTATCATCCATATAAACACCTTGCAGATGATAATCCTTTCCCTTATAATGAAAACTCATTTCACCGCTACCACTAAATTTATCAGCCCCAGCACCTCCCAAAGCATTCATAGATTTTCGTGAATTAACGGTTTGAAATGTCAATCCTACTGGAATATCTCCCTTTTCAATGATTGCAATTTCATCTTTAGGATCATGAATCGACAAAATCAAATGGATTTTTGTATTTCTTCCAAATCGTAAAATATCATTTATTATTTCTACTACTTTTTCTGTTCTCTTATTCCTGTCTATCTCCTTGATAAACCAAGGGAACTCATCAATCACACAAACAATATAAGGAAGTTTTAAATAACTCAGCTCATCCTCTCGTCTTAGCACAATACGCCGCTCCATCTCATCCTTTAAGCACAAAAACACATATGCAAGCTCTTCTGGTTTATAGATAATAGGATAAGAAAGATGTGGCAAACCGTCAAATTGGGACAACTCTGCACCCCGATCAGCAATTATAAGATTCATTTTATCAGGAGAATATCTTAACAGGCTTATCAATAAACATTTTAGAGCAGTCGATTTGCCCGACATTGTTGTACCACTCACCATCGCATGTGGGTAATCTTCCAAGTCGCATATTATCACATTCCCCTCAAAATCAACTCCTACTGGATGTGCGATCTCCATCTTTTCAAATTTTGATATGTATTCTTCGCTTCCCTGTATCTCTTCCAAGTTATTATTTGATGGCACAGGGTGGACTGTGGCTATAATAAAATAAAGATTTCCCCCTTCTTGGATAGTTTGGAAAGCAGGGAGCTTCAACCTAAGCTGAACTGTTGGAATTAACTTTTTAACTTTCTCTATGGGTGTTCCATATTTAAGATTAACTTCAAACTTAAAACCATTTCCGTAGCATGGATCGTAACCCTTCTTACGTATTTTAATTGGAACATTATACTCCGAATAACAGTCCTCGATGGCATCTGCCACTGCAACGGCATAATGAAGTTTCAAATCACCATAGCTGACTGGAATTGTATCTCTCCATTTCGTCATAATGTATACCTACCTTTTTGTATTAAGTTCTTCTTCCTCTTCTTCTAGCATGCAATATACTCCTAAATATATATATTCAAAGGAAAAAAATTCATAAACACATCAATATTAGAAAAAACATTATGAAAAATATAAGAGAAGAAGGAGAAGAAGACTTTTTTCTTATATTATACGCTATCCAATATTAAAATCAAGAATTGTATATCTCCAAATTTTAAAATTTAAGACAAATAATATATGATTGCGAAACACCCGGCTACAGAAATATATTTACAGGAAATAACTAAAAAGTGACCTTAAGTGCTTTATCTCATGCCTCTTGCTGATAGTAATAGGTGATAAGTTGATCCTAGCAAACGCTTCCACCACTTTTTCCATATTCCTACAGTTCAATGTCTTCTGAGCTAAATACAATGATTTTTTCTCCGGTATCAGTTCCACCAACCGCAACATTCTCCTCCTTAATCTGTCATCCTTAATCTCCGCCCGAATCATTTCTTCCGCCTTACCCTTCTTATAAAAATCTCCATACGGTATTATTCTTTCAAATATTTCTAAAAATATATCCTGACACTTTTCTGACAATGCTATGATCTGTGCGGATATATCTTCTTTATCGGCATATATCCGCACTGTCTTTGTTTTTGTCAACCGTACTTCTGCCCGAAGAATCCCCTCTGACTCCCTTATCATTGACTTTAGTTTCTTATGCTTGATATCGTTCTCATTGAGTTGCCGATATAATCCTTCCAAATCATAAATCATGAATTCAATTCCATTACTATTCCCCTCTAAGCAAAAACTGTCAACATTCTCAAAACACTCATATCTGACTGGCGAGAATCCTTTCACTCTGCCAATTCTCCGTAATACTTTTAAATATGCTTCTACATCATTATGTGTGCCGACATTGATATCCACTGCAATCCTCATCCCCGAAATAAAAAAATCATCCAATGTGTACTTATATTCAAAATACTCCCCAATTCGCTTATTTAACTTACGAACAATCTTTTCAGGATCAGATTTATTGCTATCCAGTAACCGTTCCACATTAACGATCAATTTTATTTTCTTCTTATACCGGCTGTCGCGATATATAATCATCACACCTTTTCCCTCTATGGTGCGGTCTATATACTCATCTTCCATATTCTCCATAAATTTCATTTTACCGTTAGCATATTTAAAAACCTTATGAAATCTTTCATGATCCAGTACTATAGACAACTCAAATATCTGATTTATGTACATATTCTTTTCCTCCATGATTGCAAATATTTTTTACAAAATAGTTGCTGCATTTTTACTTTCTATAGCTATCTTATTAGCCTGTAAGGATATGCCTTATTGCTCCCACTGTTTTTCAATGGCACTTTTTTACCACTATGAATCTCACATAAAAAGAAAGTTATCTTAAAATCGCCATAGTTTCAAAATCAAAACTATATATTTTTATATGTGCAAAAAAGTTTGACGCAGAGGTTCAAACCCCTGCGCCACTGTTTTTTCTATCATTTCTTCTTTGCATAATATATATTTATTAATTATATAACTTTATACATTCATATATTGCTTAAAATAATATTATTATCCTATTTTATACATACTATAGATCTAATATCATTATGATTATCTTTATACATAAATAGCGTATTATTATTCAATATCATATACTACTTAATATTTATATATGAAAAGCAATATACAACTGATGATACATGATCACAATAGTATCTGTATAGTAACAATGCAGGATATCATAAATCAATTTGTATACATGAGTATCTGCAGATGCTTTATAAATCAAAAAATACATATGAAGGAGTGTGTTATAAATGTTACAATCGTCTTTGGGCTTTCATACCATAACCTTAACATTATCTCTATTGTATGATGAAGTCTGGCAACTAATTGCAGATTTTCTTACATACAGAGAAAAAACAGGAGATATTGAGATGTATAGATTCAAGAATGGTAAACCTATTATCTATTACCCCTCAAGCTTTTTGCCTCCAAAAGTCACTATTGAGTTCAAAGACAGAGAACGCTACGGAGATGGAGACAGAGGTATCAATTGGTGCATTCGCAAATCTGAATGGTCCAATGATTATTTTGATTACATAATTGAAGCAACTATAAATCCCAAAATCCTAGCTGGCATCAAAGATTATCTGACAGCAGCTACTTATAATGATATTGATCTTGCTGCAGCTAATTTTAACAAAATATCACAAGAAATATCCCCACTGCTGCATAGCTTTTCTAATTATCGCATAAGCCGGATAGACTATTGTGTTAATATTTCTCTTGATGAATTCATTCCCGAATGTACTCCCATGCGATTCATGAATCTTATCAAGAGAAGCAATATTCCTCCCCATTACGAAGAATGGATGAAATATGATGACACCGCTCACAGAATGAAAAGCAGACCCGAAAGTTTCTACCTGAAAAGTAAATCTGTTAATATCAATTGTTACAGTAAATACTTGCAATTACTAAATAAATCCGAAGAAAGGGTTAAAAAAAAACGCTCTCCAATCGATCAGGAAACAATTGATGCTTCCCGGAATATTTACCGCTTTGAGGTTCAATGCAAATACCACAAAATATTTTCCATGTCCCAAAAAGCAAAAGAAGCAGGCGATCGAAGTATAAATAAATACAAAAGCCTTCTTGATCCTATAATATGCACTACAATCGTCAGCGATTATTACAAAAAAGTGATCGGAAAGGGTGACTGGTATACCTTATCTACAGCCATACAAATTATAAAATCTAAAGGCTTCAACAGCCAAAAAGAACAGCACTTGATCAATGCACTGAAAGATGTCAGTCGGTGCCGCAGTCTGGCTAAAGCAAAAGAATCCTGTCCAATCGAAAAGATAGGTACATTTACGAGGACTCTGAAAGAATTAGAAAACCTCAATATCAATCCTGTTACAATTCCCAGAGAATGGCATATTGAATATATCCCCAATTTCTTAAGAAGCTATCTTGACCAACTTTCCGAATCAAATTTTGATCACTCAGATCAAAATATGAAAGCAAATTATTACGCAGCAGTACAACATGAGAATTATAACGATTACGAAATATTTCGTAGCCCAATATAATACCCACTCCTATTCATTGGGCAATTAAAAAAAACGATCAATACAGATAAACGTTGCATATTTGCCATTAAATATAACGGATATGCAACATTTATATCTGTATTTCTTCAAAAGTGTAAAATTTGCAACAAATTGTTTGCATATGCTCTCATATTTACAACATGTTTGATCTGCACAAACGTTAATTTCCATATGGGATATTATGGATGTATTACTGCTACGAGCATATAATCTTTTCCATTTCCACACGGAGCCTGACGCCATCCTCCATTCCGAAACGATAGGCAACCGAGCCATAAACTGCACCACAATGGTTGTTTGCCGCTATTGCCTGATCAATCACAATTTTCTGCTCTGCCGTAAGCCCCATTTCATCCAACAGATCAAAAGAATCCTGTTGCTGTGTCAATGCTTCCTGATAATCCTGATCTTCTTTCAAAATATCATCCAGTGCCTTAACCGTCCGATGCTGTGCAATAATCTCCAACAGTTCCTTTTTCTTCATCCTGTTCACCCCTTCTCATTCGTATTCATTTCATACTCATATACTGAGTTCCTTCATAATATAATAGCGTCCCATGAACTTGTACATAAAAAGAGCAGGTAATCCTATCTCTGATAAGACTTCCTGCTCCTCATGCCTTTTATTTTACTTTCTTCCTAACTCATCTCATAGTAATTTCACAAAATCTTCCGGCTCGACCACTTGGACTCTCGACTGCTTAAAATCAGCCGGATTCCGCGTAACAATGTAATCCACAGTTTCCGCTACTGCACACTCTTCCTGTAGGCAATCCTCAAAGTCCAAAAACTGCTCATTATCAATAGCCGAAATAATCTTTTCTGCGTTCAGGTCTGATATCCGAAATATCTCACAGAGATTTCTGATAAACTTCCGTCTCTCTTCCTGAGAATAGTCTTTGCGCAGCACATAAAATATATTTGGGATGCTGTGTGCCGCCAGATATCCTGTGATCTCCCTGCTCGCACACTTTGTCATAATGATCTGTGCAGCTTTTTTATGCGGCTCCCTCTTTAACAGGACATCCAGTATGATATTTGTATCAACCAAGATTTTCATACTTTTCTGCCCTCGCTTCCTCTAGTTCCTTTTTAGGATCAAAGTCATCCGGCAACCGCTTCTCCATACTCAGGATTTCCGCAAGCGCATTTTGGGCTCTTTCTTTATCTTCGTTTCTGTCTATGGACATTGCTTCCAGATTTTGTAAGATATTGATTACATACGTCATATTGTCTTCCGGCATACGGCGTATCATCTCAACCGCTTTTTCCTTCATCAGAGTCATATCACAGTCTTCCTTTCTTCGTACACAGACTTTCTTATGTGTTTATGGTAGCACAAAACAACCATTCTTACAATGAGATTCCTTCGCGCCACATGATGCCGTATCTATCTTGCCGCCTGTTTATCTTTCTCATGTCTAACCGCAATTATACGTCATCAGGCAACAATCTTCAACATCTCCTCATCCCTGCTGTACACATACACATGATTGGATAAACGTTCTTCCGCTTCTACCATCGTATCATTGACTGCCTGCACCATATCAGCCAGCCTCCCATATTCTGCTTCTTCCTTTGACGGCAGCACGATTGTCTCATGCACAGAACTTGGCAATACGATAAACCCGTCTCCTACCTGATCTGCAACCATCCGCAGGGTCTTCTTATCAAGAATCTCCGCTGCCCCAAACCGTCTGCATTGATTCGTCAAGACATACATATCCGTATCCCGTGAATCATTACCGTCTTTTTCCGGGAAGCTAATACCCATTATACATTCTGCAATAGTTCTGATATCGGTAAAATCCGCTTCACCGTCAGCGCACATATTCATCATAGCCGTCTGGTAGAGGTTTTCTTCTTCCTGTCCCCACATTTCCATATGTCCGTTATAAATAAGGATCGTCCCGATATTCTTCCGTGCATGGTCTCTTACCGCAGCATAATAGACCACCGCCAGATCCATAAAAGCCCTGTGCGGTATCTTTTCAAGCAGTTCCTTATTCTGCTTGGCATTAACAAGTTTCGGATAAATATCCCCGCGGATAGTTTCCCATTCCCGGAATCCTGATATATCGAAATCCGGCGTATCCTCCGCATGTTTCAGGATGAGCCTGTATACCTCATCCACGATCTCATCGAATTTCATCCCATCAGATTCATATTTCCTGTAAAACTCATCCAGATATACACATGGTCCGATATTTGCTTCTTCTTTTATGACCTCGATTCCAGTCAGCTTCACATCATTGTTTTTGACCATGTCACGTTTCCTGATCTGATATGTGTCACCCATCTTCATATAGATTTCTTTTAATACATCCTCTGTAAATTTCTCAAAACTCATCATAGGTCATCCTTCCTCCATTCTCCTGTCATCAGGACTTATGCCGCTTCCGTTGACTTCGTCCGTTTCAGCGCGGACATCACCCTGCCATAGAGTTCCTCGTTCATCATTCCCGGCTCTTTTATCTGGTATCTGCTCTGTACTGTCTCCATGGTAACGCCCGTCCTGTCAAGTTCCGCCTGCAGGGAGTCCATCTGCTCTTTAGAAAGGGCGGCAGAATCTTTCTGCGGTATCTTCTGTGCCGCTTTCCCTTTATTACTATTTTCATCAGCGGGTTTTCCTTTACTGCCTCCTGTCGATTTGGCTCCTTTTGCTTTCAGCTCATATACCGTCTTTCCCCCATCATTTACAATCACAAGTCCGCTGATCTCCCTGTTATCATTGTATTGTATAGAAGAAACAGAGAATCGGTCATTACAAATATAGCGGTTCTCTTTACTCTGGATCGAAACCTTCCCTGCCGGCAGCCAGATAAAAGGCGCCGTATAAAGTTCCCTGCCGATCCCCCAGTTAAAGCACGCCCGCTTAAAGCTGTCTGATGCCTGTGATTTTTCCTTTTCAGCATAGCCTGTCGTTCCCACATCCTGCTTTGCTACCCATTCCCCGGTTTCTTTATCCAAAATCGCTACGGTGCAGTAGAGGTTCCCCTCTATGCTCTGGTGGCTCCGCTGCCATCCAAAGATTCCAAATGTTTCATCCAATATCTTCTGGTCTACCCTTGCATCTTTATAGAGCAGCAGGCTCAAGCCCTTTTCGTTGATCAAGGACACCCTGCATTCAATCTCATCTGCCTTAAGCAGCCTGATCAGGTTCTGTTCCATCCTTTTCCTCCTCTCCCGCATACGGATCTGCTTTTTTCGGGATTGTTTCCAGTTCATAACACGCATACTCCCTCAGTTCCGCATAAAAGCTGTCCTCCCTGTCCAGCCATTCCTGATAAAGATGATCCAGTATGCCAAAACTCAGCCCCAAAAGTTCCCTTATCATGCCGCTCTGTAAATTTTCTGTATATGCTAACAGAATTTCATACAGATTCACATAAATTTCAATCCTGTAAGAAGCCTTGAAAATATCCTCTTTTCCCTGTTGGAGCGTAGAATCTTTAAAACACATAAGTTCCAGATGGAGCCTCTGCTGTAACAGTTCCCTCAATTCCTTTTCTTCCATAGCACCCTCCTATGCCGCCTTCACTTCAAACCGTCTGGAATGGGATACCTTACCGTAATCAGCATAAAGCTCCGGTCTCTCTTCCTTTATCCGTTTCGTATCAAGCTTTGTGGAGTCGATGTTTTTCCATGAAACATTGAAGCTGTTGCTGCTCGCCAGTTCATTATCCTGCATGAACAATTTCACTTCCTGTTCGATCTGCTTCTGTTCCTCCTGCAGTTCAGAAATAAAACCAAGGATTTCTTCACGCCTCCGCAACTTTTCATCAAATCCGACCAGTTCGATCGCGCTGGCTTTCTTCGCTGTATGGAAATATTGTTCCAGCACCTCATCACAGGCTCTGCTCCCATCTGGCGGCGGGATGATGCCCGGCACCACATGATGATTCCAGAAATTATCTTCTATGGATATCAGCCGTCCGATCAGTTCCTCATCCCATTCCAGTCTGCGGTAGGTAAATTCCCTGCCTAAGATGACCGCCGCAATATACCACACCTTTTTCCCTGTCACAGCCATGTAATGGTAGCACTGCATCACATAATGGAGCGGAATGTCACCATCCGCCCATTTATCCGCATTGTAAGCACTTGTTGTCTTACATTCCAGTCCCGCATCTTCTCCCGCTATCAGCCTGTCCACATCTGCGATCATAAAGGGATGCTCCACACTTCGGTACATATAGTTAGACTTCCGCACCTTTAAGCCGGTAGCCTCCGCAAACCGCTGCGCCACATAGTCTTCCAAATCATGCCCGATACGGATTGCCTCACTGTCCTGTTCTTCAACTGCTTCACTTGTTTTATCCTGAAATACTTTCATGGCGCTGCTGTAGGGGTTCACGCCGCAGATCGCCCCTGCATCGGAACCGCCGATCCCTGATTTCCGTAAGCGGAGCCATTCTGCATTGCTGACTCCTGCTAATGCTATTTTCTCAAACATGTTTATTCTCCCTTCCTGCCCGGTATCTGTCCCGGACACTGGCAAAAGAATAAGGACAGCCGAAACATCATGCCCGACTGCCCTTATTCGCTCTTTGTTCTTCCCGTGATATACTATTTTTTCAGACCAAAAGGTTAAAAATCGTTTCCTGTCTATGCCGCTTTTACAAGCTGGTATGCCCTGTCGATCAACGGGTTGCCGTCAACCGTCCTCGCAAACAGGTTCTCGTTATAATTTGCCGTCCTCCTCAAAGGGCTGCTGTGTGTGGCAAAATCCGACACCGCATTGATAAAGCGGTACGCATTGTTTCCTACTTTCTGCAGATCGGGAGCTTCATAATACCTCTGTTTCATATCCATGCGGAGTTTGATAATGTTCTTACTCTGAATTGGCGTTGCATCCTCTTCCATCGGCAGGAGCAGTTCAATATACTCCTTTACCTGTGCATCCGTGATCTTCTGTCTCCGTAACTGCTCAAACTCGATACCGAGGCTGTCCATGTACTGCTCCGCCATAAAGAGAGTATCCTTCGCTTCCTGAATCTTGTCATGGATGTTGCCTGCGTGGATCATAGAAAAGCTTCTCTTTGCGGTATTCAGTGCAAGGTTCAAAGTATTGTTACATACCACCCTTACAGGAGTCACGGCTACTTTCACAGAGCCGGAGCCGTCATGGGTATTAGAAAATACCAGATAGGAGCTGATCCGCTCCCCTGCAATGACATACTCCTTTGGCAGTCTTGCAAGGAGCCATACCTTCCTTCCCTCCTGCAATGATCCGGCTGTCTCATAACGCACCCCTTTTCCAAGCAGTTCATCGGTAAAGCTGAACGCATCCGTATTCTGTACCACCTTATAGCGGTCGGATACCACGCCAAGCACCTTCCTGTCGGAACTCCGCACATTTGCCTTATATCCCTTTATTGGTTCCTGATTACCAGTGTACACAGGCTCCTGCACCACCTTCCAGTCAAGCCCCGCAAGCCGAAGGGCATCTGCTGATGTGGGTGCTTCCATAACGATTGTTCCCAATCCATGCCACGGTTTCTCCCTTACGGAGAACATTGTTTCTACATTTGCCGACATAAAACCATCTCCTTTTCTCTTAAATTTTCCTTGCCAGACAGAGGTGGCGCAACGAAAATAGGAGCTTCCCCTATGAAAAGCCCCTGCTTAGATTTTTTATTCCGTTTTTCATCCCGCCATCAATATCTCATTTGTCCTCTGTCGTTCTTTCACCGCTTACAGAAGTTTGCTTCTTTACAGGTTTCTGCATTATGCCTGCTCTGTTTTCATACTGAAAGCCATGCCAATAAATTTGACAAAGGCTGTAAGCGCAGCCACTAATGTGGTTACTGCTTTTAAGATGTTCTCAAATAATTTCAGTTTGCCCATACCCGTCTCCTTTCTTTCCATACTCATACCATGTCTGATGGTATGCTTAATACTATAGAAAGAATATATCAGCATGTACCTTACATATACGATAACATAATTCTACATACAGAATAATTAAGTTTAAATACTATCAGAAAATGTTTACAATCCCCAAATTAACAAAGGAATCAAGAGCATTCTACCCATACAGAATGCTCCCTAGTTGGTCAAATAATGACGAAAATGATTAACAAAACAAAAGAAATGACAGACATAATCAAACCAGCAACGGGAAGACCATGCTTCACATTTGGGTCTTTGATTGCTATAATTCCCATAACAATACTTAAAACAGCAGGAATCACAGACATCCCAAGCGAACAGATTGCAATAATTCCCAAAACAAAGGAAGCGATTCCTCCGGCAGAATTTTTAATCATGTCAGGCGACAAATTTGCAGACTGATTTCCCGAATTAATAGGTATTCGATCAACAAGCCCCTCAACCGATTTCACAATTTGATTTGTGGATGGAATCTTCGCATTAGTTTGTGATACATGTCCTTCCACAGAAGCCGTTGTTTCTGGCGTTGCCTGTTGCGCCCCGCATTCATCACAAAAAAACGCATTGTCTTCTAATTCGGCACCGCATTTCATACATTTTTTGCTCATTTTCTTCTTCTCCTTTATTGTATTTTAGTTCCGCATTTGGAACAGAACTTTTTACCTGCTTTTACTATGCTATGACAATTAGGACAAACAAGTTCTTTGAACGTTTCTCCTAAGTTCTCTGAAACATCTTTTTCGTTTTCATTACTTTTTGCCTCCTCAGCTTCCGAAATATTTGAAGAATCTTCATTCCCATCTAGCTGATATCCACATATCGAACAGAATTTCTTACCGATTTGGACATAATTATTACAATTAGGACAAATCTGTGTTTCCACAAATTCGCCATTATCTTTTATCATACATTTACACGATGGACATATCTTTTCATCCGCTAAAAGCAGCATCCCACATCTACATATTTTTGTATGTTTGTAAATTCTAAATAATTGAAGCCTGTTTTCTGTAGACAAATTCTTTACAATTCGTATCAGTTCGTTTAACATATCACTGAATGCAAGTTGTTCATCGACTGTCAAATCAGTCCGCTTCATAGAAAATGTTACAGGACTTTGTTCCTGAATGTTAATAACATATGTATCATTTTCCTGACATTCAATTTTTTCAACCTGTTCAATCGGATATGCCAAATTCTCACCTAAAAGAAGCCCTTTTGCATAAATTCTTAGGAAACGGTTCGTGAGCAATATCCCTGATTTCCCTTTGGAAGATCGGTCGAACAATGCCAGTATCAGTTCTTCTGCCAAGGTTCCTGCGACAGAAGAAATCATAGTCTCTTTTGATGAAAAAGAACCGATATGATCTGGTATATCAATCCATCCACCTTTGATTATTTCATCCGATAATGACTGTCTGATAATAAAATCAATATTCTCATAAATTTTTTCGGGTGTCCGCAACCCATATTCTGTCCCAAATACAGACTCAAAAATGCCTTTGAATTCCTCTGTAATGTAATCCGCAGATTTTAGATATTCATATGTCTCCTTTTCAAAAATATCTTTTCCCTGCAAGGCCCGGTAAAAAGTTGCGAAGTCTTTCCGAACATTTTCAGCCAATTCTCTTGTATCATAGGTAACTCCCTTGACAGTCCTGACTTCAATGTCAATTTCTTCTAAAAGCTGCTTACACTGTGCAATCTTAGATATATTATCTTCCGATATCGTCTGTCTTTTACAATATTGAACCAACTCATCCAAAGTTGCCTTGATTTGATTTTCAATCTGAACGGCAGCCGTCTTTTTATCAAACGATTCTTCATATAAACTACAGTTTTTGGTAAATAAATCATCCCCATATTGTTCTGCTATTTCTGCAATCTGCTGTTCTAAGGGAATACCGAAATATGCGGCCATCTTTCTTAACTCGCCATTTTCATCTCCAAAATCTTCCCATATAGAATCATAAATTTCTATACTATACGGATTTAATGTCAGAGCTTCTATAATCTGCTCTTTTTTCTTCTCCGCGGGAATCCTGCCAAGCCTATAATTATTCCATATTGCTTTTGCCTTGTCATACTCGGAATCTGTCACATACTTGCAAACAATACCTGCTTCCTTTTGTAGTGCAGTTCTAATTGCATTGCGAATATCATACAAATCTTGCATAAGAGCTGTGTTTAAGGGTTCCTTATATTTTTTGTAAATCGCCGCTTTGTCTGAACTGGCAGCAATTCCCGAACCAACATTTCCAACTGCATTGAATGCAGAATGCGCTATTCCGCTGGCTGCGTTCATCATTCCGGCTTGTGCCATCCCCTTAATCGCTCCGCCAAGACCAAAACCGCCGCCTACCACCCTGCCTCTGCTCTCTTTTCGGACCTGCCGATACATCTCTTCTTCCTCTTGGCGAATATTGACTGCTTCTACCGCTTTCTCCATGGAACGTACAACTTCAAACACATGCTCTGACAAATGGAATTTTTTAACATACTTATCATAAAAAGAGTCTTCGTCTAAGGAGTACACCCCTTGAGCATTTAAAATATCTATTCCTATATTAATAAGGGGCACTATCGAACCATTATAAAGATTATCTGTCTCTTCCACTATGCCATAACAACTTCCCCGCGCCGCATACCACTCATCAAAAGTTTCATTAACAGATTCAATATATTCATCCGTAGTACTTAATAAATATCGCTCATTTTCCATATCGTTGGAAATAGTAACCATATTTCCAGAAATATCATATGTGGTCATCGTTTACACCCTTGCTCCTTTTTCATTTTCCATATTTTATCTTTTCTTGCTGCGATATCTTTTCAACATAATACATCGAAAATCATCCTGCTATCCCATTTCTTAAAATTCAACCTCAGTATTGAAATGTGATCCGATAACCGTTTTCTCTTTTACATTCACATAAAACTCCCTAAATCTGATCACCTCATCACACACATCATATTTATGTTCTGAATGTATCTGTTGGTTGCGTATGTGCAATCCGTCATCTGATGATATTTGCTCACTTTCCACACTTACCACTTCATTTCCCGCGATATCAAACACCGTTAAATTATGCCACTTAACCGCAACGAGATACTTTCCATCGCTACTCATATATACATCCTCAAAACCTGTTTGAGGTTCAAACTGTTGTTTTCCGCTTTTATCAATGACCGTAAAATAAGTAAGCTGATCAGCGCCCTGTATTAACATAAGGGCATATCCGTTATAGAAAGGATCACAAAAATATACACTTTTCCCATTGTATTCGGAGAATTCAAGAGCAACTTCTCCGTCAATGTTATAGTAAACACCTGTTGTATCGTCTCCCCCGCTGTAAGGAACAAATAACAGACCATCCTGAAATTCATTTTCCCCATTCAAAATATTGGGCAGAACATAGTTTGTCCAGCTATTTGACACAATAGGGATTATTGTACCATCTGTCTCCATACGGCACAGGGAATATGAGTTTTTCAGAAACGTCGCCCAATTAACGTCCGTATTATCTTCTTCCATTTTCTCCATATCTATGGGTTCGTTATATAACACAGTGGCAGTACCATTGTCAAAACCGGTTATAAACTGCTCAATATGAGCTGTATTTTCAGAATATGTATTCAAGCTGATAACACTTTGGGAATCCAAATTCAATATTGCAAAACCGTTCTCCAATGGTACTCTGTAAACATTTTCTCCAAGATATTCACATAACGATTGATAATCATGACTAGAATTCTTATCAAAAGCAATCGTTTCCGGCATATGCTGACTATCTGCCTCATATTCCTCAAGTTCCGTCTGATATTCTTGATATTCTTCAGCCTGCACAGCATATTGCTCCTGAATCTGAATCTTTCTCTCCGTCAGCTCATCATATCTGTTTTGGAATTCCATTTCTGTTTCTTCAATCAATCTGTAATATTCTTCATCAGTCTCTCCATCGTATTCCCAACTCTCTTCAACCCATTTCTGACGTTCTTCAGCAAGTCTGCCTAATGCATCATCAATCTCTTGCAGACTGAAAGACGGATCAATAGGCTCCTCCACAGATAGTGGTTTTTCTTGGGGTGTCGTTATCTCATAGGCTTTATATTCCGCAACAATATCACCATTTTTATCAATGGTTCCAATCTGCCACTCATCAACATCTAAACTTGCAATATGTTCTGCAACTAAAAACAATCCTCCTCCGTGTGAAAGAAACATAAAATCTTCCGAGCATTCTTTCGTATAAGTTATATTACCTTCCCAATCAATGATGTTATAGCTTTCTCCCTCATTTCCATCAAATATAAAGTAAGCCAACCCATCTTTGAATTCACTTATTTCCGTCAATGACAGATCATTTAACGTTCGATCCGATTTCCATAAAATTTTACCCAGTGTATCAATCAGTGCCATTCTGTTTCCGCCCTGAGGTTCATGCTCAATATACTCCATCGCATATTGAGCCTTCTCGCCTTCATCATCCGTAAGCATAGCCCTTATTCCATCCTCAGCCATTTTTAAATCTTCTTCCGAATAATCAGTAAACTGCACAAATGCCCTCTCTTCTGAAAAATCAGTCAGTGTTTCCACCTGCATATCATCAGTTATATATTCTGCATTTTCTACCCCATATGTATTAGCTGACCTTTCCACTCCTCCATTCTCTCTACTTGCTTTTCTTTCTGGCATAGCCGCAGCTACAATATAAATAGCTACTGCCACTCCAATCAGCACTAAATCCTTTCTCTTCGTTTCATTTTTAATTCTTCGTTTAATAATCTTTATCAAACCAAAAACAAAAATGATAAAAGAACTACATACCAAAATAAACTTCACAACATCTCCCTGCCATTCTACGTAGTATTTTTAGTTTTGTTTTGCCCTATATATTATTCCGTCTCATTTTCTTTTCGACGTTTGCTCAATACCCCTTCTATCACCCTTGCAGAATATCCGCCTGCCCTTGCAATTTTCGCCCTTTCACGCCTGTCTGTTTCATTTTTCGCAAGATCAGCAATAAACTCCGCACGGTACAGCCGCATGGGGCACTCGATTTTATCTCCATGAAAATGAGTGAACAGTTTTAGCATAGCGTCCCGTCCAATCAATTCAAAAAGTTCCAGATAGCTGTCATTCAACGCCTCAGCTTCATTCCCATCCACATGAAATGCCTCGTAGACGATCTCATCGTTTATGTTGTTGAAATCAATATTAATCACTTTATCACCTCCGATTTGTCAAATTATATCAACATTCAACGTCATAAATCCAATCATAAAACGATTACTTTTACTCATCATAAAGTGTTTTTATAAATGATACATAAACTGTATACATTTTATGAAGCATAATATGTATTCTATTTTTCATCTTGCAACATATCAACAGATACTGCATTCCTGCTGTCATGCAAATCTGCCCCCTCCCCAGTTCTACAGATATACAAAATCCCCATCTTGCAGCCATAATACTTTATCATCTACAAGCGGCAACGGCACATCACTAATCAGTGTTCCGATGAAATTCACCATGATACCATATCCTACTCTTACTGGATCACCCTGACTCTCATCATCATCGGCAACCTCATACTGGTATCGTTCTTTTGGTACGGTCCTCCTGTCTATGCGCATATCGCTGAAATCGCATGGAATGCCACATACACTGACTTTCTGAAACTTCTCCTTCCTGTAATCAAGCCTCATGATTAAATACCTCCCTGCTCATTTCTCATATACAGATCCGTCATCATACACCCTATAAGTGACTGTATCGCCGCCGACACGTCCAACGACCTCAACAAAATCCGGTGTGGAAACCGTTTCCAGAATATAATCCAAATGTTCCAGTGCTTTATTCTGGGCTTTTTCAACTCTTTCTATTGTATCCTTTGCCATATCTTCCTCAGATCTGCCCTCGTAACCTCCGGGACGGGCAACAAAATAATCCCCATGCCACAACTGGCACCGGGAATAATATAACTCCATATTCAAACTTCCATCATATAACAGACCAAATAT